>JAFXZU010000038.1:0-63893 GCA_017541085.1 Prevotella sp.
AATGACAATGCTTAGGAAAGGGACCCCGCTGTAAGGCTCTGAGAGAACCTTCCACAGCCGGAAAGGTGAAAGGGTAAACCTTACGGATAATAGCCCTCCCTTTGGGAATCAAAAGCGTCGGAGGAGGGCTGGCGGTCGTAAGAGGGGTTGGTTTTCCTCACGCTATAGGCGTGATGCTGATGTGCCCGGAGTGCTGCTGCCTCCCCAAGCCTTTCTTTTTTCGATTATTATACAACAAAAAGAACAAGAAAAGAATATGATGATATTTGCATGTGATTTCTGGTGGCGTGCCAAGTCACCGAAGTACTACGACTTTACCATAGCCCTCATGAAGGGCATGGACAACCGCCTCCTGGTAACTACGGAGGACCTTACGGATTTTGTGGAGCACCTGAAGCGACAGGTGGGTAAAGACAAGCCAGCGGGCAGCAAGGCGCACATAGCCTTCTCGCCGCTCGACTCCCATGGCAACGGCCAGGTGAGGATCGACCCCGGCAAGGACGAGACGGACATAGCACGCCTCTACTTCCACGCCGTGAAGGGCACGGTGTCGTACCAGCAGGACGCTAAGGAGGAGCTTAGCCTGATAGTCAACAGGGCGTATCTTCCAGCTATAAGAGAGAAAGGAGGTGAACTATGAATACCAAGACCGTAAACGTAGAGATAGGCGGATACAGCGTGGACCTTACGGAGGAGAAGCTTCGCGGACTCTGCCAGATTAGCGACTACGCAAGGTTCAACGACATGGAGAGATACCTGTCACGCCTGATGGATGTCCTTGTCAAGGCTGACGAGAGTGATATCATCGACGAGGATATATGTCCCTGGCTCGCCATGCTGGTGGACATGAAAGACCACTACAGGAAAATCGAATCACTCGGTATAACAGAAGCTGGAGAGGAGGTGGACAATGGCTCAGAATAGCAAAAAATCGGCACAGAACGTAGACAGGGAGTACAAGAAAATGGTGCTTGACGCTTACTTCATGGCTCAGGACTGTGGCAGGTTCACCTCGCAGGATATCTGCGACAACCTGCGCGACACGGTTTCGCTGGAGCCCGACGACGTGACCCGGTACATGTTCGGCAAAGGATACGTGCTCTCACGTATGCAGGACCGTATGGTGTGGACCGACCCCAATATGCCGAAGCAATTAGAATAAGTAAGTAGGTCCTCGGAAAGGGCTCGTGTCTGAAAAGGTGAGAAGGAGGCGACTGGCTGAAAGGCTGGCCGCCTCTGTGTATTTTCACGGATCATGGAAACAACGTACCTTTGTGGAAAAAGAAAAACGGCAATGGCACAGATAGTCAGTCAACCAGGCACGTTCTGCCTGTCATCACAGATAGATGACATAGTCTTCAGTTCTGCGGAGGAGGAGGGAACGCTCACCCTCACCCTCTCCCACGGCGGCACCGTGCTCACCGTGATGGAGGAAACGCTATACACCGACAGCAGCGGGAGGGTGACAGTAGGCAGCCTGCCGTCGCTGGTGGAGACGTATCTGAGGGAGTACGGAACGATGACGATGGACGGCGCCTTTGACGACGGGACGGCGACGGCTGCCATCGACACCGTGACACTGCTCTACTGCGCCGCCGACGTGGGCATGACGGCACAGCAATGGGTGGACAGCCATTTCCTTACCATACTGACTGGAGAGAAGATGACAGCATACAACCGCGAGGAGAGACTGTACGCTTACGGCGCGACGGAGGTCACGGTGGCAGCGGAGGTGATGCTTCCGGCAGGGGATTTCACCACGAGGACGGTGACCATTAGCGCCGTGAAAACCACGGACGGGATATCACAGTTCAACGTGTCGCCGAAAAGGATTATCAGCGCCATAGACCTCATAGGAGGCAGGCTGCTGTGCTACACCGTGACGGCGGGAGGCAGGAGCCAGGAGTTCCGCCTGCAGGAGGAACAGATACTGCCGTGCCCCTCGCTCCTGTTCGTCAACAGCTTCGGGTGCGACGAGCTGCTGCACTGCAACGGCACGCTGAAGCGCGAGGGGAAATACACCAGGGCATCGGCACGCATACACGGCAGGCTGCGCAACTACAAGGTGACGGAGGAACACAAGTTCACCGCCAACACCGGATGGCTGAGCGACGCCATGGCGGACTGGGCGGAGGAACTGCTGCGCTCCCACGAGGTGTATCTGTGGCAGGACGGACAGCGAGGCAAGGAGGTGGTAATCACCGACTCGAAAAGCGAGACAAACAACGAGGACGACTACATGACGGCATACGAGGTGACATACACCTACGCTCAGCGCACGCACAACGTGCTGACACGGACCGCCGCCACACGCATATTCTCCGAGCAGTTCGATGAAGTCTATGCTTAGGGTGGAGTATAAAGTATGAAGTATGAAGTATAAAGTATAAAGTGTAATGGATAAAGTGAAGAGCGCGCTGCACATGAAGGACGCACAGTTGTTCCTCGACGAGTGCCAGAGGACGCACGAGCCGCTGAACGTCACGGCACTCAAGAAAGACGGCACCAGGATAGTGCTGGAGGGTTGGACGGTGACAAGCAGCTACTGGCAGAGGGGCACACACGACTTCCGCAACCCAAGGAACGGACAGATACGCAAGGTGAAGGACCTGCTGATATTCGAGATTAACGGACATCCCGTGTATATATAAGGGTATAAAGTACATGGTATAAAGTATATAGTATAGAGTATAAAGTTATGACCGAGAATTTTATTTATGACATCGCCCGTCCGTCTGCGGTAGGAGCCTCCGCCGTCACGTCGGAGAACGTCTATAGCTCGCCCGAGAACGACAGCATCATCACCGTGCAGGCTGATGACGGCAACGCCTACGACGTGGTGGCATGGGGCAATGACAACCAACTTCCCTACCAGCTGAAGGAGCTGGTGGAGAAAAACTCCGTGATGAGCCAGGACAAGTTCTTCAACGTGCTGACATGCTACAGCAGGGGACTGGAGTACATGGACATCGCCACGCGCAAGGAGAAGAAGCCACTGCCCACAGCCGACAGGGACGTGGTGCGCTTCCTGATGCGCAACAACATGAAGAGGTTCTTTGCCGAGCAGGTGACAGACCTGAAATACTACTTCTTCTCCGTCTGCGTGGTGGTACTGACACGTGACAGGAGCAAGATAGTGCGCCTGGTGCACAAGGACGCGTGCCACGTGCGCTTCGAGAAGGCTGACGAACTGGGCAGGATAAAGCACATCTTCTTTGCCGACTGGAAGATCAACAACGCACCGGAGCACGTGGAGGTGGTGCCGCTGCTCGATGAGTACGACCCGCTGGGCGACCTCATGGCACGCACCGACAAGGAGAAAGACCCGCTGGGGCAGTTCAAGGTGACACCGGCTCGCTACACCAAGTTCGCCATAGTGTGCCGTATGCCGACGGTGGGGTGCCAGTACTACCCCATACCCTACTGGAGCGCCACGCTGAGGGACGGATGGTATGACATCTACGGACTGCTCACCGCCGCCAAGAAGGCAAAGATGAAGAACGGGCAGAGCATACGCTACCACATAGAGATAAGCACCGAGTTCTGGGAGAGACGTGCCAGGGAACGCGGCATATCAGCCAATACGACGGAGTTTGTCGACATGAAGAACGAGTTTCTGCAGCAGCTGCGCGAATACCTCAGCGGCTCGGAGAACTCCGACAAACTGCTGTGGAGCGAGTTCAACACCACACTGGACGGCAAGGAGCGCCACAACATCAAAATAAACGTGGTGGACACTACCAAGGCTGGCAACGAGTATAACGACGACGTGGCGGAGGCAAGCAATGTGCTCGCCTACTCCGACAACGTGCACCCCAACCTCGCTGGCGCCACGCCAGGCAAGAGCCAGATGAACAACTCAGGCTCTGACAAGAGGGAGCTCTTCACCATGAAGCAGGCGCTGGAGACCATGCCACACGACATGATGATGACGGTGCACAACACCGTCATATTCTACAACGGATGGGAAGACAGGGTGTATCCCGACATACCAATGATAATGCTCACCACGCTTGACAAGAACACCGACGCCAAGCAGGTGACGACTAACAACGGAGGACAGGACGATGGAAATTCTTGATGAGATAACAAAAGAGATATTCGAGAGAGAGGTGCCGGCGGCAAAGATGCCCGAGCGCAACACTTCAGTATATGAGCGCATGAAAGCCATGCTCACCACGGCATACGCCTTCACCATAAACCATATAGTGTCACCCACCCACGAGGGGTTCCTTGACGGCAGCGAGCAGTTGAAACGGCTGTGCATACGCCGTGTGTGCCTTGACGCCTTCGTGCGCACCTGCCGCTCACTCGACCTCGTGCTAACCGCCACAGGCTTCGGCATAGTATCGACTGACAGCACCGCGCCGGCAAGCCGCGCCAGAGTCGATGCCCTCATCGAGGAGCTGACAGTGGAGAAACTGCGCGCCACGGGACAGATGGTAACACTGCTTACCTCAATACCCCATTGGGGCGAGACGGCGCAGGCGAAGAATGTCATCAGCACACTCTTCTACTCCCCCGACCACCTCCTGATGTTCACCTCGCTGCCGATGACAACGCTGAACTGGATGACAGCGACAGGACGCGCGGCACAAGCCGACACGCTGCTCAGGAAGGAGATAAGCGAGGAGTACATGGAAGAGCTGCTGCTGAAGACACGCACCGCCACGCTCAGCAACGCCGACCACACCATAGCGCAGAAGTGCCGCCTCTTCACCGCCGACTACATATCGCAGAGTAGCCTTCCGTGCCCGAACAAGGTGATACTGCAGCAGATCATGGAGCAGTTAGAGGCTTACCCTGACTTCTACCCTACCTACGTACAGTCACGCATATACCGCAAACGCCATGCAGAGAGATACCAGAACAAAAAGGAAGACCCCTCTTTCTTCTTTATGTAGGAAGATGTCTTTTACCGTGCCCACTTCATGGGGAGATCTGACACAGGAGCAGCTGCGCCGCATGTTCCGCCTGCTGTGGCTCTACGGTGAGTCGCCCGAATGGGAGAACCGCGTAAAGGTGGCGGCGTTCCTGTACTTCTCAGGGGTGGAGGTGGCACGCAAGACAGGCCAGGGGTGGCTGTGCCGCGAGAGGAATACAGCGCACACCTTCCTGCTCGACCCGCAGCTGCTGCCATCGGTGGTGGAGCCTTTGGATTGGCTGTGCCACGCCGAGCAGCTCACGGTGAGGATAGAGCGGATAGGCATATACAAGGCGGTGGACTTCAGACTGCAGGAATTTCCCTTTGGGGACTATCTGAAGGTGGAGAACCGCTACCAGTCATACCTGCAGGGACGGAACGAGGAAAACCTTGCCGCCATGGCGCGCCTGCTTTACGGCATACCTGACGACGAGGAGGTGGAGGAGCTGAGGGAAGAGGTACTGACAGGCACGTTCCTGTGGTTCAACGCCGTAAAGCAGCTGCTCGCACGGCAGTTCCCCGATTTCCTGAAGTCATCAGAGGAAGAGGGCGCGACAGTGACGCAGCAGAACCTCATAGAGAGCATGAGGGCACAGATACGGTTGCTCACCAAGGGCGACGTGACGAAACAGAAGCATATCCTGGAAGATATAGACACATGGACGGCACTGGCAGAGCTTAACGCCCTCGCCCGTGAGGCTGCCGAAATAAAGAACAAATATGGAAAGAAGTAAATTTGATGCCATAGCATACTTCCGCACCATGGCGGAGCATAACAAACTGGCGCAGGAGAAAGGATTCGTGCCTGTCACCATAAGCAACTCGGACAACCTTGAGGGACTGTTCGAGGAGTACCGCGACAACGACCGCTTCGTCGCCATCAGCGACACCAACAGCGGAAACCTCAGCTCGTCGGACGGTGCCTACGGCTTCTCGAAGCGAAGGGCGTACACCGTGTTCATACTCTCTGCCTACGAGTATGACAACATGCAGAGCCGCCAGGAGGAGCTGGACCTGTGCCGTGAGCTGTTCCACCAGTTCGTGTCGAGGATAATACGCGACAAGTACCAGTACGAGGAGAAGATGATGTACTTCGACACCCACACCATACCCAATCAGGAGATAGGCCGCTACTACCTCTCAGGCATGACGGGGCTGCACTTCACCCTCTACGTCCAGGAACCCATAGACCTCGTTTACGACGATGAGCAGTGGACGTGAGATAAGGCGACCCGTCACTGAGCAGGACATCAGGCAGTGGGAGCAGGGATGGGCGGAGATGATGGTCACGATATGGCGTGAGAACATCCTGAGGCTCGGCATCGTCGATACAGGACGGCTGCATGACAGTTTCTCACACCACGTAACCGACACGTCAGGACAGATTACCATTGCGCACGAGTTCATGCTCTACGGCATATACGTGGCGCGAGGTGTAGGCAGGGGCTACCGCCGTGGCAACAGCGGCAAGGATGACGAGAACGGACTGCAGTTCCTCGGTAAGGCATACCGCAAGGAACACAAGATGGGGAAACCGAGACAGAAAAGGGACTGGTTCTCCAGGCGGTACCTCAGTTCTATCAAAGTGTTGGCAAGGGTGGAGCGCGACCTGTACGGAGAGGCGTTCATGGGCAACCTCTCTAACGTCGTACAGGCGATGTTCGGCAACGTCTCCGGTAACAACATCGACAACACCCTGAGAGGTTTTTAGAGTATTTTCAACGTACACATTATATCTCTATATTTGCACAGTAAAACCCAAAACATATTAAGATATGTCAGAATCAAGAGAAACGATACTCGGCATCATCCAGGAGATAAAGGATGCCACGGAACCGAACAGCGTGACCAACAGAATGGTTGCCGCCGTGTTCGATTTTTTCGCAAGCGAACTGGTGACAGAACAGACGGTGCAGCAGTTTCTGAATCAACTCAACAGTAAGCAGGATGCAATACAGGATCTTGACACTATACGCAACGGTGCTGCAGCCGGAGCGACAGCCCTGCAGGAGCACCAGGACATCAGCGGCAAGGCGGACACCTCTACTGTTGACGCACTTGCCGAGACGGTGACAGGCAAGGCAGTCTCGGTAAACATAGCCGACTATCTTACATCAGGCGGCACAGGTATGCCGAAAGGTGCGCTGTACCACTTTGGCGGCATACCGCTGCACTCACGCAATATGGAGATTGACGACGGCGATACAGGAGGCACGGATGGCGACACGACGGAGGCGGTGGTATTCTGCTACCACTCCACCAACGCCACGCAGGCGCACGGCACGGCATACTACGCTTTCTATCCAGACGCAAGCACACTCCGTTACCTCTATCAGTGGACGTATGCCAACGCACCGTCATACATCAAGAAGGCATTTGCAGAGTATGAGGACACCAGCTCTACGTCTGTGCTTATCTTCAACAATCCGGAGGAAATAGGAAACCTCGGCTCTACCTTGTATAACAGGGTTGTCAACTTCATCAGTGACCGCCAGACCCCTATCGTTCCGCTGGTGCTCCGTGACTACAGCGACGGACTGGAGATAGTGTCAGCGGAGAATGAGTGGTACATGGGCTATGCGTACCGTGACACGGCAAACTCTGTACGCATGGAGCTTCTCGGGGTCAGCGAAGAAGTGCCAGGCGACATCAGGGCATGGGTAAGAGTAGTGAAGAACGGTATGACGTACACCGTAACGCACGGCTACCACGTCATGATGTCCACCACCGACAAGACACACCTCGATACCATGTACCAATATGGCAGGACGAAAGGCTGGTGGAACTGACGCGGACGCTAAGCAAGGACATGCGGAAGCAATGCCTCTGCACGCGGAAGCAATGCGTCCACACGCGGAAGCACAGCAAGGATAATTCAACAACTCACAATTCATACATATATGGACTACAAGTACTACAAATCGGACTTCTCGGTCATAGTTGACATAGAAGCCAAGTACATGAACGGAAGCGGAAACATGGTGTCGCTCGACAACACGGCATGCTTCAACTTCCGCTTCTGGACCACGGACAAGAAAAATCCCTACGTGTGCTCCTCTACAGGAGGCAGCGGGGCGGTAATGACACGCTGCGCAAAGCTGACGGACAGTCAGAAGGTGATATGCTTCTTCGACCAACAGGCAATGGAGGAGCTCGGCGGTCAGCTGATGCCCGGCAAGCTGATGCTCGAAGCGGAGTTTATTCTTCCTGACGAGAACTTCGAGGGTGACGACCATGAGAACGTGGTGAGGCTGTACACCACGGACATAACGCTGACGTCGGAGGCTGACAAAGACTCGGACGGCGAAATGTCATGCTTGATAGGGGCGGACTTCATGAAGGGCGACCCACGTTGCCTGGAGGAGGTGACATACGAGGAGCTGAAGGCTCTGAGGGAGGCTGGCAGGCTGATACCAGGACAGCACTACCGCATCACTGACTACGTGACGACCACGGCAAGCCCAGGCACGCAGGCGGCAGGACACCAGTTTGACATAATAGTGCTTGCTGACACTGCCTCCACACTCAACGAGAACGCAAGGGCTACGCTCCATGAGGACGACACGTACTTCGAGAACGCGAAGCTGGAGGCATGGCAGCTGAAATACTGCCTTGACAACGACACGACACGCTGGGCGTGGGCGGAAGCAGTGAACGGCAAGGGCGTGATATGGTACATGAAGGACGAGTATGGCAACGAGTGCCCCTACGACTTCAAGAACATCATGTTCGCACGCTATAAGATACAGTCGATAAAGGGTACGGCGACGGACTTAGTAAACCAGTACCTCGGTTTCTTCGACATCGACAAATCAAGCATTATGTATCCGAGCGGTGCAACCCTGACGGGCGGCGCGGTGTATCGCTACACCTTCGACTACCTCAGCGGAACAACGAGCCGTGACACGTCGATACACGAGGCATCACAGACCTCCATCAAGGTGCACAGCAATGTGATACACCATTACTCCCTTTCTTCGACGAAAGCGACAAAGCTCACCAACATCACCCTCGGCGGCACGGCGTACTCGGACTGCTACGGCAACGAGTTCGCCCCTAACAACCGCAACTGGGCTATCGCCGGAAACGCCTTTGCTAATAAGGTAGGAGCAAACGGAAGTTACAATTCCGTAGGACAATCATTCCGTTACAACTTCGTAGGACAATTATTCCAAAAAAACTCCGTAGGACAATATTTCTGGTATAACTCCGTAGGAAACGGTTTTAGTTCGAATAACGTAGGACAATATTTCCAAGAGAATAACGTAGGACAAGATTTCTGGTATAACTCCGTAGGACAATCATTTGCCTACAATAACGTAGGACAATATTTCCGTTACAACTCCGTAGGAAACGGTTTTAGTTCGAATAACGTAGGAAACAGTTTTGTTTCGAATTCCGTAGGAAACTGGTTTGCCTACAATACCGTAGGAAACTCTTGTTGCGGCAACTGGATAGCCGACAACATCTACGGCATAACGCTTGCTGACGGTACGAGCGGCAGAAGGATTGACCCTGTTGTATTCGAGGACTTCGACTGTGACTACGGCTCTTGGATAGAGGGCGACGAGGACGAGGACGGCGACACCCTCGTAAGCGGTCTGGAGGGCGCATACTTCGAGATAAGCTTTGCCGACGGTCAGCAGCACCAGGCACACATCGTTGTGAGCGCGAAGCACGCCGCTGGAGTGGAGGTTCTTGCCGACCGCGACATTACCACCGACCCCGAGGGCAGATACCGCATAGATAACCTTGACGCGGAATGGGACGAGTGCAAGGGTAGCCAGTGCTGCTACACGGTGGAAGCGACATACACCGACGGCGGTTTCACCCTGCGCCGCAGCGACTACAATAGCTACTAAAAATACAGTGGGTGGTGCATCATTGGTGCACTGACAGGGCACTTTTAATGCACCACCTAAACCATTGGATTGCTCGCAGTCCGCAGTGTTCCTTGACATTCTGAGCACACGTGAATAGTTTCCTACGGACTTATCCGAAGTGAAATTAACCACCCTTACGCTTGCGCTGGGCACGGCGCAGGTCGTTCTTGATGACATCAGGGGTAACCTCCGCATATATCTCGGTGGTGGCGACAGAGGCATGGCCAAGCAGACGTTGTATGGTTGCCATGCCGACTCCTTGCTGCAGCAACAGTGATGCGAAGGTGTGGCGTGCCGTATGGAACGTGAAGCCACAGTCACCACAGCCAGCGAGGCGCAGCACCTCCTTCAGGTACTTGTTGACGGTGGCATTGCTCCCCATGGAGGAGGTCAGCCTGGTAACACCGCCGTATCTCTCAATCAGAGGAATGGCTTTGCCGTCGAACAACTCAGACGCGGGGATATGGACATCTGTCTGGGTCTTGACCATACGCTTCTTGATCCAACCCTTGCTGAAGTGCTCGTCACGCAGTGTCTCGACATCGGAAAAACGCAGTCCCGTATAGCACGACAGCAGGAACAGGTCACGCACACGGGCGGTCTTGCCTATAAGACTGAGACTCTCAACCTTATGCAGCTGCTGCACGGAGAGAAAGCCTCGCCTGCTTGTCATTTGGGGGTATCTTGAAACGGTCGAAGGGCGACACAGTGACGATATTGCGGCGCTTCGCCTCAAGCACTATGGTACGCAACAGCCTCAGGCGGCATATACGGGTGTTAGGTCCTGAGCCATGCGCCTTGAGCCACGCGTCATACTTACAGACAAAGGAGTAGTCGATGTCCTGGACTAAGGCTGAAGGGCGGAACTTCTCCAATGAGTTGAACAAGGTGCGGTAGGAACGGCGGGTCATCTCACGGCGGTTGGTGGAACCGTTGAGCATCTCCATACCAAAGTCGATGATGCGCGCCGTAGGACGCGATGCCTCATGCCATGCCTGACGCAGGACCTCAAGGGTAGGCTCCACACCACGGCGCATGCAGTCCATTTCCACCGTCTGAAGGTCGTATATCATCTGACGCAGACGGTAGTTGAGGGCATCGGCAATGGGGTGGTTGACAACCTGCCCATGCAGGAACTGGTCGGGCTTCACCCTTACACGGGCAGAGAAATATGCCTTGCGGCGCTGCTGTGAGCACTCTATCTGCAGCAGACCCTGACCGTCGGGTGCAAGGCGACCGTTGCGGCAGAAGGTGGCACGGTAGGATATGAGATTGAACATAAGCTGTATATATGTGTAGTGAAAAAAAACGTGTGCAAAGGTAACTCAAAATTCATAATCCATAATTCAAAAATCATAATTCAAAATTATCATGGCAAAATTAAAAGAAACAGAGGTGTTGACTACCCACGTGTACCTCAACATCAAGCGAGGCAAGCAGGTAGAGACAGCGCAGATGCGCACGGCGGAGGCTATGCGTAAGTATGGCGACAAAGAGGTGGTGTACATCTATCCTCCCCAGTATCAGGAAGACATGGCGGAGCCTGAGCTTATCAAGAAGGCACGCAAGGACGGAGTGGTTCCGGCCGAGACACGCAAGGCTGGCGTCACCGACATAATAATAACATAACGGAGGACTGGCTATGAGAAATGACAAATGGCAACAGCAGATGACGTGGAACATCAAGGCTTTTGTGTTCCTAATCTTCGTGTTCGTGCTAATGGCTATCCTGCAGGGGTGCAGCCACAAGACGGTGTCCGTCGTGATGAGAGACACCCTGACAGTGGTGCAGATTGACACCGTGCTGAAGGACAGCGTGCGTATCGAGAAGACTAAGGAGTATGTTGATCGCTGGCGTGACAGGCTCATAGTAAAGAACGAGGCAGGCGACACAGTGAAAGACCACCAGGTGACATACATCTACGTAGATAAGGAGTCAGAACTGACGGAACTGGTGTCAATGTATAAGTCTCGTTGTGACAGCCTGCAGAGAGTGGTGAGCCGTGAGAGGGAGGCAAAGACCTCCAAGCCTCCTTCGATATGGGACACTCTCAGGAACTGGCTGCTGGTACTCGCAGTCGCAGGTTTTGCTTACTTTTTGATAAGAATATACAGAAAATCATGATTATTGAGCAGACAAAACAACTGATAGTGGGGATAGTGATAGCTGTCCTGGCATATCTCAAGCCCATAGAGGGGGAACTGTGGAGCTTGTTCCTCATATTCTTCGTGAACTTCCTGTTTGGCTACCTGTCAGGCATGATAGCCTACGGTGAGGAATGGAACAACAAGAAGGCTCTGAGGTG
Source organism: Prevotella sp. (assembly GCA_017541085.1). Lineage (GTDB taxonomy): Bacteria > Bacteroidota > Bacteroidia > Bacteroidales > Bacteroidaceae > Prevotella. Next base: position 12,114 of record JAFXZU010000038.1, read on the forward strand.
CGTGGGAGAGGCAACTATCTTCTTTGTGCTGTGCACGGCGATATATGCCATAGGGAGAATGAAGGGGCAGATGTCCGGCGCGGTGCAGTGCGTGAGCTTCGTCACGTATGTAGTAATATACTTCTACGCCCTGAACGTGCTGAAGAACTGCAAGCTGATATTCAGGCAGGACACGGCACCATGGCACGCAGTATCAATGCTCTACTACGTGCTGCGCCTGAAGTTCGTGGAGCGCATACCGTTCCTGAGCGATTACCTTAACACAGAGGACGTGACATAAGAATAACTTTTTTCATAGATTTAGGTTTTTAATTATTAAGGTTTCCCCTGCCACGGTTCGGGAGAATATAGGCAGGATTTTTACCAAGTATATAATATGGATATAACAAAAGGACAGTTGAAGGCTATAATGCCTAACGTAGAGAAGAACATCAAGGCGAATAGGAATTTCGCCGGGTACAACCTTGACAAAGTAGTGGAACTATTGAACAGGTTTGCTCCAGAGTTCGGTATCACTACCGATGCAAGGTGGGCGCACTACCTGGCGCAGATAGCGCACGAGAGCGCAGAGATGCGGTACACCAAGGAACTTGCCTCTGGTGCTGCCTACGACACAGGCAAACTTGCCGTGAAGCTGGGTAATACTCCGCAAGCCGATGGCGACGGTCAGCGATACAAGGGAAGAGGGCTGATACAACTGACAGGCAGGGCGAATTACGAGGAATACAAGAAGTATTGCGGCTTCGACGTGGTGGCATACCCTGAGCTGCTGTGTAAGCCTGTGGGAGCAATACGCTCGTCGATGTGGTTCTGGAAGACGAATGGACTTAACCAACTCGCCGACAACAATTTCTTCATGGAGATAACAAAGAGAATCAACGGCGGCACCAACGGACTGGAAGCACGCAGAGCCTACCTTATAAGGGCAAAGCAGGCACTGGAGAAAGAAACTTGAAAAGTTTTCCTCCGTTTTCTTTGTGATTACAAAAATTATTACTAAATTTGTAACAGAAATAAGAAAAAGGAGGTATATATGTGGTTTTTCATGTCAACAGAGGCTGCAACATTCTTGGGAATCGCTATAATAGCATTTTTTGTTATAGCTGGAACAAAAAACGCCATTTCTTATCTTGCAGAAGACCGCAGTTCTACACTGATTAGAATCCACCCCAGAAACATGAAATCTATATCAGGAATGGCGGTGGTAACAGACGCATACTACTATAAGCCAAGGGAAAAATACACAGCAAACGTAAAATGCGACGCACTGGAAGAAACAAGATTTATTGTGGAGGATACCATGACTAGGCTGGAAGAAAAAATTCATGAAGCCCTCGCCGATTTCGACAAACGTATAACGAAAGAATAAGAGTATTTTCAAATACAACACTTTGTCGGTATATTTGCAAAAAGAAATGTAAATATACCGATTTTTATGGCATCAAGAGAAGAAATCTACACCGCGAAAATACTCATCAACGACAAAGATGCAGAAGTAAAGCTGAAAAATCTAAAACAGCAATTAGAAACACTGAAGAGACGCCGTGACGAAGCCTTTCGTGATGGTAAGATAGACGTATGGAAAGCATTGAACAGAGAAATAAAAGAAACTGATAAAAACATTGCGAAACAAACGACTCTCGTGCAAGGACTTAATCGAGCCCTTGATAACATGAGCACCGCAAAACAAAAAGAGCTAAAACAAGTTACAAAAGCCATCAACAAGCAGTTGAACAGCGGAAATATTGAACGTAACAGCAGGGAATGGAAGCACCTCAATGCAACATTACAAGACACGAAACGGGAACTCAGAATTATCAAACAAGAGGGGCAAGAACAATCATCCTTATGGGGAAGATTCTTTAAGCTTTTGAATGACAGTTGGGGTGGAGTCTTTTTGATTTTCCAGAGCATAACAGGGATGTCGCAAACCATACGCAACACCGTTAAGGATTATGCCCAGATGGAGGAATCCATGGCTAACACGAGGAAGTACACCGGACTAACGCAGGAAGGTGTGCGAGACTTGAACGAAGAATTGAAGAAAATCAACACACGCACCGGCAGGGAACAACTCAACGAACTGGCAGGTGCTGCAGGACGATTGGGTAAGACCAGCAAGAAAGACATCCTCGACTTCGTTGATGCAGGCAACATGATACAGGTGGCGCTCGGCGATGACCTCGGTGACGGAGCCATCGACAAGGTGGGCAAGCTCGCCATGGCATTCGGCGAGGATAAGAAGATAGGACTCAGAGGTGCTATGCTCGCCACTGGTTCTGCCATAAACGAGTTGGCACAGAATTCTTCAGCACAGGCGGGGTATCTCGTGGACTTCACGGCTCGCGTCGCGGGTTTCGGCAAGCAACTCGGACTGACACAGGCTCAGATAATGGGCTTCGGTGCGGTAATGGACGAGAACATGCTGCGTGATGAGATGGCGGCGACGGCATTCGGCAACATGCTTACCAAGATGCAGACCGACACAGCCAAATTCGCCAAGATTGCCGGAATGGACTTTGCTAAATTCACGAATCTTCTGAAGACGGATGCCAACGCCGCCGTACTCGCCGTTGCCGACAGCCTGAAGCGTGCCGACCCGCAGATAATGATGAAGATGCTTGACGACATGGGACTGGACGGCAGCCGTGCCGTGGGAGTGCTCTCCACCCTCGCTGACAAGATAGATGACGTAAGGGCACGCCAAGAACTTGCCACAAAGGCATACAGGGAGCATAATTCTGTTGTCAAGGAATATGACACCATGAACAACACCGTGGAGGCTAAGTTAGAGAAGACAAAAAAGGCATTCCACGAGATGACCGTGGAGTTGGGCGGTCAGCTCCTCCCTGTTATGAAATACACGATTTCCGCAGGAGGAATGTTTGTAAAACTTCTAAGCACCTTGACAACATTCGTTCTTGAAAACAAAGGAGCACTGTTGTCCCTGGCTTCTGCCGTTGCTTTCAACACCGCCATATATAAGGCACATACAATACAGCTGAGACTGGTGGCGGCATGGGAAGTCATAGTCGCCGCAAGAGAGAAAGCCGTGGCGGTAGCCGTACTGTTTACACGCAACGCCTTGGTTGGAGCCCATGCGGTATGGGCACTGGTGACGAAAGGCGTGCAAGGGTATATCGCAGTAATGCGGGCGGCAAAAATTGCGACACTCGCAAACCCATGGGGAGCACTCGTAACAGTATTGCTTGCGGTGGGCACGGCAATATACAGCGTAATTGCGGCGATCTACAAACACAACGAAGCCGTAAGAAACAATATCCAGGAGATAAAGAACCTGAGAGCTATACAAAAGACGCAGGAGGAAATAAACAAACAGGTGAACGACTCTACCGCTGAGCAGATTGTCAAGGTGGACAGGCTTACCAGAATAATACGCTCCAACCGCTTCAGTATTGATGAAAGAAGAAAAGCCATCAGGACACTCCAGAGCATAGTGCCTGACTACCACGCATCCATCAACCGCGAAGGACAGTTGTATGAGCAGAACTCAAATTCCATCAAGGAATACATCAACAACCTAACACTCGCAGCAAAGGCAGAGGCTATATACCAGAAAAAGGTTGATGTTGAGAAGAAGTTGCTCGACCTCAACTCAAAGAGGGAAACGATAAATCATTCCCTCAATTCCGTGTATGCCTACAGGGATGCGCATCCCGAACAGATGAAAGTCACTCCAATATACAGGAGGGTTGCTGGTTCAGCGAACAAACAAGTCGTAGGCTATGAAGAGTCAGACGGATTGAAAAAAAGCAAAGAGCAGGAGAGGATACACCAGGGAAGACTCAACTACGTCGATAAGGAGATAAAACAGCAAGAAGCAATAAATAAAAATCTTGATGACCAGTTGAGAAAAAACGAGAAACTCAATGAGAAATACAACGAAAGAGTAACCAGAAACGACAACGCGAACTACTCCCCTGTTGGAGGAACCGTCACCGAGTACACTACGGATACTGACAACAAGGCAAAAGCTAAGCAGCAGAAGGCAGCCGAGAGGGAAAAAGCCAGACGCGAAAAAGAGATGAGGGAACGTGCTGAAGCAATTAAAGCCGAATACAAGGCTGAAGTTGCCGAGGAGATGCTGGCTTACAGGGAAGGAACCACGACATACACCGACTACATAGAAGAGAAACACCGCATCACGGAGAATTACTACAATGCGATGAAAAAAATGTACGGCGAAGACTCTACCGAGTTCAAAAAAATGCTCGAAAACCGCGAGAAAGAGGAGTCAGAGTATTACCAGTGGCAGCTGAAGCAAGACGAAAAGACCATTTCCGTTGAGAAACTCCAGCGAGACCGTAACATCCGCAGACAGTACATGCAGCAGCGCGTCACGGACAATGATGCGATGGAAGAGGCTTTATTCCAGTCGGAAATGACCGCTCTCAAACAGAGACAGAACCTATACCGTGACGGCTCAAAAGAATGGATAGAGATAGGAGAGCAAATCGCGGAGAAGGATGAGGAACACAAGTTCAGACTGGAGCAATCTTGGCTGCAACGTCTGAGCCAGTACCGGCAGGAGATAGGCAAAGCCGATTACGACAAGATGCAGGAAATAGAGCTGCAAGGCGTGAAGTCCTTCTACGGAATCCTTGTTGAACAAGGTGAAATGACGAAAGCAGAGTATAACGCCATCATCGAACACATTAGAAAGAAGTATGCAGAGATGAAGGCGGAGCAGATTGCCAACCAGGACATAGCGACGAAGGCTGCGCAAGCACTTGAGACTGCCAAGAAAGCTGCCGGAGCAAAACAGTACGACGCAGGCGACAATGCCGCCACAGGACTTTTCTCCATAGCACAGGCTGTCAAGACACAAGAGATAATCAATGAGGAACTGAAGAAACTGTACGGTGAAGACTATGAGAACAACCGCGAATATCAGGAGGCAAAACGCCAGCTGGATAACGAAACGATGCAGGCTATCGTTGCAGGAGCACAGGCAGCCTACTCCACCATCAGCAGCTTTATGTCGGCTGTCAGCAGCTACGCCCAAGCATGTTCAGACCTTGAAGCGACAAGGGTGGAATCCAACTACGACCGTCAGATTGATGCCGCCAAGAAGGCGGGAAAGGACACCACCAAACTGGAGAAGCAGAAAGAAAAAGCCATAGCAAAGGCTAAGAGCGAAGCCAACGAGAAAGCTATGGCAATGGAATATGCGCAGGCGGTGGCAAGCACAGCGATGGCAGCCATTAACGCATACGCCAGTGCCAGCAAGGTTGCATGGTGGCTCGGTCCTATCGCCGCCAGCATGGCTGTTGCTGCAGGTGCTATACAGATTGCCACGATACAGAAGCAGCACGAGGCGCAACAAGCCTCAGGCTACTACGAAGGAGGCTTCACTGGCGGCAGGAACTACCGCCGTGAGGCTGGCGTGGTGCATGAAGGAGAGTTTGTTGCCAACCACCAGGCTGTCAACAATCCGAACATAGCACCTGTACTGTCGCTCATCGACCAGGCACAGCGCAATAACAAGGTGGCGGCGCTAAGGGCAGAAGACGTGAAAAACGTGATAGGAGGACCCGCGGCGCAGGTGGTGGCTCCAGTCATAAATGTCGTCAACAACAACGAGGAACTGAGCGGCACACTGCACCAGGTCAGCGAAACCGTCGGACGTCTGTCTGACCAGATAGATGACGGCATAGAAACCAATATCTCCATACAGGAACTGGAGAAGAAACGTAAGTACTACAACAAACTGATTGGAGCATGATACAAGTATTTCTTGACAACCACGAGGTCTTTCCTGCCTCAGGAAAAAGCATAAAGATGACCAAAGAAAACCCGTCTCTCACTGAGAAGGGCACCTACTCCCTTGACATAGAGCTGCCTCTCGATATTGCGACAAACATTCTTTTCTTCGGTCCTCTCTGCCGTAGCGAGGTGAGCAAGGACAGTGTCAAGTTCGACTGCGTTATTAAAAACGATGGCAGCACAATCCAAAGCGGCAATGCCACGATTATAAAGGTGACTGATACCGCAGTGACCGTACAGCTGACGGAAGGACGCATTTCGGAGTTGCCGTCAGGTATCGCCGACAAGTATATCGACGAGGTATATATCGGAGAAATATACTATGCTGCATGGTACGGTGCACAGACAGAATTCAGATTCTATCACCGCCTTACCGTGCCGTATCAAAGCTACAACGGGCGCTCCCAAGGTGCGCAGCTGCGGCAAGGAGAGATAATACCCCCTCCTCCTGACAAAACGTTTCTATATATGTCATTCAACGACAGCCAGGCGCATAAAGTTATTGACGGTAAATACTACTGGAAGGCGACAGGCATGACAGAGAACGGGAAATATTTTGCTTCCACGAACAGGAACTTCGTGTTCGTGCCTGCATACAACGATACGGCAAGTTTGCTTAAAAACGACATCTTTTGGTGGCAGACAGAACCAGACACAGACTCATTCGAGTTATACCAGATTCCTGAAGTGCCACAACCCCGTCTGTTTTACATACTTGAGAAACTGTTTTTTCAGTTGGGGTACGAAGTGGATTTCTCGGATTACTCAGACAGTATATATAAGGACATATATATTGCTAACGCTCGCTCAACCCGATACCCCAACTATATGCTGCCACACTGGACGGTAAAAGAGCTACTGGACGAGATGAAGTTGTTCCTGCGCTGTGACGTACGGACTGACGCAGTAAACAAAACCATCATCTTCAAGAAGCAGTTACAAGGTACTGCAGACATTTCCGAGATTGAAATAGTTGATAGTTTCTCAGCAGAGATTGACTCTGATAAAGCCGGGGAAATCGAAAGCAAATTCATTGTCGCTTCCAACATAGGGTACGATCTAAGCGACGCACATGATTACGACAAGGCAGACAGAATACTTCTCGCTCTCTATGAGAGGCAACCCTATTCTGTGATTTTCACCGAGGACTGGCAGACGTGGAGTGAGGAGAAGAAAGCCAAGTATCTTTACGTGGATACCGACGGAACTATGTCATGCTACAACAAAGACACGCAACGAGTCGTCTATATCAACCAGTTCAGAGATATAATAGTAAACGAGACGGAAGATGTCAAACAAATGAAGATAAGCCCCGTTGCCCTGCAGATGTTTGACTTCAACGTGCTGAATGACTATGTCACCAAGGAGAATGGATCCCCTGAAGGTTGGAATCATTACAAGAATATCGAATGTGCTCTCGAAACCGTAAGACTGAAGCTTACCGACACAAGGAATTCCGGAACTGAGATCACTAACGACCTGTGGGCGGACATCAACACGCCTATCCCCGAGAAAAGCGACCCTGAAGATAGGCTGCAGGTGTTTTTCTTTAATGGTATGCAGCCCGCAGGACCAGTACAGTATGGCTGGGAAACCATAAATGTGGTGATTGATGGCCAAGGGGCTGTCCATTATCAACCCTCTGGGCCTCTGTATCACATGACAGTCGCACCTGTAGGGTGGACGGACAACACCTATAAACTGATAAAATACACCCAGTTGCCGTATTCTTTCCGTATTTATGAAGGTGGCAGCCCGGCTATCAAAACCGTGGCGACATACGGAGAATCAACGCAGCTGAGCATGGATTTCCGTACACAACACACATTCCAGTTTCTCGCTTCCACCCCTCCCGATGTGTCGCAGGTATTCCTCATCAGAGGCAAGAAGTACCTGTGTGAGAAGGTGGAGTACGACATCACCGATGACGGCATAGACCCTCTGATGACAGGTTATTTTTATGAGATAACAGAATAGAAAACTCCGGCTGCTACTCGCAGAGTTTTCTCTGGTATCAAAACACGCCTTGGTAGGAGAGTATCAGCGGGTTTGCCTCCTTGATGTCAAGAGGCGTATAGGTATTGGTGATTAGCAGCGAGGAATGGCGTGCCTGATCCCTCACGCTGATGGGGTCGGTATTGGCACGCAGCATATTGGTGATGCCAGTGTCCTTCAGACTGTAGAACTTGTACTGAGCAGGCAGGTTCAAGTCACGCCTTAGGTGATAGTTCCAGAAGTCGCGGAACTGCTTCGAGTCTTTCCATGTTTCTCCTGGACTGAATTTGTCCGAGAATAAATAATAGTTTCCTGGATAGTCAAAAACAGACAACTCGATCATGAGTTTCACTATATGGTCGGGCAGCGTCACCACTGCATCCTGACGGTTCTTTGTCTGGTCACCGTGCAGTATCAGAGTCTTTTTGGCTATCTGGAAGTCTTGCAGACGGAGCGTTGCCATCTCGGCAGGACGCACGAACATGTAGTGCAGTATGTAGCAGGCAAGCAGATAGTGTTTGTTACGTTCTTCGAGATAGCGGCGTATCTCCACCAGCACCTTGTCTGGAATCACCGTGCGGTTCTTGTTCTTCGGACGGCGTATAGTCTGAAGTCCTACTGTAGGGTCATCGTGCACATACCGCCTCGCCATCATCCACGCGAAAAAGGTGCGCAGCCACGCCACATAGTTATTGTACGTCTGTACGGAGTTATTGCGCTCCATCAGTATGTAATCCATGAATTTTGACAACACCGTTTCGTCTATCTGATAGGGATAGAACACCTTGTACGTTCTCATACCCTTCCACTCACTGAGAACCTTCAGGCGCGAGAGGTAATCGCGCACCGTCTCGTCCCTGAAGGCGTTGTCGTTGTGCAGCTTTATGACATATTTCTTATACAGTTCGCACACCTCGTCCCATGTCAGGAATTGCGTACCAGCACGTGCCTCCACCCAGGGGTTCCAACCGCGCATAAGTCTCTGTGTCAGCTCCTCGATGAGTGAGTGGGCGTAAGAGCTCCGAGTCCGAGTACTCTTTATATGATCCAACATTATCTTCTTGCGGTGCATCCCTCCTGTAGCTGGGTCGTAGGAAGAGAAATCGACATAGTTTTCCCTGCCCTTGTGATATACGGGGGTAGTCCAAGTTTTTCCGTTTAAGGAACAACTTACGGCGTTAAAAAAAAACTTTTTTTTATCCATTGCTTTACTTTTCTTCGTGCAATGGATTATGAGACTGTTAATAAATCGCGTCCGAATTACGTCCGACCAAAATCAGGCGACATAACAAAAAACCGCCTGTTTACGGCGGTTAGTGGAGATTTTTGTCGGGATGACCAGACTCGAACTGGCGACCACACGCCCCCCAGACGTGTACGCTAACCAACTGCGCTACATCCCGAAAACGGGTGCAAAGGTACAAAGAATAATTGACAATTGACAATTGACAATTGATAGTTATGCCTTTCGTTAATATTTTTTAACCAACTGCAACTTAATTCCCACACTAACTTTTTACTCAAGACTCAACCAACTTGCTCTTTGGTCGGCATCGGCGAGCACGTAGAGGTAGTTCGGCACTATCTGTACCAGAATGGTGTGAAGTTGGTCAACGGAACCTCCTGATGCATATGCATCGAAGTAACCGTTAGAGAACTGTATCGTGTTGGTGATATTGGTACGTGTCTCGATATAGTTTTCCTCTTCATCCTGCACCGTCACATCGTACGTTACCTCTATGGTTGGGGTGAACGAAGCCGAAGGAATAGCATAGAAGTTTGCGCCCCACTGACTTTCTGCACCTGGGTTACTGTATCCTATGCGCAGTGTGCTATTGGTGCTGTCGTATATCGTACCTGCACCATCATGATCCACGAAGGGCACTGTGTAGTCTATTGCTGCAGCATTAGTAGCGATGTCGCTCCATGTTATGTCGCCCGCCGACCACGAGTCTGTAGAAGGGTCATAAGTGTAAGTGCGGCTTACGACACCATACGTGGGCAGTGTCTCGGCAGCACCCTTTATATTCACCTGTTTGATGACGAAGTCACGTATATTACTCATCTTGTCACCCAGTTTAAACTTCAGGCTGAAGCCCGTCATCGTCTGGTCCATAAAGTAGCTGATGGTCTCGCCCACCCTTGTCTTGTGAACTGGTGTGGCGCATATCAGGGGCACATCGCTCACAGTATTCAATAAGGCATTGGGCAATGTGACGGGGAAAGACAGTGTATAGTCCTCTGCCTCTGGGTCTTTCTCTAACTTCGCACCGTTACGAGGCCCCTCGGGATCACTGCTGTCAGAAGCCACCTGTGGCATATATCCGAAAAAGTCAAAAGTCTTGAAGCTTGTATAGTCTGCCCAATACTTCAGCGGAGAGTATGTCCATGTGAATCCCTCATCTTCCGTCTGCACCAGTTGGTTGTCAAAGATCTTTGACGTCATGTTTCTGTCATGCAGTCCATATACACCAATGGTAGTAGGGTCGCCGACTTCCCACGGACGATATGTTATGCTTGCTTTGGAAGCCACCTCATCCATACTTGTGCCTATGCTGAATGACATCACCTTCGTCTCATCAGATGATGTCGTCAGGAAATCCTCATTGGAGCAACTTATGAACGATAACGTTAATGTTAACGCTAACGATATATGGAGTAATATGTTATGTCTGTACCTCATATCCTTATTGATATAGTTTCTCTTTGTCGTATCTTACACCCAACTGTAAACTGTGAACTGTGAACTGCATTTACCAGTCCTCCGTTCCTGTGCCGTCCTCGTTAGTAAATGTCGTGCCCTGTTCCCATTCCTGTATGGTAATTTCGGTGAAAGTGATGGGCTCGTCAGGATTTAATGCTGGTTTCCACTGATAGTGCTTACCCGCCTCGAAGTTTATCTTTGAGAGAGTAGCCTTATACACCTTTCGCTCGTATTCCTTCAATTTCTGATCAACAGTAAGAGCAGCAAATTCTTCTGATGAAATAGATGTCAATTTCCCTGCATTGTAGTCAGCAACATTCTTATACACCTTCATCTTCTGCGCCTGCGTCAAGGCAGCAAAGGCAGCATCGTTCAACGTAGTGCCGTAATATTCATTATATTCCTCCTTGGTAGTATAGTAGTGCGGCTGTCTTGCTATAAGATACAGCGTGCTGTTTTGCACCTCTGCACGACTTAGGTCAGTGGGAGCTATCATCATATATGCCATGATATAGCCGTTTGCAGGTTTCTTGCTGTTCCAGTAATTATACGTGCCTTTGGTATCATCGTAGTTGTTAGTCATATCAACAGCTGGGGCAAACTTCAATGACATCGCACGTGACATCGTTCTCTCCTCAAAAGTCTTGGCATTGATATTCATCGCTGCATCTGTCACAAACAGTTTGTCTTCATTTACCACCTGCAGGGAATCTACAAACAGGCCAGGATTAGACGTCGCAGGGCACTGTATGTAAAAGCGTACTATAGACCCCATGTGCGAATAATTGAAGTGTACGTGTGCAGCCTCGGTAGAAGTTACGTCAGACACCATATAGTCATACCCTGCAAGATGTGCAGAAGCGGCTTTTTCCGTTTCGAGGAAGTCATCATCGTGCATTCTGAAGTATAGGTTCATCTGCTCATTGGCTGTCTGCGTCTGGTTACGGTATGACACAGGCACAGCATTAAACGTAAATTCACCCGTTTCCAGGGTTTGAGGTGTGTATGGGAAGTATGAATAGTACTTCGCTGTAGCGCTTATTGGATATGCCGCCTCTTTATCATATGGCTCGAACACGCCAGAAACGGAGGTCTCCTGCACTGTCAAAGGTGTGCTGCTGTCCAGGATGAAGGCAAACTGACCTTTGTCGTTGCTCTCGGGGAATATACCTATCATATCTCCCGTTGTCCATGTAAACTTCAATTTGTTGTTTACGCGGTCATAGTACAGTTGCGACTTTGAAGCGATACGTTCGTTTTCACCGTCAGCATCGCCAATACCGCCCTCAAACTCAGCAGAACTTGCCATTGTACCTGTCACCGCATACTGATCCAACAGGTCAGTAACCGTAGGTGTTGATACTATGTCGTCATCTGAGCAGGATGCTAACGCTAACATTAACGGGAACGCTAACGTTAACGGGAACTGCTTATTTAAGTTCTTTTTCATTATAGAAAAATTTATTTGTTACTTCTTTGTTTTCTGAGTCTACTCAAAGTATTTCTTCGTCAGGATCGGCGTATTCGTCCTCCTGTGTAAATTCTATCGTTGGTTGACTACCTGTCAGTGTCTTTGCAGTTACATGCACCGTCGTTGTCTCGGGAGCGATATATTCCTTCTTAATCACTTTACAAACTTCTTTCCTTTTGTTATGTACACCTGTCCGTTTTGCGGTTGGGTGATTATCTTTCCAGTGAGGTCGTAGTTGGCTACCTGCACTACGTTGCTGTCTGAAGCCTTGACATTATCCACTGCCGTGGGAGCAAACTTGAAGTCGTAGCTGTCGGCGCTGCTGCCATCAGGCGTTGCCCAGCATTTCCCCGGCAGTATGGTGTATGTCTTGCTCGGGTCAGCGAGGTAGAACTTCACCTTGTCATCCTGCTTCTGCAGCATGTAGCCCTCGTTGGTAGTCTGCTTCACGATGGCGCCTGTGAGGTATCCAACCTTGACATAGCCGTCTTCGGGATATTGCGTGGCATCCACCTCGCCCGTCATCGTACCCGTATAGCCGCTTTCGCTGTAGAGTATGTACGGAGTATAGGGCTGTATTGTCGTTGCCTTCGTGAGGTAAAACACCTTCTCCGTCTCGTCCTTGCTGTCGCAGGCATAGGCTTTCAGTCCGTCAGGCATCTCCGTCACCCCGAACGGCAGTATCACCGTTGACCATTGATTGTCGGCACTGATGTTCAGTTTTGCCGTTGCCTGAGTGCTTATCGTGATATTATCGTACGCCACATCAGCAGGCTCGTACTTTGTATTGTCCTTGGTAGTGAGGTTCTGCTCCGTGAGCCTCACACTCAGTTTGCCAGGCTTGGCATATGTTGTTGCCGTCACGTATATTCTGCAAAGCGCGCCCGACATTGACGTAAAGTCTGCTGAAGGGTTAGCATAGCATATCAACCTCAGCTTATTCTCGTCCTTGGAGTATGTAGCACTCAGCGTGTGCAGATAGTCCTCATCAAACTCATCCTTGGGCAGTATGCCAGTCTTTGTCACCCTTGGAGTTCCAGTATTACCGAGTACAGGCTCGACGCCCTCTGGCAAGTATATGTCAACGTTAAAAGCTGCATATATTCTCGTTACACTCACTACTGACAGCGTCATGTAATTAGTCTTTACTCCGTCACCGGGGTTAAGCACCACGTCAGACAGCGCCAGTCTGTCCGTCGTCACCACTGCCCATGAGGTCAGTGAAGACAGCAGAGCCACCGTCGTAAGTGCGAGTATGTATATCGTTCTCTTCATTTGCTGTGGTAGATGTTGACTATGCCGACCACGTCAGTGACATCTATGACGCCGTCACCGTCGATGTCACATACATTGAGGTCTAGTTCGTCGGTAGTGTCAGCCTGATAATGGTTTACCACCAGTACCACATCTGTCACATCGACCGTACCGTCGAGGTTGGCGTCGCCGAGCAGGAACGGCTTTACCTCATTCTCCGTATCGAGGGCGAAGTCCGGTGCGTATGCCGTGGCAGCAAGTATCTGGTTGTCTGTCGTCACATTGTCCTCTATGTCAAGCCGCAGCGAGAGCACCTGAGGGTCGTCGCCCCCCGTTGTGCCGTTGTCGGCTGATGTGCGGAAGTAGTTTTTCTCTCCCACGTTTACAGGATATACTTTCCCTGCCAGCATGTTGCATCCCTCTATGTATGTCTGCAGTGTCGTGCCGTCCTTTGCCGTTGCTGTCAGGAGCAGTGACTTTCCCGTGAGGTCTGTCGGTGGTAGCATTAAGTAAGTTATCAGCGAGTCGCCGCTCGCCACTGTTATATTGTTCAGCGACAGTGTCGCCGTTGTTGTCGTCTCAGTAGGTGTTATAGTGTTGTTAGTAGCGTTTATCGTTGCCTCTTCGGCAAACCATGCTGTATTGTCTTTTGTTGTCAGCATCAGTGTTGAGAATGTCTTCCCTTCCGGCACGTATGCTGCTATACGCATTATGCAGCCAAGGTGGTTGTATGGTATCGACAGTGCATCATCAGTGCTCGCCGTCTGTGCCGCCATGTAATCTACGGCTGCGAGATGCTCAGTATTGCCATTCGCTGATTGTGTTTGGTTGGTATAAGTTACTGGCAGTGCGGTATATGGTGATTGTGCGAGTTTGTGATACAGGGAGTACGGAGCAAAACAGTAAAATGTAACATTTGATGCGTATGCCCAACCGTTACCACTCGCGTTGCACCAGTGTTTATCATTATCATCGACGCTGACGACCGTAGCCTTCATTATTGTGCCGGCTGTCGAGAAGAGTTCCACTGCTTCATTTGAATTCCACTCGAACGACATCCTACCATCAGGCTGATAAGCATAGTTACCAGCATGTGCCACACTCATCGAGAGCAGTAGTATTGCCGTCAGTAGCTTCTTCATTGTTTATATTTGTGGACCATCATTAATTACAAAATCCATGCTGAGGTCGAGGTCGAGGGCGTCTCCATCCCTCTCGTCGTCATCGTCGTCGGGATCGCCGCCTCCACCACCAAAGTCTCCTCCACCGCCCGTATTAGGCGACCCGGCGAGGAGCCATTCCTTCTCATCATCCTCAATGTCCTCGTAGGCGATGAGTGGAGTTACATACGGTCTCTTTAATGTGTACAGTTCCTTTACTATCACTTTGTAGTAGTTTTATTATTGCAAAATTAAATATTTATTATGAAACAAACAAACTTTTCTTCAAAAAAAAGTCCATTTTGTCGCTATTATTTTCTATTTTTTCTGATTATACATAACATTTCGAATATTCAAAGTATCCTAAGAGCATCTGCGGTGGCTTAGCATCCAGTTGCGGATGCATTGCTTCCGCGTGCGGTTGCATTGCCTCTGCATGCGGAAGCAATGCTTCTGCACGCAGAGGTATTTTGCATTATCAATAAGCTATCTTTCTACCGTTCACGATATATACCCTGCCCTTTATCATCTCGGAGCGTTTTACTCTCTGACCATAAACGGTGAATATCTTCTCGCTGTCGTCAGTGTCAGCATTACCGTTAACATTCTTGACCTTGGTAGGTTCGATGTCATCAAGGAATATAAATCCTGATGATGAGCCACTCTCTATCACGATGGCTCCGCCACCTTCCTCCGCCACGTAGCTGCCGTTGAGGTAAGCCTTGTGGTGGTTGAGGTAATTGCCCGTGTAGTTGTAGAATCCGAGGCCGTAGTTAGCCTTGTAGTACAAGGTATATACATCCATGCCTCCGCGTTCTATTGTCTCCACCGTACCGTCGAGTATGCTGAGTCGTCCCTCGCCGGCAGCCACTGAAGCAGCTACCGATGTGGTGCCATCGTGATACTCGCCCTCGCTGTCGGTGTAAGCGAACGTATAAGTACCTACATCTCCCTTCACGATGTAGCCCTGGTTCTTCTCCAGCACGTTGACACGCTTCAGAGTCATAGATGTCGGAGTGACATCTACCACAGCATATACGTAAACCTGCGCTTCAGCATTGTCGTCAGCCACAGTAGGAGCCTTAGCGTTGTAGTCGAGGTAGATTGTTGACCAACTCCAGTACTCCTCCACATCGTTCACTCTGATAGGAGCGCGCTGTGTATTTGTCAGTTCGAGTTGGTAAGACTCATGCACGTTGTAGGTCAGCTCGTTAGAAGGCTCACCCAGTCCGCCGCGCTGGTTGGCAGCACGTACTATGAATACCTTGCCTATCTGCTCGTCATTCAGCTCGTAGCTGTTTTCGGCAGTGATAGCATAGAGGTCGTAACCGTCACTTGCATTCTTACGGAAGATGAAGTAACAGAGAGCCTCATTCTGTGCGTCCCATGTCAGTGAGCGGTCGAGTGTGGTGAGACCTGCATCCGCCATGCTTATCTGCTTGGTGTAGAGTGTTGGGTCATAGCCGTCCGTTCCGCCCAGTGCGTTGTGCAGGGTATATTCAGCAGCCTCAGCAGGTGTCATGACGGCTGAGTAAGAGCCGGCACCTGGTGAAGATGCACGCAGTGAACGACCAGAGAGGTCGAGGTAAGCACCATTGCCATCCACTGAGTTGTACTCGTGCATACGGAGCACCAGACCAGAGTTAGACATCTGCTTATAACCATCCTCACTTGACAGCACGTTGAACTTGGTATCGATGAGTGACATCGCCGGACTGTTCTTCCATGGACGCGCCAGTGTGAACTTGCCGTTACATGTGGTGTAGGTAGCATCGTCCTCAGTCACTATCTCGCAACCCTTGAATACGTAACCCCACTTCTGCACAGCACTCGTAGCAGGTGCCATCATGTTGCTGGCATTGCCCGCCTTGCCGTTGCGCAGCATCAGCGTACAGTTCTGGAACCAGTGGTCGCCGTCGCCGCAGAAGAAATCGACATAACCCTTGAAGGTACAGTTCTCGAAGTATCCGCGTGAGTCGTTGTTAGGATTAGACAGGTTACTGTAGTAGGTATCCTGCCAGCTGTCCATCGTCACGTTCTTCATGATGGTCTTCGCACCACGGTCACGGAGTACTACGGCACGAGCTGCCTGTGCAGTGTTTGCACCCTGTGCCAACATACTCGTCTTATAGTCGAAGGCGTTGGTCAGTGTCATATCCTGCACGTAGAATCCTGTCACACCGCTGTTGACCATGAAGGTAGAGGTATATGAGATACCCTCAATCTCAGGTTTGTTCCACAGTTTGGTACCTGTCTCGCTCTGACCCGTTATAGAGACGTTCTCGCGGGTGATAGCCGTTATACCGTTGTATATCTGCTTTGTCACCAGTTCCGGACGCAGCGTACCGCTGTTGTCGGCAGGTGCCGCACCGGCACTGTTAGCATTACTTACCGCATCCGTAGCACGGTTACCCTTCAGCTGGTATTCGCCGTCAGGTACGAAGATGTAGTATCGGCTGTCTGATGAAGCAGCATGAGCCATTGCTATACCCTCGTCGATGGTACCGTATGCTATGCCCGCCTTAGCGAGGTTGGCTATCAACTCATCGCTTGCCACCTGTCGCTTTGCCGTAGAGGTGTAGTTCTGCGTTGGGTCAGCGGTATTGAAGCTATGCGTCTGCCTGTGTGTCACCACGAAGTTGATATTCTTGTGGTGTATCACCTGTGACGTAGCCGCCGTAGTGAAGCTGAAGCTTATCGCATCGTCGAATACGTTGCCATATACGTCGCTCAGCGTACTTGCAGGTATAGTGAACGTGTAGGTAGTATTGACATCGAGATCCCAGTAGCGGAACGTCAGTGCAGTAGCCGAGTTAGCCGTCATATCCTGTCCAAGTCCGTTGGTACCGCCAGCGAGGTCCGTAGCACTCATGTCGTGGTTGAAGGTGAGGGTGATAGCACCGTTGACACCCATCTTCGTGCCAGGCTCGAGGTAGTCCACGAGGTCTCCACCCACGTTGCGTGCCCTTACGAGCATACCGTTCATCTCTATCTTCTGCAGAGCAGGCTGATCCACAGATGTGTATGACGGATCGAATACCACCTTATATACGCCTACAGGAGAACCTGTCGCTGTCTTGACGATGATTGTTGCCACAGGATCAGATACTGTAGCTGGATTGACAGTCACCTGAGCATCACTCTGGTCAGCCTCAGCCTTCACCTTAGGCATGGTGAGAGCTGTAGGACTCAGCGTTATAGGAATGGTGATGGTATGGTTGTCCACCAGCTCGGTGATTGTCTTAGTCTCGTACGCAGTACCGTAAGAGCCCAGGGCTATATTGTTGATGGTGACATAGTCGAGCTTTGGCAGACCGTCGCTGTTGACCTTGCCGTACTCTGCCTTTACCATCTTGAAGTAGCCGGCGTCACCTGCAAACTCTATGTTCTGCGTTGCCTCGTTACCAGTGTATGCCACCGTAGCGTAGTAGTCACGCGTAGTGCCTGCATCGAGCTGCGGAGTATATTTAGTAGCATTGCTACCAGCCTTCTCACTTGTAGAACCTGCAATCTTCGTTGATGACAGTTCGCCGTTTACGGTGTACAAGGTAATCCTGGTGTTGCTGTTGGTAGGCACGCCTATCACAGAACCCGTGTTCACCTGACAGCGTACCGTTGACGCGCTATTATCGACCTTTGCAGTGGATGCCGTACAGTCGATATCCAGTTTCACGTCGATAAACCTTTCCTCGCTGAGTTTCAGCTGTGCTACATATACGCCAGAGCTTCTCTGGTACTTCAGCAGTGGAGCGCCACCGTATGTCGGGTCGTCACCCGTTGCCAGTGGCCACGTTACCGTGACACCTCCAGCAGGGATATCAAAGAGTGTGAACTCGTTGATTTCGAATACAGGAGAGAGATACAGGTTATGGTCAGGAGTATATACTGCGCCCCAGTTGTAGGTATTGCCGTCCTCATCCTCCCATGACTTCAAGGTGTAACCCTCGAGGTAGAGTGTCTGGTTCTTTGTCGGCATGGTGAATGACTCACCGTCCTCCACCACCTGTACGCCAGGAGCCTCGCCGGCAGCCTGAGTACCAGGAGAGAATGTTATCTGGTGCTTCAGTCGGTCGCCATATAATGCCTCCACGGTAGTAGCGTAGGAGAACAGACGGAATATCAGTGAGTACTCCTTGTCCGTACCCGCAGGAACAGTCACGGCATAACCCTTCGCCGCTGCTGCTGCCCTGTCATCACTTGTCACGATGCTTACGGTATCGCCGTCTATCACGAATGCCTTCAGCTCGTAGAGGCGGTTACGTGTAGCCTTTACCTTGACGTACGAACCGAGTGACATCGTATATACGTTGCCCTCCGTAGTATAGGTAACGTCAGACGCAGCCTCAGCATTAGCTATCAGCTCCTGCGTGGTATTAGCCTTCAGTAGTTCTATGCTACCCCATGCGTCATTGTTAGACACAGTGGTCAGCGTCACCTTGTCGGCACTCGGCAGCTGTGCACGTATGCTCTTGTAGTAGGTGTGGTCCTTACCTATCACGAGGTCAACGGTTGTTGCAGTGTTCTGCGTAGTGTAGGTGTAGTAATATACAGGTATATCGTTCTCCGGGCGCATGGTGTATTCCAGTGGCACTATGCCGTCGAGAGTCGTATTTGTCAGCTTGTTATACGTAGCGAGTGTAAACTTTGCACCGAGACCTGACGGTATCGTTATCACCGTACCCTCGTCGAAGTGACACCATTCGTCGAGCGTGGTGTTATCCACTATGCCGTTGATATGCAGCGGCACGTCGATAACCACGTCACCGTTGATGGTAGTATGCGTAGCATAGTCAAACTCCGTCCTTGTAGGGAAGTTCAGGTGCTGAGCAAAGTATGCCGTACGGAAGTCCCATGTGATATCCGCCGTCGTAGTACGGTAGTTGAAGTTAGCCTGATTGGCCCTGAAGATAGGCTCTATGTAACGCTTCTCGCCTTCCACATCGAAGTAGTGATACTCACCTATCTGGTACTCATAGTGCTCTGGGTAGTAAGCATCAGGCTCAGCTGGGTTGAAGTCTGGGATATATACCCAGTTCTTCAGTGTGTAGCCAGGCTTATAGAGCGTATATGCCGTAGGTATGTAGAGTGCCGATGTTGTATAGCTCTTCGGGAAGTGGTAGTACTCAAACAGTGCCGTAGTATCTGCGGCAGCCCTACCCTCTATCTCATCAGGCCATATCTCGGTAAACTTCCTATAGTTTATCTCTGACAGGAACTCGCCTGCAACAGGCACCTCATAATATGTCGTACCCTCCTTAGCCAACTGGAATACCGCTACGTAGCTGTTTGCAGCGTTATCTGCGCTGACTGTTATTGTCAGCACGTTAGTCTCAGCATTCAGAGATACACCTGCAGGGAACAGAGCCTGTCCAGGTCCTGGGTCGGAAGTGACATACTGCGTGCCCTCGGCATTCTGCCATCTACTGAACTGATAGCCCACCTTTGGAGATGGTGTTATCGTGATGGTAGAGTCCTTCGGGAACATGGTATATTCCGTTGACGCGTCCTTACCAGTGCCAGAGCTTATGGTCAGCGTACCCGTTGAGAGCGGAGTGACATTAGTGGTATATGCATATACCGTATTCTGGTGCAGGTTGATGGTCATCACAGGAGCACCCGTGATGGTGAATGTACCAGAAGCAAGTTTCTTCTCTACGGTGAAGGCGCTCGTTGCACCCGTTACCGCTACGTCGCCGCTGCCAGCGTTGAAGTAGAAGCTGTAGCCTGGAGTTACAGAGAATTCAACAGTCTCGCCGTCCTTATATCGTCCGCCGGTGTTCTTCTTGGCAACGCTGAATGTTCTTCTTGCAGCCCTTGCCTTGACCTCCTCCTCCGTCATCTCGTTGTAGTTCTGCAGGATAGGCACATGGTCTGCCGGCATATTTACATTGACAGTGAGGTCATAGAGCAGAGGATACTCCACTGACAGGCTGTGCATGAATGACGTACCCTTGTTCAGTGCGCCGACAGTCTTTGATGATGTCTCAGCAGAAGGAGTTACGTACATTGCGCACTCCCTCGCTATCAGTGTAGCGAGAGTATCAGTGCCTGCGTAGTTGAATATACCGCCAGTAGCGAGGTTGTCATTAGCAACAGTAGCTATGCCACTACCGTCAACAGCTATGGCACCCGTGCCTGTAGTCGTAAGACCTGGGTTGCTTACCACCGTGGTATCCTTGCCAGACACCACTATAGACTGCGTGACGTAAGTCTTGTCCGCCTCGCGCTTGCCCTCGCCGTCAGGTTTCTCAAAGTCAGCCTGCTTGAACTTCACCGTCATGCCATATACAGACGGGAAGGTGAACTTCGTGCCGGTACGAACCTGAGCAAACTCCGTGCTATACTTCACTGGGTCAGTATAACTGTTCTGCTTATTATTGAACTTACCGTTATATACGTCGCCCTCGCCAGGCAGCGTAGAGGTATTGTCAGCATCGATGTCCATTGCCACGTCGATGTGGTCGCCAGGGTCATTACTGAATACCATCTGACCTACGATGAAGCCCTGCTGTGCCACCTTGGTAGAGCCATACTCCAGTGACAGTGCCGGTGCGCCGTCGCTCTGCAGGAAGTTCCATGTCACGGTACGCTGTGCAGCCGTCTGACCAGCGTTGGTATCGGTAATCTTCTTGGCATTCTCTGTCCATACCGCCTCAAGGTAGATGTCCTGAGCTATGATACCTGCGTCAGTAATCACCTGTCCAGGATAGTAAGTAGTCTCAGAGCCCTTCACCTTCCACTGGGTTACTGAATAGCCCTTCTTGCGGAATGTCTGGTTGTAAGGCACTGTGATAGAAGCCGCGTTGTACTCATAGCTTACGCTCGTCTCCGTTCCCTCAGCCTCAGCGTCGGCATTCTGACGATGGAAGAAACGCTTGGTAGAACCCTTCACCTCAGCCTTTGCCACAGCCGAGAGTGTGCCGCTGACGTCAGAGATAGCATATACATATACGTTGCTTGGGAACTTCTCTGTCAAGAAGTCCGTTGTTGTGACGTTGTCAGCCTTGATGGTTGCAGCATCCCATGTCTCGTCAGCAGAGGCGCTGGTCTTGTAGTATGTCACGGCAGACACATTATTATTAGTAATGGTAGCCGAGCCGTCGCCGTTGTCTTTGATACGTGGAGCGGGCAGTCCGTCAAGCTTTGTGCCGAGACTTATGCCGTTGTTTATCATATAACCGATGGTGCTCACGAGTTGACGCAAGTTATCGTCATACTTCTTATAGTCGTTGATAGAGATACCCGTACCCACGTAGGTGTATCCACCCCTCTCGAAGTAGTGGAGGGCGTCATACTCCTCGCCGTCCAAGTCAGTTGCCTTTGCGAGCAGTGTGAAGTTTGGCAGGTTCTCGTTATCCTCATTGTAGTTATGCACGAGCTGCAGGTGGTTCAGCGTACCCTCCTCGTCTATGCCGTCGAAGAGCTTTATCGAACCGTCACGTGAGAACGATACATTCTCAAACACCTTGTACATAGCATCGGAAGGCATAACGTTTACCACAGACGATGACAGCGTAGCCGGCTGTGCCCATGCCCATCGGCTGGTGTTGTTCTTTGACTGTGAGTAGAAGAACATCTTCAGGTTCAGCACGTTTGTCACGCCTATGAGTTCATCACGGAACGACATATCTATATGCGAAGAACCCGTATTGTTACCCTCGGCATCTATCCACTGACCTGAGCCGCCAATCATCTCTGACAGTACCACGAGTTTAGCATTCGTGATGTCAGGCTTCACTGTCGTAATAGCCTCGTCCTCGTCTTTAGAAACAAACGTGAAGTCGATGACGTTATACTGGTCTGCCAGTCCGAGGTGTATTTGGTCGAGTGTCGGGTCGTAGCTTGCAGCATTCTCACCATCCTCCTGTCCTACACCCGTATCGCCATATCCCTGCTTGTAGAGGAATACTGCGAATGGTTTTGTCTTGTCGTAGGTGTTCTCAGGACAAGCCATGTAGCGTACTGACGTACTGTCGATGTTGTGCGTATCCTCATCCTCGTAAGAGCAGAATGTGCGTACACTCTTCAGTGCGTAGTACTCCTTGCCAGCGTCATAAGCCACTGCCACAGCCTTATAGTCGCGTGCGTTGGTGCTCTCGATGTCGCTGTCTATTATTATATAAGGTGTAGCTCCATCCTTGATGTCACTCAGCGTCACTTTGTAACCACCATTCACGGTAGCACTTGCTGTGATGTGGTCGGCATCAGGTTTCACGAGACCGAATTCCTCGCCTATGCTTATGATAGGAGCTGCCACAGCCTTCACCCTCACCCACACCTCGTAGGTAGTGCCTCTGAGGGTGTATGCATACTTAGACTTCTTAGTATCCACGTCAGTGCCTGTATAGGCAAAGTCATATACGAAGCCCTTTGAGGTGGTAAGTTGCAAGGTTGGCACCTCGTCATATACCGTAGAGTTAGTGTAGATATTTTCAGGGAAGTTTGTCTCATTGACTGCTATCGCATCGCCTCCGTTGATAGAGAGAGATACTGGAGAGTCGTCAATCTCGTAGTAAACCTGTACCAGTGCACGTATCTGTCCAAATCCCTTTGTCACGTGGAATATCACTGAGTCACGCGCATTGAGGTTGTCGAGCGTCCATGTTATATACTTGTCGCCAGCCGTTGCATTATAGACCGGAGGTACTATATCTGTGTATTCCTCACCGTTCACGTCACGTATGTCTGTCGTTGAAGCATCTACATATACGTGGTTGAAGGTCTCTGTATTCTCATTGTTAGATGAGAAGTTAGTGAATACGAGTTTCTTTATTATGAAGCCATCATTTACGTATATGCGGAAACCATCGTTGGCACCTGTAGGACCTACTTTCTTATTAGTATAGTACTTGATACCCGTACCAGAGTTACCAGAGTATGTTCCGGCATTATAGTCTGCTGCCACAGTGTATGATATACCCTTGTTTTCACCCGACTTACCATTATCCATTACGATTGCCTCGTCGCCAGTTGGGTGACTAAATGCAGGAGCTGTTGCTGTAGCTATTGCAGAATTGTTATAGTGTGTCTGCACAGCGATAGCCTTAACGGTTGCCTCGGGGCTTACGTCAATGGCAGCAGAGTATGTAGCGGATGCCTCCGTCGGGTCTGTGCCGTCGGTGGTATAATGTATCGTAGCACCCGCATCCGCAGTCATCGATACAGGGAATGCATGGGTCGCAAATGAGTAGCTTCCAACCGTTATTGTTGGTGTACCCGTATTTGGCATATCATCACCTGTGAATGTCAGTATTTCTGAATCATCCTTCAATCCAGCATTGTCGTACGCCTGTACGGACACAGATGTGCCGCAAGGAACTACAATTGAGGTGCTCTTACCAGAATAAGTCTGTTCCTCACCTTCTCCTATCGTGTAGCGCAGATAACCTGTTGCGGTAGTTGTAGAGATAGTATATGAATAACTTTCGCTTGCAGGAATGTAATCACCCTTTGTTGCCTTAGGTTTCTTACATGCAGTATCGCCATCGTCTTCGATGGTGGTTATTGCCTTGAGCTTGTACAAATTCACACCTGCAGCAGAATATATGTATATTGTAGTCGCTGACGGACCTTCATAACTATAACTACTGTGAACTGATTTTCCTGCCTCAAAGCTATAGAATGTTGATGACGTTGAACCATCTGTTGAAATCTTCAATTCTCTATTATCACCAGAAGAACTTGCATGTGCGCCCCAGAACTCTATTACAGTTGGACCAACTACATCAAACTTCACACAACGGTTGCTATTTAGTGCACCACCTCCATTAAACTTCAAACGATGAGTAAATGCAGTTCCGTCTATTGTGACAGTAGATGCATCCACAGTCATTTTTTTACCACTTGTAGCCAATGCCGTTAAACCATCTACTGTTTTTTCGCTCGTTATATCTCCAGCGGCCCATCCGTGTGTTGGGTCAAATATCCACTCTTGTACAATCTCCGTAGTAGCAGGTGCAGAAGTTTCTATCTCGGCTACGATGCCGTAATAATAAGCGCCACCTCCTGCGTGCCATATATAGATATCAGACTCGCCTGCTATTTCAAATTCTGCCTGTACATTGCTTGCATTTGTACCATCTCCTGAAGCCCACACTGACTCACCCTCTGATAGAGAAGTGTTGATATAAAGTTTACGCTTGCCGTCACTGTTATTATTGTTACCTCTCAGATATACAGTTATTTTTCCCTTGCCTGGTGCGTGATACTTAAATACACGACGCTCTGAACCTGCAGTAGTGGCAGCGCCACCTCCTGTCTTTAGGTAGTACGTATTAGTAAAACCTGAGAATCCACGGTCATTGGAGTCTGCTTTAAGCTCACTCACATCACCATAGTAATACATACGTTGCTCAGAATCCTCTGTCGCTCCAAAATCTTGTGAAGAACCACTTGCAGTTCCAGTAGTCATCGACTGCCAGTCCTTCATGTCCCATGTATAAGTGTGCTTTACTGTTCCACTCCCCGGCTTCACTGTCACGGTGGCGATACGAGTGGTGTCACGCTTATGCACTTCGCCTGTGCCGCTGATTGCCACACCATAGACGTAGTATGTACCAGCATCATCTTTCTTGAAACTGCAAGTTGCTGTTGTCTGTCCGTCGATTACAGCCTTGCCAGTCTCGTAGCTATCAGTACCACTTACGGTGTACCATGCATAGCTGTCGGCATCTTCTGCAACCATTGTGATGTCAACAGCGGTGCCTGCCGTCGTCTCGTAGGTCTCGTCAATGTCGGTAGTGATATATGGCATGTTAGGCTCATCTGGATCACCGCGGGTAACCTTAATCTTAGTAAGCCAACAACTCGTACCGCCTTGACGTACTAAATATATATAGCCATCTGTCCCTGTGAGGTCACCATCCTTCAAGGTGTATGAATATTCTACAGGCGTAGCACTTGCATCTGAATTTTTATTTACGAAATCAACACCTGGGTCGTACAGATTGTCATTTGCATCTTCACCTACAGGTTGAACAAATGTCGTTCCATCAGCAGATTTCATCAACTTAGCATGTGCCACCTTGGTTGCATTATTTATGAAACCAGCAAAGGTAATAACATCACCCGTCTGGAAACCGCCCACATCGAGTCTGAATCCATTCGATGAAGCGCTTCCCGACTGTGTTCCGGGGCCATTGTTTAACTTTAGTACTCCCAAAGAGAATTGATTATCATAACTTGCTGTTCCCTGCTTGGTGATACCAGCCATATCTGCATCGCCGTCGGCAGGAAGGTTGGCATCTGCCGTCCAGTCTATCAGCGTCTGCATCGCAACGTATTTCACGCAAGCGATGTTTGACTGTACGTTGAATTCCTTACCATCCACGGTGTTGCTGGCGATACAGTAGAAGTAGTCGCGCACGTCAGCAGCAGAGCCAGTAGGAGTGGTGTAGGTGTATGACTTGTTGGTAGCGCCCTCGATAGCCGTTGCGCCCTCGGTAGAAGGAGTGGTGTTGTGATACCACTGATATGACGGTGCATCACCAGCATCGACAGCGAGGGTATATGATACGCCCTTCGGTGCCTCGTAAGCTGATGAGAGGTAACTCCTCAGGTTGGTTACATATATTGGTTCGCCTGTACCTGATATGGTCACCTTGATGGTGTTGGATGCCACGTCACCCGCAAGACCTGATGCCACGCAGTAGAAATAGACAGTGCCCTCGTCACCCGACTTGTAAGTGTAAGAGTTACGGGTAGCGCCATCGATAGCTGCCGCATCGGAGAGGTCTGCCTCTGTTGCCTTATACCACTGATAGCTCATAGTATGGTCTGCCCATACCGAGAAGGTAAGTCCGTTAGCTGCCCTCGTGGTGGTTGCCTCAAGGGTAAAGAGTGGATTCTCTGGGTCCTCTGAGTTGTCAGGGTTTACGGTATATGTAGGCTTGATATCAAGCACCGGACCTACGAGGAGCTCCACCATGTCAGGCACCTTGAGTGATGATATGGCGGTGTAGTCGTAAGGTACGGTCACAGCTGTGCCGCTGGCTGTCGCCTTGGTAGATACTGAGATATCCTCATACGTATTGTCGCTGACTGACACGCCTATGGCATTATTCATCTTATAGGTTTTCGTAACGCCAGTAGCAAAGTAGTTGCCCTCGATGAGGTACTCGGAGTTCAAGCGTGGGTTGATACAGTTCTCGGTATTGTCGGAACAGTTGTACCAGTTGTTGAGCAGGTGTATCTTACCGGCACGTCCCATAGGCATACGTGAACGACAGTTAGCGCCCCACTCGTTGTTGGCGAAGGTGACATTGAGCTTGCCGTAGTCCTCGCCTGCAGGCAGGTATGCCGTAGCTGCTGCCGCCTTGCTGTCGCCAGAACCAACGAGGTTGGTGTTCTGGTGGACGTATGAATGGTCGGTATAGCGGAAGTGACACCATGATACGGTGATGAAGTTGGAGGCATTGGTGATATCGAAGTTGCCGTCCTGACCATCGATAAAATCACAGTGGTCTGCCCATACGTGGTTGGTGCCGTTGATGACAGATATAAGATCGACACCGCCTACATCGACTGAACCAGGGCCGACGAAGCTTATATTACGTATGATGATGTTCTCACAGCCTTCGATGTAGAAAACGCCTGACTTCTTGTAACGCTCTGTGCGCAGGAAGTATGAGTTTTCTGGCTCCTCGCCCACATAGCCGCCGTCGCGCCAAGCCTCAAAGAGTGCCTGTCCCTTCTCGGCAAGGGTCTTACGGGTGAGGTACTCACCCTCCTCATCGATGGTGATCTGGAGGGAGTCTTCACCTGCTATGTTCTTGAGCCAGAACGAACCGCCCGTGCCGGATGCCGTAGAGGCATTGCTGACACCTGAGCCGGAGCTGGTCTCAACAGCGTTGAGCCATGACTTGATGACATCGGTGAGGTGCCATGCGGTGCATATACGTGCACCGTTCAAGCCTATGAGAGTCTTGTTGCTCAAAGACCTGAGGGCTATCTGCTCATTGACAAGGAAGTCGGTACTCGTGCCGCTGCCATCAAAGACGATGATGTCATTATTGGTGATGGCACTGAGAATGGTTGCTCCCATGTCACTGGTGCCGTCACTGCGCAGCACGATAATCTTCTTACCGTCAACGGTAGCCGAGCCGTCGGTGGTGATGCCGCCAGTGGTCATCATCGTCTTGATGTCATCAACGGTATAGGCACCACCGCCGGTGATGTTGTACGTCGATGAAGCATCGGTACGTGAGTTACGTGTGGCGAAGCCGAATGGCGCCTTGGTGTTCTCCACCACGCTTGCCACGGTAACTTCGTCAGCACATGCGCTCTGTGCGCCCACCATCATGGTGAGGGCAACGAGTGCAACCTTTACAGCTTTGTTTAGATCTGTCATCATTTTATCTAAAGTTTTATTTCTTTTCTTCTTTTATTTCTCGCCAAGACTAAGAATAACTCTTTTCAAGAGTCTCGGTCTGTCGTTTATCCATTCGCTCGTGAGCAAGCTCCCAGCGACTGTATAACCTACATCCCTACTGGTTGCACCAGTTATTCTTAGTTACGCAAAGAGCAAAGACGCTTCTTCGAAGCTACGCAAAGCCATGCGGAACGCAAGATTCTTTTATAGTCCATTGACAACTCGGTGGATACCGTCTGCTACACGGTTCTGACCGAAGTTTATCAGAAGTCCCAACTTCATACCTGTAAGCCTTAGGTAAGTCAGCAACTGTGAATAGTTCACTTGTTGAAGCTCGCCTACAGACTTTAGTTCCAGTATCAGTTTGCCATCGACTATAATGTCGGCTCTGAAACCTTCACCAAGTTCTACTCCGTCATATATAAGCGGTATGCTTACTTGGCGTTGGACTTGTAGCCCTTGCTTCTTTAACTCATATGTCAAACATTCCTCGTATGCAGATTCCAACAAGCCTGGACCGAGTATCTTGTGTATCTTTACACACAAATCAACTACTATCTTAGCAAGTTCGTTTTCTGTCATATTCTTTCTTACATTATCATATTTCCTGCATCGCGCCAGCCCTTGGCGTAGCGCCCTTGGGCGCGCTTTGCTCTTTGCGTAGAGATGAAGAACTGCTGTTAAGCAGTGCAGGGGTTGACTTTTGTGGTCACTGAGAACTCGTTCTCAAGTGAACATGAAAGGCAATAACTGCATACCTCATAGAGGTCTTCATCTCGGCTTTGCGAGAAACACCCGCTCCTTAGCGGAGACGGATCTTCTTCTGGTCAACAACGTAGATGCCTTGCTTGAAGCCACTGTAGGTGCTCTTGCCTGGCAGTACGTCGAGGACGCGTACGAGTGCTCCTGTGACGGTATATACCGGCAGGGTGGTAGCGTAGTCGCTGACAACGATGATGCGCTGCCCTACTCCATAGACATGGAGACCGCCAGATGTCGTCACTCCACCATCAGGATCCTTGTCTATATCACCATCGAGTACTTCCTCCAGTTTGTTGTAGGTATCATCGATGTAGATGTACTGTCCATTGAACCTTGAAGATTGAGCATTGAAGTCCATATTCATTGAGTTGCCCTTTATCTCGGAACCTGTGGTGAGGTATGAGCGGAACGGATAGAGAGCCTGTCCCTTCTCAAATGCTTCACCGTGACCTCCTACGTTGATAGCGTATGCGCTGTCATCACCGTCGTTGTTGAGGAACGCACCGTAGTGGTGGTAGCCGTTGGCGGTAGTTGCACTGTCGGCAACTGCCACATCGGTAACCTTCACTGTGGCATCGCGAGCACCGAAGGTGATGGTCTGACCCGTCATGTCAAACTCATAGAACTGCTCGCCTGGGAAGCTGACGATGAACGGCTTGTATGCCGTGAAGCCCATCGTGTGACCTATCTGGCGTGTAGGACGCTTGAAGGTCGCCTTCGCTGTGCCAGCATCGACAGCCGTCAGCCTGCGGAGCCAGAACTCATGGTTGAGGATGTTAGGATTAGAAGCCTTGTCGTCAGCATCGCCATAGAAGTAGGTGATGAGGGTCTGCGTGCCTACCTGTCCGTTGCCGAATGCATCACGGTGACGTATGAGTCCCTCGCTGAGCGTAGCATACTTAACGGAGAATGGCAGACAGATAGAAGACCATGCCTTGCCAGCCTCGTTGACGTAGCCTGTCTCCGTCTCAGGATTGCGTACGTACCATGCCGTGTCGGCAGTAAACTCGATAGGAGCATTGAAGTCCTCCATATCTACGAGGTGCAGATGTGCCGCACTGTAGGTCGTTTCCGGCGTACCAGTAATCTGGTGGCCGAGGATCTCGTCCTCATCGGTAGAGTTGTTATACCTTATCTTGGCATCGGTAAGCTCAGCCATAGAGTAAGGAGCATCGCCTGTTATAGCATCGGTGTACATGAGCAGGTTCTTCGTCACGCCAGCGTTGATCTCGATAGCGTGAGAAGTGCTTGGCATATCCTTGGCAGGAGCATAGAATATCTTCTGTGCGCCAACGATACCCGTTGTTTCAGGAGTAATCCATCCGGTTGCTGGCAGCAGAGTGGCATTCTCTGCATCACGCTTGCCAGTGAAGTCGATAGCCGTCGTCTTAGGATTGTGCACGTAGGTATCGATGGTCTTCAGCTGGTTGGCATTGAAGTGGAAGCCCTGGTCAACCTTTGACTGATAAAATCCGCTTGCACGATATACACGGTTGTCCATATCGGCAACGATGTGTGAAGCAATCACTGACGGATAGTAGTCAGGCTCTGCCTGCAAGCCTTGTCCGAAGAATATGTAGTCATTCTTCACAACGGTGGCATCAGACTCAGCGTCAACCTTCTCTGCATTGAACAGCGGACGGTAGTCACCCTGCTCATCCTTATCAACGGCACGTGCCACGTCGATGTCGTGTGTTGTCTTATGATAAGAGGTATATACATCGAAGCCGTCCATGACATCTACTGTGTAGTGAGGTATGTCATTGGTACGCAGATACTCCGTGCCGGTAGTAGCATTGTACTGACGTGCATACTGGTAGTCACCGTTCTCATAGTAGCTCTTCATGTAGCTCAGCGATGCCTCGTCAGCAAGAGCTGCCTGCGTGGTAGCAGGAGTCGTTATCATCTTCTTACGTGCCTCGAGGTAGTACTGGTTGAGGTTGTAAGCCACCTTACCGTCGTTGAAGTCGGCTTCGGTGTATGTCTCAGCTTCGCCGTTGAGGTTATAAACCTTTCGGTTGTTTGCCTCGAACGATGTGCGTATCTTACCACCCTCAGCGATAGTACCTGCTATGGTGCCGCTTGGCAGACCGAGGTTATATACCTCACCCGTTGCAGCGAGGTTGTCGATGAGGTTGAGGTCTATACCCTTCACTGAATAGCCGTCACCATGCAGCACGCCTGCGAAGTTAGCAGGTGCTGTGTAGTAGCGGTCAGCCAGTGAGTTCTCCTGCTGCACCGTTATGTCATTCTGTAGGAAGAACTGTGCATAGCGTCCTGCCGTAGGCACGGCGAGTGAGTCGGCATAGCCGCTGAGCTTCACCTTGGCAATGTTGACGCCCACGGTGTCTATGAATGCCTGGAATGCCTGCATATCCCTTGCATCTCTGAGGTATATGCGAGGCTCGGCAAACGTAGAGGTCTCCTGCTGTGCACGTGCCACTGCCTCAGTGAGACGGAGGTCAACAGCCGCACCTGATGAGGTGTGAGGATCCATGCGGTGGTAGTTGTGTACCAAGAGGGTGTCCTGTGCACGCATAGCGACGTCAAACTCTGTTGGTATGCCGTTGCTCTCCATGTTGTTACATGTGAAGACATACTGCACGCCGTAACCGTTCATGAAGTAGTAAGCAGGTATCATGAGGTACTTGCCAGCTGGGTCGCTATATACCTTACCCTGAAGCATCTCGCTGGTCCTCTCGCCTGAAGCATCGTATGTCATGTAGCCGTCGAGCAGTGACGTACCCTCGTTATTGCGCTTACCGATGCGCAGGAACTCACCATTCTGGGCGAATGACTCGTCGGCATCGATAGTGATACCGTCCTTGCGTATCTTTATGTACTCGCCTGGCAGTGCGCAGTTTACTACCTCAAGGTTACCAGTGTAGCTCGGTCCCTTAACGTAGTTGATGATGAGGTTGATGGTGTAGGTCTTAGTGTAACCAGAGCCTGATGCCATCTCTATCTGCACTGTGTCAGGTTTAGCGAGGTGATCAGCGTAATAAGCACTGCCAGCATTGTTGACATGGTCAACGAGACAGATAGCGAGTTTTGGATCGATAAGTGTCGGAGCATCTCCAGTATATGTCAATGCCTGGTCTGATTCAGTGTTGGCATTGCGCGTGATGTTGGCGTAAAGTCCGTCCTCGTTGTAGAGAGTCTTGACATCGCCAACCTCAGCCTTGCCGTTTTCTACATCCTCATCCTTTGCTGTATATGCACTGTATGAAGCACTCAGCTTGAGAGTGTAATCCTTCTCGCCATTGAGGATATCGTCGTCATAGAGGCTGTTAGGTTCTGCCTCTCCGAATTTCTTTCCATAGTGATTCCATGTCACACTCGTAATCTTCAGCGGATTAGCACCATTACCCTCTGCACCCTCAAGGATGGTAAGTCCGTCGGATGTATCGGCATGGAAGGTTATCGGCGTTGTAGAACTATCGTATGTATAACCCGTTATGTGGAGATTATAGATATAGTGGACACCTGTGAGGAACCAATAGTGTATCTCTGATTCATCGGCATTCCTCGTAGAGCCTCTATCGCCAGTCATATCATCGAAGTTGGTCATGAGACAGTCATCGACAACGAAGTGTGCTCTGCTCTCCTGTATTGGGAATACGAAGTTACCTGTAGTCTCGAGGAACTCTGACTTGTTAGGATCGTGTACGTTGTCGGCATATACGTAGCCGCCACCCTCGTCAACGATAGGCAGGATGAGTTTCATCTCAACCACGCCGACGATAGGACCGTAGAACAGAGAGTCGGTGCCTGCGGCATCTTTTACCTTGGTATTCTGTACCTTCATGGCATAACCTGAAGACAGACCGATGAGGTTGCGTGCCGTAGCACTGTTGCGCTCATTGAACGTACTCTTTGCTGCCCTATATGCATTAGCATCGTCTGTGGATAGTTTACTTATCTCCTCCGGTGTCTTTGCGCCATCAGGATATGCAGCATACCAGTTGGTGATGTACTCCTGCTTCTTCGCCTTGTATGACGTGCCGGCAGTCTTCACACCCTTGGCATTGTGGAAGTCATCGGTAAACAGGTGGTCGGAGCTGATGGCACCCACGTAGTGGATGTTGTTCATCAGACCGAGATAGTTACGATACTTCAGAGTGGTAGAGTCAGTAGCGAGTGCTGCTGTCTTATCGATAGTTGATACCATCTGAAGCTCGCCCACACGTGCTATAGAGTAAGGTGTGGTAGAGACGTCATTGATGGTATAGTCACGCGCACCGTTAAGTATGAGACAGTTGTCGGTGAGACGCATCACGTCAAGACGCTGTATAGTGTTCATCACCTTGGCACCGTTAACCTCCGTCGCACTTCCGCCCGTCTGAACTACTCTGTGGTTGGCGTAGCCGTAACCCTTCAGCTCACCAGCACGGAAGCCCTCTGCGTATGAGAGGTGACCGCCACCATAGAAACCGCCTTCGTCAGTCTCGTTGGAGATGGTGATATGCTCATGCTCAGCACCTGTAGAAGCGTAGTCGTTCTCCCACACGAGTACGGTGGTATTACCGCCATAGCCTGCAGTGGTAGCATTATAGAGCGGATCCTCTTCCGACATTGAGTTGTTGACGTTATAGGTATCGTTATACTTTCTCACGGTATAGGTACCTGCAGTACCGCCAGAACCTGAGTAACCT
Source organism: Prevotella sp. (assembly GCA_017541085.1). Classification (GTDB taxonomy): domain Bacteria; phylum Bacteroidota; class Bacteroidia; order Bacteroidales; family Bacteroidaceae; genus Prevotella. The sequence continues at coordinate 45,271 of JAFXZU010000038.1, forward strand.
GATGTGAGAGCATAACCACCACCGTAGATAGCCTTGTCAATCTGTATGCTTATGTTGCCCCATGAAACGGGAGCAGTGATAGAGCGTGCAGTAAACTTAGACGCCATAGCAGGAGTTCTGCCGATGATGGAGTCATATACACAAGGTGCTATGTAGTCACCCTCTATGAGGCGTATGGTATCCTTTATCACCTTTGAGCCACCGTAGTTGCGCAGTGCATTATTGTCGGCACGCTTGTCGGCACGGTTGAGGAGGTAGTTGCCTGACTCTTTTGCCTCGTAGTAGTTAGGATATCCTACGAGCACGTGTGTAGAACCATACTGCACACCGGCGTATGAGCCACCGCAGACGTCACCTGCGAGGTGACCGTTGAGCACCTTCACCGTGGTATTACCTATGACGTTACCAAGCTCGCCACCACCGAAGATGGAGTTAGCAGAGAAGCCTGTGTCATCGTATGTGGTAACAGCATCGGTCACCCTGTTTACAGGAGCCTCACCCTCGATAGGAATGTTGAGAGAGAGAGGTTCTGCAGATGCGGTATTCTGTGTACAAGCTCTTGCTGAGGTACCGAATGCCACCTCGATGTCGCCATATACGTAAGAGTCCGTACCAAAGCCTGCACCATATATATTACCTGCTGCAATGCCAGCATCGTTGGTAGCCTTGAGTTTGTCAACACCGAGTCCGTCAAGCATGTTGCTGTGTACGTCGATGTGTATGTCACCATTGATGGTACCTGACTTATAGCATCCACCGTAGATGTTACCACCTGTATAGGTGTCGCCGTCAGAGTAAGGCTTGATGTTACATCCCTCAGCCACCTTGAACTTGATCATCGGATCGGTGGTACTACGTGAACCAAGCAGATAACCACCCTGGTGAACTACGCCGAGGTCTTCACGAGTGAAGTTGGCGTTGTTACATCCACCCACAATCTTGTCCTTGATGGTAAGACCTGCAGGGAAGATATAGTCAACGACATTACCGCCTGACTTCGGCGTTACGTCCATGTTACCACGGTTGCCACCGCAGAAGAAGCTGCCGATGGTGGTGCCTGTCATTGAAGGGATAGATGCGGCTGTCGTTGCCACCGTACCGTTCCATTTCAGCGTAGGCTGAACAGACATCTCCACTGGCTGGAAGTAGAGGTCGATGATATGCTGGAAGGTCTTCTGACGCTCATCGAGATCCAATGGCAGATACTTCTCAGGTATCGCCTTGTTGTATGGGTCGTTAGCCCAGTTGATACCATGTGAGAACTCTATCTCGTTGATACGACGGAAGGCGTTGAGGAATCCGTTGGATGACTCGTCGAACATTGCCTCACCATCAGAGCCCATGAACACCTGACTTGCAGTGACATAGTCGCCGATGTTGACCGTAACGGCTGGATCGTTTGTTTCATCAAGCTTGGTCACCGTAGCAGTGTTACCACCACCGAAGAGGTTGCCGAGAATCTTCACAGGAGTACTTGCCGATCCCGTCACATCAAGACTGATGTACTGTGCCAGCGGACGGAAAGAGTTAATGTTAACGAGACGTGCAGCCTCACTCGCACTTGAAGCAGATGCAGGCATCAGCTCAGTACGACGTGGCACCTCATATACAAGGTCGTAGGTCTCGCCGTCAGACTCATAGTCCTCCATCGTAGTAACCTTTGCACGGTCCTCATTGAGGGCGTAGAGGTAGTTACCGTTGCCGGCACCATAGACATTGCGATAGAACTTACCGCCGTGGATTGTCGTGCTGACAAGTCCGTCAATCTGACCTGAAACGTCGTTGCCGCCATATACGTCGCGACAGATGAGTATCTTGTTGTTGGTAGCCGCAGCTGCAGCACCGAACGTAAGATTTGCAGTTTGCTTCACGTCACCCATCATACCACCGCCGAAGACATCGTCAGCACAGGCTGAGTTAATCTGCACGTAGGTGTTGTTAACGTCGGCATAGAATGAACCACCGAAGATACGACGCATGTATGGGTCGCCGCTTATGGTGACATGGGTGTCTCCAAGAACCTTACCATTGTAACCGCCGCCGATGACATCCAATACTGACTGCTGAGACTTGAACAGTGTGTACATATTCTCCTTCAGCACGTCCTCTGACTTTTCGATGAATGACGTTGATATTTCCTGACCGCCATCCACTGAGGCAGCAGGAATATCGATAGTCACGTGGGTATCATTATCCACCTGTGTCTTGTCACCATAGCCGCCACCGATTACGCTGAAGTGGAATGAACCTACCTTATTATATATCTTCTCCCACTCAGTCTGCTCAAATACGGTACCGCTGTACTCACGCCCGAGTGATGTGGTGCCCTTGAGCAGTCCCTTGGTCATGTTAACGTATGTGTGTCCCATAACCTCTGAAGCTGCATTACCGCCTCCATATATATTATGGTTGATCTTGAACTTCTCATTTACCTCATCAAACTGTGATGATGTACCACCAGTAGCCTCCTCCCAGTTTCTTTCTGTAGGATTCCACATCTGAGAGATACACCACTCACCGCCGGAGATGTTGACATGCGTGTCACCTGCTACTGTAGGATTGGTCACACTCTCTACATCGTTGATGGTGCGCACGTCGCCGAGACCTGCGCCGAAGATGTTGTAACCAAGGTTACCACCAGTGATGTTGACATAGGTATGACCACTGTTGGCGTGGTTATGAGGGTTCTTTGCTACCGAACCGTAAGAACCGCCGCCATATACACGGTTCCACAACCAAGGATTGTTGGCAGGAGTCTCGTTGTCCTGTATGGTAACCTTTGTATTACCATACACCTTGCCAAGACGTCTGTAGTCAACACACTCAGAAGCTATACGTCCCGAACCGCCTGCGAATACCTGCTGATATACGCAACCGCCCTTGATGAGCACTGTAGAGGCTGCTGCCGTTGCGTCTTCATCTTCCACGTTATCGGTATTCTTAATGTCGGCAATATCACCACCGCCATATACCTTACCGAAGATGACCGTGCCTGAAGGTGTACCGTCGATGGTCACGCTGGTGGTCTTGTCAACAGCACCTATCTCTGTGAAATCGATATCAGGTGTACCGTCGCTGTTGGTATCAACAGACTCCACACCTGCACCGCCACCATAGACATTGCCTGCCACGATGGCACCCGTGATGCTCACCGTTGCCGTACCGCCTACCTGTCCGTAGGTCTCTGTGCCTGTAGGACTTTCAGGCACGATACCAATACCTCCACCGATGATGTTCTGACACATAGACTGGTCAGAAACGGTCACGTTGGTGTTACCAGTAACCAAACCTGCCATACCACCGCCCACGATGTCCATAAAGGTGTGGTTAGGTATGCTGAAGCAGTTGGCGAGACGTGAGGTGATGTAACGATATATGCCGTTAGTACCACTTGAACCGCCGTAGTATCTGTCCTTCGTTGCAGTTGGCAGAGCGTCATATTCCGTCTTCCAAACACCGTCTTCAAGATCGAAGAGGTCGTTCCATGAATTGCTGTCAGCCTCCTTGTATGCATACTCTACATCCGATTTACCTACCTGTACATTGACATTGGCATTGCCACCGATGCGGGTGTTGATACCATAGCCGCCGCCGAGCACAGAGAACTGCGGATGAGAGTTATGGTTTGTTACAAGTTGTGTGAGCAGTGAACTGAGGTTCCAGTTCTTATCGTCGTAGTAAGCCACGTCGTCGTTGAGCATACCGTGGTTGACGGTGATATTGGCATTGCCCGTTACGACAGACACCGTGTTACCGCCACCATATATATTATGGTCCTTGACGAAGCAGTTGTTGTCATAGTCAAAGACATCGGCAAAGTTATTCTGCAGTGCCTGCAGTTCTGCTGACGGCTCTCCGCTGTTGCGTGCATTGAGTATGGCATGTGCTGTCTCCATGTCAACCTTTGCCTCTGTCAGAGTCTTGATATTACCATCGAGAGCCGATGCCTGTTTCCACAGGAATGAGCCACCGTTGACTATAATCTGCGTATTGCCCTCTACGTCGGCAGAAGACTGTACACCCTCCGTGATGTCGCCATAGCCAGCACCATATATATCACCACCGATGTTACCACCGTCGATAGACACGAAGGCGTTACCACGTGTACCGCTGGTCTTCTTCACGTCGCCTACCTGTCCGCCGCCATATACGTTACCCCAGATGTTTGTAGCGATAGTTACGCTCTCCTCATTCTCTACCTTGACAGAGTCGCGCACCACTACGTATGAGTTACCTGTAACATTGCCGAGGGTGGTATAGTCAACGCAATTAGCATAGATACGTCCCTTACCGCCACCGAAGACATCACCGAAGATGTCACCGCCACGCAGTTTTACTACTGTTACTGAGTCCTGCGTAGCAGCGCTGTTGGCTACGTTTGCCACGTCGCCGCCACCATATACGTTGCCATATACGCGCGCGTTCTCTATTACATCTACGCGTGTGACGCCGAGCACCTTACCCATGTCAACGAAGTCGGTGATAGTGCCGTCATTATGGGTGCCTTGCACAGTAGGAGCAGCTGACTCCACACCAGCGCCGCCACCGAATACGTCACCATACACACCACCTGTGCGTCCCTTATCGTCAGGTTTTGACAGTCCCACCGTCACGCGGGTGTTACCGCCTACCTCACCGAGGTTCTCACGAGTCTTGCTTGATGTTATGATAGACCTTGTCTGATTAGTCTGGTAATCCAGTCTGGTAGCCGTAGCCAGAGAGTTGTATGCCGCAAACTGGCCGTAGCCACCTCCATACACACGGTGAACGAAGGTGGTACCGCCAAGCGTTACGTCGGTATTGTTCTTCACGAGACCGGCGTAGCCACCACCGATAACACCCAGTACGGTGTAACCACCGATACCGTAGTTATTGCCGAAGATGCCCATGTCGCCACCGCTCTCACCTACCGATGTCGTCTCGTTCATTCCCTCGATAGGTATGTCGAGTGCCCACTGTTCGTTGGTACTCTCGTCCTCATCGTCGCTATAGTAGCCTTCCACACCGACCTTCACCTCGGTATCCTTCACCTGAGTGAACGGACCATAGCCACCGCCGAAGACATAGAAGTGAGGGTTGGCATCATCGCTGAATGACTTCTTCCATACATCCTTCTTGATAAGAGAAGAAGGCACAGCACCGTTGGTGACCTCTACCCTTGCTGTATCAGTCACTACGCAGGCGAGTTCGCCACCTGCATATATATTATGGTTATTGCGGAATACAGGAACTGCTGCGTTCTTGTCAACCAAGAAGAGATTGGCATTAGTATCGCCCGTGGTACCGTCCCACAGTCTGAATCTCTTGTTGGCTCCGCTGTTTGCCGTGTCCCAGTCCCACAGCTTGTCCCATATCACGTGTGCACCGTTGACATATACAGATGTCTGACCGATGATATCGGCAGAAGTGCCCACCACGTCGTTACTTGTCATGACACCCTTACCGCCACCGAATATCTCGCCGGCGAAGCTACCCATAGATACGCTCACCTGTGAGTTACCCTTTACGTTTGCCTGGTTGCCGCCGCCATATATGTTGCCATAGATATATGCCTCTGTATTGGCAAGTGACACCATAGTACCGAATGGTTCGTAAGGATAGGTGCCAGCAGACAACGTACCTACGTCGGCGAGGTTACCACCTCCGAAGACGTTGCCAAACACCTGACCACCGTTGACATTGACCGTGGTATTGGTATATACCGAACCCTCGTTACCACCGCCATATACCTCCTTCAAGCCGATGTGCTTAAATGACACACCTGTACCTGATGTCTTATCGAAGTTGTTGATGTTGACGTTGGTCATGTTACAGTAGGTATTGGCACCGTATCCTGCGCCATAGACGCTGAGCTGAGCGGTACCCATACCATTATTTATATTAACGGTGGTATTACCGCCGGAGACGACTGCCGAAACAGGCGTACCAGTGTATGTACCTATCACTGATGCGAGGTTACCGCCGCCATATACATAGTGTGCAGTAGAACTATCCTTAACATAATAGCTGCCAGATGCCGTCACGTATGACGTTCCTGCACCGAGAGTTACAAATGTGTTGCCCCTGACGTCGGCACTTGCCGTAACGGTCTCGCCGCTGAGCACACCCATGCCGCCGCCGTAGATGTCGCCAGCTATAGCAGCACCGCTGACGTTTGCCGTCACACTGCCATATACGTCACCCTTCTCAGCACCGCCATAGATGTCGCCACCGATGGTGTCGCCCTTGATGGTGAGGTTGACATTACCAAATACATTACCGATAGAGTCAGGTGCCTGGGTTACCTCTACGTTCGTCTTACCCATAGCGGCACCAAACACCTTACCCTTAACGACACCGCCTGTGATGTTCATGGTTACAGCGTTCTTGTTGCCTATAGAGTAATGCTTGCTCTCACGTGAAGAAGTACCATAACCCACATTGGCAATAGCACCGCCACCATAGATATTGCCCTCGAAGGTACCGCCACTGATGTTCATGGTCGTAGTACCGTAGATACGAGCCATATCCTTAAGGGTCTTCTTCGTCGCAGCTTGGCTGTTGTACATAACATCACCAAAACCGAGACCGCCACCAAATATATTACCAAAATATGTACTGCCATTATCATGGAACGTACCTCCGGTAATGTTTAGTTCTACATCACCATATATCTGGCCTAATCCTGTGTAGTTGCCATACCATGCACCCTGCGCATCAGAGCCAGAGTTAGTACGATTGGTTTTGTAGTAGTGGTCTGTGCCTCGACCGCCAGCAAAGATACCATTTTTACAGTAGAACTCACCACCGTTGATGGTCAGCGTGGCTACTGGGTGGTCAGCACCCTCCTTGCCATATATATTACCACTTCGGTAGTTAGGATAAGCGCTTGTACTATTCTTTAATATGTAAGTAGGCGTATATCCTGACCCACCGCCATAGATACCATCGATAGGCTTTGTTGATGTACCGAAGATACCATCGTTGATAGTGACAGTGGCCTGTGAGTCTTCAGGGTCCAAATCTGTGAAATCATCCGTATCAGCGTTATAGCAGTGTACATAGACCTTACGGGCACCCGTCATGCTGCTGTATGTTGACCAATTGCCATAGCGTACCAAGCCGCCAGTGGTTCCATTACCTCCCCATACAACGCCGTTACCCTTGTCTGTATCCCAGTAAGGCAGACGCTGTGAGCTGGGGTAAACTTGAGGGTCAGATGTACTGCCACTTATTGCTATCGGATCATCATAGTGATACATGCCATTCACGCCACCTGCTCCCGTAGCAAAGATACCTGGGAATACCTCACCCTCAGCATCATGTGTATTGCCTTCCGGCAGCAACTTGAACGTACCACCATTCATCGTCACAGAACTCTTGCCATAGAACGGAATGAAAATCATACCCGTCGCACCAAGGTCACGACCAAGACCGCCACCATAAATCTCTGTTATAATGATGCGCTCATTCTTCTCGGCACTCGTCTCCCCCGGTGTGGCGAAACGTGAAAGCGATGGGTCAAGCAATGCGTTGGCACGACCAAAGTATGCATTGCCTGGCTGACAGATACCAGCGTATCCGTACCATTGACGTAAAGCACCGAGCGTACCGTTGGCAATACGTGCCACATGACCGCTATATACGTTGATGTCAACATCGCCGTACATGGCTCCCTCGTGGTTACCGGCAAGGATAAGACCTATGTCGTAGTCGGCATTCGTACCATTGCCAGTACCTATACATGACTTATAGGTATCATTCCACGTGCGATCCATATCCACGACAATCTTACACTTCACTGGCATGTTAGGAGTACCTGACATGCCCTGAGCTGTCCAGTACGCCTGACGGTGTGAGGCACAGACTACTCCGAAATGACCTGACTTGAAGGTTATGGTGAAACCCTCCTTGCCATGAGGGAAATACTTATCCCACTCATTGCCGAGGAAACCATTGGTATCGTGACGGAAGCGGGCATCACCATTGAAACCGCCGAACACCTCAAAGTCTGGGGTGTTAGAACCTGCCATGTGACCGTAACTTCCATCAGCATAAATATACTCCATCTTCAGTCCGTCTCCGAACTCCACGCTGTGGTACTGGCAGAAGAAAATATCATAAGAACTACCCCCTACACTACCATATGCATGTCCACGGAAAGTAAGGTTCTCAAACTTCGTGTCACCGTTAAGTCCTATAAAGTCTCTATCTGATTTGAATGTTATCTTGGCAGAAGAAGTATAGTCATGGTCCTCCCATTTACCTGTGATGGTCGCATTCTTCCACAGATGGCTGTTCGACATTCCTGTCGTGTAACCTGCTGGAGCTGCACTAGGCCAATATGCGTCTATACCATCATGTGTCCTGCTATACCATCCTTCATAAGAACCTTCAGTATATTGTGCTTCAAGACTCTTGTCAAGTCTGAAGCCTTCAATCGTACGGTCGCCGTTACTCTCACTCATCAGCACGACGATGTTATCATCCCATGAACCTCCATCGGAGAGAAGTGAATATGCCTTGTGCCATGACTTGACCGCCGTTGCAGGGGTAATACCATTGTTGGAGTCATTGCCTGAACCTGCTGGGTCAAGATATACCACCATGACATTAGCTGGCAACTTGTTTACCGTGAAGCGCCAAGTGTTAGCCTCTGCATAGTCGCTGTGTACGGTTGGGTCTGTCACTGTGACAACGCAGTAGCGCATGGTGGTCTCCTCCGTAGTAACATTGAGAGTAGCACTTGTTGCGCCGTCTATCTCTTCACCATAGCCTACCTGACCTTTATACCACTGATAAGTAATGTTGAATCCTGCAGAGGTAAGAGTTGCAGTTGTTGCTGAAGTCGTAGGATCGAGGGACAGGTCTGCACTCAAGGTCCAATTGCCCTCACTTCCAGTCTTTGAAGCTGAAGCAGTGATGTCATCAGTCTTGGATACGAGGATAACATCTGAGTCGGCATGATCTTCGCCTATTGTTGCTCTTACAAATATGTACTGATTGTGAAGGCCTGGTATAGCTTTGTAGGTAGCAGCTGTGGCACCATCGATAGCCACGTCTTGGTCCTCATCATCAATTCTTACCTTCTTGTACCACTGATAAGAACGCTCACCCTCTGAGGCACTGTTGACCGTTGCCTCAAGGATATGGTCGGTGACGGTAGAACCGTCGTATGTATCTTTTGCAGTGACGTACAGTCCGCTTACCTCACCGATAGTCACAACAGGCTGTGAAGCAGCATTGGTGCTCCATGCCCACTTGTAGTCCTCAAGCAGGGTCTGCTCGTCGGTAAGGAGTGAAGAGTAGTCATTGAATGCCGTGATAACCGTAGGACTGAGGAGCGCCTCGTAGTTACCTTGGTTAACACCCTGATACTCGTAGAGGTCCTTAGGGTCTTCGGTATATACATTGGTGTTGGTGTGTGTACTTACACCCTTTATATTACGGTCGCCCCAGTCGGAGGTAACTGATGGATATTCATCGTTGATAGCCTTGTAGGTAGTACCATTGTAGATACGGAAGCCAGGCTGGTCGGCACCGTCCGTCTTGTTGCTACTGTAGTACATGCCAGTAGCATCGAAGGTAGCGGCAGCGGATGTCTTGGCAGTAAAGTGACTTGCAAAGTCGAGGTAGCCTGTTCCTGTATATCCGCTCCATGATGCGTAACCGAAGATAGGACCTATGATAGCATTGCGCGCACGTACCTTACCACTATAGAATGAAGGAGTGGGGAAAGGAACCGTGTTATGTGCTGCACTGGAATGCAAGCTACCCACAATACCACCTATGTTGAACAGTTGTATCTGTGATGAGGTAGTGAGATTAGTAAACTCTGCATGCCGTATGTCGATGTTGGCATCAGATGAAAGGTAACGCATCTTGGCATTGGCAAGCGAACTGTTATCATTGACAATACCTGCCGTAGCACGACCTATGACACCACCGATGGACAGGCGCTTGGCGGCAAGCTTGTACTCTGACGAGCCATCGTCAGTGATGGTAGAATTGATGACAGAGATATTCTCAATGGTAGAATAGTTGCCGGCAATACCAGCGAGGGGACCTACGAAGCAATGGTTGCCCCTTGATGAGGCACTGCCATTATTATAATAAAAAGAGGTGTTGGAGGTATCGTGGGTCAGCACTGCATCATCGATGATGAGGTTGCGCACGGCAGCATTAGATGCGGTAGTCTCACCAACCTTGTAATATTGGTTGGGGCTGCCTATACAGCTGAAGAGTCCCCATGCATAGGTTGAGTTATTATCATTGGCATAGCCTGCATACCACTTCTGGCGGAGTCCCTTGATTTTGTAGCCCTTACCATCAAACGAGCCGACAAAGGAGAAGTTGTTGTTTCGATTGCCATCCGTACCATCGCTACTAAACACTGGAGCACTGTTAGGGCCGATAGGCAGGAACGGGGTGGAAGACATCTCTACATTACCGTCCATCTCATAGTATGCCTGGTTGTAGCTGATAAAGTCGTTCCTATTGCCCACGTTACTGTTATAGCGACACTTATTTCCACTGTTTAGCCCGTTAGAGAAATAGATGTATTCCTGAGCGATGTTCGCATTCTGCCTTATATGCTCGGAGAGCAGGCGAAGGTCTTCTTCACAACCGATAAGGTAAGGATGTTCTTTGGTTCCTGCATCATAGACATAGGTATGAGGACCGTCACTCTTTGTGCCTGCGCTATCTGAATTCTTGAAGCGCAGACGAGCTACGGGAAGGTCGCCTGCTGCCTGTGCAAGGATGTTGTCACTGCTATCATAGGCATACACCAAGACGCCAGAACCTAACTGATAGCCGCGAGTCTTGTCGAAGGTAGGAGTGACATCCTTCGTATTGCCTGCACCCTCATCGACACCATTGACATACCACTTGTAATGGTTTATCTGGGCAACGTCATCACCCTCGGCTGCCACAGAGAAGGTATGTTTGCCGAATCCACGCTGCCCTTTGTTGAGGTCGGTAACGGTAAGGGTGATATCCTTTGGGGTATTGGCACCCATAGCATTGTCTATATTCTTCGTCACGCCAGAAACGAAGGCAGTAGCTGCAGTAGCGTCGAGATACTGTGTGCCAGCATTAACACCTTGTGCGTAGTACATATAATAGGATGGATACTGCGTCACATTCTGGTCGTATCTGGGGTAGATGTACTGCTCACCATCAGTCCATTCGGCACTATCGGCAGGAGCGACAGAGGCAGTATTGGTATTATTGTTGCGTGTCCACCACAATACTGTATAACTCTGACGCGGCGTAGCCTCTACACGGTTGTGGCGCTTGAGGGTTTTTGGCGTGACATTAAGATAGTTTTCACCATCAACGTTGGAAGAATGGTAGTTCTTTATCTTGCCTGCAGCCTCGGCAGCTGCAATTATGGTTGGATCAAGACCTATCTTGAAGTTGTTATAGTACCATGTAGATGACTTACTGCCCTCTACCATATCATAGGTTCTGCCAGTATATGCCTCACAAGAGAACTGCATACTGAGCATCTGAGTATCATCACCACCGCCAATTGCTCCCATACAAGGCGCTACTGTGGAGAATGGTGACTTAATCTTACCCGAGAAGAAGATGTTTTCGCATAACTTCTGAGGGTTTTTGTGTTGTCCGATGACACCACCTACAAAGAAATAATCATATCTGAGGTTATACAGGTTGCCAGACTTGCTAGCAGGAGTATAACCACTGAGATCTATATTACCATTGGTGACAACGATGTGGTCTGCATAGTTTGCCTGCATGAAACCGTTGTTGACAGCAGTTCCTGTCGCATCGAGATAACCTATAGCACCGCCTACGGAGAAACGAGTTTGTTTTGCCATTGTGAGCGAGCCGCTCGTGGTAATGGTAGGACTGGTAACAAGAATGTTCTTAACATGAGCATAAGCGCCGATGTAGCCTATGCCCGCGCTGACATTCCACTGTGCATTGTGGTTGCAGCTGAAGGTTAGGGTAGGATTGAAAATCTTGACATTTTCCACCTCGGCATAGTTTGCCACTCTTCCCACAAGGATGCCATAGTAACGACTTCCCGTCCCGGCACTGTTGATGGTGAGCGATGGTGAAGATAGGATGAGGTTCTGAATCTTAGCAACACTCGTAGCATTGTTGCCATAGAGGGTACTGAAGAGACCGTAGCCCTTGTCGTTGCCGTTGCCCTCGCTGCTTTTACCAATGAGACTCAGGTTGCTGATGGTATGACCATTACCATTGAGCACACCTCGGAAACTGTTGGTCTTTCCTTCACCAAAAGTCCACTCTATATTTTTTAAGTCCACATCCACAGTGAGACTGAAATGCTTATTTGAAGTCGCATTAGGATTGTTGGCTGACAAGTAGGCTACAGTAGCCAACTTGGTAGCACTGTCGATGATATACGGATTTGTCTCGGTACCTGAGCCTGTTATGCCTGCTCCAGTAATACTGGTACCGTACGAGCCGGTCCAATCGTCAGCATGCGCCACGTTATATGCGCCCGCGTAGAAAAAGACGAGTGCGAGAGCACAATACTTCAACTGCATCATGCTGTTCTCTGCGAACTGCTTGATGCTACTTGCTGTTTTTTCCAAAATGTCTTGTAACCTGAAATCGTAAATATTATTCATAAGCCTGGTCATAGCTTTTTGATAGTTTTTTCCGTCTCTAACCTCCGTATTTCCGGAGGTTATTTTGTTAAATTTAGTTTCCTTGATTGTAATATAGCAGTGACCAGTCGAAATTTTTGCACTGCAAATTTACATATTTATATGCACGTGGGCAAATATTTCCACACCAAACCCCCCGATTTTTAAACTTTTTTAACCGAAAATGTTAAAGCGCACAACCTGTAACGCTTTTAAACACCCATGACACTTTGTAAACATTTTTTAAATCTTTCGTCGCAAAGTGTAAGTTGAAACTGTGCAGGAAAAAGTTGCGAAATAGGTTTCTCCAAGAGGCTGGATATGGGGTTGTGATGCTAAAGCTTAGGGTTTAGAAGCTTAAAGCATAGGGTTTGCAAGCTAAAAGATATCCTTTTATAAGCCAAAAGATATGCTTTTCCGACGCTTTTTTCATCGTATTTTTGGCTTGGAAATGACATTTTTCAGAGATAAAAACCGCTCTCAAATCTTCAACAGGTTGAACATCAGTGCATTAAGAAAATTCGCGAGATTTCGATTTTTGAAAGCACCTCGACAGTTGGTGACTAAAATCGCAAGGAAATGGGCTTTGCAAAAATCAGAGTGAAAGGCAAAAGGAACAAAAGCTTTTCAAAGTGTAAAAAAAGAAATGGCGAAGCCGTCAACAACTTTTTCATTCATTCTTTTGCCACATTAGAGAAAAATTATTATTTTTGCAACGAAATAACCAGAACTAACAATAACGATAACCATAACTACAATAATGAATAGAAAAATGATGAAAAGCGGAATAATCGCAATTTTGTGCGGTTTTATCGGAGTTTTTAATGTGCAGTGTGCTCAGGCAGAGGATACCACAGTCATACCGAGTGACTGGACTACAGTGAGGTATAATGACGGCGTGAGATACTCACAGTGGGTGATAGACTCACGTATCAGTGATTTTCGCGCTAATGCCAAGGCCAGGGGCTTCAATGCCTATGACGTACAGGGCAGGCAGATAAAGGGCAGTCTCGGCGCAAGCGCCTTCGACTACGTGCCAGGACTGGTGGCAAAGGCTATCATAGAGGCAGCGGCATACTACAACAAACAGACGTGGGCACGCCCATGGTTCTACTCAGTTGAGAGCTATGCCAACAGTTGTTTTGATGCTGCTCCCTCAGTGGGCAAGAGTCAGGATGATATGAACGCGGCAAAGATGTACTTCCCACTGCGCAATCTGGCACAGGGCGCATACAGCAAGTATGCAGACAGCCAGACAATATCTAACGCCGAGTGGGCGATAAGCAACATAGGACGTGCCTTCAAAGACCTCAACAAACACTACGCCATACAGGATACCACTCTCGCCGGCGCCGCCGGTGGATGGTGGCACAAGGGAAACTACGTGGACCAGATGTGGTGCGACGGACTGTATATGGGTGCTGCCCTGCTGGCACAGATGATAAACTACCAGAAGGCGGGATACGTGACAGGCAACGCCGAGGGCGACTGGGACCTGCTGACAAAACAGTTTGAGATATCATGGAGCTTCCTGTGGGACAAGGACAAGAAACTGCTGTGGCACGCCTTTACGGCAGACCCCGAAAATGAAGCTTCAAAGGACTGGGCTGGCGTAGGACAGCAGCGCACCGAGGACGGCGGACAGGAGATAGTATTTCACTCTGCTGCATACTGGGGCAGGGCATGTGGATGGTACTTCCTCGCCCTGGACGACATACTGGAGGAGATGCAGGCGGCAGGACTGCAGAATACGAAGAACTACAACACCCTACTCTACTACCTCAACACGCTGGCTGACGGACTGGCAGCACGACAGGACCAGAAGAGCGGATGCTGGTACCAACTGCTCGATGAAACCGACGATTTTGTATCTACACAATACAAAGGAAAGAGCTATCCTGCCACCAAAAATTACCTCGAGTCATCATGTACCTCTATCTTTACCGCTGCATACATAAAAGGTATAAGGCTGGGACTGCTCGACAAGGCAAAGTATGAGCCTATAGCAAAGAGAGCATACGAGGGAGCAGTGAATGAGTTTATGATGCAGCAGCCTGACGGCACGGTGCAGCTGATACACAACTGCGCATCGGCAGGACTGGGCGCAAAGGATAAGCGTGACGGCTCGAAGGAATACTACCTGCTGGGACCTGATGTGCCACAGCGCAACACATACACCGAGGGCAAGGTGCTGGGCGGTTTCGTACTCGCAGCAACAGAGTACGAACGTATGTACCAGACGAACAAGGCGCTGATGCTGTCAAACGACCTGTTGCCACAGTATAAGGTGGGCGACAGGATGATGGTAGGCACATCGGCAATGGACGATACAACAAAGGCGCAGTACCAATGGTACTACGCCAAGAACGAAAAAGCTGTCGTAAAGGGTAAGTGGAAGCCCGTGGGAACTATCACCACCGGCAACTCAACAACACTGACAGCCGAGAAACCTGGCTTCTACTACTGCACAGCAACTGCTGACGGCACCACGGTAAGGACGGGAATGACGATGGTTAAGTAGCTATATCACTCCCTAAAATTCAGAAGGCAAATCGCAGAGAGAAGCGCACACCGCTGTGACGCGAATCGGGAATATGACGATAGGTAAAGCGGTGAACGTACTCTATGTCGAGCATATTGAAGATGTTGTGCAAACCGATAATGCCCTCAATATACGGACGATCCTTATCCATAAGTCGGTAAGTCACATTGTGCCATGGAGTGAAATCCAGTGACGGGATATTCTTGCGAGTGAGATAGCCCCACAGCATACGTATGCCAAAATATTCCTTCAGGCGGGCGCGCTTCAGCACAGGTATGGAACCGACAAAATTACCATTCGTCTCCCACGACAGCATGAGTTGCGTATAACGATCATTGATAAACTCGTTGCTGCTGATAAGCGAGAAATTCTCATCGTTGATGACGTAAGACATATTGGCTGCAGGAGAGAGAAGCAAAGGATAAGGCACCCTATTCCATACGGCACCTGCTTTGAGGAATGTCTTTCCTATACCCCAGTTTCCCAGGAACCAGCGTTTACTGACCTTCATCTCTGTAACCTGATAGTTGTGCTCACCTCCTAACAAACCCTTGATGCCCCACTTATGGGCTATGCCGATGCTCGGAGCATCACTATTGACAGGTATCTGACTATTGGCAAGGTAGTAATAGCCATGTGAGGGATTATACTCCACCTCAAACTGTGCCTCACTGGTGCGCATCTTACCGAAGTTATGGGGACCTGCCGACTCATCGCTCTCAAAGCTCAAGCCGACACGATACTTGAGACCAAACTTCTCGTCACGCTCAAACATAATGCGCTGTTGATTATAGAACATACTGTTATAATCGGAAGCCCAACGGAGAGAACGGAAGATATCGTCATGGTCGCCCTTATCAGAACGCTCACCGATGACACATATATCATGACGCGACTCGACGAAGATGTTACGTCGAGGATATTCGTTTGCCTGGTACTTCTTGTCGTTAAAGGAATAGGTAAGACGTCCAAGGTAATGAAAACGATGACTCCTGAAGCCGTATGCAACATAACCATCTATGAAAAAACGCCGATGAAACCGTGCCGTTGTACTACCTCCGAAACGCAGACGCAGTCCATCAATATCATTAAAAGAAATCAGCGCACGCGTGGGTGCTATGACGAACTTTGACGGATTTGCCGTCTCTATATAGTTATTGACATAAGCACGGGTAATCCACATGGGGATACGCAGGGCAGGTATGCGTCCCACATAACCCAATATCTCGTTGATACGCACCTTGGTACCAGATACAGCATAGGGGTCTTGCGCTATGAGGGTACGATTGACGCTATCGGTGCGGAGTGAGTCCAACGGGATGTCATTGACATAACGTGACCAGAAATGGGAATCGCGGTATTCTGCCTTGGGATCATAGCGCATGGAGGTTTTTCCCCTCAACAGTTCTTTATCGATGGAATCGGTAGAAAAGTCAGAAAAACGTTGTGTCTTGACATAGCACAGCCTACCCCATTTACCCCACGGACGAAGCTCTGCCATGACATCGTTACGCTTCATCACCCAATCCGACTGAGGGGAGCAACCGTATTCCTGTGCTATATAGAGACTGTTCAAGGCGTTATTCTTACGTTTATGGGGGAACATCAGACGTATGAACTTGACACGGGGCACTGAATCAACAAAAAAGATTACATCACCAGAAAAGGCGGATTTATCGCCTTTTTTTGCATAAAAATAATAATGATACGTCCGACAGGAATCAGTGACCGATGATGCTATCAGTTCATAATCATAGTGACTGAGGGCATCACGTCCCACGGGTGAGTACATGGTGTGGTAATCCAAACGTATGGCATTGGCAAAGATATTGACATCGCTGTACTTCTCACCCACAAGCACTTGAAGGATGTCACCTGTATCAAATACATTATTCATTCCTTCGCGCCTGATACCTGTAACGACAGCCACCTCTCTCTTGGGAGTGCTACGCCAATAATTCTCTTCCACACGCTCATCAGTCATAAGGGGAATAGAGAATTTATTGTCGAGGTCGTTTTTCTCTATAAAATTGCGAATCAATCGGTGTTTTTTTATGAATTTCTGCTGCACATTGAGAGGGTCAACATCATTGAGCGTGAGATCGCGACACTCGTACTTAGTGAAGCTATAATAGGGATAGCGATGATAGTCATAGCCATGCAGCCTGGAGATAATACTCTCAATGGAGGGAAGGGTATCTCTGACGGAAAGGCTGTCTGCCTCTTCGTGAGCCGCCACTGTACTACCGAACGTCAGCAATGACAGGAGCAGGGATATTATGAATCTTGACCTATGAATTGTGAACTGATTACAGTTGTTCGTATTTTGCCAAACCGAGTTTGAGGTAACGCACGTACTTGTCTATATCCTCATCGTAACCATAGGAACTGGTGAGGGGTTTGCCATCGGGGGTGAGTATAACCTGGAACGGTTGGGAGATATTGCCAAACTTATAACTCTCGAGATAGCTCCACATATCGCCCATGCTGCGCAGGATGCGCTCCTTACCATTGACAGTGATGCGCTGTGGTGACGGCAGTGGGGTACGGTCATCGACATGCAGCATGATGACAAGGTAGTCCTTATTGATAATCTTACGCACACGCGGGGTGCCCCACACCGCAGACTCCATCTTGCGGCAGTTCACACAACCATAGCCTGTAAAGTCGAGAAGAACGGGTTTGCCTGTCATCTCTGCTGCTGCCATACCTTCTTCGTAAGAGGTATAGTGGGCAGGAAGGGCAACCCCCTCTGTATCATCGATGGTGACATCATCTCCCGAGAGAGGGAGAGAAGAGGATGGCGGTGGTGCGAAAGCGGAAACGAGATGGCACGGCGCGCCGAAGAGTCCTGGTATGAGGTATATGACCAAAGCCACGGACAGAGCGGCAATGGAGAGACGCGCCCATCCTATGTCACGGAAGCGTAGCCACCCCGTGTGATACAAGGCGAGCATGAGGAAGATGATAATCCACAGGATGAGGAAGAGCCAGCGAGGCAGGATACCCCAACCGTATGCCATATCAGCAACGCTGAGAAACTTCAGCGAGAAAGCAAGTTCGAGGAAACCAAGGGTGACCTTGACATGATCCATCCACATACCAGAGCGCGGCAACTTCTTCAATATAACAGGGAAGACCGCAAACAGGGTAAAAGGCAGCGCTATGGCGATAGAGAAGCCAAGCATGCCGACAGCAGGCGCGAGGATGTCACCCTGCACCGCTATCTCAACAAGTAGATAACCCAGGACAGGCACGGTACACGAGAAACTGACCACTACAAGGGTGAGCGCCATGAAGAGCATGCCCAATATACCACCGTGGGTATCGGACTTTACATTGAGTTTGTTGGCCCACGACGAGGGCAGCCGTATCTCAAAAAATCCGAGGAATGAGAGTCCGAAGATGATGAGGAGGAAGAAACACAGCACATTGAACACCGCATTGGTAGAAAG
>JAFXZU010000039.1:0-5159 GCA_017541085.1 Prevotella sp.
ACGGTAAAAGGACTGGCTCTTTACAATAGCATATGCCATGGGGACAGTTGATATATAGAAGGCTAATGGCTGAGGTCTGAAGGCTGAAAGTATTACGGATTTACGGACTCACGAAATATAAAAATGGGTAAAAACGTTAAAAGAATATATGGAGCTAAATTCTAACAACATCCCAGAACTTCAATCTCCTTTCGAACAGTTGAGAGAGGTTGATGCCGATGGTAAGGAATGGTGGAACTCACGCAAGTTGGCGCGAGTGATGGGCTATGGCAAGTGTCCGACACTATCCGAAAAATTAGGATACCTTAGGACAAATGGTCTGGTGAGGTAATGATGTATAACCTCGATGTGGTCATTCACTTAAGTGCAGCATAAGCGATGAAGACAATAGAAGTAGTAGCAGCGGTTATCCGCAATGACGATAAGATATTTGCCACTCAGCGGGGATACGGTGAGTGGAAGGACTGGTGGGAGTTTCCCGGGGGGAAGATGGAACCTGGAGAGACACCAGAGGAGGCCTTGAGACGGGAGATACGTGAGGAACTGTCAACGGATATCAGCGTGGATGAATTCCTTTGCACGGTGGAATACGACTACCCGAAGTTCCATCTGGTGATGCACTGCTATATGTGCTCTTTGTTGACGGACTCGCTTCACCTGAATGAACATGAGGCTGCGAAGTGGCTCGGAAGGGAGGAGCTGACAAGCGTGAAGTGGCTCCCTGCTGATGTGGAGGTGATAGAGAGGTTGGCGCCTGTATGGTAGGCAGGGTGTCAGATGGTTGTAAATAAAGGTTGGAATTTTTAGAATTTACCTAAAAAATGTAGATTTGCACTATGAAACGATTTTATCTCATATTGTTCAGCATGTTACTCTTTGGCGTCGCTGCGCGCGCAGAGAGCGGTTCGCCTGTCGTAGTGGTGAAGGCTGACAGGATGGTGATATATCCTCAGCGAATGGAACTGACGGGGGAGGAGTCGTTGATGGATATACTCCAGATGGTGCCGGAACTGTTGATTGCCGGTTATGAGGATGTGATTGAGAACTATAACCTACGCATAGACAACTGTCCAGTGAATGGTGACTCAAGGTTGGTAATTAATCAGATAAAGTCTAAGGATATAGCCGTTATTCAGGTTTGTGACAATACCGGCGTTGCGAAGGGTACCATAGGAATGGGCAGGGTGCTGGATATCAATATGACGATGCCTGAAAGATGGAGCGGCTTTGTGGAAGGACAGGGGGATTTCGGAAAGAATGCTGCTGGTATAGGAACGGTGAATGCGTTATACGGCGGTAAGAATACGGACCTGTATGCCAATGCTTCCTATAGGCATCAGGACGGGGACAGGGAGTATCTGACGCTTCACATGACAAACCGCTTTGATGACAGAAACAAGCTGCTGACATATTTGACTCAGCAATATCTTGATGCCCCTGCCGGTACGTCGCGTAAGGTGATGGGCAGGGCGAGGTATTTCCATACCTTTAATGACATGGGGACGGAACTGCTTGTGGTGGGTGGATATCAGTATGCCAGCGACCCGGTTGTATGCAGCAAGTTGCCTTTGTTTAATGTTGAGCTGAACACCCCGTTGTTTACCGAGCGTTTGTCTCTGATGGCGGGCGTCGAGGGTAATTACCTGATGACCAGCCAAAGGGGTGTGGACAGGAACTGGGATGTGTTTAATAATGATGTGTATGTGCAACTGTCATATACTCTGCCGAAGTGGAGGCTGACAGCCGGTAGTCGTGTGATGTTCTATGACTACAAGCTGTATGGCAGGCAGAATGACGGGGAGGGCAGGAAGAAGTATTCTGATGTTCGTAACAACACCAATGCTTGCGTGGTATATGTGCCCGATGACAGGAACCAGATACAGCTGGGCTATTATCATAAGTTCTATAATCCTTCCTATGAGTCTTTCTTTATGAACAGCGCTACGCTGTCTGATGAGGGGTGGGGGATTACAGAGGGAAGACTGAATGAGAGGGATATCAATCAGCTGAAGCTGGCTTATGCCTATAGCAGACGGTGCCTGACCGTGCAGACGGAGGTCAGCTATTATGCCGTAGAGGGAAGTGAGAATTACACCGGACTGGGGGCGTCGGCTTACTGGAGGGTTAAGGCGCTGAGCCTGGCGGGCGGAGCAAATCTCTATACCGCTAAGAGCAGGACCTATGCGACATTCCGCTTTGCTCCGTCGGTCTGTCTTCCTCATGATTGGCGCATCGCTATGCAGGTGGTATATTATACTAAGAGCTCACCCATACGGGAGGCAACGGGAGTGCCGGTGTATGGATGCCTGTCTGTGAACAAACAGATAGGCAGGCATTGGAGCTTCGGCATCGACTGGCATGATATGTTTGATGCCTTCTGCAGTGAGGCTGTAGTCAACAGACATGCTGCCAACGTGAAATTACAGTATAGATTCTAATAATAACAGGAAATAGAGTATGACAAGTATAGAACTGGATATGATTCAGACTGCCGGCATAGGTGCCTTGGCACTCCTCGTCGGTATGGTTCTGACAAGAAAGGTGGCTTTCCTACAGAAGTTCTGTGTGCCGTCGCCGGTAAGTGGTGGCATCATCTTCTCGTTAGTTACCCTGGCACTGTATGGATGGTTTGATTTGGAGGTGTCGTTTGATGGTACTATGAAGGATTTCTTTATGCTGGCATTCTTTACCAGCGTAGGCTTCCAGAGTGACCTTAAGGTGATAAAGAAAGGAGGCAAGCTCTTGGTTGTTATGCTTGTACTGTTGATAGCTGTTATCACGGTACAGAACCTGATGCCGCTGGGTATTACCCGGATTATGGATGTTGACCCATTGATAGGTATGGCGGCAGGCAGTATATCCATGACTGGCGGCCACGGTACGGCGGGCGGTTTTGCAAGCGTACTTGAGAGGATGGGACTGCAAGGTGCAGGGACAATAGGTATGGCTGCTGCTACCTTTGGCTTGATAGCCGGCTCAATGGTAGGCGGACCCTTGGCAGAGAAGATAATCCGGACGAAGCTAACCCATGAGCAGGTACAGCAGGATGAAGAGATAGACCCGGCAATGGCAGGTATAGAGAGCGACGAGGCATCGCCGACAGGTCGTGCAAAGCGTGTGAGCTCGAACGAACAGGAGTTTCAGCAATATGCGAAGGCCTTCTATTGTATTATCTTTGTCATGGGTGGAGGCACCATCATGAGTTGGCTGTTTGCAAAGACAGGTATTACGTTCCCTACCTATTTCGGAGCCTTGATATTAGCTGCCTTTGTTCGAAACACCATAGGATTCATCAGTTACAAGGAAAATGGCAAATGGAAGAAAGCAGAGAAATTACTTGACATGGAGCGTATAGTCAGTGTGGGTAATATCTGTCTGTCTCTCTTCCTTGGGATGGCAATGATATCGTTAAAGCTGTGGGAACTTCAGAACTTGGCATTGCCATTGATAGTCATCCTGATCTCTCAGGTGATTATGATGGCGCTGTTTGCGTATATAGTGGCATTCCCGTTGTTAGGACGAGATTATGATGCGGCAGTCCTGTGTGCCGGAATGTGTGGTTTCGGTCTTGGTGCAACTCCAAATGCGATGGCGAACATGAGTGCAGTATGTTACAAATATCGCTATACGGTCAAACCCTTCCTCATTGTCCCAATCATAGGAGCGATGTTCGCAGATTTGATAAATACAGGAATCATAACCCTTTTCCTTAATTTCTTATAGGCATCCCCCCGCCAGCATAATAAAAAAATCGTGCAGACCATTCGGCCTGCACGATTTCTATTCTCATTATATGTGTATTCTTACTTTACCTCCTCGAAGTCGGCGTCCTGAGCGTCTTGCTGAGCGTTTGAAGAACCGCCTTGCTGTGCGCCTCCCTGGGCTCCGGCGCCATTGAAACCTGCGCCACCCATGTCTGGACCAGCCTGTGCGCCTGCCTGTGCTCCGGCACCTGCTGCGTACATCTTCTGAGCTACGTTGTTTACCTCGGCGATGGCTGCGTCGATGGCTGCAAGGTCTTGTGCCTTGTGGGCATCCTTCAACTTCTGAAGGGCTGCCTCCATCTCGCTCTTCACGTCGGCTGGGAGCTTGTCACCCTGCTCCTTGAGCATGTTCTCGGTGGTGAATATCATTGAGTCTGCCTGGTTCAGCTTGTCAATCTTTTCACGCTCCTTCTTATCGTTCTCAGCGTTTGCCTCTGCTTCTGCCTTCATACGGTTAATCTCTTCCTCTGACAGGCCGCTTGATGCCTCAATGCGGATCTGCTGCTCCTTGCCTGTAGCCTTATCCTTGGCTGATACGTTGAGGATACCATTGGCGTCGATGTCGAATGTTACCTCAATCTGTGGCACACCGCGACGTGCTGGTGCAATGCCCTCAAGGTTGAACTGACCGATAGACTTGTTCTGTGCAGCCATTGGACGCTCACCCTGCAGTACGTGTACTGTTACGGCTGTCTGGTTGTCAACGGCTGTTGAGAATACCTCAGACTTCTTGCATGGTATTGTGGTGTTAGCGTCGATAAGCTTTGTCATTACGCCGCCCATGGTCTCGATACCGAGGGTAAGAGGTGTCACGTCGAGCAGTACGATGTCGCCTACGCCTGACTCCTTGTTGAGGATGGCACCCTGTATTGAAGCACCTACGGCTACCACCTCGTCTGGGTTGACGCCCTTTGAAGGCTCCTTGCCGAAGTAGTTCTTCACGAGTGTCTGTACGGCAGGGATACGGCTTGAACCACCTACGAGGATAACCTCGTCAATCTCGTTGTTAGAGAGACCTGCGTCGCGCATAGCGTTCTGGCATGGTACGAGACAAGCCTGTATCAGGTCGTGTGCCAACTGCTCAAACTGTGCACGTGTCAGAGTCTTTACGAGGTGCTTTGGCACGCCGCCTTCAGCTGAGATGTAAGGCAGGTTGATTTCTGTTGATGTAGAGCTTGAGAGCTCAATCTTTGCCTTTTCGGCAGCCTCCTTCAGACGCTGCATAGCCATTGGGTCCTTTGTAAGGTCGATGCCCTCGTCTGCCTTGAAGCCGTTGGCCAGCCAGTCGATGATAACCTGGTCGAAGTCGTCACCGCCGAGGTGTGTGTCACCGTTTGTTGACAGTACCTCGAACACGCCGCCGCCGAACTCCAGTATTGAGATATCGAATGTACC
>JAFXZU010000040.1:0-20702 GCA_017541085.1 Prevotella sp.
CATTATGTCATATTTTTGTTTTCTTTCGGTGCAAACTGTTAACTTCTGCGGTCACATAGCCCGCTATGCTCCCTTATCAGTTAACATTTTGCCCTCGAAACAAATTCAAAAATCTGACAGTGGGAATTATTAGAACCCACCTTAAGTGTATGAAACAGTTTATATCATTTGTAATAAAGGAAGCCAAGCACATCCTGCGCGACCGCCGCACCATGCTGATACTCTTTGGTATGCCGGTGGTGCTGATGTTGCTCTTCGGCTTTGCCATCTCCACCGACGTGAAGGACGTGCGCACGGTGGTGGTGACGTCGCAGATGTCGCCGCAGACACAACAGGCGGTGGAGGGGCTCGCAGCATCAGAATACTTCACCATAACGGCTACGGTGCCTACTCCGCAGGATGCCGAACGGCTCATTCGCAACCAGAAGGCTGACCTCGCCGTTATCTTCGCACCCCGTCGGGGCGGCATACAACTGATGGCGGACGGTGCCGACCCTAACATGGCGCAGCAGTGGACCACATACGCTCAGCAGACGCTGATGATGGCTGGTGGAAGAGGTGTGAAGAATGTGAGTGCCGTTAGTTCTCCAGCAGTCACAGGGAGGTCAGGGGAGAGCCTTTCTTCTATGCTCCTCTATAACCCGCAGATGCGGTCGGCATACAACTTCGTGCCTGCCATCATGGGTATGCTGCTCATGCTGATATGCGCCATGATGACCTCCGTCTCCATAGTGCGAGAGAAGGAGAAAGGCACCATGGAGGTATTGCTGGTGTCGCCCGTCAAACCGCTTATGGTGGTGGTGGCAAAGGCGGTGCCTTACCTGGTGCTCGCAGTGCTGATACTTATCACCATACTGCTTATGTCACACTTTGTGTTAGACGTGCCGCTCGCAGGCTCATTGTTCTGGATTGTGATGGTGAGCGTGATATACATACTGTTGGCGCTGGCGCTCGGACTGCTCATATCGAGCATAGCGCAGACGCAGCTTGTGGCATTGCTCATGTCAGCCATGGTGCTGCTTATGCCGGTGGTGATGTTGTCGGGCATGATGTTTCCGGTAGAGTCCATGCCTCAGGTGTTGCAGTGGGTATCAGCCGTGGTTCCGCCGCGATACTATATAGAAGCCATGCGCAAGCTGATGATAATGGGCGTAGGCATCAATGAAGTGCTGAGAGAGGTTATGATACTGAGTGCGATGACTGTTGTAGTGCTGGCGGTATCGTTAAAGAAGTTCAACACCCGATTAGAATAACGGCTTATGACACTGAGATACTTGATACAGAAAGAATTCCTGCAGATACGGCGTAACGCATTCCTGCCGCGCCTTATCATCATATTCCCCATCATGATAATGTGCGTCATGCCGTGGGTTATGCAGATGGAGGTGAAGAATGTACGCGTTGATGTGGTTGACATAGACCACACAACACAGTCGCAGCGCCTGGTTCACGATATAGAAGCCAGCAATTACTTCATCTTCAATGCCATGCAGCCTACATACCATGAAGCCATGAAGGATATAGAGCGTGGCAAGGCCGACATAATACTGGAGATACGCGACGGCAAGTATCTCATTGCCGCCAATGCCGTAAACGGTACCAAGGGAGCGATGGGAAGCGCCTATCTATCGCAGATAGTAACGAAGGATTTAAGGATGAACGGTGCCGACGTGCTTAATCTTTACAACAAAGGGCAGGACTACAAAGTATTCATGATACCGGCGCTCCTGGCTATAGTGATTATGCTGATGACGGGTTTCCTGCCCACGCTCAACATAGTGGGGGAGAAGGAGGCTGGCACCATAGAGCAGATAAACGTGACACCGGTGTCGAAGTGGGCGTTCATACTTGCAAAGCTTATACCCTACTGGCTCATGGCCCTTTTCATCATCACCGTCAGCCTGCTGCTTGCGTGGGCGGTATATGGCATCACCTGCACCGGCTCACTGGTGTGGGTATATGTGCTCGCCATGCTGCTGGCGTTGTTCTTCTCATCGCTCGGACTCATCATCTCCAATTACAGCGACACCATGCAGCAAGCCATCTTCGTCATGTGGTTCTTCGTGGTATGCATCATGCTGCTCAGCGGACTCTTCACGCCTACGCGCTCCATGCCTCACTGGGCATACCTCAGCACATACATCAACCCCATGCACTACTTCATTGATGGCATACGCACTGTCTTCATCCGCGGAGGCGGCTTCCAGTCCATCTCCCATCAGTTGTTCGCCCTGTTCGCCATCGGCACCTTCATGTCATGCTGGGCTGTGCAGAGCTATAAGAAGAATTCATAAAAAGGCGTATAGGGGACTTGCCTGCGGATATATCGGTTGTCCGATAAAACGTGTACCTTTTTTTCATATTATTGATGTTTGTAGCGAAAACAAAGGTAACAAAAAAGGTCGGAATCCAAGCAAGAATACCGACCTTAATTTTTATATGACATGAAAAGTTTTAGCGAACACCGATAAATTCATTTATGTATCACCCATTTCCCGGTTTTGCTAGGCCCCTCATAGTGTACGCCATATTGTTCTTTCAGGATTCGAAGGTCTTTTCTCAATGTAGTAAGACTAACCCCTAAAGAATCACATATACTCTCACGAGTTATTAATGGTTCGTTTCGAATAAGTGCAATAATCATGTCAAGACGTTCTTGCTGTGCTAATTTTTTGGGGGCACTTTTGGGGGCACTTTTGGGGGCACTTTTGAAATTATTGCCCTCAATTCGTTTAATTGGAAGCATTAAGGCAACTTCATCCACCTCCAAATGGTTTTCCAATACAGGTTCTCCCCAGGAAGCCTGCTTCCAAGCACCAAGTATCATTGGATAACCAGAACCGAGGTTCTCACCATAGCCTATCATTCTCAACATATTTTGTATCTTCGGGTTACGGGCTTTTGATACACCACCTTCGTAGATATCCTTCAAGGGTAGCATCAATAATCCAGGATTGCGGAATACCAAGCGGTCCTCATGCTTTTCTATCCGAAGCACTCCTGACTCCAACAAAATATCTGCATGAATAATGGCATTCGTAAATGCCTCACGCACTGCTTTATGCAGGGGTGTGTCATCTACTCGCTGAATACCTTCCATACGGAATGGGCGCGGAAGGTCGAAAGTCACTTTGGGAATGACACGACTAAAGAACTGATACAAATTATTCTCCCAGCGTCCGTCATAGGTCAAGCGGTCACTATAACGCTCTTCACCTATCAGATTGCAGAAGTCAATATAGTCCATCCTGAAATTTGCAAATCGTTCTTGTATTGACAGTCCCTTGCCAAACATCATCAGTCCTGCCATCGTCAAGCCTTCTTTGCCTGTCTCTCGGTCAACAATATATCCACCAAGGTTTTTCAAGAAAGTCTTGTCATCCACTTCGTTCCATACATGTCCCTCATTTCGGAATTGGAACAACGTGCGGTATCGGCGTAAAGTGTCAGGATCAATATCATTCATGTCGTAATGCTCTATCAGTGCTCCGTCGTTTCCTCCCTCGTAGGAGTCACGAATCATCGCCCTCACCTGTTGTTCCGTGCAATGAAAGTCCCCCTCATGGTTGCGCTTGAACGTATTCTTATAGACATTCTCATTCAGATAGACAGGTTTTACATGCCAATCAGCCATCGGCACATGGATGCAAACAACGTCATTGCCGTCCACATCTACCACTTCTACATCGTTATCCGTCAGGATGTTGTCACTCACCTTATTGCTATTGATGGTATTCCAGAAGTCCTTCCGAATCTTGTCTGCATCATCAACACCTTCTATCCGAAACCTCTTTGCAGTGTCTTTTTCCTTCATGTCTTCAAAAACACCCAACAGAATGATTCCGCCCATCGTATTTGCAAAAGCAGAATAGCTCTCCCAAACCGACTTGGGCACATCTGCCTTAGCCAACTTTGCCTCCAGTGTCAACCGCTCACCTTTTTGCAACAGTTTCCTTATGTCGTTCTTGTTCATATTTCTGTATCTTAGATTAAACTTCTATTTTGTGGAATAATCAGCGACTATCCTTATGCATAATTCACAATTGTGTTTTATTTTTTCTTCATAAATCACACCGCTTTCTTGTATTCAGTAATGTGTCTATTAATCCAAAGAAGAGTTTACTATTAATCTTTCCCTTTGCCGATATTGTCCCTTTTTCAGAATAATCTTCTAGCATAAAGTTTAACTTGTTTATAGCTGTTACATTACCATGCGCGATAGCATTTCTTATGTGTTTTAGGTGGAGATATGCACAATCGTTACCAGATATGTCTTTATATTTGTCTGGCTTTCGAAGATTACTCAATACAAAAAACTTGTACTTCCCTTTATTCTTCTCATTTGTGGCAGACCAACTCCCAAGAAGAATGCTGTTCTTTTCAAGAAAAGTACGAAGTGTATTGTCATCCATATTAAACTCTCCAAATGTATTTTTTAATTCCATTTCAAGAAGACACAGGTAATCGTAAAGCATAATCTTGTTGGGATTAGACAGCTTATTCATATTCTTCCCTCTTTCCTTTAGTCTATATTCCAAGTTAACTCAGAAATCCCATCAAAAGCTTCATCTATGGTGTTATCATCCCAACCATTATATCCACCATATTTACTATATGAACCTTCAGCATCGTCATCTCGGTATGAATCATGGTTATAATCATAAGAATTGTTTTCTTTGGTTTTAGGGATTCTATCGGAAAGAATAACAGATGGCTCTTTGAATGGTGCTTGATTCTCAGTTTTCTCATTGTTGTACTTATCTTCTTCAAGAATATCTTCTTCGTCAGACTCACATTCCTTAATAATCTTTCCCACATCATCAATAATTCCCCATTTACCACCAATAATATTGTAAGGATATTTTTTGCTTTTTACTCCTCCTAAACAGACAGTTGCATATTTCCCGTGAAATGATGATATATAAGTAAATTGAGGTTGGATGAGTTCTTTCCCGTCTTTATTTAACAGCCCATATAATGTCTTATCATTTGAAACTTTTATGAGTCCATTGACCAATAGTTCTATACTAGCATAATATCCTAATGAAACCATGACTCCTTTTATGCTTACAACGCCAATCTTTCCACTAGGCTTCCATTCTTTGCAAGATTCGCTATAATAAGAATCCTCACTGAACAATCCTCTTCCATATTTATCAAGTTCCCACATATATTTAATGTCCATGTCATCAAACATGTGCATGGAGCCAGACGGTATGTGAATAATACCATATTTGCCATCTTTGCGAACTTTTGCATACAATGTGCCATCATAAAGGTTAATACAATCATAAATAGGTTCAACTATTACATTACCCAGCAAGTCAATAATGCCAATCTGACTACACCTAATAATCTCACGTATTTGTCCATCTTCTTTAACAATCTCTAATCTTTTTTCTTTATAAGCGCATGCGTATTGATTTACGACCTTTCCTACGCCGATGAAAGTTTTATCATTTATTATCTCCCCTTTGAAATCACATAAGGCAGACCTGTTTCCTACAAGATAATTGTTGTCGTATCTTTTGTATTTATCACCCGCATAATCGTGCTTATTATCCCATTCTTCGGTTATCCGAAGATTCCAGGTGACCCTTATCCTGTCATCATTTATATATTCTATAGATGTGAATATCGGAGGAAATATAGTATTTCCTTTTAAATCAAAGATGCCATAGCAATCTCCCTCTTGCACACTGATGGTTTTATTTGACAATAAAGATATTCTTTTATACTTTGTTGGTATTATGATTTTTCCTTTTGTATTAATAACTCCAATTACGTCGTAGTGTCCCATTTTCCCTCTCACTATACTAATTCGATGAATGAAATCTGTACCCCAATATACACTATCAGGCAATTCAACTTCGTTTTTCCCATTATGAACAAATATACTTCCTACCTTATTTATCTTTTGCGTAAAAGAAGCACCTTTAACTTGTATCTTAGAAAAACCGTCTTCAAAAATAATCTCATCGATATATCTTGGCTCAATTATGATATTACCTCGCACATCAGCCAATCCCCATCCCCCATAATTTCTAATAGATAAAAGTCCATTATTTAAGAATTTAATCACATAATAAGAATTTGGCAGAATCTCTTTACCCTGTAGGTTTGCCAAACTATAATAGGTGGGACGGTTGTATTGTTGTTGTTGTTCTACTATAATAAATCCATTATCTAATAATCTGATGTCATCACAATGATAATTCTCATAAATGTTTTTCCCCTGTTTATTAAGTATGCCTATATGTGAACTTCCATAATCTCCCTTATGATATATAACTTTTAGGAAGTCATTCTTTAAGACTTCAATCTTTTCAAAACTATGCTTACCGTCGGTTGGTATAATTTCGTTTCCATTAAAATCAATTAGCCCATATTTAGTATACCCTTCGCTAATTAAGATATATCTATCATCCATCTTTTCTAAACGCTTCTCTGTATTGAAGACAGGATGAAGACTAGGAGATAATAAAATATAATGATTGTTTGTCAACACACAATAATAATCATTATCCCATTTTGTAATATAATCGTATTCGACAGGTAAAACGGTATTGCCTAATGTATCAATAAGTCCATATTTCAATCCACTTCTGTAGGTTTCTTTTTCCACATCATAGGCTATAGTATCTCCTTTTGCTACAACAGCGAAACCTCCATGGAAATCTCCTATAAATGCATATTCACAAGGAACCAATAATTCAAATTTTTGATTTATGATTCCCCATCCTTCTTCCTTAAATACTCTAAAAAATCCTATAGAAGATTCTATCCCAATGATGTACTCATTAGGGATATTGAATAGGCCTCCACAAAAATTTATTACGAATTGTCCTTCTTGATTAATTTTTCCATATGTTCCTCTTCTAAAGACTTCTGCATATCCATCTTTATTAAAATCACTACACCAATCATATCTATAGGATGAGATATAAACTTTTTTTCCACTATATGAAGATACCACATATTCACCGCTAACATTAATTTGATTGGTTAATGTTTTATTATTGGAATTGTCACGAATAGTTGTCTCCACTATAGCAATTGAGTCCTCAGAATGAAATGCCCTTACATTATCATATTTTAATGGTGTGATAGTTTTTCCTTCAGAATTCATAATGCCATATTTCTGCAAGCAAACTTTATAAAATCCATCAGAAATTATGTCTATAGATGTGTAAGAATCTGGGCAAATCTTAATTAGTTGAGAGTTAATCAATCCAATATTTCTTTTTTGTGGTTCATTTTGTTTCCATATAGGGTAATTATTATTATAATAACTAAAACGTAATTTTACTTCAGACTTTTCCCCTAACGAATAAATAAGTCCATCGGACTTTAGCACCTCAAGATAGGAATATTCAAACGGAAGAATTATATCGCCACACGAATTTATTACACCATATAAAATATAATCTTTTGTATCACCAGATAACACTTTTGATGCAACAAAAGTATTATCTTTCCATTTATTTATGCTAATATATGCTGGTTCAATTAAAATTTTTCCAGACGAATCAGAAATTCCATGTAATCCTTTTGGGGTATTTATTACATCATAATTTTCATTATCTATTTTGTTGAATATGTAATGTAGGTATTCATCAGAGACTCTTATCCCTAAAATTCCATCGTATTTTTCCAAAGATATATCTGAACGGATATGGGAAGGAAAACAATTGCTTGAAAGTTTCAAGTCAAATATTCCATTATTATTTTGAATGTCAATTAAAAACAATCCATTAGAACTAATACGGAATACATTGTGAAAATGGGAACGAAATATAACGCTGTGTTCAAAGCATTTAAAAGTTATAATGGCGGTATCAAGTGCCGTTAATAATTCACCTGTTTTGTAATAAACAAGGGTTTCGTATCGTGTTTTGTTATTTTTACACTTTTTTTTACTAACTATAACGAAGTTTGCTTCTTGTCTTATATCTTCAATATATTCGTCTGTATTAAAACAACAGAATTTTATGCCATCAATGCTATACAAAATTCTTTCTGACTCATTCCTTGCAAGGAGGAATTCTCCTTCAT
Organism: Prevotella sp.; assembly: GCA_017541085.1. Lineage (GTDB taxonomy): Bacteria > Bacteroidota > Bacteroidia > Bacteroidales > Bacteroidaceae > Prevotella. The sequence continues at coordinate 8,056 of JAFXZU010000040.1, forward strand.
CCTTATTATCATTGTTTCTATGATTAGTTATATATGAAAAAATAAAAGGAATAATTTCTTGATAATCCTTATCAATAACGCCATAAGCAAATTTCTCTTCTATATTTGATGGCACAATAAATGCTCCATTTTTTAGCATAGTCGCATTTGAATAACAAATATGGCCTTCTTTGTTGATAATATCATATCGATCCCAATTCCTAAATAAAAGATGATTATTTTTAATACCAATGTAATCCGCATATGATGGTTTGATTTTAATGTTCATATTGCAATCAATAATACCAAGCAGATTGTCTTTCATTACAATGCATATATCTTCAATAAAATCATATCCCCAATTGTATTCATTTGGAAGAAATACAGTTTTATCACCATTATTCACTTGAATCTGTCCAGACAAATTAATAACGCGTTCCTCATCTTTATATTTTGCTATCGCTAATCCGTCTTCAAATTCTGTTAATGCATCGTATATTGGTGGAATGATTTCCTTTCCACCAACCATAATAGCACCATATTTGCCATTCCTTTTAACAATGGCAATACCTTGGTGAAAGACTGGCTCTTCATCATATTTTTTAGTAGAAATTGGAGAGGCTTGTGAGTATGTTCCTTTTACAAACTCTTCCCAATTAAAATCGTCCAATGGTTTTATGTTATGTGTTTCCATATGTTTTCCCAATTATATAAACTTTTTATTACAAGATTTACGTTGATGTATTAATTCTTTGAATAAAACAAAAATTCTTTAGGCTTTCTTTTTGTGGATCTGCCAACATCCAACTACAAAGATATAAAAATAATTGCAGATTGTTGCAAGAATGGAGCGGGAATCTGCAATATTTGTGATTTTTGAGAGAAAAGCAGGACTCTGATATGACAAAGTGACAAAAGGAAGGGCTTAAAGACTGTTACTGTGGGAATTATAATGAACACGTTGTGAAATTCAGTTTTTTCAATCCTTTCATACATTGACAGGGAATGTTCATACATTGAGAGGGCAAATTCTTGTGTGATTATAAAAAAAGAAGTAATTTTGTAGTATCAATAACAACAAAAGCATAAAAAATCACACATACTATGAATATGAAATCTCTTTGTCTGTCTCAGTGCAGGATGTTAATGCTTGTAATATCCTTGGTTATAGGAACTGCTGTGTTTGCCCAGAATGTAAAGCGGCCGGAGTCTTATAATTACATGAGAGGAATAGAGGCTTACAATAAAGAGGACATGAACGAGGCACTCGAATATTTCAACAAGGATATTCAGGAGAACCCTAAGAGTGGATACTCTTATTCGTGGATTGCGCTGATAAGGCTGCAGAACGAAGAATACGGCAAGGCGCTTACTGCTGCGGAGCTCGCTATCAAGTATCTGCCTAAGAAGGATAAGGAGTATATAGCCTATTCTTATGTGACGAGAGCCGGTGTGTATCTGCACTTGGAAGATACGGTGAAGGCTCTGAATGACTATACCGCCGCCATACGCATGTATCCGGAGAAGACCGGCCTTTACGAGAAGCGTGCGCAGATATATTATGAGCAGGACAATTATTACCAGGCTGACGCTGATTACCGTAAGATGATAGAACTTGACCCAGGTGAGGTGACGGGATACATGGGTATAGGACGTAATGCTCTGGAGCAGAAGCGTCTGGATGATGCCATATCACAGTTCAACCAAGTCATAAAGATGGATGAATCCTATTCGAGGGCTTATGCTTTCAGGGCTGATGCCGAACTGCAGAAAGAGATGTGGCATGAGGGCACTAATGACCTGATAACCTCTATGCAGTGTGATTGGGACGAGAAAGCTGCCATTCTCATCTCTGAGCTTAAGGAGCCGGCTTCCTCTATGATGTTGTCAAAGCTGAAGATACAGGCAACAAAGAGTCCTAATGAGTTGATATGGCCTTATCTTACAGGACTGATCAGCATGAATAACAAGAAGTACAAGAAGGCTATAGAATACTTCCTGCAGGCGAATAAGATAGAGGCCAATCCAACAATCTACCAAAGGCTTGCTGACTGTTATTGTGAGATAGGTGCATACGATGAGGCTCTTGCCAGTATCAACCAGTCTTTGGACATGGACAGCACGGACCTGGCAAATCAGGCCAAGAAGGCATATATATACTATGAGATGGGTAATGTGAAGGCAGCCATTGCAGAGTTGGATAACCTGCTGACCATTGACCCGGAATCAAGTGCGAGCTATGGTCGTCGTGGATGGTTTAAGAATCTGGACGGCGACCTGGAGGGAGCCATAGAGGATATGACTACCTCGATAGTTCTCAACCCTGACAATGCCTATGCCTATGAGTGCAGGGGCGAAATATATATGCGTCAGGGAAAGAAAGAGCTTGCCGAGGCTGACTTCAAGAAGGTGATAGAGTTAGAGGACTCATCGGAGAAATACAGTTGTGTGGAGTATGCGTACCAGGGATTAGGGCAGTATGACAAGGCTATAGCCGCATTGGACACCTTAATAGCAAGAAGCGAGGACTATGCAAATGACTATTATAACGCAGCGTGTCTTTACTCACGAATGAAGGATAAGGAGAATGCGCTGAAGTATCTGGAGAAGTCTTTTGAGGAAGGTTATATTAGCTTCTCTCATCTTGTGAAGGACTATGACATGGACTTCATCAGGGATACACCGGAGTATAAGAAGCTTGTAGAGAAGTACAAGGCTATATATGAGAAGAACTTGGATTCTGATATAGAGCAGGTATCAAGTAAGGAGACAGTAACTACGGAGGTTCCTTTCACCAAGGAGAGTGGAGTATGCAAGGTGAAGTGTAACGTTAACGGCCTTCCGCTGCATTTCGTTTTTGACACCGGTGCGAGTGACGTCACTGTCTCCATGGTTGAGGCTACGTTCATGATGAAGAATGGCTATCTCTCAAGTAAGGACGTGGTAGGCAACCAGAGGTATATGGATGCTAACGGTGAGGTAAGTGTAGGTACCGTCATTAACCTGAAGGATGTGAACTTCGGCGGTTTGAATCTTACCAATGTGCGCGCCTCTGTAGTGCGTAACCAGAAGGCTCCGCTGCTTCTCGGTCAGAGTGTTCTGAGCAGACTCGGAAAGATTGAGATAGACAACAGCAAGAACATCCTGAAGATTACCCACAGCAAGTAATCATACCTTCTTTTGCAGTATCTCCATATACTGCTCATAGGTGATGTGCCTTCCCCCCATAGTGAGCAGGTGGGGCGTCTCAAGCTGGCAGTCTATCAGCTTGCCGCCTTCTTCCTTCATCTTACGGGCAAGGTGTATGAGTGCGAGTTTTGATGCACTTGGCACAAGTGAGAACATACTCTCACCGAAGAAACAATCACACAGTGTTATACCATAGAGTCCGCCCACCAGACGGTGGCTGTCGCGCTCCCATACTTCCACGCTTGAGGCATAGCCCAGGCGGTGCATGCGCGTGTAGGCATCTATCATGTCGGGACCGAGCCATGCACCGAAGTCAACATTGCGCTCCTGTGCCGTGGAACAGTTTTGTATGACGGCAGGGAAATCCTCGTTGAACGTCACCTCGTATGTATCGCTGCGCATCATCTGGCGCATGGAGTGGCTGACGTGTATCTCATCGGGGAAGATGACGAACCTGTCAAGCGGACAGTACCAGAAGATGGCACCAGCAGTAGCGCGGTATGAATACCACGGAAAATAACCGTTAGAGTATGCAAGCAGCAGCCTCTCGGGTGAGAGGTCGCCATATACTGCCACGAGTCCGTCAGGCTCCCCTTCGTGAGGGTCGGGGAACCACAGTTTGTCATCAAGACCATATACTGCCATAACTTTACTTCAGTTTCTTGCCGTCGGCAAAGGCTTTGCCTACAGCCTTGCCCAGTTCTATGTAACCGTGGTGCACGGGGTCATAGGTTATTATCTGCATACGCTCCACGTCGGGCTGGCCGTCGGCACCGAGGTACTGCTCGTCACACTGTATGTCGATAACCTCGGCAATGAGGTAGTAACCCGTCTCGCTCTCGTTGAGCTTCTCCTTCACGCGGCACTCCATGGTCATAGGAAACTCCTTGAACAACGGCGCGTTGACGTTGGGAGCCTTCTCCACGGTCCATCCTGTGCGCTCCATCTTGTCGGGTGTGTTGCGTCCGCTCGCCAGACCTACATAGTCGGCGGCAACCAAGGTGTCGCTTGTGGCGAAAGCCACGGTAAACTCATTGTTTACGGCGAGGTTGTCGGTAGTCTTGTGTGAACCCAGTGAAATCATTATCTCGTGCATATCCCATGTACCGCCCCATGCGGCGTTCATGGCGTTAGGCTTGCCGTCCTTGTCATAGGTGCCTATTATCAGTACGGGCTGTGGCAGCAGCCAGGGTTTTGAGCCGAAGTTCTTCATAATAATCTTGTTTTTAGGTTTTATTATTGCAAAAATACAAACTTAATTGCAAACAGACAAGCCCCGTCAGGGGCATTTTTTATATCCTTAGTAACCAGCGGTTTATGAGGGGCGCTGTGAAAGCTATCGAATGACACTGAGAAAGCTATGCTTTCAGGTGGTAAAAGCTATGCTTTCACACGGTGAAGTGATAGCTTTCATTTTGTTATGCAGGTGGTGTCTGCATTCACGGTGGCGTTACCATCCTGCACCGAGGGGTAGTCAAGATAGTCCTCCTCTATGGTGCGGCGGCATGATGCCAGTGCTGTCAGCAGCATTACTGCCACCAGTGGTAATATGCTATGTCTTTTATATATGTGTTTCATATTATTTCTTATATACTTTCTCCCACATGTCGTTCATCTTCTGAATCTCCTTGCGGTTGCGCTGTCGTTCCTTCTCCATGCCGCGGCGTGTAACGCTCTGTCCCTTGTTGCCCAGTAGCCATACTATTGACAGCTTGAGCTTTGTGGGTCCGGCATAGAAGGTGGAGGTGTCATATTCCTTGACAAGACGGGTGTCGTCAGCCATTCCCTTATAGTGACGGCGCGGTCCGCCGAGGGCACCCACAGAGCCTGACAGCTCCAGGTTGAGCCGGCGGTGTATGGGCCAGGAGTAACCTATCGTCAAGCCGCCGCTGTAGAACTCTCCCTGGTCGCCTTTGGAGTTCCATTCCAGGTCATACTTGCCACCGGCGGCATACAGTCCGAGGAACAGTCCCGTAAGTGGTGCGCGGCTCTTGTCGCGGCAGGTGCCATACCAGTGTCTCAGTTCGGCACCGAAGAGCATCACCTCGTATGCCCGACTGTTATTATGCCACACATACCACGGGCACCACATCTCAGCCATCACGCTCCATTGGCGGCGCTTGCCGAAGGGCACCTCAAACTCTATGTTGGGAGCGGCGGCAGCCCACCACAGCAGGTTGGTCTTCACTGCCACTATAGGCTTGTATGTCTCTATATGCTCAGGGGAGAGCGAGGGATGCTGCGTGACGTCGGGCATGTGCCAGATGGAGTCGATTATCGGCTTCTGCTCCATCATCTCGCGGCGCGTATAGTCTATCTGGTAATCAGTGCGGCGCAGGCGCGGCAGCACGTTCTCAAGCAGGTAGGCATAATCCTCGGGGTATAGCGTGCGCAGACGTTGTTCCTTCAGGTCGGCACCCATATTATCATTGATGATGCCTATTATCTCCTTACGGTGTGGCAGGCGGCTGTCATCACATTGCTCCACATGATGCAGCAGTCCTGCCCAGTCCTCAGGTGTTGACTCGGTCTTTATCTGGTAAGCTGCCAGCGGGGTATGGTCAACGATATATTTCTTCACACTGTCCACGCGCTCAGAGGCAAACCGCCTGTTGTCGGCCAGCGGACCGTCAGGCGAGGCGTAGCCGTGCAGATGCAGTCTGAGCAGTGTGGCGCTCTTGTCGTTCAGCACCTTGCTGATGCTCTCGGTAATTTTGCCCAGCTCCTCCTTGTTTTGTTGCCATTCAGGCAGCAGACGTGTGTCGTTGTTGGGAAACTGTATGTATGCCGTGCCGCTGTCGGTGAGTGTTACCGGTTTGGGCTCAGACATCCTCACGCGTTGTTTCTTCTGTGCCTCTTGCACCACGGTGTAGATGACGTGATGTGTCGTGGCACACTCGTCGCTCACCTCTACCATCACCACCAGCCGGCAGCTGTCCATCCACGGACGGAAGGGCAGACCTTGCGCATAGTGCTGCCACTCGTCATCGTGGCGCTTCTTCTCCCAAATATAGATGTCTCTCTTGGGGTTTGTCGATGCCAGTTGCTGTCCGCGCAGGTAACGGTAGTAAGGGTGGCGCCCCAGTATGTGTATGGCAGGCAGTGACACATTGTGGTCGGCTCCTATAAGGTGTGGTCGGATGGTCATCATCTGTCCGGCCTCCACTGCCATCTTCTCAGGGTTGAGCGTGAGCATTACAAAGGCAGAGTCTCCGCAGTGTTCCATGTGTCCGTCGGCTACCACGCGGTCAGGCTGTGCTGCCCTCATGGTGGTGGTGAGCGCCAGCAATATAAGCAATATGTGTAATCTTCTTTTCAACGTAGTCATTCCCTCTCCCTTGTGATATATAAAAAAGGTGCTGACCAGTGTATAAACGCAGGTCAGCACCATGTATGTATTAGGTTATTTTCCTGTGGCAAGCAGTGCCTGTTCAGCCTTGTCCACACGCTCGAAGTTGAAGCCGCTGAGCGTCTGCTGCATCAGAGCCTGTATGCGGTCGTTGCACAGGTTGCCTATGCTGCCCTCGTGGGTGTGGTGTATGTTCTTGTTCGGTTTGAAGTTGCCCGCCTCAATGTCGAGTCCCACCTTCTTGTAGGCATCGCGGAACGGCATACCCTCAGCAGCCAGACGGTTCACCTCCTCCACGGAGAAGATGGCATCATACATCGGATTGTCGAGAATGTTGCGGCGCACCTCCATCTTGTTTATTATGTAGGCAGTCATGCGCAGGCAGTCGAGCAGTTCGTCAAAGGCAGGCAGGAACACCTCTTTTATTATCTGCAGGTCGCGGAAGTATCCGCATGGCAGGTTGTTCTGTATCAGTGTCACCTGAGTAGGCAGCGACTGCAGCTTGTTGCTCTTGGCGCGTATCAGCTCAAACACGTCAGGGTTCTTCTTGTGAGGCATGATGCTTGAGCCTGTGGTGCACTCCTTTGGCAGCTTCACGAACTGGAAGTTCTGTGAGTTGAACATGCAGGCATCAAAAGCCATCTTGGCAAGTGTGCCAGCCAGTCCGGCGATGGCGAATGCCACGTTGCGCTCCATCTTGCCGCGTCCCATCTGTGCATATACCACGTTATAGTTCATTGACTCGAAGCCCAGCAGGTCAGTGGTCATCTGACGGTTGAGCGGGAACGAAGAACCGTAGCCTGCCGCAGAGCCGAGAGGGTTGCGGTTGGTCATCTTGTATGCGGCCTGCAGGTAGAGCATATCGTCGGTGAGCGACTCGGCGTATGCGCCAAACCACAGTCCGAAGCTTGACGGCATGGCTATCTGCAGGTGGGTATAACCCGGCATCAGCACGTCCTTGTTAGCCTCGCTCTGCTGTATCAGCTCGTCAAAGAGAGTCTTCACCTCGTCCACCACCTCGCGCAGCTTGGCGCGTGTGAACAGTTTGAGGTCAACCAGCACCTGGTCGTTGCGTGAGCGGCCAGAGTGAATCTTCTTGCCCATGTCGCCCAGTGCGCGTGTGAGCATCAGCGCCACCTCAGAGTGTACGTCCTCTATGTCGTCCTCTATTACGAACTCGCCCTTCTCGCAGATGTCATATATCTTACGCAGTTCCTTGAGCAACTGCGGCAGCTCGTCATCGGCTATCAGTCCGATGCTGTTGAGCATGGTGATGTGGGCCATGGAGCCCATTACGTCATATTTAGCCAGATAGAGGTCCATCTCGCGATCTCTGCCTACGGTGAAACGCTCTATTTCCTTGTTTATCTCAAATCCTTTTGACCAAAGTTTCATTGTGATTTCAAGTTATGTGACCCACCCCGACCCACCCTGTGAGGGAGGGAATAAACCCCATCCCGGCCCTCCCAAGGGAGGGAGTCGTGGATTGCTCTTAATTAATTATTAATTATTTAGTTATTAATTATGAATTCTTTTAGTCGGCTTGCAGCCTTTATAAAAGCGTCGCAAGCGCTGAGCAATGAATTATGCATTATGAATTATGCATTATGAATTATCATTTGCAAAGTTACTGATTATTTTTCAGATGTGCAAGAGGAATATTTTATATTGCGCGGATGATGCATCTCTATCTCCTGCCTGAGGGTTGACATGTCAATGTGTGTATATATCTCCGTTGTTCCTATGCTCTCATGTCCGAGCAGAGTCTGTATCACTCTCAGTGACGCCCCTCCTTCGAGCAGTGCGGTGGCAAAGGAGTGTCGCAGGGTGTGCGGTGATATTGTCTTTCTTATTCCGGCCATGGCGGCATACTGCTTTATCATGATGAATATCATGGTGCGTGTGAGGTGTGCCCCGCGTCGGTTAAGGAACACATAGTCCTCCTCGCCGGGCTTTATCTTCATCTGTCTCCTGTCCATATACCACAGGTGCAGTTCGTGCAGTGCCCTTCCCGATATAGGCACGAGCCTCTCCTTGTTACCCTTACCCAGTATGCGTACGAACCCGTCCTCCTCATATATGTTTGAGAGGGTGAGCGTGACAAGCTCAGACACTCGCAGTCCGCAAGAGAATAGCACCTCTATTATTGCCCTGTTGCGCTGTCCCTCCCATTTTGAGAGGTCTATGGCATTGATAATCATGTCCACCTCCTCTGTTGACAGCACGTCGGGCAGGTGCTTGTCCTGTATGGGAGACTCAAGCAGTTCAGAGGGGTCTTGTTCTACGTATCCGTCAATGGTGAGATACTGGTAGAAGGCTCTCACGCCGCATAGTATCCGTGCGTGTGAGGATGACGCTATGCCCAGGTCGTGCAGTGAAGCGGAGAAGGTCTCCAGGTCGTCAAGGGCCAGTGTGACAGGGTCACGCTGCTCCTCCTCACACCAGGTAATGAGTTTTCCTACATCACTGATGTAAGCCGCCACGGTGTTGGGCGATACGCCCTTCAGTAACCGCAGATGTCGCCTGAAACGCTTTAGCAGTTCAAAGTTCATAAACAAAAATCCCACTGGCACCTGCAAAGAGGTAATCCAGTGGGTTTGTGTCTTGATTAAATAGAAGACTATTAGATAAGACCAGCGCCAGCCTTAAACTTAGCAATCTTCTTAGCGGCAATCTGAATCTTCTCGCCGGTACGTGGGTTCTTACCTGTGCGTGCAGCACGCTCTGAAACGCTGAATGTACCGAAGCCGATGAGCTGTACTGAGTCACCACCCTGAAGAGCTTCCTTAACTGACTCGAGGGTAGCCTCGAGAACTGACTTTGCCTGAGCCTGAGAAATCTCAGCCTTCTCTGCAATCTTCTTTACGAGTTCTGTCTTGTTCATAATTTAAATTGAAGTGTTTAAATTAGTACTATTGTTGTAATACTTGTGATTTGTTTATAGTTTCTCTAAAATGATGTCTATCAGACGTTAGTCCGATATAATCCGTTACAAAGTTAACATTTTTCTTCTATATTGCAAATTTTTTGCGAGAAAAATGCTTGAATTACGGAAAAAACGCCTTTTTTGTCTTGTTTTTTACTCTAAATATGGCAATTTATGTGATATTAGCGTGTTTTTTACTTTATATAAGTGGAAACAGTCACATTGTCCATTTTGATGTCGTGGCTCTTGCCTGTGCGCATCAGCGGCTCGGCTGTCAGTCCACCAAAGTGACAGTCCTTCACGTTAATGTTATATACGTTGTCAGAGTCGTCAAGACCGTTTATCAGCACACCGTATTTAGACTTCTGGCAGGTCACGTTCTGCATGAACACGTTGCGCACTGTTGGGATGTGTCCGCGCTCGGCTATCTCGTTAGGCTCGTACACCAGGTTCACGCGCATGACTGCCTCGCGGCACTGTCCCACGCGGATGTTACGCATATATATGTTCTCTATTATACCTCCGCGGCAAGTGTTGGTCTTGATGCGCAGCACGCGGTCAAGGTTAGGCGAGTCCATGTCACAGTCCTCTGCAAACACGTTGGTTGCTCCGCCGCTTATCTCTGAGCCTATCACCACGCCGCCGTGTCCGTCCTCCATCTTACACTTGCGTACTATGATGTTCTTGCAAGGTATGTCGGCCTTTCTGCCGTCGGCATTACGTCCGCTCTTCAGTGCTATGCAGTCGTCGCCGGTGTGGAAGGTGCAGTTCTCTATCAGCACGTCCTCGCATGACTCCGGGTCGCAGCCGTCGCCGTTAGGTCCCTCGTTAAACACATACACGCCGCGCACCGTGAGGTTCTTGCAAAGCAGCGGATGCATCACCCAGAAAGGAGAGTTGAGCAGCTTCAAGTTCTCTATCAGCACATTCTCGCAGCGTACGAAGTTGACCAGCTGTGGACGCAGTCCCTTGCCCATGCCGAACTTACGTTCCTTTGCAGGCACGCCGTTGTCTGACATCTTGAGCAGTTCAGCCCTGGTACCCTTGCTGGCAGTGCCCTGCCACTCGTCCACGCCGTCGTGCCATCCGTGCTCCTTCAGTCCCTTCATGTACCACCAGTTGCCCTCGTTAGAGCCGTTGCCGTTGATGGTGCCCTCGCCTGTCAGGGCTATGTTCTTACAGTCTATGGCATATATGCACGGCTGGTAGTTCCAGAGGTCCAGTCCCTCCCAGCGGGTATATACCAATGGGTAGAGAGAGCGGTCAAAGGCGAATATCAGTTCGGCATCCTTCTCCAAGCAGAGGTTCACGTTTGACATCAGCATGATGGCACCCGTCTGATACTTTCCTGCCGGGATGATAACCCTGCCGCCTCCTGCCTTTGAGCATTTGGCTATGGCCTTGTTGATAATCTGCTGGTTCTTCTTTGCCGTATAGCTTGTCTTCACAGCAGCGCGATAGTCTTTCTGCTTGAACACAGGAGCCTTGATGCGGCTTACTATCTCGTTGTAGGTAGTGCTCCATGCCTTGTCGGCCGTCTGTGCCATAGAGGCCATGCCGGTCAGCATAATAAATAAGGTAAGGATTTGTCTTTTCATCTTTTTTGTCAGGTATGTATTGTTATAGTTATGTATTATTAGTTGTGTAAATTGACAAGCTGTCAATTGCAAAGTTACACTTTTTTTGTTAATAATCGCAACAAGGGAAGAAAATTTTAGCTGCCGGGTGCGTATTTATAGGATAATTTTGTAACTTTGTGATGAATATGAAGATAGTAGTCTTTGAGTCAGACATACCCAGCTACCATTCCGTTCGCAAGATACTGGAGTCATACGACACGGATTGTGAGGTAATAGGTCCTTTCTCCACTATGGAGCAGGGGCGCGACTACCTTGTGCTTCACAAGGACATAGATGTCATTATAACAGAGACCGAGCTATCGGGCGTTCCCGTGTTTGACGCTCTCGACTATGCGCCGCGCCAGGTGCCCGTCATCTTCATTACCTCATACGAGGAATATGCGCTCAAGGCTTTTAACTATCTCAGCCTGTCATATCTGCTGAAGCCAGTGGAGGAAGACTCTCTCACCAAGGCTCTTGCCATGGCGGTAAGACTGAGGAAGGCTGTCTCGCTGCTTACGCCCCGGGGTGGATGGAACAAACCCAAGACACACCTTGCGCGCTTTGTTGTCAAGACACTTCACGGAGAGAGGATAATACACCTCTCCACTGTGCGCTATATCGTGTCGGAGCAGAAGAACTCCTACCTCAAGCTGCTTGACGGCAACTCATACCGTGTGGACGATACGCTCGACAACATTGCCGCCATGTTGCCCCAGGGCCGTTTCATGCGAGTAAACAGGAAGTTCATACTGCCCATAGAGCAGATTAGCGGAACTGAAAACATAGAGTACGGAAAGATGCTCATACACCTAAAGGGCGATAATGTTCCTAAGATTGTCGTCAGTCGCACACGCAAAGTTGAAGTGTGCAAATGGATAAAAGGCAGATAGCATTTCATCTCTATAAAATAGCGTTTCGGTATTTTTTCCACTCTTTATTACCCATTCTTTACTTTATTTCCTAATTTTGCACTTGCAAGAGAAAAAAGTGCACACTGCGACTGTGTGTGCAAAATGCAAATTAAGACGATGCAAACTACGGAAATAGACAAGCAAGTTTTTCATCACAGGATGCCCGCACAGCTGAGGTTTTCCGATGTTGACCGTTTCGGCCATGTCAACAACTCGGTGTATTTTTCCTTGTTTGACATGTGTAAGACGCATTACTTCAACGATGTGGTAGGCACTGACATCTTCGACCGCATGGCGCCGGTGGTGGTGCACATAGAGGCAAACTTCATATCGCCGGTCTTTTTCCCAGACGAGATAGTGATAGACACTGCCGTTACACACCTTGGCAACAAGAGCTTCACACTGTTGCAGCGAGCGCTTAACGAGCGTACCGGCGAGGTAAAGTGCTATTCAGAGACCGTCATGGTGATGATTGACACCGTGCGTAACGAGTCTGTAGAGATAAGTAATGACTTCAGACATAGGATAAAGGAGTACGAGGGGGAGAGCGTATGTTAGAGAAGTATCTGTGTCAGCAGGACTTCACTTCATACAGTGATTTCCTGGAGCATTTCAGGGTAAATGTGCCTGAAGACTTCAACTTCGGCTATGACGTCATAGACGCATGGGCG
>JAFXZU010000041.1:0-5777 GCA_017541085.1 Prevotella sp.
AGACACACGTCTTGGCGTGCTCCTTTGCATCAACGGTACAGGTATCCTCAACGCATGGGTTAAGCGTACAGTTGCTCCAGAAGGCATTTCATACGGCGAGATGAACGATTTGGCTGAGTCTGTTCCAGTTGGCGCAGAGGGTCTTTCAATCATCCCATTCGGTAATGGTGCAGAGCGTGTTCTCCAGAACGAGAACCCAGGTGCTTCTATCCACGGCATCAACTTCAATATCCACAAGAAGGCACACATCATCCGTGCTGCTCAGGAGGGTATCGCATTCTCATTCGCTTACGGTATCGAGATCATGCAGAAGATGGGTATGGAGATCAGCACTATCAAGGCAGGTCACGCAAACCTCTTCCTCTCTCCATTGTTCCGCAGAACTCTTGCTGCCGTAACAGGTGCTACAATCGAGCTTTATGAGACTGACGGTAGCGTAGGTGCAGCTTACGGTGCAGGTATCGGTGCAGGCATCTATAAGGATAGCGATGACGCATTCAAGACTCTGAAGCACATCTCTACCGAGGCTCCTGTTGCTGAGACAGCAGAATACAAGGCAGCTTACGAGCGTTGGAAGAAGGCACTCGGAAAGTAAATGAAAAATTAAAAATTAAAAGTGAAAAATACGAGTTGCGAACCATTCGTTATGAACGAGAAAAGTAACCTGTATTTTTCACTTTTCATTTTTCATTTTATAATTTAACTTGAAAAACACCATATTTTTTTACATTTTTTCCGAAAAACTTTTGATATTTGAATAAATTTGTTTATTTTTGCGGCATAATCCGACACTTATTATTACAGAATCATGAACAAATACACCTTAACTGTACTTATCACATTCCTCATAGCACTTTCTGCTAATGCCGAAGACATGAAGTTAAAGCTTGAAAGTTGCGACAAAGGAATGCCGAACCACACAGATGCGTGGGAACAGGTCTATAATTCTCTTATTGAGAATAGTAACAACGCTATTGTCATGGAAAAACCAGAAAAGAGCGTAGTGATAAACGACATGAGTAGCTATAATGCCATCATGACGAAAGACGAGCCACGCAATTGGGTGGCTACGCCGGAGGCTGTGGAAAAGTATGGTTACTACACGCCACTAAGAGAGTTCGAGTGGTCAACAGTACCTCTCGTGGCTTTTGGATTCGCAGCTAAGGCAAACAAGAAGAATTTCCGCGCTGCACGAAACAATTTCATCCCAGCTTACGAGAACCGTTTTGACGACAACCTCCAGCTCGTGCCACTCGTAGTAGCATCGGGACTTAACTTTGCAGGCTACGAGGGCCGCAGCAACACGGGGCGATACCTTGCCAGCGGCGCTTTGTCCTATGCTTGGTGTGCGCTCTTTGTAAACAGCATAAAATATTCTGCCAAGGAAATGCGCCCTGACGGCTCTACAGCCAATTCATTCCCTTCAGGACATACAGCCACGGCTTTCACCGCAGCAACCATTCTCCACAAGGAATACGGTCTGACACGCTCGCCTTGGTGGTCAATCTTCGGATACGGATGTGCCACTACAACGGGTATCATGCGCACGCTCAACAATCGCCACTGGATAAGCGATGTGCTCGTAGGAGCAGGTCTGGGTATCTTATCCACCGACCTTGGATATATGTGTGCCGACTGGATTTTCAAGAAGAAAGGCATTAACCGCGAACCATTGAAGGGAAACTCTGACCTGTGGCAGAACCCAAGTTTCTTCAAGCTTGAGCTGGGCATGCAGTTGACAAACACCCTTAAGTTGCCTACCAGCACTTCATTCCTCACCACCGCCAACCTATACAACTATGGTGGTGCATACCTCGATGATGACTACTATACCATACAGCGTAACGGCAACCCATTCCGCATACCTGACGACTACAATGCCGAGAAGCGCGAGTTCAAGAATTACGCCTCTGGTACTCCTGCATACGCAGAAGGACAGTCACCAAGGATAAAAGTCGGTACAGGTACCACAGTAGCAGGCGAGGCTGCTTACTTCATAAACAAGTTCTTAGGCGTTGGAGCTCGCGCACGCATAACCACAGCCCCTGTGACAGCCGAAGGACTATACACCTATACAGAAAAAGGAGATGTGCTTACGCGCAACATGAATTCCGCATCCGTATCAGAGGTATGGTCGCTTGTAGATATCGGCGCCGGCTTGTATCTGGCATGGCCTTTCAGCCCGAAGCAGAATATTGGCATCAAGGCTCTCTACGGTCGCCGTTTCTTCGGTAGCCTCAACCTGATAGCCGCTTCGGATCAGATTTACCTTAACACACAGACAAACGAGGAAGCAGCTGTCACTATGTATGGCGACGCAATGAAGATAGACAAGACCAACACCGACAACTTCACGGTGGGCTTGCACTACACCTATGCCATGAATAGCGGTATGGCAATATCAGGCTTTGTGGATTATGACTTTTCAAAGCCAACTTTCGATGTGGAATACACCCCATACCACAAAGACTTGCTACTCATGGTGACAAAGCACACCAACTTCAGTTTCTCGCATAAGATAAACTCCTTCACCATAGGAGTAGCGATGTCTGTATTATTCTAACCCTAAAGAAAGCACAAGACTATGAACAAGATACATAACATCTTCAAGGCATTCGTCGCAATAACCATCTCCGCCATCATGGTATGCTCATGCGACAATACTGCCAACGACATAAAGGTGGAGGCTATTAACGGCCATTATGACGGAACGGTCATAGTAGGACTCTATGTGCCTGACCTTTTGGTTGAGTATGAGAATGAAATGCTGAGCGACGGCGATACTCCGGCACTTTGCTACGACACGGTGAAGACCACCATAGATATGCAGTTCTTCAACAACAATCAGGTAAAGATAAGCGTCGATAAACTCAGCGATGTGGAATTTTCCATTCCGTTCCTTGACGAGAACGGTAATGTGCGCGACATATACAGCGAGGGGTATCTGGCATATATCTATGATATGACATGCAATCTTCGCGACAAAGGTGTGATAACACCCAAGGAGTTCACCGAGTTCTATGAGCTGATTGACACCCTGCGTGACCACCTGACGGTTAGCAGCGTTCAGACTAACCCGATGCCGATGGTGGAGCAAGGAGCCATGCTTGCCTCTTACGACTATGAGCAGAACTCATACTATACACAGTTCAACCTAGACAAACTCACATACCAGCGCACCCCCGAAGTACTCAAGCCTTTTGAGTACATCAAGCAGGTGTTGCTCAACAAAGGTATAGAAAGCGAGGAACTCAGTCGTCTTGATGCACAGATACACAACGCCATGCCTACCAACGGCACAGTAACGGACGGATGGGGATGGTGTACCGTGGCTTATTCCAACTATCAGGCATGGGTTGACATGCACCTTGAGCGTGCCACAGGTATGCTCGATGTGCTCAGCATAGCACTATTTGGTGCTGCCCGCGATTCTGAAGGAGAAATACTATATGACGCTTCTGGACGCACAAAGGCAAACAAGCCTATGTGGTTCGTTGTAATGTATGAGGGGCAGATAGAAGACACGGGCATATACAAGCCTCTGACGGAATAATGAAATACGAGGTACATAAAACAGGGCGTGTAACTATTCAGCGAATCGGCAAACGTAAGTTTTTTGAGCGATTTCTTTGCAAAAACAAGCCTCAAACTGTTCCTTGTTTATCAATTTTATTCAATTTACGTTGTTTTTTACAAAGAATTAACCCTTCAAAGGCATAATAAGAGTTATTCGCTGAATAGTTACCTGGGCGTGACCGTAAGTTAATTTTTCTTAAAAGTTTAATTTGCAAGGTTGCTTGTTGCACAGAAGTGCGAAAAAATGAGTACCTTTGCAGTCCGATTATTATGGGGCACACTTAGAACCCCGCGAGCGATGGTGTTAATAGTCATGCGTTTGGCCGCGCAGACGGTTAGTGAATCCGCGTTCGAAACAATTGTTTTTTAGTAGTATTTTTAAAAGAATTTTAAAGTTAAATGAACACTTTAAGTTACAAGACAGTCTCTATTAATAAGGAGTCTGCTAAGAAGGAGTGGGTTGTGATCGACTGCACAGATCAGGTTGTAGGTCGTCTCTGCTCTAAGGTGGCTAAGATACTTCGCGGTAAGTACAAGCCAACATTCACACCAAATGCTGATTGTGGTGACAACGTAATCCTCATCAACGCAGCTAAGGTGGTTTTCACTGGTAAGAAGGAAACTGACAAGGTTTACACACGTTACACTGGTTACCCAGGCGGTCAGCGTTTCAACACACCTGCACAGCTCCGTACAAAGGATAACGGTATCGACAAGATGCTCCGTCACGCTGTTAAGGGTATGCTGCCAAAGGGTCCTCTCGGCCGTAGCCTGTTGAACAACCTCTATATCTACGAGGGCACAGAGCACAAGCAGGAGGCACAGCAGCCAAAGGCAATCGATATTAATCTGTACAAATAAAAAATTAAGGAAAAATGGCAGAAGTAATTAATGCAATCGGTCGCCGTAAGAGCGCTGTAGCTCGTGTATATCTCACAGAGGGCACCGGTAAGATCACTATAAACAAGAAAGACATCACAGAGTTCTTCCCATCAGCTATCCTGCAGTATGTTGTTAAGCAGCCTCTGCAGCTTCTTGAAGTAGCTGAGAAGTATGACATCAAGGCTAACCTCGACGGTGGCGGTTTCACAGGTCAGAGCCAGGCTCTCCGCCTTGCTATCGCTCGCGCACTCGTTAAGGTTGACGCTGAGGATAAGAAGAACCTCAAGGATCACGGCTTCCTCACTCGCGACTCTCGTGAGGTTGAGCGTAAGAAGCCAGGTCGTCCAAAGGCACGTCGTCGCTTCCAGTTCTCTAAGCGTTAAAGTGATTTACTATTTGACGATTTACTATTTACTGTTTGTAGGTTGTCGGATAGCAGATACAAAGAGAACAACAGTTTAGTATCTAAACCAGCGAGATCCGTTTGGCTACTCACTGGCTGATTCTAACAAACAATAGAATTAAAAAGAAAGTAAACAACCCGTGTCTTTACACAAGGCACACAAAAACAAAAGAAAGACAATGTCAAGAACAAATTTTGACCAGTTACTGCAGGCAGGCTGTCATTTCGGCCACCTTCGTCGCAAGTGGAATCCAGCAATGGCTCCTTACATCTTCATGGAGCGTAACGGCATCCACATCATCGATCTCCACAAGACCGTAGCTAAGGTTGACGAGGCTGCAGAGGCACTGAAGAATATCGCAAAGTCAGGTAAGAAGATCCTGTTCGTCGCTACTAAAAAACAGGCTAAGGACGTTATTGCTGAGAAGGCAACAAGCGTAAACATGCCTTACATCAACGAGCGCTGGGCTGGTGGTATGCTCACCAACTTCCAGACAATCCGTAAGGCTATCAAGAAAATGGCGAACATCGACAAGCTGATGAATGACGGTACATTCAGCAACCTCTCAAAGCGTGAGCTCCTGCAGATTACTCGTCAGCGCGCTAAGCTCGAGAAGAACCTCGGTTCTATCAGCGATTTGACACGTCTTCCTTCTGCTTTGTTCGTTGTTGACATTTGCAAGGAGCACATCGCTATCAAGGAGGCTCAGCGTCTCGGTATCCCTGTATTCGGTATCGTTGACACAAACGCTAATCCTAACGAGGTAGATTTCGTTATCCCTGCAAACGACGACGCAAAGGATTCTATCGATACAATCCTTTCTGCTTGCTGCGCAGCTATCGCTGAGGGCTTGCAGGAGCGTAAGGTAGAGAAGGCTGACGAGAAGGCATCTGCTGAGCAGGCTGAAGAGGCTGC
>JAFXZU010000042.1:0-38058 GCA_017541085.1 Prevotella sp.
ATCAGGAATGTAAACCGTGTCTCCCTCTTCAGAAGGGAAAAACGTAAGTGATAGACCGATGACACCTGATGATGGATCGTAAAATGGAGAAAAGTTAAAAACACCAGGATCATCAACGATGGTCGCTTTAGTACTCAACGGAATGCCGAGCAGTACCGTGAGAAATAGAGAATAAATGATTTTTTTCATAATACCTATTTTTGTTTTTTTAAATTGTTTATGTCGTTTTTGCTTCGTTCATATTCATGCACCTTTTCTCGCCAAGGCAATGATTAAGCAAGCTTATCATTGCTCTTTTGGCTTAACGAAAACGTTTTGTTATTCTCGTCAGCATATAGCATACAAATGCGACAAGGCTCGTTCATGTCTCACTGTGAGACATGAACGAGCCTTGTCATTATAAATATTTATATAATTGGAACTTACTGATATACAGAGCGTTATCGAGGGGGGGGTAACGGCTTCTGTGCGCCACTCAGAACGAAGGCGTCAGCCCCTATGTTTAGGGTGTTGCAAGCATAGTGATATGTAGCGGTGAGCATCATTGGTTATAGAGTGACCCCCTCCTGACCTCCCCAAGGGGAGGAAAGTGGTTTGTGGTTTGTGGTTTATTGTTTACTGTTTACTGTTATAGTGTGACGACCTTTCCTTCGACACCTCTTTCACGTAACCAACGTTCAAATTGGTTCTTTGACTCTTTCTTGTGAGCAAGAGCTTTCTTAAAAGCTTTCATAGCATCTTCTTTCGTTATTGCCATGATGTCCTCCTTGTTTATTAAAATAAGTATAAGGATTGGGACGGCGTTCCGTCTGTGCAGACCCTGTTTCTCGCTCAAACCTTTCAGAGGTCTTTACGATTTCTGTTGCAATGTATCGCACAAAGTAAATAGTGCGTGTCAATCGAAGATTGGCGCACGTCTCTGATTTACGAGTGCAAAGTTACAACTTTTTTCCGAAACAATGATAATATTTGCAGATTTTTAATGCAGAAAGGTTAATATTCGAGTTCCGCAAGTATGGTAAAAGGAACTAATGTATAAGTGATACCGTATATGCCATAGCTATAGTCCCATTTCCTTATAAAAGTCCTGTAGCGAGTTGTATGTTGTAACTCGTCCGTTCTTTACGTCGTCCATTGCCTCACGGTAGCCGGCAGTCTTAGTGATGTTGTAATCTTTTTCCTTTGAGGCCTTCTGTACCTTTACAGACGTTACTCCCACAAGCATCTTGCAGGCGCTCTTTATCTTTGAGACCAAGCTCTCATCGGGAACTTGTAATATTACTGTTGCCATAATACTCTGTTTTTGTTTCTTTTTCAGGTGTCACATTCTGTTTCTCGCTCAGACCTTTCTGGGGTCTTTACGATTTCTGTTGCAAAGTTACAACTTTTTTCCGAAACAATGATAATATTTGCAGAGATTTTACGTTTTAATATGGCAGAAGCGTAATACTTTATGTAAAGGTGGGTGGAGAGGAGGACACTGCATTATTCTTCCTCGTTATTAGTTTTCATAGTCTGAGGTTCCATGTAGTCTCCTGTGTAATAGCCCTTGTCGTCATAGTCGCCGTCATCGCGCGAGCGTTTGGCTACAGCCTCTTTCTTCTGTTCCTTCCACAGTTGTTCGTAGTCGTGGAAATAGTCAGCCCTTGGCACCACGTTGGTGTCAAACTGCAGTTCTATCATTCTGCCGCTTTTGAAATTTCCGTAGCAGTAAATGAAGTGCTCGGCATAGCCGTTGTTCTTGATGGTGTTGAAGTCAAGGTGCAGGAATCCCTTCTTGTGGGGCAGAATGACCATCGGGAGTTCATCGCGTGCAATGAGGCATCCGCATGTTGTCTGTACCTCCTGTATGAAGAGAGGGTTTTCAGATATGTTCTCTATCTCATAGTTTACCCCCATAATCTCACCCTGCACTACAGGGTAATAGTGCCTGGCAGGGTCTGTTATTATTACTTCGGCAGGCTGTAGCTCTTTGCTGCATGCGCAGAGCGCTAAGCAAGCGAACAGTGTATAATTCATAATGCATAATGCATAATTCATAATTAGGCTCCGCATAACAATTTATAATTTATAATTCAAAATTTATAATTCATAATGCATAATTCATAATTAAGCTCCGCATGTCAATTCATAATTGGCTCCGCGTCGGTCCGCATGGCAACTATGCATTATGCATTATGAATTATGCATTAAAGCTAATATGCTTCTATCTCGTCTATAGCCATGGTGCGGTCTTGCGTGTTGCGTATTATGTGGAGCACGAGGTCGCCTTTTGCTGTTGATGGGATATAAAGCTCGGTTACGGAGCGGTCAGCGTTTGAGGGCATGGGCTCGGGTATGGCCTCTGCAATGGTGACGCCTCCGCAGGTGAGTGTTATTTTCTCAGGAAAGAGAATGTGGCAAGGCGTGTTCCTTGTTGTCCAGACGCATATCTTCTTCATGCCCGGCACCCGTGGGACACCGATTAGCAAAGCCGTCTTTGCCGATGAAATCATTTGTCCGCAGTGGTAGTTAGAGGGCAATCCCAGCAGTCCGTCAGTCAATATGACGATGTCGTTATATTCCTCGTCGAGGTTGCTGAGGGCGGTAAGTTTCTTTCCTAGCAACAGATTGTTGTCTTTGGTCTCTGCGGCATGCTGTGCCATCTCCTCATAGTCTTTCAGGTAAGTCTCAACTGTCCAGCACGACTCGCTATACACCTCGGTGTTCTTTCCCTTCAGGGCTGCAAGGTGATCGTGGTAGGTCTGGTAGCCGTTGATGTCTCCTGACAGGCGCATCAGTTCCATGCGTGTCAGCGACATGGCGCGGCACAGCCTGTCCATCACCCTTCTTTCGTCACCCGAGGTCTCAGGTACCAAGGCGGCGAAGGCATTGTGGAAGTCTATGAACTCCTTTGCAGGCAGATAACAGTTTACTGCCTGACTGACGCCGCCGTACAGTGGCAGGGCCTTTCCGCGTTTCGCTGTCCAGTCCTCCTGTTTAAGCATAAAGTCGGCAGTCAGTTTTCCTGCCTTGGGATACCTTGCCTCGCAATGAGACTTTATGAGTTTGGCACAGTCAAGGTCAGGATTCTTCAGTAAGTCAGCCAGCACCATGGTGTGTATATACTGCCATGTGCTGTAGTCGCTGCCGCTGCCGTTCAGGAACACGCCCTTCACGTTGCACCTGGCATACATCTGTAACCTGCGCTGCATGATGCGGAAGATGGGGAACGGCGTGAAATAGTCGTCGAAATTGTTGATGTAGTCCCATACATAGACGTGGTTCATCTTCTCGCCCCACTGCCTGAGCAGGTTCTCAAACCTCTTGTCATGCTCAGTCTCCACAGAACATAGAGGGTAATCCATGGCACTGACGAGTACTCCCGTGTTCTCAGGCATCCTGTGTGCAGGCACCGTCTTCGCCGTGCTGTAGTGAGAGGTGAAGAACAAATGTCTGGGGAAACGTCTTGCCAGTCTCTCAATCATTGTGAGCACCGTAGGCGAAGTGTTGTGGGGAGTGTTGCCAGCCTTACGGCATAGTTGGCACTGACACACCAGTTCGTTATCGTTGGCAAGGATGGCGAAGCGCTGAGTGTCATCCTCGCCGTATGTGTCAATGATATAGTTGGCGATGTATTCATACAATTGCTCAGACGAGAAGCAGAACTGCTCCTTGGTGCGCTGTCCTTCTACTGTGGCATACACCTGTGATGAATGATTCAATGGAAGCACACGCCTGAGATTGTGTCCCCACAGTCCCCAGTCCTCGTCAACGCTGTTAAGTCCCAGTTCCTTGCCCTGTTGCCCAAGAGCGTCAGAGAGGTATATCTCCTTGTATTCGAATATGCCTTTGTCTTTTGTCGTATTGACAGACTGTGCGCAACAGCAGAGTAGGGGGACAGTCAGGAATGTCAGAAACAATTGTGATTTCTTCATAATTAATTGATTAAAGTAAGGAAGGACGTATTCAGAATGCCATGTGCAGTTGTAGTGTCATACTGTATATGTTACGGTAGGAATCGTTGAGTTTGCCCTCGCTGTCAATGTAGGGAGAGAAACAAGTGTTCCAGTTACCCTGCAGGCCTATGTAAAGGTGCCGCGTGAGCAGATACTGCACGTCGAAGCCCACCATGGCGTTGGTATGCGATACGTTACGCAGGGCTGTCTGTTCAAAGAATGTTAGTTCGGGGAAAGAGCCGAAGCCGGTCATCAGCGATACAGCAGATATGTTGTCATTGTTGAAAAACAGTTTCCCTTTCACTCCCACGTTATAGTACAGACTGCTGTTCATTACCGTTATGTTCGTGTTGAGCGATGCCCTTATGCGCTCCCATGCCTTCTCTATTGACGGGGTGAGCATAAAGATGTTGAACTCATCGTTTAATGCCTCTGTAGATTCTTCGCCGTTGCCCAGATACAGATAAGTCTTCGGGGTGCGCCTGTAACCCATACGGAGCGACGGAGTCCATCCCTGGTCCATGGCATAGTTTGCCGATACGTTGGCGCCAAACTTATTGAAGAACTTTGTTGAGAATGATATGTCGGCCGTTCCGCTCCAGCGATGGCTGAAGGTATGCTCCCACTGCGCCATGAATTCCAATCCTACGCCCCCGGCTTCCGACTCCTTGCCGTCATGATATCCGTCGATGCCCTTATAGCTTATCTGTCCGGTGTAGGTGTCCTCCTTGCCAATACGGCTGTAGCTTACTGTGGCTATGGAATACAGGTGAGCCCTTGACGAGATGCCCTCCTGTCTGTTGTCATAGAAAGCCTGCGTGTAGGATGCGTCAACACGGTTCTTCAAGGCGCGGAATCCCAGGTAGCGCATGTGCTCGTAGTATTCCTGTTGCTCAGCGTTGCCCGGCTCATAGTAACGTCTCTGGTAGTCATAGGCGCTGGCAAAGTCTTTCAGGTGTTCGCTGGCGAGTCCCTTAATGTATAGCAGTTCCTTGTTTTCAGGGTCGTAAACCAAAGCCGTATCTGTAATCTGCATGGCAGTCTCGGGCATGTGCTCCTTCAGCAGTTCACGTGCCCACTCGGCTGTAATACCTGAATGGGCAGCGATATATAGAGGCGACTCATATTCGCCCGTTTTCCTCTTGCCAGGGTTTACCAGGTCGAGAGCCTCAGTGTTGCGCTTCTGCTGACGCAAGGAAACAGCCTGCTTTATTACGAAATATGGAGAGTTGGGGTAACGCTCGCAGCCCATCTCTGCATACTTCCTGAACAAGTCCTCGCGCTTCAGCGTCTGGCTCATGTTTATGCAGCACCTCAGTGCCGCCTCGCTTTCGGGTACCACCTCCAACAGTTCCTGTGCCAGTGCAAGAGCCTCGCCGTAGTTCTCCTCTTCTGTAAGCGCATGAAGGCGGTCTGCCACCATCTCCTCGTAAGCAGAGGCGTAGCGGTTTCTGTTGGCTGGGTCGGTCTCTGCAGCCTTCAGGAACAGTTCTTTGGCTTCCCTGAACCTGTTCAGACGTGCCAGACAGATGATGCGCATAGACATGGCAGCCGGCCATGATTCATGGTCGGGGGACATCAGCTCGGTGGCATGCTGCAGGTGGTCGATGGCGTCAGTCCACTGCTGTTGTGCCATGTCGGTGATGCCCAGTTGCAGCATCATGTCGGCGTATGCAGCCTTCAGTTCCTCGTCATCGGGATTATTTGTGTAAAGTTCCTGCAACACCCGCCTGGTAGCGTTCTCGTTGCCCATGCGCTTCTCCAGCGTGTATAGCTTCATAAGCAGAGGCTTGGTGCGTCCCTCACGTCGCATGGCATCAGAAAGATATGCCCTTGCATCGTCGAAGTACCCCCTGGTGAGCGACGTGTTTAGCAGATAGTTGAAAGCATCACGGTCATGAGTCTTGGCATAGAGCTTGCCGTTCATCTCGTAAGGGTCACGGGTGCGTGCGTCGGCAGCCGCCTCGCGTAGCAGGTTGGTGTATATGCTTGACGACGGACTCTTCTGTGCCATGCGTAGAGCCTGTGAGTAGTTACCCATCTCGGCGTGTATGCCAATGATTTTGTTTGTCAGTTCGGCATTGCCTGGAAAGCGTGCCAACCCTCTGTTGCCTGCGCCTATGGCACGGTCGTTCTCACCCATGCGCTGGTAAATGCCCATCAGTTCTATGTAGTACCCCAGGTTGTCGGGGTCCATCTCCAACCATTTCTCCAGTTCGAGTGCCGCCTGCTCCGCACTGCTCTTTCTCACCAGTTTGTCAACACTCCTGCGATGCAGGTTGGTAAGGTCGCTCCTTACCAGACTGTCGTTGGGGTATATGCGTGCCAGGCGCTCCAGTGCGGCATCTGCCTCTACGTCGTTGTGTATCTTGCGGTAGAGTGAAATCTTCCTGCGCCACAGGTCACGGTCATAGGGCTGGAACTCCAGCAGTTCGTTGATATAGCATATAGCGCTGCTGTAATGCTTTGAGGCATCCTCCACGTCCACCATTACGCGCTTAGCCTTGTAGTGCTGGTCGTTAGTCTGTATAGCCCGTATGAGGTTGTAGCGAGCCTCACTCAGGTGTCCGGTAACGTAGTAGTATCTGCCGTTGAGGTATCTAAGGTCGGCATCGTCGGGCCACTCCTCAAGACCGTTATTTATTTCACGCTTGGCGGCAGTCCAAGAGTTGGAGTGGATGAAAGACTCTGCCCTTGACACATAGTATTTTGCCCTGTGCGCCTTGTCTTGCGCCATGGCAATGAGCGGCATCATCATGAAAGCCAGGAGGCAGACCAAAACCATCAGCCCTTCAACCTTCGACCTTAGTCCTTCAGTCTTCGACCTTCGTCCTTCAGCCTTCAACCAAAAACTTATATTATATATGTTATGCATTCGGAGTCTTGTTAGCTTTGTTCTTCTTTACACCCGTGCGCTGTATAGGCTTCCACACGGCGGTGGTCTGGGTGATGAAATTAAAGTAGCCCACTATGGAGCAATATGTCACGATGGGGTGGAATATGATAGGTTCGAACAGGGCGGCGATAAACAGTTTCAGGTAAGTGCGTTTCCTGTTATGCCAGTTCACTGCATTGGTGGAGTAATCGAATGTAAGGACACACACCGCCATAAGCACAGCGAACATATAAACCATGCCGAAGATGACGAGCGACGCCTCCCAGTTTATTCCGTCGATGATGAGCAGCCACAGCATGAACAGTGCGCCAAGCAGTTCCAGTATGGGGGCAATGAACTCAAACAGGAAGATATAGGATAACGTGAAGATGCCGATAGGTCCGTAGTGGGGATTGAAGAACAGTTTGCGGTGGTGTGATACAATCTCAAACAGTCCGCGTGCCCACCTGGTGCGTTGCCTGTAGAAAGCCTTCAGTATGCTTGGTCCCTCGGTCCAGCAGCACACTTGCGGCACCTGTGCCAGACAAAAATCCTGATTGCTGTTCTTCATATATGTCACCATACGCAGCAGCATGTCCATGTCCTCTGCCATGGATGTCTGGTCATAGCCGCCCGATTTCACTACCACGTCAGTGTCGAAGAGTCCGAAGCCACCCGATATGTTAGGCAGGGCATTGATGCTTGCCCATCCCAGTTTACCCACGAGGAAAGAGCGCAGGTACTCCATCTGCTGAAACAGCGGCAGTATGCGTGACGGCTCCCTTGCCTCTATCACCCTGCCGTCGCCTATCAGGCAACCGTTGTTCATCAGCATGGTGGCGCTCACGCCTATCATAGGCTTGTGACTGTTGACCACGAGCCACATCATGCGGTAGAGCGCCATGGGCTCCACGATGCAGTCCACGTCGGTACAGACGAAATACTTGTTGTTACACACATTGATGCCGGCATTGGAGCCATCACTCTTTCTGCCGCCGTGTTCCTTGTCAACCACTACGAGTTTGCTGAACTTAGGGTCTGTTGATTTCAGTACGCGCTTGATAGGCTTTGAGGGTACCTTCATGGCGATGTCATACGGCACCTCCACCAGTTGGAACTCGTTAAGCAACAGTTCCATGGTGCGGTCGGTACTCGCATCGTTCACGATGATAATCTCATAGTTGGGGTAGTCTATCTGCATTAGCGAATAGACATTGTCGATGATAGTCACCTCCTCATTGTAGGCTGGCGCGATGATTGACACCCCCGGGGTAAGGGGTGAGCTCTCCATCAGATACTTCAACGTAGTATCAGACGGCATGTCTATCTTCATCTTCTTCTGTGCCCTGTAGCTTTGAACCACGAGAAACAGATAGCTCAGCAGTATGGCTATGGAGTAGGCAAAGACGATGTAACAGAATGTATAATAGAATGTCATCCACATACTTTTGTAAATTTGGATTAAGGGTGGTGGGTGATGGATTAAGGATTGTTTGACAATAAACCTTACACCTTATTCCCCATCTTCTTTATTATCTTCCTCCTTATTATCTTCTTCCTTCTTCTCTTATAATGAATCATATATAAACGGTTTCTACGGAAGGACGGTAAGCCTGCTCCTTGTCAAGCTTTATCGTAGCCAGCGTTGCGGGGTTGTAGAAGAAAGAGAAAAAGCTGTGCTCGTTATCAGTCTTTGCCACCTCTAACTTCTGGAACTGTGCCAGTCCTTCCTTGCCATAGTTGTAAAGGCATCGCAGGGCCTCGAAGCGCACGTGAGGGTTTATCTCTTCCTTATATTCATCCACCAGCATCTTGAGGCTGTTGCCTGTTCCCATGCGCGTGACGGCGTGCATGATAGCCACCTTGGTGTCGTCAGGTTGCATAAGGATGGAGTCGGTAAGCAAATCTTCGCTCTCACGATAGTTGAGGTATCCCCATGTACGTGAAATCTCCTCCTTAAGTTTCTTGTGACTGCTCAGGCGGAAAAGGTCCTCAAGCTGGGCGCAGTATTCCTTCTGTCCGAAGCGGCGCATCAGCCTTACAAACACACACTGCGTGTTGGGATTCTTCTGATGAAGTGCCCAGCTGGCAAGGTTTGGCAGTTTGGCACCGCTTTTCCTGCGGCGCTGCAACAGAAATCCCAGTTCAATCTCGTCGTATATGCAGCAGTTGTCATCAAAGAAACTGGTCTCGAAATAATCCAGGTTGCTGTCAGAGCTTGCCATGATGGAGGCATACATGGCAAGGCGCTGCACATATTTGTTCTTAGATACACGCAATTGGTTGACTACCCACGGACTGACATACATCTTAAAGGTGCGCAGCATTGACAGTGCATCGCGCTTACGCCTGTAGTTGCCTATGCTCGTTGACGTCTCAAGAAACTCACGCAGGGAGAAAAGGTTTATGAGCTGGTGGAGGTTGTCGTAGCGTCCTTGTGCGGCATTGCCTGATATACACTTGAAATATATCATCCTGCAGAAAAGCAGTTTCTCCCTGTTGTCGCGTAGCACATCCTTCTTGTTCCTCAGCTCCTCGCCCACGCCGAGAAGGTCTATCACCTCCTGTC
This sequence comes from Prevotella sp., assembly GCA_017541085.1. Classification (GTDB taxonomy): domain Bacteria; phylum Bacteroidota; class Bacteroidia; order Bacteroidales; family Bacteroidaceae; genus Prevotella. The sequence continues at coordinate 9,383 of JAFXZU010000042.1, forward strand.
TCGTCATGTTAGGCTTACACTCGGCAGACAAGAGATACTCCACGGCCTTCCCGAAACGCTCCTCTAAGCGTCTCGTGGTCTTTGCCCATCGTGCACGGTGTCTCATCCTGTCGAGTGTGATAAAAATGAGACATACAATACCCATAGAGCATAGCATGATGATTGTGGCAGCTATCCTTACCTCTATAGGGAAATCACAATATGCCTTGTAGAGATATGTCAGCCAATACGTAGCGTATGCCAACCATAGGTTAGCATAATATGTTATCCAAGAAATGGTATCCATTTGATAGTTACCTAAATTTCGCAGCACTTTAGTTTAACATTTTTTATAAGTACCTGGGCATTAAAAAGTTCTTGCTGTGTCAAGCAACAGAGCTGAGCGACCCAGGATTTTGTTATGTTGTATTTTTTTTGACTTACCTTGGTGCTGCATTTCAAGACAAGCAAAAAATTTCAATGACGTGGCAAAGGTACAAATAAAATCTGAGAAAATCACCTTTTTTAGAGAAATATTTTACGCAAGAGATTCTTTTATTGACCTATATGTCCTTTTTTTTCGTTGCGCGGGTTCGGTTATCGGCAAAGTCCTGGTGCTCTGATGTTTGTCGTACGGCTATCAGTACAGCGAGATTGCAGGTTTCCTGTAAAGTGTCTATTTTTGTTGGGGCGACAGCGTTGAGAATGTGACGAGCCAACCGATGCTGTTTCTCTCGCTTTATCCCACGCTTCGCACATGCTGCTCTGACACCATTCCCTGAGAATCTCCAAGCTGAGCTGCGCTAACACAATCTATGCTCCAGATACAGAAAAGAGCTATGGCTTCAGCACAACTATTAAACTCCGTTCCCGCCAGCGGGATACGCTGGAGCAGATTTTCTCAAACTTTTGCGGTGCAAAATTATAAAAATAATGTATAAAGTACAAAGTGTCAATATGGTATTGAAGAATTACCGAATGAAAATTGAAGAATTAGTGTATCGGCTTTTTTTGAGTAACGAGTTTCCGTACCATCGTTTGACGTAAAAGTGTAGCCTGTTTTTTGCATACTTATATTTTGTGTATATCAAAAAAAAGAGTAACTTTGTTTTTAATTCGTGAACGGAGAGAATTTAACCGAATTGTAGAATGTTAAAACCCAATGAAATACATAAAATGAGAAAAGACAGACTGTTACTTCAGGCCTGTGCCGTCATAACATTGGCACTTGGATTTTTGTCGTCCTGTATAAGAGATGAGGCTCCAGGTATGGAGTGCGACATTGAGAAGATGTGGGTAGAAGGCGAAGACTTAGAGCAGTACTTCTATGATGCTAACGATATGAAGAGGACGGTAATATCTACTGAGAGCGATATTGACTTCTCTGTACGCTCGGTTGTCCTCATGCCAAAGCAGGTAGCGGTGCACTTCGCCCTTACTCCCGGTGCAACGATATCTCCAGAGAACGGTTCCGTGCAGGATTTTAGTAACGGCCCTGTGATATATACAGTGACCGCCGAGGATGGTACGACGACACGCACATACCGTGTAGGCTTCAAGGAAAACTCACAAACTATCATTAACAAGCTAAACAGTTTTGAGAACTATGAAGAGGTGCGCTATGGCAGCAGTGAGATATTTTATCACCGCTTCTATGAACTGAGTGGTAGCGGCGATAAGCTTACAGATGTCTGGGCCTCAGGAAATGAAGGCTTCTGCTTGTCTATGCTCAGCAGGATTTTAGGAGGTCAGGGCGCAACTCCGGAGGAGTTTCCTACCGTGTCTGATCCCAACGGCCGCACGGGGCGCTGCGTGAAACTGCAGACACTAAGCACTGGCGACATGGGCAAGACCACCAAGCGCCCGATTGCGGCGGGTAACCTGTTCATGGGTAGGTTCAATATCACATACGCTGCCACCAACTCTCTGCTTGCCACCGAGATGGGAATACCGTTCCCTGACGAGCCCGTCAGAGTTACAGGGTATTATAAGTATAAGCGAGGCGCTGATTTTACCGGTGCCGACAGTAATGTTATACCTGGTCGTCAGGATGAGGCTGACATATATGCTGTGCTCTATCGTAACAAAGACGATAACGGCAATGCTGTGATGCTCAATGGCGGCGATGTGCTTACCAGCCCATACATAGTGCGCAAGGCACGCGTGGCTTCACTGCCAGAGACCGATGAGTGGACACCTTTCAATATGTTCTTTGAGGGTGATACGCCTATAGACAAAGTACTGCTAGAGAACTTGGGGTATAATCTGGCGCTCGTGTTCTCATCCAGCAAGAGTGGCGCAACCTTTGAAGGTGCCGTGGGCAGCACGCTGTACATAGATGATGTGGTACTTTCAGTAAAATAGCAAGGAGGAATAATGTATGAAAAAGACTATATATAATATCATAGCAATAACAATGCTGGTTGCACTCATGCCAGCCAAGGCTGTGGCCGGCGATTTCTGGGGCGACCTGCAGGTGAATGGACGTGCAGGCTATAACATTGGCGCCACTGCGCCAGTACCCCTTCCGCGAACCATTCGCAGCATAGAGAGCTATAGCCTCACACCGTCGTTCATGGTCGGCGTGGATGCAGAGCACAGCTTTGATGACAACTGGGGACTGATGGCAGGGCTGCGCATAGAGAACAAGGCAATGAAGGGTGCTGTCAAGACAAAGGCATACCACATGGAACTGGTGCGTGGCAACAGCGTGATGGACGGTTTGTTCACTGGTAAGGTGGAGCAGAACGTGACAGAGTGGATGGTAACCATACCTGTAGAGGCCACGCTGAATGTGAGCCGTGTAGTAAAACTCAAGATGGGACCATACTTCTCTTATGTCTTTAGCAGAAGCTTTGACGGCATCGCCTCTGATGGTTACCTGCGTCAGGGAACCTCTACCGGACCGAAGATTCTTCTTGGAAACAAGGAAGGAGAGTGGGCCACATACGATTTCTCAAACGACATGCGCAGCCTGCAGTTTGGCATAGCTTTAGGCGCAGACTTCAAGGTCGGCAACCGTTGGGGACTCTCAGCAGACCTCAACTGGGGCCTTACTGGCATCTTCAATTCCGACTTTAAGACAGTGGAGCAGACACTTTATCCTATCTATGGCACCGTCGGAGTGTTCTACAGACTGAAATAACTTGTAGGGGTATAAAGAACAGCGACGTAACATCGAGATAAAAAGTTAAAAGACTCTTGGTACATAGGATTGCAGACCACAAACCTATGTGCCAAGAGTCTTTTTAGGGTGTAATAATAAAAATGATTTAGAAAAAGAGATTTCAAATAAGAGAAAATGTAATGTACATATAGTCTAAGAGTCCAAAAAAGGGTGGGAAATACTTGAGATGCGACAATTATTGCATTTTTTGAAAGATTTTTCAAAAAAAACTGTGAAAAAATTTGGAGGTTTCAATTGAAAGTAGTAATTTTGCACTTGAAAACAGATGGGAACTTATTTCTACTCACGTTTTCATTACATAATGATTGGGATATGGTGTAATGGTAACACTGCAGATTCTGGTCCTGCCTTTCCTGGTTCGAATCCGGGTATCCCAACAAAACAAGAGGGTTGCATCTTTAGGATGTAACCCTTTTTTGTTATAAGTCTTTTTGCTAAATCAAAAAAACTTCGTACCTTTGCAATATCTTACGGTGGGTGGCTTAGTCCCCGTAACAGAAGGAGAAAAGATGAAGAAGAAACAGATATGCATACTTGGCAGCACAGGTTCGATAGGCACACAGGCTCTTGAGGTGATAGAGGAGCACAGTGACCGTTTCGAGGCTTACTGTCTTACAGCGAATAACCAGGTGGAGCTGCTCGCCGAGCAGGCTCGTAAGTTCAAGCCTGCAGCAGTCGTCATAGCCAATGAGGAGAAGTATGGCCAGTTGACGGCGCTGCTTGAGGACTGTCCTGACATAAAGGTGTATGCCGGTGCACAGGCGTTGTGCGACATCGTTGAGGCTGAGCCTATCGATATGGTGCTTACAGCCATGGTGGGGTTTGCCGGACTGGAGCCTACCATCCATGCCATCAAGGCACACAAGAAGATATGTCTTGCCAACAAGGAGACGCTGGTGGTGGCTGGCGAGCTGATTTGCGAACTGGCGCAACAGTATCGTGCGCCAATACTGCCTGTGGATTCAGAACACTCCGCCATCTTCCAGAGTATAGTAGGCGAGGGTGATAACGAGGTGGAGAAGATACTGCTCACTGCCAGCGGTGGTCCGTTCCGCCTGAAGACTCTCGATGAGATGCGCACAATGACGGCGGCTGACGCACTGCGTCATCCTACATGGGACATGGGTGCGAAGATAACAATAGACTCTGCCTCGATGATGAATAAAGGCTTTGAGGTGATAGAGGCGAAGTGGCTGTTTGGCGTGGAGGCAGACAAGATACAGGTGCTGGTGCACCCTCAGTCTATAGTGCACAGTGCGGTGCAGTTTCGCGATGGTGCCGTGAAGGCGCAGCTTGGTGTGCCTGATATGCGTTTGCCTATACAGTATGCCTTTACATATCCAGACCGTCTGCCTATGACGGGCGAACGCCTTGACTTGTTCAAGCACCCGTTAGAGTTCTTTGAGCCTGACATGGAGAAATTCAAGTGCCTGGCACTCGCCTTCGAAGCCATCAAGCGAGGCGGTAACGCCTGCTGCGTGGTTAATGCTGCCAATGAGATAGTAAACCTTGCCTTCCGCCAGGGACAGATAGGTTTCCTTGACATGGGGGACATCATAGAGAAGACGCTCAACAAGGCTACTGTGATAAAGAAGCCTACACTTGAGGACTATATCAATTCAGACATGGAGGCGAGACGCATAGCAGAGGAGTATGTTGTAAAGAAATAGGTCGTGCATCAGGGATAGTGGATATCAGTGTGGTGTATAGATAATTGTGAAAATCAAACGGTGTCATGAGGATTTCATGACACCGTTTGATTGTTATTTATAGTTTTTTATGAAAGGTAGAAGTTGGAATATCACGAAAAATGTGTAACTTTGCACTCGCAAGCTCGCCAAAGGCGACCACGAGCCAGCTTCGCAGACCCTCGTTGCTTGCTTCGTGCGATACATTGCACTCGCAAGCTCGCCAAGGGCGACCACGAGTCAGCTCAGCTGACCCTCGTTGCTTGCATTCACTCGATAATTTGTAAAACATAAAATATCTTAACTCATAACACTTGTGGAAGTATTTCTTATAAGAACATTACAGTTTATTCTCGCTATAACAATACTCGTGGCACTGCACGAGGGCGGACATTTCTTTTTCTCAAAACTCTTCGGCGTAAGGGTAAATAAGTTCTATATTTTCTTCGACTGGAAGTTCTCCTTGTTCTCCACCAAGTTCAACTGGTGGCGCAAGTTGCGTGGCAAGGTTGACGGTAACGGCAAGGTTATACCAGCCAAGAAGAAAGAGGACGGCTCTTATGAATATGAAGGTACAGAGTATGGACTCGGTTGGATACCCCTCGGCGGCTACTGCCAGATAGAGGGCATGATAGACGAGACGCAGCATGATGTGGAGAAGCTCAAGGAGCCTGCCAAGCCATGGGAGTTCCGTGGTAAGCCTACATGGCAGCGTCTGCTTATCATGATAGGCGGTGTGCTTGTCAACTTCCTGTTGGCACTCGTCATCTACTGCGGTGTGTTCTTTACATGGGGTGAGGACTACTATGCTCTTAAGGATATGCCCTACGGTATGAAGTTCAACGAGCAGGCACAACAGTTAGGTTTCCGCGACGGCGATAAGCTCATCGGCACCGAAGAAGGAGAGTTCCGTGAGTTCAATGCCAATATGATGCGCTCTCTGACCACTGCCAAAGAGGCGACGGTGCTTCGCAACGGCAAGCAGGTTAAGATACAGCTGCCGGGCAACCTCTCGCTGCTTGAGATGCTGAAGACAGAGCCGGTGTTCTGTCGTCCGTTTGTGCCAGCAGATGTTGACACCATCATTCCTAATACCGCAGCAGCCAAGGCAGGTATGAAGAAAGGCGACCGCATCATAGCTCTCGGCACCAAGCCTGTGGACTCTTGGAATACGTTCACTTACGAAAGCGGACGTATGGCAGACGCTCTTAACGACTGCAAGACGAAAACCGACTCTTTGAAGGTGCTCACCACAGTGGTGACATATATAAATAAGGAGAAAGGCGACACCACCACCGTCAAAGTGGTGTTTGACAATGAGGCACACCTCGGCGTAGGTATGACCACCATAGCCGACTACATGGAGCCTACCCATAACAGTTACAACCTGCTTACCTGCATACCTGCCGGCATAGGCTATGCCCTTGATATGCTGGGCGGCTACGTCAGTGACCTGAAGTATGTCTTCACATCTGAGGGCGCAAAGCAGTTGGGAGGTTTCGGAGCCATCGGCAGTATGTTCCCTCCGGTATGGGACTGGCACATGTTCTGGATGATGACAGCCTTCCTGTCTATCATTCTGGCCTTTATGAACATTCTGCCTATACCAGCCCTTGACGGTGGTCATGTGATGTTCCTGCTCTATGAGATGATATTCCGTCGCAAGCCGGGTGACAAGTTCATGGTATATGCCGAGTACGTGGGTATGGGCATCCTGCTCCTGCTTATGGTAGTGGCAAACCTCAACGATGTGCTGCGCTTCTTCGGCGTGATGTACTAAAACGTGATGTACTAAATATAAAAGAAGGACGGTAATCCAATGCGGTTGCTGTCCTTTTTTATCATACAAAGGAGAATGGAGAAAGATAAAAATGTCCTAAATGTACGAAAATAAGAAAACTCATTCTAAGCGACGATCTCCATATCGGTGGAACATGAGCCCATTGGAGGGGTGAAATGCGACAGAGGGGCTGTAAACGGCAATTTCCGGGGTGGATGTTTCTTGAAAAAAGAGGATAAAGGCAAAAAAGGTACGTTTTGGCTCGTTTTATGAGCCGTGACGTACCTTTTTGTGTTGTAAAAGCATAGCTTTCACAGTGAGAAATGATAGCTTTAGTATGGTAAAGTGATAGCTTTCACGACCTAAAGTGATAGCTTTTACCATAAAAACAGAAAACTCATATATTTTGGCAATGTTCTTTTTCGGAACAGAGTGGTGGTTTGCGGCGAAATGTTTTTTATGTAATAATTTTGTTGTTTAGAAAAAAATGTTTAGTTTTGCACCCGAAAATAAATAACAAGAGCAATGGATAACAAACAGAAAAAAGGAAAGCTGTTGATATTCTCCGCTCCCAGCGGCAGCGGCAAGTCAACGATAATAAACTGGTTGATGCAGGAGCATCCGGAACTGAATATGCACTTCTCCATCAGTTGCACCTCACGTCCGCCTCGCGGTCAGGAGCAGAACGGGGTGGAGTACTTCTTCCTCACTCCGAAGGAGTTCCGTGAGAAGATACAGCGTGACGAGTTTGTGGAGTATGAGGAGGTATATACCGACCGCTATTACGGCACGCTGAAGTCGCAGGTGGAGAAGCAGCTGGAGGCAGGCGAGAATGTGGTCTTCGACGTAGATGTGCACGGAGCCGTAAACATCAAGAAGGCATACGGCGAGCAGGCGCTGAGCCTGTTTATACAACCGCCTTCGGTAGAGGAACTGCGCCGCCGTCTTACAGGTCGTGGAACGGAGAAAGAGGAAGAGATAGAGAAGCGCATAGCCAGGGCAGAGTATGAGTTGTCATTTGCTGATAAGTTTGACACCGTAATAATAAATGATGAGCTTGACGTGGCTAAGCGTGAGACACTCTCTGTCATTAATCATTTTATAGTATAACGAAGGCTTAACGAAAGCAAAAATTTCATAATTTTTAGGTATTGCCCGCGATTGGGAAAAGTGGTAATTTTGCAGCCGAATAATTTTTATTTGGATTATGAACGCAAAAAAAACACTTTTCTCAATCGCTTTTTTTTCTGCGGCACTCACAGTGTCGGCACAACAGAATGGAGACAAGATAGCCGAGTATGAAAGCTTCGGCAAATACCGCGTGGGCGGTTACGGTGAGGCGGTTGCAGCATTCAAGGACTATGGTTCCAACCGTTTCTATGGTCATCCGGAAGGAAACGCCAAGGAGAACCGTAACACCATAAGCATACCTCGCCTTGTGATAGCCGGCGACTATAAGTTTAACAGCAAGTGGATTCTCGGTCTGGAGATAGAGTTTGAGAGTGGTGGTACAGGCACAGCCTACGAACTTGAGAATACCGAGAACGGCGAATACGAGACAGAAGTGGAGAAAGGCGGTGAGGTGGCTGTTGAGCAGTTTCATATCACCCGACTTATAACCCCTGCGTTCAACGTACGTGCGGGTCATATCATTGTGCCGGTAGGTCAGAACAATGCACACCATGAGCCGCTGAACTTCTTCGGTACCGTGCGCCCTGAAGGCGAGACAAGCATAATACCTAATACATGGCATGAGACGGGACTTGAGTTCTTCGGACAGTTTGGCAAGGGCTATGCCTCTTTCAACTATCAGGCAATGGTGGTGGCAGGTCTTAATGCCAACGGCTTTGACCGTAACGGATGGGTGAAAGGCGGCAAGCAGGGACTGTTTGAGGAGGACAACTTCACAAGTCCGGGCTATGCGCTGCGCCTGAACTATACCGGTGTGCCTGGACTCCGTCTGAGCGGTTCCTTCTATTACTGCGCCAACACCGGCAGCAACGCCGACAAGAGCCAGACGTATGACGGACTGGGTAAGTTGCCATTGCGTATATACAACTTCGAGGGACAATATAAGAACCGCTATGTGGAGGCCCGCGCCAGCGTGCTCTGGGGCAACCTAACCAACTCTAACGTGGTGTCATCAAAGAACACCAAGTTGTCTAATAAGTCTCCTTATAGCCGCATTACCCCAGTGGCTCACAAGGCCATAGCCTGCGGAGGAGAGGCAGGTCTGAGGCTTAAGGGCTTCTCTGCAAGCGAGAAGATGCCCGACGTCATACCATTCGTGCGCTATGAGTATTACAACTCACAGGAGGAGGTTACCGCGCCTAACGTGGCAGATGCACGTTGTAAGGTAAGCATGTGGACAATGGGTGCCAACTGGCGCGCCCTGCCTAACCTCGTAGTCAAGGCAGACTATACTACCCGTAGCATAGGAGGAGGAAACTATAACTCAGAGAATGAGTTTGCCGTTGGCGTAGCATGGGCAGCATGGTTCCTGAACGGAAAATAAAAAAGAACTAAAGAAGAAGATAACTAACACGAAAAATAAAAAAGAATAAGATGAAAAAGAATCTGTTTTTTATGGGACTTATGGCTCTCGGTATGAGTCTCGGTATGGTTTCTTGTAGCAGCGATGATGACAACAAGAACGACGGCGGTATTACAGAGGAGCAGGCTCAGAACCTTGATTACTCTGCAGAGCTGGCAAACGCATGGGGTAACTATGCCCTCAACGTGGCAAACCTGTTGAAGGCTGATGCCACAGCACTCAATGATGCTTGGACAACAGGAGGCTTCGCAAACCAGTTCAAGAACCACACCGCTGGCTCAGGCTATCAGTCTGCAGAGAACTGCGTAGAGGAGATATTCCAGGGATGCATTGACATAGCCGGAGAGGTAGGTACAGCCAAGATAGGCGAGCCTGTGGACTACTGGACACAGGGCCAGAAGAACAAAGCCCTCTATGCTGTGGAGTCATGGTATTCATGGCACTCACGTGACGACTATAAGAACAATATCCTCTCTATTGCAAACTCATTCCTCGGCAAGGTGCTTGACGCAGATGTTACCCTGAATGCATCGCTGGCAAGCCAGGCAGACCAGAACAGCCTGTATGCTATATGCAGTGCCAAGCCAGCATTGAACGAGCAGACAGAGAAAGTATGGAATGATGTATGTGCTGCATGGCAGGCTATTGACAACATACCACAGCCATTCCGTAATAACATTGGTTCTACAGAGGCTGCCGAAGCTATGGATGCCTGCGCTACACTCGGTGAGGACTTGGAGACACTCCAGGCTCTCGTAGCTGACAACCTTTCAGAAGATGAGTGCCAGGCTATCGTTAACCAGTTTGTTGACGGTGTGGCTCTGCCTACATACTCAGCCCTCAAGAGTAAAGTGGAGGCTCTCTATGCAGCTATCCAGACACTCAAGAACAATCCTACCAATGATAACTTTGAGGCAGCTGCTGAGGCATGGCTTGCTGCTCGTCAGCCATGGGAGTCATCAGAGGCATTCCTCTTCGGTCCTGTAGCAGAGCTTGGTCTTGACCCTAACATGGACTCTTGGCCACTCGACGCCGTAGGTATATACAACCTGCTGCAGTCACAGAACTGGAGCGAGATGAGCTGGTCTGGTGATTATGATGAGGAGAACGAGAACATAGAGGCTGCACAGTCTCTGCGCGGTTTCCATACGCTGGAGTTCCTTATCTTCAAGGACGGACAGCCACGTAAGGCGAATTAAGTTATAATAATATAAAAACCAACATATTGTTAGTTATACGACAGTGTAGGCTACGGTGAAAAACCGGGCCTACACTTTAGTCGCATAAAAAGGAATTATGAATACCAAGACACTATTGTTGCTCATTTTTTCTGTTGTATCAGTGTTGTTCTCTTGCTCGGATGACGAGTCAGAGAACCTTGACGTGTTTTATGATGAGCACTCGGCTGATTTGGTGAACTATGCCTTGTCTGCCGGTACGTCAACCATCTTCAACAATACGTCAAAGGCATACGATATAGATGCGGAGTGGCTCTCGGGCACTTATGCCACACGCTGGCAGAACGGCAACAGACTGTATGACAATGTGACCGACAAGTACGGTCCGGTATATGCAGGCTATTCCTGCGGCTCATGTCACATGAATGCAGGAAGAACCAATCCTGGCGTATGGAACTATCTCTATACAGACACAGACGGCAGTCCGGTTTACGGTTCCGGCACAAACGGTATGTCTGCCATGCTGGTATATGTGGCGCGTAAGAACGGAGTGTTCTTCCAGGACTACGGTCGTGTGCTGCATGACCAGACCATATATGGCGTGACGGCAGAGGGAAAGTTGGAGGTGCGCTACAACTATGAGAGGGGCACATTCCCAGACGGAGAGGAGTATGAGCTGGCACATCCTAACTATACCGTGGTGAAGTGGTATAAGCAGATGTGGGATGAGGTACAGGGCAAGTATGTGGATATCAAGCCAGAAGACCTGTTCTGCACCGTGCGCATACCACTGCGTCATGTAGGTATGGGACAGATGATGGCGCTTGACCGCGAAGAGATAAAAGCCCTTGCAGCTAAGAGCAACTATCCGGAGTATGGCATCAGCGGCAGGTGTAACTATATTACGGAGCGCGGTGTGTATGACATAGGCTTGTCAGGTAATAAGGCGCAGCACCAGGACCTTACCGTGGAGCTGGGATTCTCAAGTGACATGGGTGCTACCAACTCCCGTTACCCAGAGGAGATATGTGAGGGACAGCTGCAGATGATAGAAGGTTCTATGATGGGACTGACATACGATAGGCTTGAGGTGTCAACAGAAGACATGGAGAATGTGGACCTCTACCTGCACAGTCTTGGCGTGCCGGCTCGTCGTCTGGGCAGTACTACGCAGATGGTGACGCTGACAAGAAGTAACGGAACGGTGGAGACCATGACGGAGCGCGCCGCCATACAACGAGGAGAAAAGATGTTTTATGAGGCCAAGTGCCATCTGTGTCATGTCACCACGCTGCACACCAGGAAACGAGGTGCCACACTGCTCAACGGTACTACGCTGCCATGGCTCGGCAGTCAGACTATACACCCGTATTCCGACTATCTGCTGCATGACATGGGCTCGGAGATTATGGGCGTGGGACTGAATGACAACTATGTGAGCGGACTCGCCCGTGGTAATGAGTGGCGCACCACACCATTGTGGGGCATAGGTCTGCAGCAGAAGGTAAACGGTCATACCAGTTTCCTGCACGACGGCAGGGCGCGTAACCTTACTGAGGCCATACTGTGGCATGGCGGTGAGGGAGAAGCATCAAAGAATATATTCAAGAAGATGGACAGGGCTGACCGCCAGGCATTGCTGCACTTCCTGAACAGCCTGTAAAACCTTGGTAAAATAAGAAAAAACAATATACAGATATTATGAAGACTTTTTATATAGCAGCGATGGCTGCGATGATGGCCCTTCCCGTTATGGCGGAGGACACAGAGAACAGTGGCAAGCAGTATGACTCGGAGAACGGAGTGGTGACAATAGGCGCCGACCGTATGTTCCAGATAGAGAGTAAGGACGGGAACTTCTCGTTCAAACCGTATATGATGCTGCAGATGACGGGTAACTATAACTATTATGATGACGAGGGATTGGACAAAGCCTACAACCAGGACAACGTGGCAAACAGTGGCTTCTCGTTTCCCTATGCAGTGCTCGGTTTTACAGGTAAGGCCTTCGGTAAGGTAACATATAACCTTTCTGTCAATGCAGCCAAGAGCGGCGGAGCGTTATTGCAGCAGGCGTGGTTTGACGTGAAGTTGAGTAAGGGCTTCGCAGTAAAGGCTGGTAAGTTCAAGACGCCGTTCTCACACGCCTATCTCACTACACTCGGTGAGACGCTGATGCCACAGTTGCCTACATCACTCACGGCATCGGTGATATTGCCGTACAGCCTTAACGCTGTGACACCTTCTGTAGGGACTGGCTTCGACATAGGTGTGATGGTGCATGGACAGATAGGCAGACAGTTTGGCTATGAGGCTGGCATCTTCAATGGTACCGGCTCAACGGTCAACACTGCCACAAAGACTATCAGTGATGACTGGCATATACCGTCAATGCTCTATGCCGGACGTATTACATGGGAGCCAAAGGGCAAGATGCCGGCTACACAGGGTAACCCGAAACTGCTGCATGAGGACAGACTGCTTGTGGCTGCATCGGCAAGCCTTAATGTGGAGAGCGAGAGTGAGAGCACCAATGACGCACGCTACGGTCTGGAGTTCGCGTGGCTGCACAACCGCTGGTATGTGGGTGCAGAGGCATATCTGATGCATGTAGGCTTTACTGACCGTCAGAAGATAACAGACACATATAACTTCTGGGGTGCATACGTGCAGGCAGGCTATTTCGTGGCAGACCCATTGCAACTTGCCGTGCGCTATGACTTTATGGACCGCAACGGTACAGGTAAGGATGGACTGCTGAATATGCCGGCAGTGGGACTTAACTATTTCATAAAAGACTACGGACTGAAGCTCTCTGCCATGTATCAGTATATTGGCCGCACGGGACATGCCACACAGCTTGACCGTGATAATGATGACCTCGGAGTGGCTAAGCACAGTGCCACAATCATGATGCAGTACACCTTCTAAGATAATATGTCACTACGTATATGAAGAAATTCACTATAGCATCAGTCATGGCTCTTGTTGTTCTCTGTTCGTGTGATGACGGCAGCGTGATAGACAAGACCTATATAGATGAGGATGAGACTTACAGTGTCGTTGTAACGGGCAGGGTGACCGGTATGGACACCTGGGCATCGGGTTACAACGTGGTATTGGGTGGCTTTAATGAGGAGAGTGACTACTCGCTCATACAGAAAAGCATAGCCGTCAACGACGGTGAGATGAATGTGAGCCTCACGGGAATACCAAAGTCGGCGAAGACTATAGAGATAGCCGCCGTGACTCCGCTGCGCATCAAGATTGCATCAGTGTTCAGCTATGACATACCTGACGGGCAGAGAACGGATGATGTGATAAGGATAGACCTGGGCACCCTTGATGCCTCGATGTTTGCAACGATACAAAAGAATATCTTTGAGAATACCAGTATGAACTGCTCACGCTGTCACCGCTCAGCCACTGGCGCAGGCAAGCTTACGCTCGTTGACGGAGAGAGCTATGCTGCTCTTGTCAATGTGCCGTCAAACCATAACGGGGAACAGATGAGAGTGGTGCCGGGGGATGCTGACGGCAGTTTGTTGTATCAGGCTATGACAAGTAATATATTGCCAAGTAAGGACCATACGGGTTACTTTACTGACAAGGCGAATATACGTCTGTTAAATATGCTGAAGGCATGGATAGACGGCGGCGCCAAGAATTAATAAACAAAAAACACACAAATGAGATTTACATATAAAGAATATAATGCGACGGCGGAGCTGAGAAGCTTCAAGGCGGCGGGCAGTGATGTGTCAGAATATCATATTATGATACATGTGGAACCGTTGAATGAGACTTTCGAGGGACAGATGAGGAGGCTCTCTCTTGCCGAGAAAGCACTTCGCGAGAGCGAGGAACTGAGCAACGCCAAAGTGGTATTTAAGCGCTACTTCCTTTCTGATGCCACAAACCAGGTGCCGCTTATCAATGACAGTGACGAGTGTACGGTGTCATACATACAGCAACCACCGCTTGACGGCTCCAAGGTGGCTTTGTGGATATATATGCAGGAAGGTACGGATATAGAGTATGGCGGTGATGAACTCAACTCTACCATAGTGCGGCATAACGGCTATGAGCACGTGTGGACCATGGGAATGACGACGGATAACGGTGGCTCGTTCGCACAGACTGAGATACTGCTGGAGAACTATGAGGCATTGCTCAAGGAGAAATATGATGCAAACATAGCCGACAACTGTGTCAGGACGTGGTTCTTTGTGCGTGATGTGGATACTAACTATGGAGGACTGGTAGTAGCGCGACGTGAGAACTTTGAGAGAAACGGTTTGACAAGTGATACACACTATATAGCATCCACAGGCATCGGTGGCAGTCCTTCTGATACCAAGGCTTTGGTACAGCTCGGCTCGTATGCCATGACAGGTATGGAGAGCAGTCAGCAGCAATATCTCTATGCGTTGACACATCTTAATCGCACTATAGAGTATGGCGTGACGTTTGAGCGTGGTACCAAGGTGCTGTTTGGTGACAGGGGGCATATCTATATCTCTGGTACGGCATCAATAGACAACAAGGGAGATGTACTGTATCTGGGCGATGTAGGTAAGCAGACATTGCGTATGTGGGAGAATGTGGAAAAGCTGCTTGAGGAAGGCGGTGCGACGTATGATGATGTAGCGCAGATAGTGGTTTACCTGCGTGACGTGGCTGATTACGGGCTGGTGGAGAAAATGTTCAGGGAGAAATTCCCTGATACTCCGTATGTCATAACACTGGCACCGGTATGTCGCCCTACGTGGCTTATAGAGATGGAGTGTATAGCTATAACACAGGAAAACAATACCGCTTACAGAAAGTTCTGATGAAGAAGATTACGATAGCGTCGTATCTGCTGATAATACTTGTGCTCGCTGCAGCTACTGTGGTAGAGAAGTTTGAGGGCAGTGATACGGCATATACCATGATATACTCCTCGCTTTGGTTTAAGATTTTGTGGGGAGTATTGGTTGCAGGTGCGCTGGTGGCGATAAGGAAGAATCGTATGTGGAAAAACATACCGTCGTTACTGTTGCATGTCTCTTTTATGGTCATCCTCTTGGGAGCGTTGATAACATCGCTTTTCAGTTCGGAGCAAGTGATGCACCTCAGGGAAGGGGAGAGTAGCGGCGAGACGTTGCCATTCAGCCTGACGTTGAGAAAGTTTGAGCTGAAGACCTATCCCGGTACGGACCGTCCGCAAGACTTTGTGAGTCATATAGAGTATAAGGACGGGGAAGAGAATGGAACCTATGACATATCGATGAACCGTATCTTCAGTCATGGCGGTTACAGATTCTATCAGTCGTCATACGATGATGATTTGCATGGCACTGTGCTGACGGTGAAGCATGACCCATGGGGAATAGGTGTGACATACACAGGATATGGATTGCTGCTGGTGTCAATGATAATGGTGCTGGTAAATCCTAAGGGCAGGTTCCGTAAGATACTGAGTGAGTGTATGAGTAAAGGCGTCTTGTCTCTGCTCGTTCTCCTGACACTCAGCGGCACTGCCAATGCACAGGCATCTTCTACTCATGTTCCCCGTGCAGTTACCAAGAATATGGCGGAGCAGTTGTCGCGTAAGTTGGTGGTGTATAATGGCAGGATAGTGCCGATACGTACCCTGGCGCTTGACTTCTGCCAGAAGGTTACGGGCAAGAGAAGCTTCGGTGGACTGAGTGCAGAGCATTTCATGGTAAGCCTGATGGTATATCCTGAGGACTGGAAGGGTGTTCACATGATAAAAGTGGAGGATGCAGCTTTGCGTGAAGCCTTGGGAATAGAAGGGAAAAGAGGCGCATTGACCGATTTCTTTGCGGCAGACGGTACATACAGGATGGATGCTATATACCAGCGTCATAAATCTACTGATGACGCTATGGAGAAAGCAATACTGAAGGTGGATGAGCGGTGTGCCCTTGTGGTTATGCTCATTAATGGTGAACTGGTGAAGCCTGTGCCGGCAGGAGTAGAAAGACCGTCGGAGGCTGTAGTGTCTGCTGAGATATTGTATGATGCAGCACCGTGGAGCCTTATATTGTTTATAGTTACCTTCGTCATGTCTGTGGTGCTGTTGTTCTTAGTGTTGTCAGGAAAGGCGACAGTGCTTAACATCCCTGCTAATGTGGTGGTCCTTGTTGACACAGTAGCCCTTGCAGTCCTTTATGGGTTGCGTTGGGCGATACAGGGGCATGTCCCGATGTCTAACGGTTATGAGACAATGCTCTTTATTGCCCTTGTGGCGCAGCTGTTTGCAGCGTCATTGGTGGTGGGACGCATCTCACGCATTAGTCTGCTGACAGCGTTGGCTATGATTATCAGTGCTTTTGCGCTGCTGGTGAGCCATCTCAGCTTTATGTCACCAGAGATGACACCACTGATGCCGGTGCTGCAGTCTCCGTTACTGTCGATACATGTCAGCACTATAATGGTGGCGTATGCTTTGTTTGCTATATTGACACTCGTGTCGGTAGCGGCACTCATAGCTTATAGGCGAGGTGGTGCGCAGGCCGAACATATGACGTTGGTATGTGAGTTGTTGCTGTATCCGGCTGTGTTCCTGCTGACGACGGGTATGTTCCTCGGAGCCGTGTGGGCTAACGTGTCATGGGGAACATACTGGTCATGGGACCCGAAGGAAACATGGGCGCTTATTACCTTGATGGTATATGCAGCGCCGCTTCACAGACATTCAGTGCGGATGTTCAGTGAGCCCCGTAAATATCATATATATATAATATGTGCGTTTGTATCGGTGCTCGTGACATATTTTGGTGTGAACTATTTGTTAGGAGGAATGCACAGTTATGCTTAGGGAATAAATGTTTTTTAATGTTTTTAACAAAAAGATACAAAGGGATGGAAAATAAAACCATCCCTTTTGCGTTTATTCAAAAGTAATGAGGTGCAGATATATCATACTGTCGGCAATAATGACGCTGGTGTCAGCTAAGGCGCTGGCGCAGTATGACCCATATTTCTCTCACTACTACGATATGCAGTCGGTTACCAATCCGGCGGCAGTGGGAAAGCAGGACCAGTTGAATGTCATAGGCGTCTATGCAATGTCTTTGGCTGGTTTTGAAAACGCACCGAAAACCTTCGTGGTGGCAGGTGATATGCCGTTTGAGGCGCTGAAACAGGTGCATGGCGTGGGGGCTATGTTGATGCGTGACCAGATAGGTCTGTTTGCTCACCAGCGTATCTCCTTGCAATATGCTCTTCGCAAGCGTTTGGGAGGCGGATGGCTGTCGGGTGGTTTCCTGTTGGGATTACTCAATGAGAAGTGGGAAGGCTCCAAGGTGGAGTTTAATGACCCGGGAGACGAAGTGTTGTCGCAAAGCGATATCAATGGTAATGGACTGGATATAGGAGTAGGTCTGTTGTATCAGCGTAAGAATTGGTATGTGGGGCTGAGTGCACAGCATGTAACATCCCCGACGATAGAGTTGGGTACGACGAATGAGTTGAAAGTGGATCCGAACTTCTACCTGACTGGCGGCGCGACATTCCAATTGCCCAATCCGTTGTTGAAAGTAGCGGCGTCGGCATTGGTGCAGAGTGATTTGGTAGCCTATCGTGCGGATGTTACCGGACGTGTGATATATACTTATGATGACAATATGATGTATGCTGGCGTGGGATATAATCCTACAAATTCAGCGACACTGTTGGTAGGTGGTAAGTTCAAGGGCGTGGTGATAGGATATTCCTTTGAGATGTACACCAATGGCATAAGCATAAAGAATGGCTCGCATGAACTCTTCGTCGGTTACCAGACGGATATAGAGTTGGGGAAAAGGGGCAAGAACAGACACCAGACCACAAGAACGTTATAATAAATAACTTGATAATTAACAATTAAAAGTTTCGAAATGAAAGTATACAAAATAATATCATTATCTTTTATCACGTCGTTGATTCTTACAAGTTGCTTTGGCGGCAAGCTGACCGGCTCGCAGCAAGGCGGTGAGGTGACTGGCGTGGGAAATGGCAGAGGATTCCAAGAGCCTACGCCATACGGTATGACGCTTGTGAACCGTGGTTTCCTGCATATGGGCATACAGAGTAAGAATGATACTTTGTGGGGTAAGATGACTCCGGAGAAAGACGTGTCAGTAGATGGTTTCTGGATGGACGAGACAGAAGTGACTAATGCAAAATACCGTCAGTTCGTTATGTGGGTACGTGACAGTATCTTGCGTACACGATTGGCAGACCCTGCTTATGGCGGTGACGAGTCGTATATGATAACAGAGGACAAGAATGGTGACCCTGTGACTCCGCATATAAACTGGAAGAAGCCTTTGCCTCGTAAGCCAAACGAGGATGAGTTGCGTGCAATAGAGAGTATGTATGTGCATAACCCTGTTACAGGTGAGAAGTTGTTGGACTACAGGCAGCTTAACTATCGCTATGAGATATATGACTATACTACTGCTGCGTTGCGTCGTAACCGTATAAATCCGGAGGAGCGTATCCTTAATACGGATTTGACAGTTGACCCGAATGAAGTGGTGATGATATCAAAGGATACTGCCTATATAGATGATGAGGGAAATATAGTACGTGAGACCATCAACCGTCCGCTTTCTGGTGCGTGGGATTTCGTAAACACCTACATCGTTAATATCTATCCTGATACTACATGTTGGGTTAACGACTTCACGAATAGTGACAATGAGATGTATCTGCGTAACTATTTCAGCAACCCTACATACAATGACTACCCGGTTGTTGGAGTTACATGGGAGCAGGCCAATGCCTTCTGTGCATGGCGTACGGATTATCTGTTGAAAGGATTGTCTGGAGCCGCTCGTTATGTGCAGCGTTATCGTCTGCCTACAGAGGCAGAGTGGGAGTATGCCGCACGTGGAAAGGAAGGAACGGAGTTCCCATGGGAAAACCAGGATGTGAAGAATGGCGACGGCTGTTTCTTTGCAAACTTTAAGCCTGACCGTGGTAACTACACCAAGGACGGAAACCTCATTACCAGCAAGGTAGGTATATATGCTGCTAACTCTAATGGTTTGTTTGATATGGCAGGCAATGTGGCAGAGTGGACTTCTACCATATACACAGAGGCAGGCGTTGAGGCTATGAACGACCTTAACCCTCAGTTGGAGTACAAGGCTGCGAAGGAGGACCCTTACAAGATGAAGAAGAAGTCTGTGCGTGGAGGTTCATGGAAAGACCCTGAGAGTCATATCCGCTCAGCTTGGCGTTCGTGGGAGTATCAAAACCAACCACGATGCTATATCGGTTTCCGTTGTGTGCGCTCATTGGCAAGTTCTGCCAGCGTTAACGCCAAGGGAAAGAAGAAAAGGTGATAGATGGTTAACAGTCGGAAGACCAACTCATAACCTGCGATGCGTGGGGTCGCACAGTATAGGTTTGCGACTCATAACTCATAATTTATAACTCATAACTAACAAGATGTCAAAATATAGCAAGATAAACTTTATCTATTTCCTGCAGAAATGGATGGACAGCGTACCAGGACAAACATTCCTTAACTACGCTTATTCATGGGGTGCCGCAGTGGTAATTCTTGGTACTCTATTCAAACTGACTCACTTGCCGGGAGCTAACTTTATGTTGTTCCTCGGAATGGGTACGGAGGTTGTGGTGTTCTTTATCTCTGCTTTCGATAGACCGTTTGATAAGACAACTATCGATATGGAACTGGATAACCACATGGCAGACCAGGTAATTGACAGCGTGGCTGCTAGTCCTCTCGGTGAGGCAGTAGTACAGCCTGTTGCAGTACAACCGTCATCAGTACGTCATGGTGTTACACAGGCACCTGTCGCTCAGGCATCTGCTGCCCAGCCAGTCGCAGCCCAGCCTGTTGTTTCTGGCGGCGCAGTAGGCAATACCGGCGGTGTGGTTGGCGGTACCAGTGGCGTTGTAGGCACTGGCGCATCGAGTGGTACAGTCATTATCGGTGGTACGGGTTCAGCCGGTGCAGGCTCTGCAGACACAGCTACTGCTGGCGGAAATAATGGTGGAAGCATCAGCTTTGGCAGTGGTATGCCATCTGGTGGAACTATAATCATAGGTGGTGGTTCACAAGGTCGTCCTGCTCAGGGTAATGGTGGACAGACAACTCCACAGGAGAAGGTAGCTGAGGAGCATGTGGCGTCAGTAGCAGAGACATCATCAGAAAGCCAGCCACGCGTTACATCGCAGCCATCTGCTGCAAATATCATCACTCCTGCTCCAGCCGTATCACAAGAGACAGCGGCAGAGATGGAGGTGGTTACCAAGGCTTATATAGAGCGTCTTGCTGAACTCAATGAGATGCTTGAAAAGGTTGGTCAGCTGACATCACGTCTTTCTACCGACAGTGAGGAGATGGAGAACCTCAACCGTACGCTTACAGGTATTGCCCGTGTATATGAGATGCAGCTGAAGTCTGCTTCACAGCAGATAACCACGCAAGACTCCATCAATGAGCAGACACGTATCATGGCACAGAAGATACAGGAGCTTAATGGCATCTACACACGTATGATAGAGGCAATGACGGTGAATATGCCGGGGGGAATACAGAATAATGCATAATTCATAATTCATAATGCATAATGCATAATGCATAATGCATAATAATGCATAATTGATAATGCAAGTTGATAATGCATAATTCATAATTCGTCGCCCAATCTCCCTCCCTCACAGGAAGGGTCGGGGAGGGTCTGATAACTCTTAACTCATAATTCATAACTCATAACTTAGAAATATAGTGGCTATAAAGAAAAGACCAGTCTCCCCACGCCAGAAGATGATTAACCTCATGTATGTGGTTTTGATGGCGATGCTTGCGATGAACGTCTCTACAGAGGTGCTCAACGGCTTCTCTATTGTGGCAGAGGGATTGGACCGCTCCACACTGAATGCGACGAAGGAGAACCTCGGCATATATGCAGACTTTGATGCACAGATGAAAGCCAATCCGCAGAAGACAAAGGAATGGTTTGAAAAGGCGCAGCAGGTGAAGAAGATGAGCGATGACTTATATAACTTCGCTGAGGAGCTGAAGGTGGCTATCGTGAAAGAGGCTGACGGTGCTGACGGTGATATACACAATATAGAGAACCGTGAGGACTTGGAGGCTGCGTCACAGGTGATGCTGTCGCCGGGACGTGGCAAGGGCCCAAAGCTTCAGAAGATGATAGAGGACTATCGTGAGAAGTGTGCATCATTGCTGAAGGATGAGCGTTTACGTAAGATAATAGAGGGTAACCTGTCCACCGAAGTGTCTCCCAAGGCCAAGGCATTAGGTAAGAACTGGCAGGAATATATGTTTGAGCAGATGCCGGTGGCTGCAGCTGTCACGTTGCTCTCCAAGTTACAGAATGACGTGCGCTATGCAGAGGGTGAGGTGCTGCATACCCTTGTCAGCAACATAGACATTAAGGATATACGTGTAAACAAACTGTCTGCATTCGTTATTCCAGAGTCAAAGACGGTGATACGTGGTGACAAGTTCTCCGCACAGATTGTCATGGCTGCTATAGACACTACACAGCAGCCAGAGATATTTATAGGCGGCAGACAGGTGCAGCTCAAAAATAACACATACGAGTTCATTGCCGGTAAAACGGGTGACTATACACTCTCAGGATATATGACGATGAGAGACGGCGGCGGTCAGATACTGCGTCGTGACTTTGAGCAGAAATACACTGTGGTGGACCCTTCTGCAACAGTCTCCGCCGACCTTATGAATGTGCTCTATGCAGGTTTCAATAACCCAATATCAGTAAGCATACCTGGCGTACCTCTCAATAAGGTATCAGCCACGATGACAGGTGGTTCATTCACCCCTACGAGTGCCGGACACTACATAGCGCGTCCCTCTGCTGTAGGTAAGGATGTCACAATAACGGTTTCAAGCCTTGCTACAGGTAAGCCTGTAAGAATGGGTGAGTTCACGTTCCATGTACGTAAGCTGCCTGACCCTACACCTTACATCAAGGTAGGCGACAACCGCTTCAAGGGTGGTAATATGGCAAAGGCAGACCTTATGGGTGTCAGCACATTGCGTGCCGCTATTGATGACGGTCTGCTTGATATAGAGTTTAAGGTGACGGGCTTCGTAGCCGTATTCTTTGACAATATGGGTAACCGTGTGCCGATAGTGTCAAACGGCGCATCGTTCTCCTCAAGGCAGATGGAACTGTTCCGCAAACTATCACGCTCAAAGAGCTTCTTCATAACACAGGTGCATGCTGTGGGACCTGACGGCATACAGCGTACCTTGCCTGGCGGCATGGAGGTAGTCGTGAAATAGTGTTTTGCAAAGTATTGAATTATTAGTCATGAGTATATAGTGGTCAGCAGGCTGACTCTTATTAAATAAAGGAATTACGATATGAGACAACGTATATTAGTTTTTGTAGGAATGTTGATACTTCAGTCTTCATTCTTCGTTCTTGGTTCAGACGCACAGCCGGCACAGAAGCGTAACGACCAGAAAGCCGGAGCGCAGCGTAAGAATGCTACCACGCTGACTACGCGTGCACAGATTTCATATCCTGCCACGATGAAGATGAGTGAGGATGTGGTATGGCGCCGTGACATATATCGTGAGCTCGACCTCACCCAGGGGGCTAATGCCGGTATGTATTATCCCGTTGAGCCGGTAGGTTCACAGATGAACCTTTTTACCTATCTCTTCAAACTGGTGCTTTCCGGTCAGATAAAGGCCTATAAGTATAATATTGACGGCAACGAATCATTTGAGCCGGATAATCAGCTCAAGCCATTGTCACTCCTTGACGACTATAATATATATTATGAGCGCAAGGATGGCAGGTTGAAGCTCGACAATTCAGACATCCCGTCGCGTGAGGTCAAGGGGTATTATATAAAAGAGACCTCTTACTATGACCAGAACTCGGCAACCTTCCATACTAAGGTGCTTGCACTCTGTCCTATCATGTTCCGTGACGATGACTTCGGTGACGGCGTGGCACGTTATCCGCTCTTCTGGGTAAAGTATGATGACATTGCACCGTTCCTTACAAAGCAGACCATCATGACGAGTGACATCAATAATGCCGCAACGATGAGCATGGACGACTATTTCGTAAAGAACATGTACCGTGGCAAGATATACAAGACAAACAATATGCTTGGTCAGACGCTTGCACAGTATTGTCCGACTGATTCTGCCATGGCAAAGGAACAGCAGCGCATAGAGGCAGAGCTGAAAGCCTTTGAGGAGAATATATGGGGCGACAAGGCCCGTAAGGATTCCCTTGACTCCATAGCCAAGGTAGAGGCATCACAGCCTAAGACAAAGACAAAGAAGTCACGTCTTAACCGTCGTGCACAGGGTGGGGCAGAGGCCACAGCCACTGCTGCCGGCAATGAAGGCGGCGTGGCGGCTACAGAGCGTAAGTCGGCTTCGGCTACGCGTAAGCGCACTCGTAGCTCTTCTACAGGCAGCAATGGCGGTCTTAGTGTAAGAAGGCAGAGACACTAAAACGAACATTGTGATAACAGTTACTACGGTAAAAGCAAGAAGAAATATAAACTCATAATACAAAAACTTATCATTATGAAAAAACTTTACTCAATACTCGTTATGGCAGCAGCGCTGCTGATGACAATGCCTGCACAGGCGCAGGTGAAGTTCGGTTTCCGTGGCGGTGCTAACCTCGTGAACATGAAACTGAGTGGAAATGTAGTGAATAATATTACAGACAAGGATAACCGTGCCGGTTTCTATATTGGTCCTACAGTGAAGTTCACTGTGCCTATAGTAGGCCTTTCTTTGGACGCTTCCGCTCTGTATGACCAGCGCAGCACAGAGGTGGCTGGCACGGATGGAACGAAGGAGAGCCTTATAACACGTCAGCTTGCTATACCTGTCAATGTACGTTACGGATGGGGCTTAGGCTCAGTGGCAGACATCTTCCTCTTCGCTGGTCCTCAGGTGGCATTCAACTTTGCCAAGGATAAGAGCGTGTTCAATAACATGGGCGACTGGAAATGGAATGACAGCAACTTCTCTGTCAACGTCGGTATTGGTTGCACCATCCTCAGCCATGTGGAGCTGAAGGCTAACTACAACATCGCTTGTGGCAAGACTGGTGACGCGACAATATGGAATACAGCGAAGGATGCCGTGGTTGGCACTGTGAAGAGTAAGTACAACTCATGGCAGATTGGCATGGCATATTACTTCTAATCTGTGCGTTAGCAGAAATCTAAGAGATACAAAACGCCGCATACACTGTGTATGCGGCGTTTTTTTATATACTCATAATCATGTATTCTTATTGTGTAATTTAATAAATATTTGTAACTTTGCACAGATACATTAATACGTGCGATATGCCTTTACTGTTAAAACCTATATTTACCAGACTATATTTCTTTATGTATCTGCTCGGAATAACGAGCAGCATACTTACCATTCCACCATATAAGGATGCTCACATGTACTCAAACGCTCCGTGGGAGTTGCTGATAGATGTGTATGTATTGAGTGCGGTGGTACTGCTTATTCCCCGTCGCATCAAGCGTTTCCCGTTGCGTTCGCTTGTAAAGGTGCTGCTGTATGGCTTCATGTATCCGCTGTACATTATAGACACCTTCTGCTTCGTGAAGTTTGGCAGCACGCTCAATCCCTCCATGCTGTTGCTTATGGGAGAGACAACGAGCAACGAGGCATCGGAGTTCCTTACCAGTTATGTCACTACTGACGTGATATTCTCTGAGGTAGGCATCATCATGCTGGTGCCGTTGCTCCACCTTGTGTGCTATCTCTTGTGCAAGCGCCTGCATATCAGTTTGCAGCTGAAGCCGGGCAAGTGGGTTAGTCTGGCATGTAATGTCATCGTGGCAGGACTGTTGGTGTGGCTCGCCGTTGTCAGCATAGATAACAAGCAGCTTTATGTTAATACAATGACACGTGACACGATAGGCGATGTGGAGCATACGCTCGCTGTCAGCCCGCGTACAGAGATGTACCAGCCCCCTATGCGACTGTTCTTCTCTATACGTAGCAACCAGTTGATAGGCAGACAACTGGATATACTGCTCGATGTTACAGACCATGTGCAAGTGGATTCCTGTGACTATAAGAGTCCGAACATAGTGCTTATCATAGGTGAGAGCTTTAACAAGCGTCATGCCCAGCTGTATGGCTATGACAAACCCAATATGCCTAATCAGGTAAGGATGAAGAGACAGGGCTTCCTGATGCCTATGGAGGATGTGGTGACACCGTGGAACCTTACAAGTTTCGTGTTCAAACATCTCATGACCACCTATTGCGTAGGCGATTCCAAGGACTGGTGTGACTATCCCCTCTTTTGCCAGATATTCCGTGAGGCTGGCTATGAGGTCACATTCCTTACCAATCAGTTCCTGCCTAAGGCAAAGGAACCCGTATGGGACTTCAGCGGCGGCTTCTTCCTTAATGACTCTGTGCTCTCACGCAAGCAGTTTGACCATCGCAACACAGACTTGCACATCTTTGATGACGGACTGCTTTCCGATTATGATGTGATGAGGAAACCGGGAGGCTGCCTTGCCGGTAGCAAGAGCAAGGGCAAACTGACGATATTCCACTTCATGGGTATGCACGTGAACTATCGCATACGCTGTCCTAACTCTAAGAAGAAATGGGGCGCAGGTGACTACCCTGACGACATGGACATGCCGCAGAAACGCCGTAAGGTTATGGCAGACTATGACAACGCTGTGTGGTTTAACGACTCTGTGGTTAACCAGATAGTAAAGCGCTTCAAGAAAGAGGAGGCGATAATAATATATGTGCCAGACCATGGCGAGGAGGTGTTCGGACCGGGAGCGCGACATTTCTTCGGACGTATGCATGACACGAATATCACCAAGAGACTGGCTGACGAGGAGTTCCGCATACCGATGTGGATATACTGCTCGCAGAAGTATATAAGGCGCCACAGGGATATATACAAGGCGGTAAAACAAGCAAGGACAAAGAAGTATATGACCGATGCCCTCTCACATCTGCTTATGGGACTGGCAGGCATACACACTCCTTACTATAAGCCTGAGTATGACCTGCTGTCACCACAGTATAATGAGTCTCGTCCGAGGTTGCTGAAGCATACCACGGATTATGACAAGTTGAATAATAATAAGGAGGAGAAGTAAGTAATGACACTCTTGACAAAGACAGAATGCTCAGCGCTGAGAGGTGTGGCTATAATAGGAATATTCCTGCATAACTACCTGCATTGGCTCGGGCCTATGGTTAAGGAGAATGAATACCAGTTCTTTCAGAGTAATGTGGACTGGATGGTCAGTCTGGTGTCCAGCCCTGATGAGAACTTGCTCTTCCAGTTGTTCTCGTTCTTCGGGCACTACGGCGTACCGGTATTCCTTTTCCTCAGCGGCTACGGCTTGGTACTGAAATACGAACGTGAAGCCACACAACCCTCTATGCCGTTCCTGCGCCATCACTTCATGAAACTCTTCCCTATGATGGTGCTCGGCTTTGTGTGCTTCGCCATGGTTGACTGGATTACGCCGGGCAGACACCACTGGGCATGGACAGACATCATAGCCCAGCTCACTATGACCATCAACCTCTTGCCTGATCCAGACCATATAATATGGCCGGGTCCTTACTGGTTCTTCGGACTGATGATGCAACTGTACCTTGTCTATATATTGGTGATACACCGTTACCGCCACTGGACGGTAGTGGCAGGCCTTACGTTGCTTTGCTGGGCATTGCAGGCCATGTGTGCCGGCTCTCCTGACGGCGAGGTGCTTAATCGCATCAGGTATAACAGCATCGGCGGTATGCTGCCGTTTGGCATGGGTGTGTTGCTTGCACGCTCACAGGCACTACAGCAAAGGCTGTCGTCAGTTGGAGTGTGTGGATGGCTGGCTGTGCTCGGCATATCCGTGGCGCTGACAGCAGCGTTCTCCCTAACTTTCCATACATGGCTGTGGGTACCGGCTCTCATCGTGGTGGTAAACGTGGCATTCGTTAAGGTTCTGCCACAGATAGGTGTACGTGCATTAGACTGGGTAGGAGCCTTGTCGGCAGCCATCTTCGTGTGCCACCCCATAACACGAAAGATATTCATACCCATAAGCCGTGGCGGTGCTATACTCGACGGCTTGGTACTCTATATCGTGGCAACTGTAATGCTCGCCATGTTATTCAGAATGATAATATCACAACTACAGAAAAAAGCATAACAGAAATATGAATATCCTTGACCATATAAAACTGCTCAGACCGTCACACTGGGTGAAGAACCTGTTTATCTTCCTGCCGGTGTTCTTCGGTCATCAGCTGACAAACGCTTCGGCAGTACTTAGCTCCTTCATCGCTTTTGTGGCATTCTCCCTGGCAGCCTCGGCGGTATATTGCTTCAATGATATCATAGATGTGGAGGCAGACCGTCGTCATCCTGTTAAGTGCCAGCGCCCCATAGCCAGCGGCAGGGTAAGCATCACGTCGGCATACGTCATGATGGTAATGCTCATAGCGTTGAGTGCCGTGTCATCGTTGCTTTTCGGTAATGAGCATCAGTATATGGTTATGCTGGTGATAGCGGCATACCTGGTCATGGAGTTCCTGTACTGTACGTTCCTGAAGCGCTATGCCATCATTGATATATGCATACTCTCCATGGGCTTCGTCTTCCGCATACTGCTTGGCGGAGCCGCTACGGGCATAATCATCAGTCACTGGCTGATAATGATGACGTTCCTGCTGACGCTCTTCCTCGGCATAGCCAAGCGCCGCGATGACGTGTTGCGTATGAATGCCACGGGCATTGCTCCGCGCCATAACACCAAGAGGTATAACCTTACCTTTACCAATACAGCGCTGTGTATCACGGCATCGGTAATGCTCGTGTGTTATATAATGTACACCATCTCACCTGAAGTGACTGAGAATTTTGATACACAATACCTGTATCTCACCACAGTCTTTGTCATGATAGGACTCCTGCGATATATGCAGTTGGCTGTGGTTGACGAACAGACAGGAGACCCGACGAAGGTGCTGCTCCACGACCGCTTTATGCAGTGTGTGGTGGCATGTTGGTTTCTCTGTTTCTTGCTTATCATATATGTATTGTGAGAATAGGACATTTTTGTCATTTCGCCTTTTTAATTTCGTCAACAAAAAAATGCAATCTAGGAGAAAAATGACCTTTTGAATGGACAAAAATCATCATTTTTCATCTTCTTTTTCGTGAAAGCATAGCTTTTACCATGTAAAGTGATAGCTTTCACGATGAGAAACGATAGCTTTTACACCCTGAAA
>JAFXZU010000008.1:0-25877 GCA_017541085.1 Prevotella sp.
AGTATTTGGCAATCTTAAACCAGGTAGCATCCATGATATTGTAGCCCCCCCGGATGGTGAAGACCGTAAGCGTGGCGAATGGGTTATGGGTGTCGGTGACAAGGTGCTTCTACTATATGACGAATTTAATTACGCAGATTAACAATGAGTAGGACAAAGAAAGTAACAGCAGAGCGCAACTATTCGCGCTTCTATGCAGTCCTAAACCGCGTGCCTCATGTAGGAGAGAGGGAGGAACTGAAGCGGTCACTCGTGAACAGCGTCTCGCTGGGAAGGACCGACAGTCTGCGCGAGCTTACCGACCGGGAGTACAACACGCTATGCGACACGCTGGAACGCTCATTAGGTGAGAAGCCACACAAGGAAAACAATGAACTGAGAAGACTGCGCAGCCAATGCCTGCACCTGATGCAAGTGTGGGGAGTGGACACGGCAGACTGGACAGCGGTTGACAGTTTCTGCCTTGATAAAAGGATAGCCGGCATTAAGTTCCGCAAGATAGATATGGATGGACTTGACAAACTGAGCAACAAACTCAGGGCTATGCTTAAGAAGAGAGAAAACAACTGATAAACTCATAATTCATAACTCATAACTTAGAATTACTATGGAAGAGAACAAGAACATGACAGCCGTGGAGATGACGGCAGAGGAGAAGGCCCAGTTTGAGGCTTTCAAGAGAGAGCAGGAGCGCAAGCAGAAGATGCAGGAGCGCAAGGACAACCGTGAGGCATACTCACAGTTGGTGGATGAGCAGATAGAGACTGCCATACCGGAGCTGCAGAGCCTCAGTGAGCAGATAGCCACGGTGAAGCGCACCGTCTTCGGTAACTTCAAGGAGGTGCTGCGCATGAAGGAGGAAGTGATGCACATGAGCAGAAAGGGCGGACAGTTCTCACACACCTTCACCAACAGTACAAGCACCATGCGCCTTACACTTGGTGCAAACACCATTGACAGCTACCGCGACACTGCCGAGGACGGCATAGCCATGGTGAAGGAGTACATCACCAGCCTTGCCAAGGACGATGACACACGGCTACTCGTCGATACCATCCTGCGTCTGCTTGCCAAAGACCAGCAGGGCAACCTCAAAGCCTCGCGTGTGTTGCAACTGAAGCAGATGGCTGAGCAGACAGGCGACGAGCGTTTCATCGAGGGCGTGCAGATAATCATGGAGGCATACCAGCCCACCACCACGAAGCAGTATATCCGTGCAGAGGTAAAAGACGCTGACACAGGAGCGTGGCATACCATACCGCTATCGGTGACTGACGCAGAATGACAGCTTGATATCATAATGTGACAACAAAATAGGGGCGTTTCGATTGAAACGTCCCTGTTTTTATGTCTATGTGCGGAAAAATCAGTAACTTTGCAACAAGAAACAACCCACATACACTATGAGCAAAGGAAGAAACAAAGATCTTGTAACAGAACGCGACCGACGTATGTTTGAGCGGTATTATTATTGGACGGAAGTATGTCGCCTTCGTTTTGACGATGCTATCCGTCGCCTTAGCCGTGAGGAGTTCTTTATCTCTGAGGCGCGTGTACTGCAGATCGTCCGCCGCATGGTGCAGGAAGGCTATACCGTTGACGGCAAAGGCATAGACCGCCCGTTGTTCACCGGCTTTCGCTCTGCACCGAAGAAACGACCTTCAGTGAAACAGTGTGAGGAGGTTCAGACACCACTCTTTCCCGGACTGTTTGACTGACCGTCACGGTATAGTGCTGCTCATACACCTTTATGCCATGGCTCCATGTGTAGAACCGTGAGCGCTCACGTATGAGCGGACCGTCATCAAGCGGACGGAATCCCTGCAGAGCCTTGTGCAGCCTGTCAGCCATGTCAGCACGGTTCATGATGGCCTCCGTCGTGCCACTGCCATAGTGCGTATCATCGTAACAATCTATGACAAGCCTTGCCACGATTCTTACCTGTCCTTTCTGCGCAAAGTCTCCTATGTTACTCCATTCCGTTTCCGTCTCACTTATCAATACGGCAGGAAACGTCAGCGGATATGTGTCCATATCCTGTTTGTCAATAGCCTCCAGTTGTCCGTAGTCCTCGTCCACGGTGCTTATGTCAAGCATAGTTTCGGCTATGCGCTGGATTATGTTGCAAAGTATATTCTCCATCGTAGTTCTAAGTTCTAAGTTATGAGTTATGAGTTATGAGTTGTTACATAATTATGCATTATGAATTATGCATTATTAATTTATGAGTTTCTTTATCCTCTCCATTGATTCTACAATAAGACGGCTGACCTTCTCTCTCAGTTCCTTTGAGTCGCCTATGAACTGACGCTGCGGTATGTGGGCCTTGACTGTCAGACTTGTCTTCTTGGTCAGTGCCAATGCCTTCCACTTCTGCGCCTCAGGCGGCAGTTCTGCCTGTGGTTCACCCTTGCGCTTACCACTGAGTGCATATACCATGTGCCAGGCATACTTTCTCATGCGCTGCGTCACCGTAGGGTGTGTGGTGATGTCACCACCATCGTTATGTATGGCTGCATACGGCACGGGGTTCTCTATCGTCACCTTGCCAGGCGACGTGGAAGTCTGAATGGAGCGCATGAGGTGGTTACGCCTTGAAGTAAGCGGACCATACTGACTGTCAGGACCGCCCTGCTGCTGTCGCCTGGTGCGTTGCCACGGATGCAGTCCTCCGTCCGTGAAGCCTCCGTCGCGGAAGTTCTGCGTGAAGTGGTTCTTTGCCACTATCGCCACCTTACGCGGCAGCCGGTCCGTCACCTCACGTTCTATCTGCTTGCGTATGGTATCTATACGTCTGGTCAGTTCATTCATAGTCTTCTTATTGTTTGCGCCGCTGTGATACGGCGACATACACAACGGAGGCCAGGCATGCCACAGCCACGATGTGCCACGGGTCCTTCCACCATGTTTTTTCCTTCTCCTTGACTTTCTTCTGGCTTTGCTCCTCGCTGTGCGCTTTATATACGGTGTCCGTATGCACACGGTCTATATAGCGCACGTTCCAGCGTTCCGTGATGCTGTAAATGGTGTCGCCCTTTTCATAGACGTGGGTGAACACGCTGTCACGATGAACGATGCTGTCACGGTGATGGGTGAACACCTGCACGGTGTCTGTGCGCACCTCGATGTGTTCCTGCTCCACTGTCTTGCATCCTGTCAGCAATGCGAGCATGAGGGCAAAGGCCGTCATGATGCTAAGCTTTGTCGTTTTTCTCATCCTCATTGTCTGTCATACTGTCAAACAGTTGGTTAATCTTGGCATTCTGAATGTCGCCATACTGTTTCAGTCCCACACCCACGGCAGTATATGTCAGGGCTTGGCCTAATATTATTATCACTGAGTTGTCTATCACTCCCAGCGGCGGCACTATGAAGCCGGCAATGGTTATGAGCCATCCAAAGGCGAAGGAGCCTATCACCGTGGTCTTTCTCACAATGGTGGTGTCGTTGATTCTGTCAATGTCCTTTTGTTTCATCATACTTATCTTTTTGTTACGATGCACCCCATGGCTTTCTTTACATATCTGAGATATTCGTCCATGCCATTCTTGCCGCCATTTACCCTGCGCCTTATATCAGTGCTTCTGGCAGCATCTGCCAATTCCAAGCAGCCATGTGAAGCGAAGAAGTGTGCAGCAGAACGGAATGCCCCCACACGTCCAGCCAGCAGCTCGGGGTTAGCCACTACGTCATAGCCACACCAACGTGCGTACTCCCTGTAGTTATCTCTACCGGTATATTGTATCAGTCCGCGACCGCGGAAGCGCCATCCGTCTCCACTCCGCTCGTTACCGTTGCCCAGACGGTTGGCATATACCCTGTTGGCAATAGCCTGGGGTTTGCGGGCATACTGTGCGTACTCTGACACACTGAAGCGTGACGGGAAGATGTTCCTAAGTCCTGCGGCGGAGTAGTTGAGGTTCTCTTCGCTGTATTTTAGTTCTCTACTCTCTACGGCTATGGTGGCAAGGTAATATACCCAGTGCAATGGAGTGGCTATGCCACATTCAGCGGCATATTTGTTGAGAAGTTCCTTCACGGTAATTATGTCAAGCGGCAGACCTGAGGCTGACAGCCAGTTCTTGTTCTTCTCTGCATTTTTCCGTGCGCAGGGCATTATCTCAAGTAATTGTGTAGTGGTTATCTGCATAGTTTCTTCGATTTTGAATTTTATATCATCGTGGGTCTTACGCCGTCGCTCTGTATCTGCCATCGCGAGTTTCGTTCCTGTGTCTCACAAGGCAGCAGCGGTGCGCCGTCTATTGTCACGTCGCCGTTCATCACACCCTTCAACCACTCTATTGCGCGATCATAGCGGTCCTGCCTTATCTTTGACATCTTGTAAGGGTTGTGTTGGCAGAAGATGTGATATACGGTGATGTCTATGGCAAACATCAGTATGAGTTGGTGGCGATCAGTATCACGTGCTGAGAATATGGCATCGCAGTCATACTGCTTGCCAAGGTACGAGCGCATCTCGCTCACCGCCCTGTCCTCGCATATCTCCACTATCTGCGGGTCGAAGGTCTCGGAACCTGTGCGCAGCAGCGAGTCGAGTATCTCGCGGTGTATCGTTGCGTCATAGTCTGTTAGGGTTATGAAGTTGTCCATACTGTTTCGTGAGTGTTAAATTAAGAGTTCTCCAATGCTGCTATACGGCTTAGAATGTCATCTATTGTGGTTATTCTGCTCAGTTGTACGTTACCTACGGTAAGAGTGCTGGTGGCCAGGTAGCTTCCAGCTTGTATGAACCCGAAAGTTACGGGACCTTGCGCTACCTCTACATTGCAACGCAGTATTTTATTTGCGGTAGTAGTGGTGCCATCGGTTGTCACGGTGAGTAGCGTAGCACCGTTCTGTTCTACAGTGAACACACTTCCACTATCGCCCGACAGAAGGACTAAGCATGTTATTTTTAGTGAGAGGGTACCTGCAAACGGAGCGTTGATGGAGAGTCTTGCAGAACCAATCATAGTTTTTGGCACTCTAATCTTTGCGTTTGATATAGAGCATCCTGCCGGCACGGTGATTGGCAGCCCTGTGCCGATGGCAGTATCTTCAGACAATGTTCTGTCCGTCTCGGCAGACATATCTGTCTCCACCAGTTTATTGAACTGTTCACAGATGGAGTTCCATCTGTACTTGTCGCCAGTGCTTACCAAAGAGTCGTCTGTTCCACCATCGGCGGCCTCCTTGTTCTCATGCATGGAACTTACCACACCACCTTCTATCTTTATGCCCTGTCCGGCGGTCAGATCCTTTTCATCAGCATAGTCTTTCATACTCTGTTCTAAGCTGTCAAGTGCAGAACTCATACCGCTGGCGGTCACATATTCCTGGTCATTAGAGAAGTCTGACAGTTTTGTAGGTCGTCCTGTTAAGGCTGAATATTTGCCTGAGAATGCGACTTCCTTCAAATCACTCTTTTGGGGATATACATACTCTGTGACGCTTATGTCACCTATGAGTAGAGCAAACGGGCTGCCAGTAGCTGATGAGTAGTGTATAAGTATACGTATTGTCTGCGGTTTTTGCAGATATATTACCGTCGGAAGATCGTCATGGTTTATATCTGTAGACAGGATATTACCATCATAATCCTCATAATATATAGTAGCACTGTTTGGCACGTCATACCCATAAGTGGCATGTAAGACCATTTTTCCAGCACAATCCACCTTAATGTTGACGTAACCATCAGTGCTGCCTACAGAAGCATTGGGCATACCTATATATAAGTCGAACACCTTGTCGTATGCCACACCGTTTATAGTCTCCATTCCGAAGTTGGAAAGGTTCATTATTTTCATTTCAGTGTGGTTGTATGTGTATATGCTGCTACTGGTGTATATCTGCACGTCGGGCTCACCCTCGGTTGTCTGCCCGTTGACGGTACGGTAGCGGTCGTTACTTGTTCCATACGTCTCAATAGTGGAATGCTCCGCATGCAGCTGGATTTCTGTATCTATTACCTCCTTTCTGTCAAGTTTGCCCTCGAATGCATCGTCTATCTCTTCCTTAGTGTAATAGTTGTCTGGGTCAAAGAGTTCGCCCAACTCTATGCGCTGCGGTTCCTTGCCTGCATCTGTGTTGAAGGTGATAACGAGTTCGCCGTTTTCTATAACTACGCTGTCCACCATGCCGTCCTTGATAAATGAAGCTGCATCAATTTCAGCCAGCACCACGTTGTCGTGCCTCAGTTCTATCTTTCTGGTTGTCGGGTTATATGCACCGCCGTTGACAAGGCTTGCCAGTGACTGGTGCTGCTGCAGAGCTGTCATACCGCGTCCTGCACCTTCGCGTATATCGTCAAGGTCGGTGACAGTGGCCTGCTTGCCGTTGATTGCCTCGCGTATCTCGGTGTCATCATAGTTCTCCAGTTCGTCGAGTTTACGCTTGTCGACGGCAGACATCAAACCGTTAGTCTCCGTTGTTGCAGCTGGTATCTTGCTTGTGGCATCATCCTGCCATACTACAGGCACCGGACCGCCTCCGGTATCCTTGGATATTGCCTCTGGAAGTATTATTACTCCTCTACCTACACGGTCCACCATTCTGATAGAATTGCCGTTTAGTATTACAGACCTGTTACCCCCTGCAGCATCTCCCTTGATGGTTTGTGGTTCTGTAAACGTGTTTTGTTGGTCCGTGACTGCGAAATCCCAGAGATTGTCGTTTAGGTCTTGTGTGTCAACCTTCCTCCTTAGCAGATAGTCTACCTCTTCCTTTGTGTACACGTTTACTGGTGTACCACCTATGGCATTGATGGTTGACTGCAGATCTACACTCTCCACACTCAGTGCTGAATCCTGTACGCCTCCCTCCAAGCAACTGTGCTTTACGAGCATCACTGCGTCAACCACATCAAGTGCCACCATGCCTTCCGCACCACGGTTCTCATACAGTACGGCGGTATATACCCCGAGACTCTCCTGATCCTTGCCGTAGAATGTGAAGGTTATCATTCCTTCAGATATTGTGACATGACTGATGGTTGCCCTTGCGTGGCGATGGTCATAAAGAACCACCTCTACCGTCTTATTGCTGAAGTCCTCGGGCGTCAGTGTATCTCCCTCCTTGCGGTATATGCGCCAGGTGAAGGTGAGGTCATTGTGTATTCTCTTCTTTATCATAGCTGTGGTTGTTATTTGGTTATTTTTTTCGTCATTTTATTTGGTGGTTTGAAATATTGTTTGTAAATTTGCACCAAGTCTTAGACAACTAAGGCCATGTGGATCCTACGGGTTCCGTATCGCAGGGAAGTTTTATGCTTCCCTGTTGTCTTTGTGAAAAATTCCATCTTTGTATAATGGTCTGACTCTACCTTTTTCATACAGCCATACTTCATCTATAACCTGATTAGGCAAGCAAAGTCTTGCCATTATTGCTTTTCTATAGAACCTGTCTGAACACCCCCTTGTATTATTCAAAACTATTCTTGAAGACTGCTTGAGACCGTCTTTTAACATATGACGCACTTTCTTCTTGCTCCATGGCTTGACGAAACTCTCGTATTCATAGAAAATTCCATCCACAGAGAAATCTGGGCATTTTCTTTCGTACTTTGTACCTATCAGAGAACCATATATTCTTTGGTATTCCTCTGACTTAAAATGAACACTCGGAGTGATTTGTACACTGTGTCCTTGTTTGGCAAACTGCTGACCTATGTTCACTATGTCGTGATAGTCACTTTTCTTTGTATCAACAGCAGTGTGTATCTCCAACATTCCTCCATTAGGGTATTTGTTTTTCGTATAGAAGCCATCAGTCTTATTTATACATCCATCAATAAACGGACAGTTATAGCAATCCTTCTTCTGATTCCTGAACAACAGCTTCAGACGGTTCTTCAGACCGCTGGCACGGTATGCAGCGCACTCATTGCATGACTTCGGGAAGTAAGGGTGCGTATCATTGTATATGTGTCCGTCCTTTCCAGGATTGTTCTCCAGTCCTTGGTGCGGTGTGGCACTGCTGTCACTGCCGTCAGAGGGTGGCAGCACTATCGGGTCGTCGTTCTGCTCCAACGTACACTTGCAGTTCCATCGGTCACCGGGGTGATGTTCGTTCCAGAACGGATGATCCACAGGCAGGTTCACCCTGCGCAGCCAATAAGAACGGTGCTTAGCCTCAGGCTCTCCGCTCGTGGTAGGCATCCAGCGCAGGTTAGGCATGATGTCCTTGTCACGCTCATACTCCTTCCAGTCGGCAGCGTTGTGGGCACGTATCACGGCAGTGTCATACTCCGTACGGAGCCATGCGCCACAATGATGGCTCGCTATCTTCTCTACGTCGTCACGCCATTTGCCAAACGGTTTCAGTTTACCACTCTCGTCAATGAGCAGACGCTGCAT
Organism: Prevotella sp.; assembly: GCA_017541085.1. Classification (GTDB taxonomy): domain Bacteria; phylum Bacteroidota; class Bacteroidia; order Bacteroidales; family Bacteroidaceae; genus Prevotella. Next base: position 8,358 of record JAFXZU010000008.1, read on the forward strand.
TTCCTTGTCCATGGCATGGACCTTGAAGGCACTGAACACTTCATTGCCGTGGCGCAGCTCTCGCAAGAAATTATCTTCAAGCGTAGGCACATGCGACTGCATAAGACCCTCCACCGTGGCATCGTTGATGATGCGCAGCACCTCACGCCACATGTCAGCATCCTCTATCACGTCCGCATCCTTGATGCCGTGCTCATATACATGACGCATGAAAGCCTCCATTATATCTGCACTCACGCTGACCTCTGTGGCGTTGTTCATGGCAGTACTGTCATGGCTGCAGCAGGCGCAATGGGAGTCACCGTAGTACAGACGGTCAACGGTGGTGGTCAGATTCTCCTTGCCCCGCTCGCTGGCGAGGCTACTGCGAAAAAACTCCTGAGGCGGTTCTTTATTGTTGAAGGTTGGAGGGATGAAGGTTGAAGGTTTGCTTGGGATGTAGCATCATCAAATAAACCTTCCACTTTCTTCTCTTCACCCATCATCTTCTTCTGTTGGTCATAGTCCTCTGGTTTGGCTATGGCAAACGTCTCATAGAGCCAGTCATCATCCATGGGCAGTCCCATGGTGTGCAGTCCCTGCACTATCTCAAGCTGCGTCTTCGGGTCAGTCTTGTCCTTGCGTGCATACACAAACTCACCGCCCTCCACGTTGAAGCCCAGAGACTGGAACACAGGGCGCATGTCATAGTTGAGCACGTCGAGTATGGTCTGACGATCATCCTCGTTCATAGACTGCTCCTCCTCATGGTGTACGGAACCGAGAGCCTGCGTGCCCGTGTCTTGTGCGTCGGTAGTCAGGGTGTTGCCCAATACTCGTATTGAAATCTTCGCATCCCAATAGTCGGCAAACTGCTTGTAGAGTTCGCCAGAGCCGGTCTTGTTGCCAGCTTCCACCAGTTTCAGCTCACTGCCCGTAGGGTGTATGTAGGCGGCGTTGGTACCCTGCTGACGCGCGTCGGCAATGAGGCGTCGGCGTGCCTCCTCGTCGCCTGCGTCATAGGTGTACTCACGTATCGGCATGCCGAAGATGTTGCAGAACTTAGCCCAGTCGCTCATGTCCCCACGCTTGTAGAGCACGGCAGGCAGCAGTTCGGCAAAAATACCCAGTCCGCGTTCAGAGCCTACAAACATCATGTTGTCGAACTCATCAATGGGCACACCGTCCTGGTCACCCTGGAAGCGCAGCAACCTGCCACGCACCGGGTCATAGTGCTTGCGGTTGATGAGGTCGAAACGTATGTTGCCCTCATCATCGGTATAGAACTGAAACAGCGAGAAGCCCCAGAACTCAGCCATGATGATATCCTTCCTGAGTTCACGGAACCACGGAGTGCGCAGCTGTGTCGTCACGACATCATCAGTCACGCCGTCGCGACGGAACTCTATAGGGAACGACGTCACTCCCCTCAGGCGCTTGGCAAGCGTTCCGGAGAGGTGGAGGTCGAGCATGGCAGAGTCATACATATCGTAGAGCCGTGCGCGGTTAGAGTAGTCAATGCTCTTGGCAAGTAGCAAAGACGACATGTAAGCCTTCATGTCAAACATGAACACCTCAGGCATCTGCAGTACCACGTCGGGCTGTCTCTGCCCCGGCTCCGTGCGCATACCGCGCTGTATTATTCTGTTTTTGTTCTTCTTTACCATAGTCTTAAATATGTTTTGAGTGGCATTCAAACCACGTTTGAACAGTCATTGAACAGTTTTTTGAAAAGTGTCTCCGCTATCCTCGCGGACCGTGGAGACGGAATAAAATGAAAAATTAACTAATATAACAATTATAAAGAAACACTGTATGAGTATCCAACTCACATCCTGTAAGGATTGTCCTCGTTGAGTTCCGAGTATGATATGGTGACAGGCGGTTGTGTTTCCACCGTCTTGCGGCCTATGATGGTAATGCCGCCCTCTATGCAGTCGGGACCGTCGGCACAGTAAGGCAGGTGCATCTCAAAGAGCCGGAACTGTTCCAGGAGCTCCTGCATGTGCGGATTATCCTTTTCCTGCTCATTGAATATCCACGCGCCGTTACGGTCTATAGGTTCCAGGTTCGCCTCTATACGCGTAGCCTTGTCAGCCTTCTTGCGCTCATCGCCTTTGATGTGCAGTTCCCTGCCACGCTTCTTACACTCCTCCCTGAGCAATGGCATGAACACCTGGTTGAAGAAAGGGTCCTGCAGTTTGTTGTTCTCCATGTAGCAATATACTGCAGTCTTGCCGCCAACGTAGTCCACAAGGTCAAAGTACCAGCTGATGAACGTGGCGTTGAGCTCGCGTGCCAGAAACCCCTTGATTATGTAGTACGTGCCCTTGAGCCTGCCAATGAGCCACAACGCCTTGGTCGAAGTCTGTTTCTTGCGGCTGTCACTGTATGCCGGGTCACCATAGACTACAAGGAAAGGAAACTTAGACAGTGCCGGCACCTTGCCCATAGGCAGGTTGTGGAATATCTGTCCCTCACATACAGGATTGTTGAAATACTCCGCCTGTGCGTTCTTCTGTGATATGTTGGCGAGCACCGTGTCGATCTGCTCCTCGGTGTTCTTCTGCGGCCATGTGGAGTGTCCGTCCTTGTCGCGTATGTTGACGATGTCCCAGTGGCGTGCCTTCTCACCGGCACGCTTGATGCAACAGTCCTTGGCTATGATATTGCCACACCACAGTATCAGTGTAGGCTCAGAGATGGAACGTGTAGGATACAGCGCACCCTCAAACCAGTCCCACTTCTTTTTCAGCGTCTCAGGGTTGCGGCAGTCCTCGTCTGTGTCATAGTCATCAAGGTATATCACATCAGGACGCACCTCCTCGTTTCTCGCACCACGTGGTGCACTGCCTGCACCCAGAGCCACGAACTTGGCACCGCAGCGTGCCGTAAAGTCACGGTCGGTCCATGCTCCGAGCGTCATCTGTGTGCCATAGAACTGCTTTAGCCTCGGGTTACTCTCGAAGTTTATCTTGTAAGGAGCAAGCAGGCGTATGGCAGAAGTCTCAGTTGCACTGGCAAGTACGAAGAAGCGTTTGCGCCTCGTGAGTGCCAGGTACATATTGATGAACATTGCCACCGTCGATTTAGCCAGCTCACGACTCCACGAAAGCACCTCATACCACTCGTCATGCTCAATGATGCGACGTATGGCGCGCTTATGGAATGGAGCAAAGTCATATCGGGCGTATTTCGGGAAGAAATACTTAATCCACTCTATGGGGTCGTGTTCCAACTCCGTGCGCCGATGCTCTATGTCACGCGCTGACATCCAGTCTTCCACGGGCACGTCGGCCGCCATGGCCGTGTGGTGCTCCGCCCACCGCTGCAGCGCTTTCTTTTCTTCTTGTGTCATCTTTTCCCTTTAATGGTCGCTGTGGTACAGCGACATACTAAACTACTTCAGCTGGTCTTTGAGGAATGCGTCGAGCAGGTTGCTGAACTCTTTTGCCTTGTCGAGGTCGAGCGGACGAAGCCAGTTGGTGAAACGTATGCCTACGTCCACGATGTCGGCGATGCCCACGTCACTCTCTATCTTCTTTATGGCAGAGGCAAGCTTGGCAAGCGTGTCAGCCTCTGCCACGGTGGCAAACCGCTGTCCCTCCTCACGCTGATTTATATTATTGTTTATCTCAACGATCTGACGGTTCAGTCCTGCCAGTATCTGCGCCGGAGTGATGGTGAGCGCTGCCTTCTGGTCGTCCCATGAGTCTGCGGTAATCCAGCGTGCCACCGTCTGGCGTGTCACGCCCACCTTTTGGGCTATTTCCTCCTGAGTGTAGGAGCCGTTGATGTATAGCGACTTGGCTATATCACGTTTGTTTATGCCTTGTTTCATGACTACAAAATTACTCCGTTCGCTTGAGGTGTACAACTCACTGTTTTATGGTGTGTATAGTTATGTATATTATAGATTTTCATATACTTACGATATAATCATGATTTGTACACCTCAAGTGGAAGACGTAATTTTGCAACAGCAATCGGGAAATTATAATGCATAATTCAATTCATAATGAAGAAGAAATACAACACACAATTCTTTAACGTAGTGGAAGGTGCTGACGGCACTGCCACCATACTTCTCTACGGTGACGTTGGTGAAGGTGATGCGGTTGATAGCGGTCGCGTAGTGGCAGAACTGACGCAGGTAGCAGGAAGGTATAATCATATCAACGTACGTATTAATTCACGTGGCGGCGACGTATTTGCCGGCATGGCCATATATAATGCACTCCGTCAGGCAGAGGGAGACATCACCATCTACGTTGACGGTATGGCCGCAAGCATAGCCGCCGTGGTGGCACTGTGTGGCAAACCACTTATGATGAGTCCCTATGCACGTCTGATGCTCCACCAGGTAAGCGGAGGTGGTTACGGCGGTGCAGACTGGCTGCGCGCCGTGGCTGACCAGATAGATCTGATAGAGAATGATCTTGCCTCTATGCTCGCACGCAGACTCGGCATCACCGCCGAAGAGGTGAAGGCTCGGTATTTTGATGGCAAAGACCACTGGCTCACGGCAACGGAAGCAGTCAATATGGGTATGGCCGACGGCATCTATGACATGCCAGACAGCGCAAACCTCTCACAGCGTACAGATGAGGAGATATACACTTATTTCAATAACCGGCTCCATGGAGCCACAAACAACGATGACATGGCATTAATAGACGACATCAAGGCTCTGCCGACTTTTGAGGACAAGGCAGATGCAAGCGCCGTAGTGGCGCACATCAAGGAACTGGAAAGCCAGTCGGCACAGGCAGAAGCCCTGCGCCAGGCTAACGAACAGTACAAGAACAAGATTGCAGAACTGGAACGCAAGGAGGTGGACACATTCCTTGACAAGGCCGTTGCCGACGGTAAGATTACCAGCGAACAGTTGCCAAGCATGAAGAAACTCATGGCGGCAGACCGTGAAACTGCAACAAAGCTCATCGACAGCATGAAGCCACAGAAACGACAGCCACGCGCCGCAGAGGTGTTTGACGAGGACAAAACCACCGGTATGGAGAACAAGACGTGGGACGAGCTTGACCGCTCCAACCAGTTGGCGGCACTCAAGGCTCACAGCCCGGAACTCTTTGCACAGAAGTACGAAGAGAAGTTCGGAGTGAAGTACAAGGCGTAATGCTTAATTCATAATGCATAATTAATAATCAATAAAGCTTCAAGGCTCTACCACAATCAATAATCAATCCCACTCCGCCTAGGAGGCCCTCCCTCACAGGGAGGGTCGGGGTGGGTCTCTTTAACTCATAACTCATAACTCATAACTTATTACTATGGCACTAAACAAAGAGATATGGCTCAATACCATACAGGAAAACTTCTTTCCGCAGAACTCGTTCGCCTCAAAGTCTGTTGACGATTCTGCATTCGTGAACAACAAGACTGTCCATGTACCTAATGCTGGCGGTCCTTCTGGCGTGAAGCGTAACCGCACTACCAAGCCAGCAGAGGTCTCAGGTCGCACTGATAACGACCTCTCCTATGACATCGACGAGCTGACCACCGACCCAATCTACATCCCGGATGCAGACAAGGTGGAACTATCGTACGACAAGCGCATGAGCGTGATAGCCAACGATCGTGAGCAGTTGCAGAAGGCTGCCGCCGACCTCCTCATTGAGAAGTGGGCGAAGTATGGCGCAGGCATCACCACCACTGGTAAGAATGTGGCTGCGCGTGCTGACCTTGCTACAGGTGATCGTCGCGCCATCACAAAGACTGACGTGCTTGCTGCTGCTACTCTCTTCAACAAGAACGACGTACCACAGGAGGGACGTTACTTGTTGCTAAGCGCTGCGATGTACAGCGACTTGCTCAATGACCTCACGGACAAGGAACTGTCTGCCTTCCTCGCATCAGCCGACGCACAACGTGGCACGCTGGGTATGCTTTACGGCTTTAACATCATGATGCGCTCGCAGACGATTGATATCCTCGATCGCGACGCAGCACCAAGTGGTGGTCACACATTCCTCACCGGTACTCCTACAGATGCTCAGAAGGCAGTTCTGAACAACGTGGCACTGGCATGGCAGGAGAAGTGCGTAAGTCGCGCTATGGGTGACGTGAAGATGTTCGACGACACCGACTCACCAACCTACTACGGTGATATCTACTCATTCCTCATGCGCACAGGTGGCTCTCACCGCCGTTACGACAAGAAGGGTATTGCCGTCATCATAGAGGGCGAAGCCGTTGTAGAGACAGAGGAAGAGACCGTAAGTGAGCAGAACGGATAATCCTAGTCTTTATCAATACCGATGTAAAGCAAAGTGAAAGCTATCACTTTACCTCATGAAAGCTATCATATTACACTGTGAAAGCATAGCTTTTACACTCTGAAAGCTATGCTTTCATCTTACTAATCATAAAACATTATAAACCATGCAATTACCAAGAGTAAAAATACAATTCCTCAATGGTCAGCTGGGAACAGTGGGCGAAAGTGCCGACGGACTTGTGGCTATAGTGTGCGGAGCTGCGGCGGTGCAGGGCGGACTGACGCTCAACACGCCTTATACTCTGTACTCTATGGATGACCTTGCCGAACTTGGCGTGACAGCTGAGAACAATGCAGAACTGTATCGACAGGTGAGTCTCTTCTATGATGAGACAGGCGCAGGCGTGAAGCTCGTCATCTACCCTGTAGCACCGGCAACCACTATGACTGTGCTGTGCGACTATACACAGACAGCGGCAGGCAAGGTGCGTGACCTCATCACTCGTATGAACGGACAGCTGCGCGCCGTATTCGTGGCGAACGTCAACACTGGCAGCTCAGCGGCAAGCACCAACGGCATAGACCCCGACGTACTTACGGCAGTGCCAAAGGCACAACAGTTGGCAGAGTGGGCTACTACAGAACTATATGCACCACTGTTCTTTGTCCTTGAGGGCAGGAAGTATGATGCAGCAAAGACACTGACGGACCTCACTCAGAAGGAATGTGACCGCGTGGCGGTGCTCATAGGTGATACCGTAAGCGACAGTGAAGGAGCATGTATAGGCACCCTTGCCGGAAGAATAGCATCTACGCAGGTGCAGCGCAACATAGGCAGAGTGAAGGACGGCAGCCTGGCTCTGACCGAGGCATACATCGGTGACAAGGCAGTGGAGGAGGCGCAGAGTCTCGTGGCGTCTATCCATGAGAACGGATATATAACATTGCGCCGTTATGTAGGACGCAGTGGATACTTCTTCACCGACGATCCTCTGGCTACCAGCGAGACTGATGACTATGCGCACATTACCGCGCGCCGTGTGGCAGACAAGGCATATCGCCTGGCATACGACACACTGCTTGACATGCTGCTCGACGAACTGGAAGTGAATACAGACGGCACACTCTTGCCAGCCGTGGCACGTTCATGGGAACAGACTGTGAACAACGTCATCAACCGTAGCATGACCGCCAACGGCGAACTGAGTGCGGGCGAGGACGGTGATGGCTGTCAGTGCTATGTGGATGACCAGCAGAACGTGCTCGCCACCTCAAACGTGAAAGTGACACTGAGGGTACGCCCTCACGGTTACGCACGCTATGTTGATGTTAGCCTAGGATTCCAAGTTAATTCATAATGCAAACTATTAATTCTTAACTCATAATGGTTAATACAAGAGAATACGAATGGGCCGATGTCACCGTAGTGATGGCAGGTCGCAAGGTAACGGGACTGCGAGGTGTGAAGTATGCCTCAAAGCAGGAGAAGGAGGCGTTGCACGCCGCCGGCAATAAGCCCACGAGCATACAAAGAGGTAACAAAACCTATGAAGGCGAACTCACGCTGGTGCAAAGTGAGTATGAGGCTTTGCGCAGGGCATCGGGTGGAGACATTCTCGATGCATCGTTGGACATCATCGCATCATACGGCAATCCTTCACATGGTGACGTGATAACCACAGATATCCTCGTGGGCGTGGAGTTTACCGAGGATAACACAGAGTGGAAGCAGGGTGACAAGTTCCAGGAGAAGACGTTGCCTTTTATTTTCCTTGACAAGAAGTGATACCAAACAACCAAACAGCTAAATAAACGATGGACTATACCGATAAACAGATAGCCGCGTGGAAGAAGAAGCACGGCGACATATACGAGATAAGCGTAGAGGGCAAGAGCTGCGTGCTGCGCAAGCCCAACCGCAAAGACCTCAGTTACGTGAGCGTGGTGAAAGACCCCATACAAATGAGCGAGACGCTGATGCGTCAGCTCTGGGTGGACGGTGACAGAGAGATACTGGAGGATGACCAGCTCTTCCTTGCCGCCATACCGAAGATGGAGGAGGTGACACGCATCAAGGAGGCTGAGGTAAAAAAGCTTTAGCGGATGCCGACGTGCCGGGATGGGAGGATTCCAGCGTATTGTTCCTTAACACCCTGCTGAGGTACTATATGCACCTCGATCCCGACACGCTGACCGACAGTGAGTGGGCGTGGACCATACGCTACCTCATCGACATCCGCAAAGAAGAAGGGAAAGCAAACTCGTAACTCAAAACTCATAACTTGTAAAACCTCTGTGACATCAGCAATAGACTACATAATTAACCTCAGAGTATCAGGCGGCAACAATGTCGTGAGTGTGGCACAACAGGCAGAGAAGCAACTGACTACCTTGCAGCGAAAGGCGCAGCAGGTGGGAGCGTCGGTACGCCAGGCATTGTCGTTCTCCAACTTCAAGAGTGCGCTGATGGATGCTCCAGGCATGAGTTTCCTACTTAATCCTTACACCATAGTAGGTGCGGGGATAGGAGCCGTGGCTACGCTCGGCGCACAGGCGGAACAGACCAGCGTAGCTTTCCGTACGCTGGTGGGTGACGAGTCGAAGGCTGCGGAGATGCTGAAGGAGATAAACGCCTTCGCCGCTAAGACTCCTTTCTCTAACCTGGACCTTACAGAGAATGCCAAAATGATGCTGTCGTTTGGCGTTCAGACCGACAAGGTGACGGGATACCTGCGTCAGTTGGGTGACATAGCAGGAGGTGACAAGAACAAACTCAGTTCTCTCGCACTTGTGTTCGGACAAGTGTCGAGCACCGGCAAACTCATGGGGCAGGACCTTATGCAGTTTAACAACATAGGTTTCAATCCTCTGAAAGAACTTGAGCAGATGACCGGCAAGACATACACTGAGCTTCAGGAGATGATGTCTAAAGGTCAGATAGGTTTCGATGCCGTAGCTGCCGCCATCGCACACGCTACCAGTGAAGGGGGCAAATTTTATAACAGCAGCGAGAACCTCAGCCAGACATTCAGTGGCCGTCTGTCCACTCTCGTAGGAACGGTGCAGCAGCAGGCTACGGCACTATTCAACCAGCTGCAGCCGTTGTTCGTGGATATAGTGAACATAGCCATGCAGGTGGTGCCGCCGATATTCGGTGCCATACAGAAGGTGGTGGGAGTCATCGCCGGAGTGATAAGATTCATCGTGGAATGGAGAGACTATATAGGAATACTGCTCGTAGCGGTAGTGGCAGGCACAACCACGTTCTATGCTCACACCATAGCCATAGGGGCAATGGCTATGGCGACGCAGGGGATAACCGCTGTGACAAAGGCTTGGGCTGTTGCACAGAAAGTCTTGAATGTGGTAATGGCTGCTAACCCCGCAGGCATCGTGTTTGCTGCTGTGGCAGGGGCAGTTATCTACTGCTGGAACAAGTTTGCAGGCTTCCGTGCTTTCATACTCACCATGTGGGACACCATGAAAGGGTTTGGTAATATCATCAAGGCTTACATCATAGACCGTTTGCAGACTATGCTCAGCGGACTGGGCAAGATAGGTGATGCATTGTCGAAGATGTTCAATGGAGACTTTGGAGGTGCATGGGAGAGTGCAAAAGCTGGCGTAAAGGACATTTCGGGTATAACGTCGGCACAGCGTACAGCTGCCATGGTCAAGGAGGTGCCTGCTGCCATTGTCAATAGTTGGCAGAAGAACTACGCCTCGGAGAGTAGCAAGGGCAAGACAGGCAAAAAGTCAAGCACAATAAGCAAGCCGGGGCAGAAAGGTAGCAAGACAGCTACAGACCTGTTTCAGCCAGCCAACGGCGGCAAAGGCAGTGGCAAGGGCACAGGAAGCAAGAAAACGGCAGAGGCACTTGCTACCGGTGGTACCCGTAACACCAGCATCACGATGCACATAGGTAAGTTCTTTGACTATATCAACGTGCAGATGGCTGACAAGGCTGACACCGCAGAATTAGAACGCACGGTGCTGCAGTGCATGAACCGAGCCCTCGCCATAGCCACGAGCACTGACAGGTAACACTGTTTGGTATGTTGCTATACCATATCGACACTATATACAAAACAACAATCAGGCATGAACGTCAATACTATAAAAATACCACCATACGGACTGTTCCGCGAGAATAATTTCCACGGTGTCAGTACGGGTTATCTGTCACGAGGCAAGGTCATACCTGACAGTGCAGAATACTCTCTGGAGATTGTGACCGCAGGCGAGCGTGCCGACACAACACGTACAAACGCATTGGGCGTGCCGATGGTGATGCCTCTGACATTCATCAGTGACGACATGGGAGAGTGGCTCCTGCCAGAGGAACCGATGATCAGTGTAAGCGGACAGCATATACTGACACGGCGCCATGTAAGCAAAGGCACGGTGAGAGGCAGTATCAAGGAACGGTGGACGCAAGATGACTATACCATACACATAGAGGGTATACTGATGGGCGCAGAAGGTTCTTATCCAGAGGAAGACGTAAAGAAACTTCGCCGGTACTGTGAAGAAGGCAAACTGAAAGCACTGTGTCCGTTGCTTGAGGTGTTCGGCATCAGCCAGATAGCCATAAGTACATGGGACATGCCATTCACCAGTGGCGCAGCCAATCAGAACTACACCATAGAGGCATACAGCGATGATATTCACAAGCTGCTGCTGAGTCGCGACGATATGGCAATTCATAATTCATAATTAATCTCATTCCGCATACGGCTCCCTCACTCACAGGGAGGGCAGGGTGGATCTCTTAAACTTAGGATTACCGTGTACACAATGCGATATAACATACAGATAGGCGGCTATATGCTGGGGATGCTTGACAAAGTAGAGATACACCGTAGTGTGGAACTGCTTGCCGACACCGCGACTATCACTCTTCCAGCAACACAATATAACCAGGCGCTGGATGTGGAAAAGAAACTAAGGCGCGGAGACAAAGTGACGATACGCTTCGGTTATGAGGAAACAGGTATGGTGGAAGAGTTCCGCGGATACCTGCTTTATATTACCACCGACGGCGGTAATATAAAGCTGCATTGTGAGGATGAACTGTTTCTCTTCCGCAAAGGCATAGCCAATGCAGTTCTCAAAGGTGTGACTCTGCAAAAACTGTTGGAACACGTGGTGGCAGCCTGCCAACTGACAATGCAAGTGGAGGTTTCGTACATCTGGACATACAACCGTTTCGTCATCATGAATGCATCCGGATATGACGTATTGAAAAAGGTACAGGAGGAATGTGGTGCCGATATATATGTGGGCAATGGTGTGTTACATGTGCATCCGCCTGGGGAGAATACAGGAGAGGAAAGATATTACGACCTCGCCGTCAACGTGGAGAGCGAGGACCTGACATACCGCCGCATGGAAGACAAGAAGGTGCAGGTGATAGTGAAGGCTCTGATGCCAGACGGCACCGTGAAAGAGATAGAGACCGGCACCACCGGTGGCGACCGCGTGGAGGTGCGCTGTGCCACCACCGACGAGGCATCGATGAAGGCCCGAGGCGAACTGGAGGTGAAGCGGAGGTCTTTTGACGGACTTGAGGGAAATATCACGACATGGCTTGTGCCATACTGTCAACCTTCAGACTCGGTAACCCTGCATGACGCGGACTACCCATATAAGGACGGTACATACTTCGTGACATCTGTCACCACGGAGTTCTCTAAAGACGGAGGGAAGAGAAAGATAGACTTGGGCTTCAGGTTGGAATAATAAAACTCACAACAAACCACTTAACGTTCGGCACGCAGTGACGCTTGCCTGGGCAAGAACTTACGAAGTACGATGGATGATTACAATCGACTGAGACAACATATCATGAGCCTTTCCGGGGCCGGCAGGCAAATGACCGTATGCCAAGGAATAGTGAAAGGCGTAAGCGGAAACACATGTGACGTCATGATAGGCGGTCTGTCTGTGCCCGATGTAAGACTAAGAGCTTCGCTTACCGATGATGAAGGCGAACTACTAATAGTGCCTAAGGTGGGCAGTGCAGTTGTTGTGGGCAGTCTGACGGGTGACTATACACAACTGGTGGTGCTGCAGGTGGACCATGTGGAGAGCATCGTAATAAACGGTGGCAAACTTGGCGGTTTGGTCAACATCGAACAACTTACGGAGAAGTTAAATGCCTTGGTGAATGCCTTCAATAACCATACGCATGTGGTCAACACTACAGGTACGGCTACCGCTCAGAGCGGTACGGCGCAGGCGGTGGCATCACAGGCACAACGGTTTGCACAGTCGGACTACGAGGACACTACAATTAAGCATTGAATATGAGAAAAGGTACAGGCATACAGCTTACAGACAACTGTGACATTGACATCAACGTAAAGAGAGAGGGCGGTTCCCTGATAACATCAGGCATCGTTATAGGAGACACGCTGCGGCAGAACCAGGCAATAATACTTGCCATGAACAAAGGTGAACTGAAGGAAGCTCCACTCATGGGCGTGGGTATATGCGACATGCTGCTTGACGATGACCCTCTCTATTGGCGAACGGAGATAAGGGAACAGATGGAGATGGACGGCCAGAGGGTGGAGAATGTAAGCATAGGAAGGGAAAGCATAGAGATAACGGCAGAGTACCCTTCATAATGCATAATTCGCAACTCATAAATCTTAACTCCCATTTCTCTTCTCCCTCCCTCACAGGGTTGCTCTCCCTCGGGAAACGAGGGAGTCGGAGGGAGTAAAAAGACAATTGAAGTCGGGGTGGGTCTCATAACTTGCAAAGAAACTATGAAAATAACGGTAAAGGCCGGTCAGACACTGGCAGACATAGCAGTGGTGCATACTGGAAGCATGGAGGCACTGATGGATATTGCCCTGGCTAACGGTATGTCCTTGACGGATAGACTGACAACGGGACAGGTGCTGGAATGTACTGACGTGATGCGTCGTGAAGTAGTGACAGCCTTTGCTTCCTCATACAGTCAGCCCGCAATGGAGATAACCTGTGAGGAAGGAGAAGAACTGTCGCCAGGAGGTATTGGCTACATGGCAGTTGAGGTTGACTTCATAGTGTCATGACATACTGTTAAAACACTGCTCAAACGACATTCAAATAATTCATAAAACAAAACCCAAAACTTGGAAACGCCATGCGAACTATAGCAGAGATAAAAAGTATTATAACAGCCGATTTCATGGATAACACCACCATGGCTCAGGCTTATGGTTTTACTCGTGGACAAAGGTTTGACGACTGTTTCAGCGTGGTCAGCATAGAGAGCATATTGTTCTACATAGTGGCGACAGCCATCTGGGCGCTTGAGTGTCTGATGGACGAACACAAAAAGGATGTAGAGGCAGAGATAGAGCAGATTATTCCACACCGCCCGAAGTGGTACCGCGACAAGGTGCTGGCATTCATGACTGGAAAGTCGCTTGTGACAGACACCGACTATTACGACACCAGCGGCATGGATGAGGCAGAGATAAACGAGGCACATGTAGTGAAGTATGCTGCTGCTACAGAGAGTGCCGATACTGCATTGCTGACAATCAAGGTGGCAGGAGAGATGAATGGAGAACTCGCACCTCTTGCTTCTGACGTAGAAACACAACTGAGGGCTTACATCACGGAGGTTAAGGATGCAGGCGTGCGTATTGCCTTGGTAAATAAACCGGCAGACGGATTCCGTTGCGGAATGGATGTGTATTACGACACCATGATTCCACCGCAGGTAGTTAGGGAAAGGGTGGAGAATGCCATCAAGGCTTATCTCTGCGGTCTGCCGTTCAACGGCGAATATACCAACATGGCAATGGTTGACAAACTTCAGGTTCTCGAGGGGGTGAAGATTGCAGAGGTGAAGAGTGTCATGGTTTCAGTAAACGGTGAAAGTACTACTACTGCCATTGACGCACGCTATACGCCAGTGGCTGGATACATGAAGGCAGAACAGTTGAACATTAACATGATTCCATACAATGAGCAAGTATGACGTTTCTTTTTCGCGCCTGGCAGTACTGCTGCTGCCCATGTGTCTGCGCAAGCCCGGACTGATAGCTCTCTGCAGGGCTATGACTGCACCGGTGGGACGGTTGCACACAGAGCTGATGCGTTTTCGCAATGATATGAATTATCGTATGAGACACAACGGTCAGACATGTAAGCTTAGGGCTGTCCTCAACGACTGTTTTGATAAAAATCAGCGACGCATAAGGATAGCAGAGTATTATGATGAATCTGTACTGGGTGTAGTCTTGCACAAGAGGGAAACAAACCTGTTTGTCAGAATACCACACAGGACCAGCGGTAGGAAGTTGGTTTATCGACGAGGATATAATGGAGCTTTGGGCTACGGTTTTTGGATAGAGATACCATCGGAATTGCATGTCAGCGAACTTGAACTCAGGGCAGTGGCAGACAAATACAAGCTGGCCTCAATAAGATATGGCATAAGCTATTATCAGGCATAATTGCGCAGACACTCATAACTCAAAATTCAAAACTTACGAAGTACAATGGATAAAATCACAGGTAACTATCTTACACAAACCAACAAGGATTTCCCGATGGACTGCGAGACCCTTGACTACATGGCGACTAATGCAGCAATGCTTGAGATGCTTGGCAATATAGCCGGGGATAAAGTGATACTGCAAGGATGTGAGTATGACCGTCAGACAAGGCTGCGTGGCGAAGGCTACGTATTTCTGCGCACACAGGATTGTCCGCAAGGCGAGGTGCTGCGCTTCGAGGGCGGCGACAATGACAGCGGCATGTATGTGAGCAAGCAGGACATCAGTGTGACCGCCGACGGTTATTCCTACCCGAAGGCATACACCAAGCGTACGCTCGCACCAGGCATGGGAACGGAACACTATTCGTGGGACGACTTCACGGAAGTGCAGACAAACCGTGCGTTATACACGGCGCTGATGGAATTACGTTCTACAGTGCAGGCTCTCGTAGGTGAGCCATTGGGTATAGTAAAGATGTGGGCAGGAGCCAAGATACCTGAGGGCTACCATCTGTGTGACGGAACTGCGTTACAAAAGACTGTATACCCGGCACTGTATGCTGCCATCGGAGACACCTTCAACAATGCCAATGATGCTGACGGCAATACCTATACTACACAGTCCGGTTATTTCCATCTGCCTGATTTACGAGGACGCTTCATCGTAGGTTACCGTGACACCGACACGGAATATAACCAGTACGGTAAGACCGGAGGCGAGAAGAAACACCTGCTGACGGCTGAGGAGAGCGGAGTGGCGGAGCATACGCATACACAATATATGCGCAGCGAGGGAACAAGGCACGATTGGGAAAGTGGAGGACCTAGTGAGCGCCAATGTGGTACTGTCAACTGGACCGCGAGTGATGTAACACGACAGACAGATGCAGCCGAGTCACAAAACGCCTCATCCACCCACGAAAACCGCCCGCCATACTATGTATTGGCATACATCATGAAACTTCAATAAAAGCGTACAATTATGGCTATACTATCAAGAGATATACTAAAAGGGTTCTTCAAGACAGGAGCGTACCCCACAGGGGAACAGTTTACATCACTCATCGACTCCATGCAACATCAAACGGATAAGGTTGCAATAGAAAAAGTGGAAGGCTTGGCTGAAGCTCTAAATGAAAAAGGTTCTGCTAGTGCGGTCAGCGAACTGCTCCAGCGCACACAGCCAGCCACCACGACCACACCGGGACTGATGTCGGCGCAGGATAAACAGAAACTTGACAGTATTCCGCAAGGTGGAGGCGGCACTGACACCTTTGCAGAGGCATTTGCCGCCCTTACGCTTGATGGCGGTATCATACGTATGGGTGACAATCTGCTGATATTACCGGGATTAGGTACCCCGAGCTCAGTGACAGAGGTCCGGTGGGGCACGCTGTACCCACTGGCACTGAATACTCACATGGACGGTCCCTATGCCATGATAGAAGACAATCATTTTACGAGTCAGGACATAAACTATATGTCCAACGAGCTATATTCCCATGACACAGACTTCCAACTCGGCGAAACACAGACAGGACAGGATGAGTACGCCTTTACCTGCATGAACGGCACCGACATTGTTATAAAGAGTGCACACCCTGTGTATGTGTTCAAGGTCAGGGTGCGGGCAGCGTCAGGCACAGGTACCGACATCACCATTGCCGACGAGGACGGAGTACTGTCGCTAGACGCAACCGTCACAGCCGACTTCGCTGAATATACACTTGATTATGGCAATACCCCTCTCCCGCAAAGCAAGGAAATAGTCATCACCGCTGCTGCCAGGACAAAACTTTATTTGCTTGTTCAGCCACTTATTAAGATATGTGTATGTCAGTAAGACAGAAACTGTATAAAAACGCATAAAATCGAACGACAGAAGCCCAGATTATTGTCTGGGCTTCTGTCGTATTCTATAATGAACTAAACACATTCCATTATACAATATCAATTCAAATATACTTCAAAAGCAATTCAACATTCGTTCAATAGCTTTTATTTTTATCTCGAGGTACATTTCGTTTTGCAATCATTTGTCACATTTCGTTTTGTAAAAAGCCACATTTCGTTTTGCCGATTATAAATTTTCATAAATATTCCATGAATTTTCATAAATTATTATACTCAACTTTCGCAAGTGCTCACTCGTTAGGTTTTAAGGTCTTGAGGTTTCAGGTTCTTGCTTGGGCAAGCGTCACTGCGTGCCGAGCGATTAGGTGAGATATGTTGTTGTCAATGCTTTGATACAAATATCACCTTTAGACCTTTAAGCGAAGCGACCTTACACCTTAAAACCTCAACGAAACTGAAGCTTGCGAAAGTTGAGTTATTATATAAACCATTTCTGTTCTTCTACTTATCAGAGATAGCTGGTTATATTATGTTCTTTACTAATCCGCATCAGGGAGATTAATCGCCCTCGCCATCCCACCAGGGTACATTCCTGGTGGGGTCTCCGTGCTCTTCCTCCTCTTCCTCCTCTTGTGGTTCACCGCTTCCAGCCAACAGGTGGTACGCATATTCCATATCTATTACCATCATTGATGGCTGCTCGTATATCTTCTTTTTCATTGTCATGCACTCTATTTGTTATTTGATTACAATCTTACATCCATTGCTCTTGCCTTGCAAGCGACCAGAGGTCGAGCGGATATAGATGCCCTTGGTGCTTGGCTTGCCATCAAGACGCACACCGTCCAGCGTGTACCACGTCTCGCTGTCAAAGGACAGTTCGCCCGTCTCCATGTCGAGGGTGCCGATGGCGGTTGTTTCGCCGTTGCGGCTGACGAGGCGC
>JAFXZU010000043.1:0-57375 GCA_017541085.1 Prevotella sp.
CTCAAGTCGCATCGTGGGGTAAGGGGATGGTGGCTACATATTGATGTTGTGCTGTTGCTTTTTACTGAAAGCTGCTACTAACGACTCATAAATCTACCCTTAATCGTGTATTGGATGATAGTTGCGGATTTTAGGTTTAATAGAAAAACGGCATGATTTTATCGGTGAAATGGGCAAAAAAAGGGGGGTGTGTAATTTTCGATATTGTGGAAAATTACACACCTTATTATCGAAAATTACACACCATTATCGAAAATTACACACCTTATTTCAAATTAAAATATTACCTTTGCGGAAAATTTGTGAGAACAAACAGACAATAATCTGCAAGCTTCCTCTTAATATAGAAGAAGTCTCCATAATACTGGAAATCATCTTAGGAATAGATATAGAAGTTATCTTCGGACTTTAGAATATATAGGTCATCTTCGGAATAGAATATAGGTCCTTTTCGGACTGTAAAAACCTTCTTAGGAATATAACATTTATTTTATTAATCAATAAGGTAAAACTTTTTATGTTTAAACAATTACTATTATTTTTATTGTGCTGGCTATGGTCAGCGTTGCCCTTGGAGGCTGATGAGCCGATATCGGTAACGCTACCCGGAACAGTTACCTATACGTTGCGAGACGATTGTGGTGACGGATGGAATGGTGCCAGCATCAGTGTCATTGACAGCAATGGCAACGTAGTGGGACCATCACGATGAGTGAAGGAAGTAGTTTAGAAGGCTCCATCTCCCTTAATTCTGACGAGGACTACAAGTTCGTATGGAAAAAAGGTCCTTATGACGAAGAATGTGGTTTTGTCTTCTATGATGAGAACAACAAGGAAATCCTGAGCCATGAGATGTTTTCTAAGTTCGTGTTTGTTGACGTAGAAGGCTACAGCACTTGTCTTGCCAAGACTGACTGCCCTGAGGATTATAGCGTAGGCAATGTTAGATATAACAGTGCCGAGTTGTCATGGACTGGCAATGGTGGTGCACAGACATATAACCTGCGCTATCGTAACTTGGATGCAGATGATGGATGGCATACTTTGACAGGCGTCACCTCGTCTTATACCCTGGCAAACCTTGCCGCAGAGACTAAATATGCCTGGGAAGTACAGGCCGTTTACTCTGACCATAACAGCGACTGGGTCATAGGTGAATCCTTTACTACTTTGGAGCGTTATGTCAGACCGTATGACCTCGCCGTGACTGACGTCGCCTCAACCAAAGCCGTGCTGTCATGGTCAGGCAATGAAGAAGTGCAGTCATACAACCTGCGCTACCGTGAAGCAGACTTTGTATTAAGTGAGAACTTTGAAAATGGTATGCCTTCTACATGGCAGACGTCAGGTGAAAATGTGTTTGTCGGTAATCCACCTCCAGGCATGACGGCACCAAGCGGGGGCTATGTGTTGGCAATAAGCGGTGGTGGTACTGTGACTTTGCCACAGATGCCTCTCGGTGGTGCGCTGACCTTCCAGGCAGGAGCATACGGATCCTCTACATCAGGATATTATGTAAAGGTAATAATAGATGGAGACTCTGTAGTCGTGGCTGATGGAACCGTCAGCGAAGGCTCTTTTGCCCAGCAGACTGTTGACCTCAGTGCATACACCGGACAGACGGGTGCCATCTCCATTGTTATGACTTCTGGTAGCTACCTGATTGTTGATGATGTTAATATATTACCAGCCGATGATGCTGGATGGACTACTGTGAACAATGCTGTGGCTCCATATAAACTGACCGGTCTCACCCCTGAAACTTCTTATGTGGTTCAGGCACAGGCGGTATATGGAGAAGGAAAGTCAAAATGGGAAACTTTCCCTATCATCACTACTCTGGAGCGTTATGCCAAGCCGTATGGTCTCGCTGTGACTGATACAGCAGCAACCAGCGCCGTGCTGTTATGGTCAGGCAATGAAGAAGTGCAGTCATATAACCTGCGCTACTGTGAAGCAGACTTTGTATTAAGCGAGAGCTTTGAGAATGGTATGCCTTCTACATGGCAGAAGTCAGGTGAAAATGTGTTTGTAAGTCCTCCACCTCCAGGCTTGACGGCACCAAGCGGAGGCTATGTGTTTGGAATAAACGGTGGTGGTAATGTGACTTTGCCTCAGATGCCTCTCGGCGGTACACTGACCTTCCAGGCTGCTGCATTTAATTTTTCGACAGCTGGCTATAAAGTAAGTGTATCAACAGACGAAGGCGATGAAATCGTGGCAGAGGGAACAGCCAATGCAGGCACATTCGCCCTACAGACTGTTGACCTCAGCGCATACGCCGGACAGACGGGTGCCATCAAGATTACTATGACTTCTGGCGCCTACCTGATAATCGACGATGTTAGGATATCAACAGGAAATGTTGCAGGATGGACTACGGTGAATAATGCTGTGGCACCATATATGCTGAAAGGCCTTACCCCAGAGACCTATTATGAGGTTCAGGCACAGGCTGTATATGAAGGAAAGACGACAGACTGGACAGAAAGTGTTTTGTTCCATACATTGGAAAGCACCGTACCGGCTCCGACAGGACTGACTATAGACAATGTAACGGCCAGCGGTGCCGTGGCATCATGGACCGGCAGCGATGAGGCACAGTCATATAACCTGCGCTATCGTACTAAGGTTGAGGGCTCAGGTGAGAATATCTCAGAGAATTTCGACTCTTCTAGTTTGTTGCCAACAGGCTGGGTAGGCAATAATGGTGTGTTTGTAGACACTCCGCCTCCAGGTTTGATGGCAATAAGTGCAAGCAATATATTGGGAATGGAATATAATGGATATGTATCCCTTCCACAAGGAAAATTGCCAATGACGCTGACCTTCTATGCTGCTGCATTTGGTACTGCAACATCAAGTTATATAATAAGCGTATTAATAGACGGAACCGAAAAAACCGTAGCAGAGGGAACAGCCAATGCAGGCACATTCGCCAAGCAGACTATAGACCTCAGTGCATACGCAGGACAGACAGGTAACATTGTCATTAAGCAAACTGCTGGTGACTTCTTGATTATTGATAACGTTGTTTGCTCAGGTGATGAAGAAATTGGTCAGTGGCAGACTGTAGAGAACGTGACCAATCCATACACCATGTCAAACCTTATCTCAGAGACTTCATACGAGGTGCAACTGCAGGCGGTAACTACCGAAGGCGTGAGCCGATGGAGCAGTTCACAGTCGTTTGAGACATTGGAGGGTATAAAGAGCCCTACGGATTTGGCTATAGACAACGTAACGGCCAGTGGTGCTGTGGCATCATGGACCGGCAGCGACGAGGCACAGTCATATAACCTGCGTTACCGTGCAAAGGATGATTCACAGGCAGAGTGGACTGTAATAAATGGAATAACCGCAGGCACATACACCCTCACGGAGCTCGAGCCTGAGACATCATACGAGGTACAAGTGCAAGCTACGGACGGCGAGGTAATAAGCCCTTGGAGCAGTAAGAAAGCATTTACCACACTGGAACTCTTCGCTAAGCCTACGGGCCTCACTGCAGAGTCTGTGAATGCAACCAATGCCCTGCTGGCATGGACCGGTTCTGCTGACGCTCAGTCATATAACCTGCGTTACTCAAATGTCATACTGAGTGAGAATTTTGACGGTTCATCAATATCAACCGGATGGACATCGGGTGGAGACTCTTTTGTAGGAAGACCTATGTCAACCTCGGCACCAAGTGGAAGTAAAGTGATGGCATTAGGTGAAAATGGGGGTATGGCAACGCCAGTAATACCTCTCGGTGGCATACTCACCTTCAAGGCAGCAGCAGAGATGTCATCCACAGCATTCTATGAGGTATATGTGAGCTCAGTAGGAATGGTGGCTTCCGGAACAGTAGAAATCGGTAAGTTCGCCCAGCAGACTGTTGACCTCAGCGCATACGCTGGACAAACGGGCAGCATAGTGATAAGAAAAGCTGGTGGTGCATACCTGCTTATCGATGACATAGAAGTAGAAACTGATACGGAATGGCAGACAGTGGAGAATATAGAGGATACACATTATGCCATATCGGGACTTGACCCAGAGACTAAATATAATGTACAGGTACAGACAGTATTTGCCGATGGCACAAGCAAATGGAGCGACCAGGTGAAATTTACTACATTAGAGCGCTTTGCCCAGCCGTATGACCTTACGGCAAGCAGTGTGACATATAATAGCGCTGCTCTTTCATGGAAGGGTAATGATGATGTGCAGATGTATCTCATGCGCTACCGTGAGAACAATATGCCTTTCAATGAGAACTTCGATTCTTCTGACGAACTGCCAGCAGGATGGGAGGTAAATGGCTCAGGTTCTATTGAGAACAATGAAAATGCACCAAGCGGCACAGGAGTCTTACTGCTTACTGACGACTGCTCTGTTATAACTAATGAGATACCTCTCGGCGGTACGCTCTCGTTTAAGACAATTGGCAATTACGTATCTTATGCGGTAAGCGTTGAATTGGGAGGAGAGCAGAAGATGTTGGTCTCTGACTCAGCTCCAAGTGGTACGTTTGAGGAGAAGACGATAGACCTCAGCGCATACACCGGACAGACGGGCAGACTCATATTTAGTTGCTATAGCAACCTGAAGAAAGTCTTAGCAGCCAAAGCTGGCTCAGGTGCTGCGGATGCGGTAGTGTCTAGTGAACTGTATCTTGACGACATAGTGCTGAAGCTCGGTGATGACGTAGTGGTAGGAGACTGGATCAGCGTGGATGACGTCACCTCTCCTTACGCCCTCAGCGGCCTTGAACCGGAGAAGACCTACGAGGTACAGGTAAAGGCCGTGTATGGTGAGATAGAGACAAACTGGACCAATGGTTTGTTCTTCACTACATTAGACAGTTATGCCCAGCCGTTTGATATGGAGGTAAGCAATTTGTCTTCCGACGGTGCTGTAGTATTATGGACCGGCAATGACAATGTGCAGCAGTTCAACCTGCGCTACCGTGAGAACAATGAGCTTCTTAATGAGAACTTCGATTCTTCTAACGAACTGTTAGCAGGATGGGAGGTAAAGGGCTCAGGTTATATTGAGAACAATGAAAATGCGCCAAGCGGCACAGGAGTCTTAGTGATTACTGACGGTTCTGTTATGATGACTAATGAGATACCTCTCGGCGGTACGCTCTCGTTTAAGACAAGTGGCCGTTTCGCATCTTATGCGGTAAGCGTTGAATTGGGAGGAGAGCAGAAAATGTTGGTCTCTGACTCAGCTCCAAATGGTACGTTTGAGGAGAAGACGATAGACCTCAGCGCATACGCCGGACAGACGGGCAGACTCATATTTAGTTGCTCTAACAACCTGAAGGAAGTCTTAGCAGCCAAAGCAACAAAAGTTATCTCAGCTACTGATGCACCATTTTTTGTAATCGATCCCAAAGTGTATTTTGACGACATAGTGCTGAAGCTCGGTGATGACGCAGTGGTAGGAGACTGGATCAGCGTGGATGACGTCACCTCTCCTTACGCCCTCGGCGACCTTGACCCTGAGAAGACCTACGAGGTACAGGTAAAGGCAGTGTATGATGAGCAGGAGACCGACTGGACCAAGGGCGTGTTCTTCACTACCTTGCTGGCAACGGGTATCACAGACTATCACTTCGCTACCCCAGCCAAGAATGTAGATGCATGGTATGACCTTAGCGGCAGAAAGCTGAATGCACGTCCTGCAAAGGCTGGTATGTATATCTACCGTGGCAAGAAGATTATGGTAGAAAGATAAGAACAGAAGTCAGGGAGCAGAGACTCTTTGACAAGATACAGAAGAAAGCGGTGTCGCCTCCATAGGGAGGGCGGCACCGCTTCTTTTTAGGCCGGGATTGACGGAATCCGCTGCTATAAAATTGGCGATATGATAAATGTCAAGGAATAGGACATTTTCGTCATTTGGCCTTTTCAATTTTGTCAACAAAAAAATGCAAACCAGGAGAAAAAGCGGCACGGAAAACGAGGAAAAGACGCCTTTTTCGCTCTTCTCAACCACTTTTTTTCGTGAAAGCATAGCTTTTACCATGTAAAGTGATAGCTTTCACACCGAGAAACGATAGCTTTTACACCCTGAAAGCATAGCTTTTACGACGCAAAAGCTATGCTTCCTCTATGCTTTTTTATAAGCTGTTACTGATTATCAGCGAGTTACAAACTCGCGTAGAATGAGCTGTACGCGGCTGGAGGAAAAGTTTTTCAGAATATCGCAAGGAAAAGGGGGGTAAGAGCATACCCGAAATAGGACATTTTCGTCATTTGCCTTCGGACAGAAAAGGGAGGGAGGTGTGCTTTTTGTCGCATTTTATGATGTCTGTCGCATGTTTTTTTGTTGTTTTATTGCAAAATATTATACAGGTATGGATGTTTTGACTAACTTTGCAGTGGTAATAAAGAAAAGGAACAAATAAAAATTATAGAACAATGAAAAAGATTTTAGTAATGGTGGCAGCTGCCATGATGACAGCCACAAGCGTATTTGCACAGGAAGAGCAACCAAGACACGAGGTAGGAGTGAGTTACGGAGCCGGAATATCGCTGATAGGTGACGGAATAGGCAATGGCCTGACAAATGGCATCTTTGATGCCATGAACGGTCGTAAGTGGGAAAACTCCAGAGAGCTGGGCACGGTGGCTGTGGAGTATTTCTGTCACCTTAACAACCCGAGGCTGGCGGTGGGTGGCGTTGTCACCTATGCTCGTATGGGCGAGGACGTGATATATGAGGGAGAGAAAGAGGGAGAGCGCACGCGTAATTATATGTCTGTCATGCCGGCAATGAAATATTACTGGGTGAACAAGAAGCACTTCGGACTCTATAGCAAGGCCGCCGCAGGCTTTATGTATGCGTATGCGAAATCAGACAACATCAGGAAAGGAACGACCGATAAGGAGAGCCGTTTCAACTTCATGTTTCAGGCATCTCTCGTAGGTTTGGAGGGCGGCTCTACGCACATCCGCGGATTCCTTGAGGCAGGTGTGGGCGAGCAGGGCATAATACTCGCAGGCGCGCGCTACAGGTTCTGAGTAGATGGCATATAACGACAGCAGGGAGACATGCCCAAGGGAAAGCGGTGTGTCTCCCTGTTTTTGCTTGCAGAAAGGAGTGAACATGAAAAAATAATGCCAATAACTTGCAAAAACAGTTTAATTTGTGTAATTTTGCGTGTGGACGGGAAGGAAGAGTACCGCCAAGGCTAAACAATATAGAAAATCAGAGAAACTAAATAACAGAGATTATGTCAAAGAACAAGAACAACGCTAAGCGTAAGGCTTATGCAGAGAAGAAAGAGCAGGAGGGACGTAAGGTTATCAACTGGATATTCGGCATACTTGTGGCGCTGGGTGCTCTCTATGCAATTTATACCATCGCGATACAATCGTAACTGACATTCCGCTGGCATCCCGTCGCAGGGGAGCACGTGGGAAATAGAATATGGAGATAGAACGTAAATTCCTTGTGAAACGAGACGGTGCTTTTCACAAGTATGTTACCTCGTCATCACACATAGCTCAGGGCTATATGGATGTCAAGGGTGCAACGGTGCGCATCAGGCTGAGGGACGACAAGGCATACCTCACCATCAAGGGACCGTCTGCCAACGGTATCTCACGTTATGAGTTTGAGCGCGAAATACCATTGGATGATGCCCGCGAGATGCTGAAGCTGTGCCGGGGCGGACTGGTGGAGAAGACCAGGCACCTGGTGCCGGTGGGCAACCATACGTATGAGGTGGATGAGTTTCACGGTGCTAATGACGGACTGCTGTTCTGCGAGGTAGAGCTGGGCAGCGAGGACGAGGAGTTTGAAAAGCCAGACTGGCTCGGACCGGAGGTGACAGGCAACCGCCATTTCTATAACAAGGGACTGCTGACAGATCCTTATCCGAACTGGAAGACGCAGTTACCGGAGGAATACAGATAGACCACAAAAGACTATAACTGACATTATAAAGACAGGCAACGAGTATATCGTTGCCTGTCTTTATTGTGTTTATTGTTAATAAAAATTAAACGCGATGGGAAAAATAGTAAAATAAGCATTACTATTTAATGAATTATGCTAACTTTGCACACCGAAACAAAAAATGTGCAAAGAAAAGGAAAAGATAAAAAGACAAAAGGATGACTAAGAAACTATTATTTTGTGTTGCGCTTCTGAGCGCAGTATCTGGTACGGCTTTGGCAGGTGGTATCTTGACAAATACCAATCAGAACGTGGCTTTCCTACGTAACCCGGCGCGTGACGGTGCCATAGGTATCGATGGAACATACAGTAACCCTGCAGGTGTGGCTTTCATGGATGAGGGCACTCATCTCTCTATCAACTGGCAGGCTGCATGGCAGACACGTACTATTGAAACCACAAACCCGGTGTTCACTATGTCTAAGGACTTCAACGGACAGCCACAGCACTATGAGGGCAAGGCCTCTGCACCGTTCATCCCTTCAGTACAGGCTGCATACAACAAGGGTAAGTGGTCACTGCAGTTTAACTTCTCTGTAACCGGTGGCGGTGGCAAGTGTGAGTTCAGCAAAGGACTGGGCTCTTTCGAGGGCGCTGTGGGACAGATAGCTGCAGGATTGCGTCAGTTTGGCGTCAGCGCTGGTCTGCCCGCTGCTGTCGTTACCTCTGGCTATGACTGTAATAGCTACATGCAGGGTAAGCAGTATTACTTTGGCTTCACAATGGGTGCGGCTTATAAGGTTACAGACAATTTCTCTGTATATGGCGGTATCCGCGTACTCTATGGTTCTGCCACATATAAGGCAAAGATTGACAACATCAAGGTTATCACCGCTGCTACTCCAGACGGAGTGGACTTCGGACAATACTATGACCAACTTAAGCCTTATATCAATGGCGCGGCACAGAATTATGAGGCAGCCATAGCAACATACGCAAGAGCTGGCCAGGAGATACCAGCAGATATTATAAACGGCTACACCTCTGTAAGAAAGCTCCAGGCAGTTGAGTCTTATCGTGAGGGTGTAAACCTTCAGTCTGACCAGAGCGGTGTAGGCTTTGCTCCTATCCTTGGTGCAGACCTGAAGCTTGACAAGTTTAACTTCGCTGTGAAGTATGAGTTCCGCACAAAGATGTCTATGGAGAATAAGTCAACTGTGAAGGAGGCTCATGCCATTGATGCCGTTAACGTGTTCCGTGACGGTACGTCAATCCGCGAGGACCAGCCATCACTGCTCGCCTTCGGTGTGCAATATACTCCTGTGAAGTGCGTGCGCATAAATGCTGGCTACCATCACTTCTATGACAAGGCTGCGAAGAAGACCTATTACAAGATGAACGAGGCTGGTGTATCTACACGCTATGATAATAAGAATGATATGCTTGCCAATGGTACCAACGAGTATCTCGGCGGTGCAGAGTGGGACATCACCAAGAAGCTCACTGCCAGTGCCGGTTTCCAGATAACACGTTATGGCAACACTGATGAGTATATCAACGATATCTCGTTCGTGGTTGACTCATGGAGCTATGGCCTGGGTGTAAAGTATCAGGTGACAGATAAGATTGCTGTCAACGCTGCATACTTCAAGACTTGCTATGATGACTATACCACTGCGGTTGACGCAAACGGCGTGCAGAACTCATTTACACGCTCAAACCGTGTGGGTGCCATCGGCGTAGATATAAAGTTCTAAGAAACATTGTTTAGTTAATAATACTCCTATATTAATTATGCCCCTTGTAATGAGCGTTCATTACAAGGGGCATTTCTTTATCTGTTAAGACACAGCTCTATTGAGCCATAATCTTTGCTGTCTGCTTCTGACCGTTGGTCAGTGTATCTTTCATTACATATATCTCAGAGGTCTTGAGTGTGGTTACCTGCTTGCCGTCGAGGGTGAAGAACTCACGCTTCAGTATGTCTGCCTCCTCGTTCACCGAACGTATGCACTTTATGGCGTCGGCCTTGCCTGTGACAGCTACGCCGAGAGTCTGTGTGAAGGTGTGGTTGTCGGCGTCGGTCACTGTCATCTCTATAGAGCCAAGCTCTGCATCGCTACCAGCGGTGATGGTTATGATGCTGTCTGTTATCTCAGCAGAGAAGTTGCCGCTCTTTGAGCTGATGCTGTATGCAGGGCTCTTGGTAAAGCCGCGGAACTCAGGTGCGGTGTTGAATGTCACTGATGTGCCGGGAGCTAACATAACGTATGGATGAGCCATGAAGTCGAGGTAGTGCTCCAGACGTGTGTAGTCGTCGCTCATCACCTCGTTGTTGTCTGCATTGTCAGGGTTTGAGCCTGTCAGCTCCTCATACCAGTTTGGCATACCGTCCTGGTCAGTGTCGAAGTCGGCAGCGCGGCTCTCCTCTGGCCATATCTCAAAGCCGGTGTATTCACTTGTCGTAATATCGTCCTCATGGTCTATCTCACCCTTGATGCCAGAGCGGCTGCCCACGTAGGTGTATGTTCCGTCAACGGTCTCGCGAACCACGCGTACGTGCTGGTCGTCGCGCATAGGACGTATGGCACCTGCCGTAGATGTTACAATCTTAAATGCCTCCTTGGCAGAGTGTATCGTAGCGTATGAAGGGAAGAAAGGCTCATTGACAAAGGTCTTGTAGCCCAGTCCGTCAGTGCGGGTGTTAGGGTCTATTACCTCAGAGGTCTTCAGGGTATAGCGGTATGTATCGTTCTGGGCATCGGTGGTGAGAGTGTGGTCCTTGTTCTCGCGGATATTGCCTGAGATGTAGGCTTGCCATACACCATTGTGGTTAGGCAGCTCATAGTCCTGAGAGAAGAGAATCTTCAGCTGGGTGTCAGCGCCCATCTTGTAGTAGTTGTTCACGAAGTTCACTGCATGGCAGCCACCGTCGGTGGTACGCTTGTACCAGTTGTAACATACGTTGTTGAAGATATCCATCTGACCTATAGGCATGTTGTTGCCGTCCATGCCGCCACCCATAGACCAGTTACGGCCCTCACAGTTCACGAGCAGGTTATGGCTGTATGTGCCCACGTTGCCGTCAATGGTGGCAGCATAGCCGTGGTTGGTGCCGGCAGGGTAGTTCTTATGGTCTGCAATACCGAGTGCCTCGGCAATCATAGAGTACTGGAAGGTGAGGTTCTTCGCACCACGACTTGAGAAAGTCTCATCGGTTCCCCATGCAGCAGTGGTGTGGTCTATGATAGTATTGTCGGCACCAGCAGCACCCATAGCGTTTCCAGTGTCACCATAACCACGCTTAGCGCGAAGGAACTGCACTATACAGTCAGAACCGATGTTGATGTTAGAGTATTTCAAGCAGACACCTTTGCCTGGAGCTGTCTGTGCTGCGATGGTGGCGTATGGCTTAACAAACTGCGACTGCATATCCATCACGATAAGTCCGCTGACATCGAACACGATGGTGCGTGGTCCCTCCATGTCAACCAGTCCGTAGAGCAGAGAGCCAGGGTTGTGGTCATTGTTGAGGTTGGTAACATGATATACCACGCCACCGCGACCACCTTGTGCAAAGCGTCCGTAGCCCTCGGCCTCGGGGAATGCAAGACGACGTGGGCGGAAGTACCATGTGTCACCCTCATAAACGTTGTTATTAGCATCCACTTCGTCAATGCGCCAATAGTAAGTGTTATGAGGAGAGAGTGTAGAAGTGGTGAATGTAGGTGAAGTTACCTCGCCAGCCAACTGCATATCATCCTCAGATGTGCCGATATACACACGGTGTTTAACAGCGAGAGCAGCGGCAGTCCATGAGAGTGTAGCTGTACTGGTAGCATCGCAATCGTAGTGCATAGAAGCATTCTCAGGTGTAGGATCAGCAGCGGTTGTCTTTGGATTAGGACGATCAAACACTATAGCATTGATGCCCACTTGTGTACGTGTATAGGTGGTACCAGCGACAGGAGTGCTGATATACTGTATCACTACGTTCTGTCCCTCTATAGCAGTGAACTGCACGTATGACATACCACACTCGCTGAGTGCGCTCTTCTGTGCGGTCTGCTCCACGTTAGATACTATCTCAGTTCCATTTACTATTACCTTGAGTGGTGGTAATTGAATGTTATCGCTATTGTTGTGGTATGCGTAGAGAGTGTGTTCGCCTGCGCTGAGACCGCTGATGGTCAGTTGTAATCCTTGTGGGTTCTCGCTATCAAAGGTGTAGTCGTTATTTGCATCGAGATTACAGGTATAGATACCATCAAACAACAGGTTTTGTCCGTTAGATGTAACCTGAGTCTTATTCCAGTTTGCCATTAAAGCGTTGTTACCGCTTATACCGCTTACTGGGGTGATAGTGATAGAAATCGTTTTGTCGTTAGCTGCGGCAAACTCCTTCGTGACACTTTTTGTTCGTCCAACGGTCCAAGGTTCATAGCCTTCAGCATAACTCTTGACCTGGTCGTTCTGGTTGAAGTCTATCTTCTGTGCGCCTGCCTGCATGGTACAAGCAGCGAGAAGACATGACATTAGGATTTTCTTTTGTTTCATATAGATTGATTTATAGTTGTAACTTTTTACGTAAACGCCAACACCTTTGGCGCAGCCAAAGTTACTAAAAAAAAAAGATACGACCAAAGGAATGATATGGAATTACGACAATATTACACAAAATTCCCCATCAGGTATGCTCCTGTTGTGCAATAATACTTAAAAAACGGGCGTTTTCTTGCACATGTCAGGAAATAAGCGTAACTTTGAATGAATAAGGTGTAATGATTATGAAGAAACTGACTATAGTAAAAGTGGGCGGTGCCGTTGTGGAAGACGCAGCACAGCTCTCTGCATTGATTGAGAATTTCTCTGCCATAGAAGGCGCAAAACTGTTGGTGCACGGTGGTGGCCGTCGCGCTACAAAGGTAGCTGCTGCTCTGGGCATAGAGACAAAGATGGTGGGTGGCCGCCGTATCACTGACGCTGATATGCTCTCTGTTGTTACGATGGTGTATGGCGGACTGGTAAACAAGAACATCGTGGCACAGTTACAGGCTGCCGGACAGAATGCCATGGGCCTCACTGGTGCCGACATGAACGTGATACGCTCTAAGCGCAGGGCACCCAAGAAGGTGCGCATGGACGACGGTACGAAGCAGGAGGTGGACTTCGGTTTCGTGGGTGACCCTGTGAAGGCTGACGGTGCCGCTCTGAGTCATCTGATAGAGGCAGGCGTGATACCTGTCATAGCACCGCTGACACACGACGGCGAGGGCAACATACTCAATACCAACGCCGACACTATGGCGTCAACAGTGGCTGTGGCACTGGCATCGCTCTATGACGTGACGCTCATCTATTCTTTCGAGAAGAAGGGTGTGCTGATGAATCCTGACGATGACGACAGCGTGATACCTGTCATCAACAGGCAGAGCTATGAGCAGTATGTAAATGATGGTGTGATATCGGGAGGCATGATGCCGAAGATAGAGAACGCCCTGCAGGCCGTGGACAAGGGCGTGAAGCGCGTCGTGATAACCCTCGCCACACAGATAGACGGCGAGCACGGGACAGCCATTGTTAATTCATAATGCATAATTCATAATGCATAATTCAGGTTTCTGATGTTAATAAACGACCACAGATTTAAGGATTACAATGATTTTGCCACTTCCTAAGAAAACTATTTCACTGATATGTTTTTTATTTCACTGATTATAACCATGCAGAGCCATCTGTGTAATCAGTTGTTTGCAGCTTTGGTTATCGTATAAAAATCCGTGTCATCTGTGTCATCTGTGGTTCTTATTTCTACTTGCGAAAGTTGAATAAACAATTAATAATTAAACCACTTTCCCCATATCTCATGCTCCCTCCCTCACAGGGTTGCCCTCCCTCGCGAAGCGGAGGGGTGTAAAGACTATTGAGGGGTGGGAGGGTCTATAGGGCAGGGGTGGGTCTCTAACTCATAACTCATAACTCAAAACTCATAACTAATTGGACATAGTCCACACCATATTACCACTCAAGAATGAGATGTACCGCCTGGCGCTGAGGATAACGCTCAACAGTCAGGAGGCAGAGGACGTAGTGCAAGATGTGGTGATAAGGTTGTGGCAGATGCGTGAGCGCCTTGACGGCATAGACAATATAGAGGCGTATGCCCTGCGCATGACGCGTAACCTGGCGCTGGACCGCAGTCGAATGAGGGTAAACCAGACGGAGTCACTGGAGGACATCACTCCGCCTGCCGTCAACACGCATGACGAACTGGAGGCCGACGAGCGCATTGACATCGTGAGACAGCTGATGCAGCAGTTGCCGGAGAAGCAGCGTACATGTATGCACCTGCGTGACTTTGACGGCCACACCTACCGTGAGATAGCCGATATAACAGGACTCAGCGAGGAACAGGTGAAGGTAAGCATACACCGTGCGCGTCAGTTTATCAAGGTGCGCCTGCAGGCAGACAACGGTATGATGTAAGCCTGCTATTCATCTCAAATCCCAAAGAACAATATATGAATATCATAAAGACAGACAGACCATTATTCCTGGCTCCCATGGAGGATGTCACCGACATAGGTTTCCGTCGGTTGTGCAAGCGCTTCGGTGCTGCCATGGTGTACAGCGAGTTTGTGGCTGCCGAGGCATTGGTAAGAAATGTGAAAGACACGGTGCGCAAGCTCACCATCAGTGATGACGAGCGTCCTGTGGGAATACAGATATACGGTCGTACGGTGGATGCCGTTGTTGAGGCAGCGCGCATCGTTGAGGCAGAGGCATCGCCCGACGTTATTGACCTTAACTTTGGCTGCCCCGTGAAGAAAGTGGCAGGCAAGGGCGCCGGCGCCGGCATGCTGCGTAACATACCGCTGATGCTTGAGATGACCGAGGCAGTGGCGAAGGCCGTTGCCACTCCCGTGACGGTAAAGACACGTCTGGGATGGGACGCCGGCAACTTCGTGTTTGGCGACACACTATCAGAGGAGTACACACCCGTAGGTGGATGGCAGGGACGCGACCTTGCGGAGCGCCTGCAGGAGTGTGGCGCTCAGGCATTGACCATACACGGGCGCACTCGCTCACAGATGTACACCGGCGACGCCGACTGGACACTGATAGGCGGTGTAAAGCGCAATCCACGCGTAACCATCCCCATAATAGGTAACGGCGACATAAAGAGCATAGAGGAGGCCGATAAGGCGTTCCAGCAATACGGCGTTGACGCAGTGATGATAGGCCGCGCCACCTTCGGTCAGCCGTGGATATTCTCGCGCGAGGCAACACAGAGCCTCACCCCTGCTGAGAAGATAGACATACTCATAGAGTTGCTCAACATAAACATCGACCTCATAGGCGATGAGCGCAAGGCCATACTTCACACAAGAAGACACCTAGCGGCCACTCCCATATTCAAGGGAATACCCGACTTCAGGCCTACGCGCATACGTATGCTGCGCGCCGACACGGCAAAAGAGTTAGTGCTTATACTTAATGAGATAAAGGATACTCTCGGGACCCATATTAAATAAGAGGTCAATAACAGAGAGGCCCGGTATGAATCCGTTGCGTCTCTGGAAGGTCTGATAGTATTCCTCGGTATCACAGTGGCTGTAGTCCTTACAGTCACTGTTCTTTTTATGGTTACGAAGGTAGTCGCTGATGCCGGTGAGTTCTCTCATCTTCTCTGTTATGGCGTTGTTATAGTCGATGAGGAAGTCCCATTGCCTCTCATAGAACGGACGGATGTCATCAGCGTAATAGTCAAAGAACGGCGACTGCCCGTAGGCTGAGCACAGAGCCTGCCAGTGCAGATGTCGCCAGTTGCCGTGGTCGCTTATGCGCACGTCTTTCGTCAGCATACCGTTGGCAGCAGTCACCGGCACGGTCAGCTTCTGCGTACCCGATGCGGTGGCTATGAGGCAGTGGTTGCGTGTGGTCTGTTTTACATATCGCTCCCCGCCGTCTATCGTTATGTCGTCAGCGTGGTGCAGCAGGTCGGCATACCACTCCACTGGTCCGAAGTATGTGGTGTGAAGAGTCATCAGCGTAGTTACTCCTTATCAGAACATCTGGCTCACGCGGCGTATGCCGCTTACGAGCTGGTCTATCTCCTCCTTGGTGTTATATAGTGCGAGCGATGCCCTCACGGTGCCCTGTATGCCCAGGCGGTGCATCAGCGGTTCGGCGCAGTGGTGACCAGTGCGCACTGCTATGCCGAGGCGGTCGAGCAGTGTGCCGAGGTCCAGGTGGTGTATGTCGCCTACGAGGAACGAGATTACGGCATCCCTGCGCTCAGCCTCCATCGGACCGAATATGCGCATACCCGGTATGGTCTGCATCTGCTCCAGCGCATAGCGTGTCAGCTCGCGCTCATGAGCCTCTATGTTGTCCATGCCTACGGCCTCCATGTAGTCTATGGCGCGCGCCAGTCCGTGGGTTGCCACATAGTCAGGCGTGCCTGCCTCAAACTTAAACGGCAGGTCTGCCCATGTGGTGTGTTCAAACGTCACTGTGCCTATCATCTCGCCGCCGCCCTGATATGGTGGCATCTCCTCAAGAAACTTCTCCTTGCCGTAGAGCACGCCGATACCCGTAGGACCATACATCTTGTGACCGGAGAAGGCGAAGAAGTCGCAGTCCAGCTCCTGTACGTCTATGCTCATGTGTGGTGTGCTCTGTGCTCCGTCCACCAGGCACGGCACTCCGTGGCTGTGGGCTGTCTCTATTATCTGTTTTACGGGGTTTACGGTGCCCAGCACGTTGCTCACGTGTGCCACGCTCACCAGTCGTGTGCGGTCAGTGAAGAGCTTCTCGTATGCCTCAAGGTCGAGTATGCCGTCATCGCTCATAGGTATCACCTTCACCACAATGCCCTTGCGCTGTGCCTGCAGCTGCCACGGCACTATGTTGGAGTGGTGCTCCATGGTTGAGATGATAACCTCGTCGCCCTCCTTCATGTAGGCCTCAGTGAAGCTTGATGCCACGAGGTTCATGGACTCCGTGGTGCCGCGTGTGAACACTATCTCCCTTGTGCTTGCGGCATTGATAAACGAGCGTACACGCTCACGCGCTGCCTCGTGCAGGTCGGTGGCCTGCTGCGACAGGTAGTGTACGCCACGGTGTACGTTGGCGTTCACGTTGAGGTATTCCTCGCGCATGGCGTCGAGCACACAGAGAGGTTTCTGCGTGGTGGCGCCGTTGTCAAGATACACCAGCGGGTATTTGTCATATATCTTCCTTGACAGGATGGGGAAATCCTTGCGTATGTGTGTTGTGTCCATTGTCTTCAGGTGGGTTCTGTAAATTCCCACAGGTTTAATTTGTCAACTATATGTATATCGTTATTTTCTTTTCGGCGGCGTTGTAGTGCTTAGCCACTGCAAAGTTACAAAAGAAAACTCATATATCGGAAAAAACACCGCAAAAACGTTATTTATTTTTCAAAAAACAGGGTGGTGTGCAATATGCGAAAGAGATGTGAACAGATGTTAAAACAGCGGGTTCCCAGCATCGTTTTGTCCGCTGCCAGCAGTGAAGTGATAGCTTTCAGATAACAAAAGCATAGCTTTCACGGTGTGAAAGCTATCGTTTTACACCTAGAAAGCTATGCTTTGACATCAAAAAAAGGCTCTTTTTGAGTCTTTTCTTCGTATATCCTTGTATGTTTTTCCTTCTGCTTTTATGGAGATTTTTAGCAATACACTGACTGACAGGATGTTGCTATAAAACGCAACAAACTCCGATTTTTGGCGTATTTGGAGCCAAACCGGAGTTTGCTGAGTAATATCGCAAGGAAACGAGGTTTAAACCCCAGTGTGCAATTTCTGTCAGTGTCACTTGCAAATCCTGCAGGTGCCGCAACGCTCCTCTTTGCTGAGGCGCTTGTCCACGAGTATGTGCAGGCGGTCGCGGAAGGCGGTCCAGTGCATCTCGTCTATCACCTGGGAGATAAACGCATTCTTGAGCAGCGTGCGTGCCACCTCTACCGGTATGCCCCTCTGCTGCATATAGAAGACTGCCGCATCGTCCATCACGCCTACGGTGGAGCCGTGTGCGCACTTCACGTCGTCGGCGTATATCTCGAGCATAGGCTGGGTGTACATACGAGCATCGTTGTTTGCCACCATGTTGTTGTTTGTCTCCTGCGAAGAGGTCTGCTGCGCACCCTCGCGCACCATTATCTTACCGGCGAAGGCGCATACAGCCTCGTCGTCGAGCACGTATTTATACAACTCGCCCGACTGGCACTGTGGCACCTGGTGGTCTATCAACGTGTTGTTGTCCACATGCTGCTGACGGTCGGCTATCACTGCACCGTTGAGCTTTACCTCGGCGCCCTTGCCCTGCAGATACACGTCAATGCCGTTGCGTGTTATGCCGTTGGAAATTGTTATGTTGTTATGGCGCACCGACGCATCGCGGCCTGCCTTTACATACAGGTTGCTGAACAGGCGGCACTGCTCGTTGGTCTCCTCCAGTTGGTACATATCGAGGTGTGCGCCGTCCTTACATACCACCTCCACCACCTGCAGCGTAAGGTATGCAGGTTTCTTCTCCTGCTCAGCCTCGTCGTCAAGCTTTACGTGGTCCACAAAGAAGATGGTGGCCTCACTTAGCTCCTCCATTACTATCAGCACACGCCTTATGGCCATGGTGTCCTGTTGTCCAGACAGTATGTTCTCTATCCTTATCGGAGTCTTAGCCTTGGTGCCTTTTGGCAGGTGTATCACGATGGCATCGTTTACGAGTGCTGTGTTCAGCGCCGTCAGTGCGTCTTCCTCATGCTCACCCTTCAGCGTGTCTATGGCTACGGGCTCACCGTCGGCGTTCACTGCGCTGTCCACCACCGTGTTGTAATACCTCGTTGCCTTCTCGTCAGCATCCTTAATGCTGGTAACGTATGGTATGCCCTCCAGCTGCAGCGGTGCCAGTGAAACACCGTAGTCTGGTGCGAAAGCCGTCTCCACGTCGGTATAGCGGTAGCGCTCCGTCTGCCTTGTAGGCAGTCCCAGTCGCGTGAAAGCGTTGATAGCCTTCTCGCGCTCAGCGTTAAGCACAGGGCTCGCCTGCTTGTCAAGCACCGGCTTTATCTCGTTGTATAATTCTATATATTGGTTCATAGTGAGACCCCTTCCCTTAATCCCCTCCCGAGGGAGGGGAAGTATATGGTAAAAGGGTAATAGTTTTTTATTCCAGTATTTCTTTTATTCTCTCAATGAAGGCGATTGCCATGGGTGTAAGTTCATTCCCCATTGCCTTGTCATCCCCCTCAGGCATCTCGGTAACAATGTCACCACAAGTCAACCAGTAGTAGTAATCCCTTCCCCTCCCTCGGGAGGGGACTAAGGGGAGGGGTTACAAACTCTCCTTTATCCAGTCGAAGCCCTCGTCCTCAATCTTCTGTGCAAGGTCAGGACCGCCGGTCTTTACTATTCGGCCGTCAATGAGTACATGTACTATGTCGGGCTTTATATAGTCAAGCAGACGCTGGTAGTGGGTTATGACTATTGCCGACGTCTTCTCAGTGCGCAGTTTGTTGAAGCCTGTGGCGACGATGCGCAGGGCGTCAACGTCAAGACCGGAGTCGGTCTCGTCGAGTATGCAGAAGGTAGGCTCCAGCATTGCCATCTGGAATATCTCGTTGCGCTTCTTCTCGCCGCCGGAGAATCCCTCGTTGACAGAGCGTGACATCAGCTTCTGGTCTATCTCCACCAGCTGGCGCTTCTCCTTCATCAGTTTGATGAAGTCAGCGGCCTTCATAGGCTCCAGTCCCTGTGCCTTGCGACGGGCGTTGACGGCAGCCTTCATGAAGTTAGTCATTGACACTCCCGGTATCTCCACCGGCATCTGGAACGACATGAATATGCCGGCATTGGCGCGCTCGTCGGCGCTCATAGAGAGCAGGTCCTGTCCGTTAAACAGTATCTCGCCCTCTGTCACCTCGTAAGCGGGATTACCCACTATCACGTTAGACAGTGTTGACTTACCGGCACCGTTAGTGCCCATCAAGGCATGTATCTCGCCATCGTTGATGGTGAGGTCCACACCCTTCAGTATCTCCTTGTCGCCAGCCTTGGCATGTAAGTTTTTTATTTCAAGCATAGTAATTCTAAGTTATGCGTTGTGAGTTATGCATTGTGAGTGCAAAGTTACTCATTCTTTCTCAATAAAACAAGTCCAAATCCTTTTTATAGCCTAATTCTCGTTAATCTACTTTTTTATCTGCCTATCCAGCCAAAGATCAAGTAAAGGGTCGGAAACACTATATAGTCCGTCTTTTCGCGTAACTATGTCAGAACGCAGCAGAGCCTTAACTGCCGACTGCGTAGCGCTGGGAGATTTCAGTCTGTGTTTCTTGGTGAACATGCCAGAGGTTATGGCCTTAACCGGCTCGTCTTCTTTTATTGCATACAATACTGCTTTCTGCTGCTCGGTGACAAATTGCATGAGTTCACGCAATCTCTTATCATTCTCTTCTACATATTCACTTACAATGGCTGACACCATATCTAAGTTGCAGTGTCCGCCTTCATCCACCATGTCATAAGCATCATTCATTATTTGCTGGTTGTAAAGTGTCACCCCGTCAAATTTCTCATACACAAAGCCTATTGCATCCGCATCTATAGTCTTGCCAGCTGCATGAAAGTGTTTCTGCACAAATTCGGTATATATATCCAAAGCTATTGGTTCAAGGTTTATCTCTCTTGCACTATTATAGAAGGGTCTTTTTTCTGAGCCGAACATCTCACTCATTATACGGCGCTGACTGCCTGCAAACACGAAATTAGCATTGCTCGTATGTTGCATATACGTACGCAGTGTAGCCTCCACGTTTTTCTCAGGATAATTGGTTATTTGCTGAAACTCATCTATTACGATGAGGCATCTTTGGTCTGCCTGGTCTATATAATCGAATATTTCTTTCAGAGTATATTCTGGGCGTATCAGATCTCCCAATTTTACATCAAAAGTTGGTGTGCCTTGTATGGGGTCGTACCCGAAAGATGCCTGCAAGGATTTCATCACCATGGGAAAGAGTTTCATCAAACGGGCGCTTCGTCGTGCTATCTTCCTAAAAACGGCATTACCAAGTGCAAATACAAATTCACTCAAGTTGCCAGTGTCGAGAATATCTATAGACACGGTGATGTAGTTATCCTTTATCTCTGGTAAGTCAAATACATAATCCACCAGTTTCGTCTTGCCCATACGTCGTGCGGCAGACAATACCACATTTTGTTGGTTCTGCAGGAATTTACGCAGTTTCTTCGACTCTTCGCGCCTGTCACAGAAATATTCTGCTGGTATGTATCCGTAAACAACAAACGGATTGATTTTCTTGCTCATACACTATGCACTTTCTATGTTACACGATGCAAAGATACAAACATTACGTTGATTATGCAAAAATAATTATTAAAAAAAAATAATTTCGTAGAAGTTTTAAAACAAAAGATATCAACAACCGGTGAGTCAACGGTTGTTGATATCTTTTTTTGTATCTGTACTTGTAATGTGTACGTGCGGTCGCTATAATTTCTTCAGCAACTCCTCCAGGGCATTGAGATAGCGGGCATCAACCCCGTCTTCAAGCAGGTTGCCTTGCTTGTCAACCAGTTTGAAAGTGGGGTAGCCGCGCACCTTGATATATTTCTCAAGAGCCATCTCCTGCTCATGTGGCAGGTTGTAGTGTACCACGTTGTCGCCAAGCACGTTGTATTGCTTTATCACGTTCTTCCATGATGTGTCCTCAGAACCCATGGCAAAATACATATATACAACATCGTATGGTTTTAGCCTTGCATACTCTTCCTGGCTGTGTTCCAATGCCTTCTTGCATGGCGAGCACCACGTGCCCCATACGTCTATCAGTATCACTTTGCCCTTGTAAGGCTCTGTCAGTTTGCGGAATATCTCCTCGCCGTCGGTCATACCCTCTATTGCGTCAGCCGATTTAAGACATGGAGATGATGATATGTCGAGCTTTTCCAACTCGGCATACTTGCTGTTAAGGTTCAGGACATAGTCTCTCATTGCAGGCAGGGCGATGTCTTTCTCTGCTATCTCCTGCATATCTGATGGCAGAGACTTGCGTTTCCAGTCTAACTCATAGTAGAGTCGTTGTGCCAGTACTATGTCGTGCAGGTCGCGGTCGTGGCATACGGAGTCTATAATTATTTCATCACTGTTCTCTTGCGTTGCGATTCTGTCACCAATCTTGATACGCTTTGCATTAAACTCCCTGAGATGGTCGATGTAGTCACGCGAAAAAGTTCCGAAACTTGTGTACAGGGTGTATGGCTTCGGTATCTTTTGCCATATCTCGTTGCCTACATAGTCTGTGTACTCCTGTGGCAGTTTCCTTTCCGGCACATTGAACCGAGCCTGCATCATGTCCTCTCCCTGATTGACCAGGTAATATCCATCGGTATAGTCTGCATATCTCTGTGACAGGTTAGGATGTTCTGCCAGAGTGTTTTGCAAGTGAGCCTTCTGCACACTCCGCACGCTGTCAGCCTGTTGCCAGAATTTCATGGCATCGATATTTTCCTCTCCGTAGTCGAATCTTACGCTCGCCTTTGAAAATTCATGAGTCAGTAACTCGTTCTGTAATCTTACGTCATTGCCCATAAAGAGCTTGTCGCCATTGGTGAAGTCATACAATAAAAAGTATGTTTCGCCGGGCTCGAGGACTGTATATACAACATGCCACAACCATGCCCCAGAGGTATTCATCAACGGTATGGTAATACGGAACATACCGAGCGAGTCGAATTTGGTTTTGTACACCTCTTCATTTGTAGAAATAACATTATGGGTTATTACGTTGAAGTCTGGATATTTCTTCTTCAATTCTTTAGGTATGTCCCTTATCAATCCACAGATGGTGACGCTGTCTGTCAGGCTGTAGCCGTTATCCTTGAAGCCCTTGCGCAGGTCTTTCACTGGATAGTCGGGCAGTGTGTTGCCTGTTATGATGTCGCATTGCACAGGGGAGCCGTTGCCGACCTTTATGGAACGTATGCCATCCTTCATCTTACCTACGTTGATGGTGGTGCCGTCATCTGTGGTGATGGCGTATGCTCCTTTCTTCTCTGTCTGACTGACAATCTTCTTTACCTTGCAGTCATGTATGACATAGTCTTTTGTGAAGCCAATAAACCAGTCGCCCGTGACTTTGTTGCGCCAGTATGTGTCAGCTATATACTCAGATAGCCTGTTGTGTATATTGGTTAATACCCATCCCTGGGGCTCTATTAGGTCAAACGCTTTGGTGTCTTGCGGCAGAGGTTCAAAGGTAAGTGTGAAACTCACTGTGTCCTCAGGCATAGTATATTTTTCGCCTATTGTCAGCACGGTTGAGCTTTTCAGTGCATATTCTTTGTCACCAGTCTTTAACACAGTCTTCGGGGATATCCTTATCCACTCACCTTTTCTGGGTTCACTAATGTACATCGTCACCTGGGTACCTTCACTCCCCAGCTCGACCTTTGTCACCTTTATATAGTCATTAAACATATTCAGCAGACCGCCAAACGCTACATTATTCCATACGGTGTCCACCTTGTCATTCTTCTTTGCGCTGACATGCGTAGCAAAACATGCAGTCAGTATCAACAGCATAAAGGTTAGTAGTTTCTTCATTTTGTTATGTGTGAGTTATAAGTTATAGATCATGAGTTGCATATTATAAATAATGAGATGCAAGTGATAAGCAAACCCATATATCTTCCCCTCCCTCGGGAGGGGATTAAGGGGAGGGGTTGTGAGGGGTTATGGTTGGGTTGTGATTGGATTTTGAGGTTTCTACCCCACGCTTCCCTCCAGACTCACGCTGAGGAGCTTCTGCGCCTCCACGGCAAACTCCATGGGGAGTTTCTGCAATACCTCCTTGGCATAGCCGTTGACGATAAGTCCTACGGCATCCTCGGTTGATATGCCACGCTGGTTACAGTATAGCAGCTGCGCCTCACTTATCTTGGAAGTCGTAGCCTCATGCTCCACGACAGCGGTGTTGTTGCGTATGTCCATATAAGGGAAGGTATGCGCACCACAGTTGCTGCCCAGCAGCAGGGAGTCACAAGAGGAATAGTTACGTGCACCGTCAGCCTTAGAGGTGGCACGTACCAGTCCGCGATATGAGTTCTGCGAGTGTCCGGCAGATATACCCTTCGATATAATCGTGGATTTCGTATTCCTGCCCATGTGTATCATCTTCGTGCCGGTGTCAGCCTCCTGATAGTTGTTGGTAACAGCCACAGAGTAGAACTCAGCCTGCGAACCATCGCCACGCAATACGCATGATGGGTACTTCCACGTTATGGCAGAGCCGGTCTCCACCTGAGTCCATGACAGCTTGGAGTTCTCGCCGCGCAGGTCGCCGCGCTTCGTCACGAGATTGAGCACACCGCCCTTGCCGTTCTCATCGCCCGGATACCAGTTCTGTACGGTAGAGTATTTCACCTCGGCACGGTCTTTCACCACTATCTCAACGATGGCGGCATGCAGCTGGTTCTCGTCGCGCATAGGGGCTGTGCAGCCCTCGAGGTATGAGACGTATGCGTCGTCATCGGCTATTATCAGCGTGCGCTCAAACTGTCCTGTGCCAGCGGCGTTGATACGGAAGTATGATGACAGTTCCATAGGACAGCGCACTCCCTTCGGTATATATACGAATGAGCCGTCAGAGAACACTGCCGAGTTGAGTGCGGCAAAGAAATTGTCACGGTAAGGCACCACCGAACCCAGATACTCCTTTATCAGGTCTGGGTGCTCCTTTATAGCCTCGCCTATCGACATGAATATGATGCCGAGCTCCTTCAGCTTATCCTTGTATGTAGTCTTCACCGATACCGAGTCCATGATGGCATCCACTGCCACGCCACTCAGAGCCAGTCGCTCCTCAAGCGGAATGCCAAGCTTGTCGAAGGTCTTTTCCAGTTCAGGGTCTATCTGCCCATCCTCCGTAAGGTTGGGGTTTTTCTTCTTTGCCATAGGGTCGGCATAGTATGATATAGCCTGATAGTCTATCGGCGGAATGGTAACATGCCCCCACGTCGGCTGCTTCATGGTCTGCCAGTGGCGGAACGCCTTCAGGCGGAATTCAAGCATCCAATCAGGCTCACCTTTCTTCTCAGAAATGAGTCGCACAACATCCTCGGTCAGTCCTACGGGAATGACCTCAGTATGAACATCGGTAGTGAAACCGTATTCATACTTCTGTTCCGCCACCTGGCGGACGTATTCGTTTTTCTCTGCCATTACGAGTGCAAAGTTACTACTTTTTTTTTATAATAAAGAATGTTTCAGTAAGTTTCGCAAGACAGAGGAAAAAACGAAGACGGGAACCATACTGATGATGGTTCCCGTCTTCATTATTGTTGTCCGCCTCCTTCCGCATGGATGAAGGTGTTTTTTACTCTTTTAGACCTCTATCTTGTCATGACATCCTCTGCCGCATTGGTTGCCGACTCTATAGCGTTGCCGTATTCGGCTACAGAGTAGAACAAGAAGCAGAACACGCAGATGCCTGCCGCCATGAGTGCAGTGAAAGGCATGATGTCATGTGGGAAGCATGCCGTGATGACTATGCTGCCTATGCCGAATCCCACGATGAGATGGCAGCCTATGACGAAAGAGTGGTGGCTGGCAAGCACCGTGCGCTTGGTCTCTAACGTCCACCATTTAGGTGCATCGTCGTTTACCGGCATCTGCTCAAGGCTGCGACGCACGGAGAGATAGGTGCGGTAGAAAGTGTATGTTATAAACAGGGCATGTGCGAAGAACATGCTGAAGGTGCAGGTAAGTATGAACAGTTCGTTAGGCACGATGTGCATCTCATAGTTGGCCACTGCCGTCCAGTAACAGATGAGGCCGAGGGCGAGGATGGAAAGGTCGCGCACTGCTATCTTCCTCGTAAGGTACTGGGGACGCATTAGTGAGATGTGGCTCCAACCGAAGAGCACGCCGCCTGAATGGAAGTATGACACTGAGAGTGCCGACGCCACTACGGGACACGCGGTGCGCAGCTGGTAATAGGCGTGTATGCAGAAGCCTATGCCGAAGATGACATAGTTGAGAGCCATGAAACGTCGTGAGCGCAGGTACATGTCATAGTTGCGATACATATAGTTGTTATGCAACAATACGAAGGCAATCATGATGTTGACTGCTCCCGCAAGATAAAGCACAGTTTGATAAAGTTGAAGTTCCATTTTTATAGGTGTATTCCAGAATTTCACTGCAAAGGTATAATTTTTTCATGGAATAAGGTGTGTAATTTTCGACAATGGTGTGTAATTTTCGACAATAAGGTGTGTAAATTTCCGAAATTTACACACCTTTTTTCTTTCGTATCTCAAAGAAAAACAGTACCTTTGTAAGAGTTTTAGAGAAAAAAGGGAAAAAGATACATTTTTTTAATGGGTAACATGCAATTTACAGCCATAGTGCTTATGGCATTGCTGACTATGAAACTGCTGTTGCTGCCCGGAAGGGTGGCGACTAATGCCGTTTTGAACAGGTCGCGATGGCTGATGG
Source organism: Prevotella sp. (assembly GCA_017541085.1). Taxonomy (GTDB): domain Bacteria; phylum Bacteroidota; class Bacteroidia; order Bacteroidales; family Bacteroidaceae; genus Prevotella. The sequence goes on from JAFXZU010000043.1 coordinate 26,449, forward strand.
TTGTGAGCACGGCGTTGCTCGGAGTGCAGTTCCTTTTACAACTATCATTAGGTTTGCGTGCGCTGGGTGTGACTCAGGCGGTGATGGTAAACCTTATATTCTTCATTCCATGTTCATGGCTGATGTCGCTGGCAGTGCTTTACCTGCAGCAACAGGGACGCGTTACTATAGTTGAGAAATATATCGGTGTGGTTACATGGCTTGCTGTACTGGCGGCGATGGGTGTTGCTGCTGCCGTTGATGGCCAGCCGTTGATGGCAGGGACGACGGAAATACGCAATGCAGAGATAATATCCTCATGCCTCTATGCCGGCATGCAGGGATACTATGCCTATAAGCAGGCTACAAACGTGCGCGCCATGAGTAATGCCCTGCACAACTACTTTGACCGCAACCAAGACAATATGTTGAGGTGGATGCAGATGAGCGTCTTCATACTGGTGGTTCTGGCGCTGATGGTGCCCGCCCTGATATTCATACACAGTGTGTGGCTGGCGGTATTCGGTGTGTTCTTCTGCTTCGGCATCTTCTATCTTGTTGACAGTTTCTGCAGCTATGCTGTCAGCTCTGCACCGGGAAAGGTGAGGGAGGCAGAACGGAGTGAGGAACTATCCAACGCCGTGGGTGAAGAGAACGGAATGGAAGAGGATGCAGAGGCAATGGAGAGAGTGACACAACTTGTGGAGCGCTGGCTGGAGAAAGACCGCTATCTGAGGAACGGCATGAAGCTGCCTAACGCCGCAAGGGGCATAGGCATACCGCAGTATCAGTTGAAGGCGTGGCTGCGCTGTAACAACATGAAATACAGTGAGTGGATAGCTAACCTGCGCATAGAGGAGGCAAAGCGAATACTGCGTGAGCATTTAGACTGGAGTAATGAGACGATAGCCCAGCACTGCGGATTCAACGACCGCAGCTATTTCCACAAGAAGTTCAAGGAGGTGGTGGGCATGTCGCCGGCTGACTACCAGTTGAGTGTAGGAGTACAAAAAGAATGATAAAAGATAGACAATGATATGAGAAATACGTTATTATACTTGATGCTGGCAATGACCCTGGTGTCATGCGGCAGCAAACAGAAGCAGGCTGTTACAGCTGATGATGAGCCGATACTCGTGGGACCGACGTTTAACGAGGATTCCGCTCTCGCATTATGTGCGAAGCAGTGTGAGTTTGGTCCTCGTACCATGAACAGCGAGGCACATGAGAAGTGTGGTGCATGGATTGTTGACAAGTTCAAGCAGTATGGCTGTGACGTTACCCTGCAGAAGGCAGACCTGAAAGGATGGGACGGTACGACGTTACATTCCACGAATATCATAGCAAGCATAAACAAGGCTGCTAAGCGCAAAATGATAATCTGCGCACACTGGGACTGCCGTCCGTGGGCAGACAACGACCCTGACAGTACTAACTGGCGTAAGCCTGTGCTGGCAGCCAATGATGCTGCCAGCGGTGTGGCGGTGATGCTTGAGCTGGCACGCGTGATACAGGAAGACAGTGTGAAACTGCCTTATGACATAGTCTTCGTATGCTTTGATGCAGAGGACTATGGCGCTCCGCAGTGGTCAGGTATAGAGGATGAGAAGTCATGGGCTCTCGGTGCACAGCATTTTGCAAAGAACCTGCCTGCAGCCTATGAGCACGGCATACTGCTCGACATGGTAGGCGGACAGGGCGCATGTTTCTATCAGGAGGGTTTCTCAAAGCATTATGCGCAGAACATTGTCGATGCAGTGTGGCAGTCGGCTGAGGATGCGGGCTATGGCTCATTCTTTACCCGACAGACCGGCGGCACCATCACTGATGACCACAAGCCGCTGATAGACGCAGGCATACCTACCATCGATATCATACCTTTCTATCCAGACTGTGAGCAGAGCGGGTTTGGTCCGACATGGCATACAGTCAACGATGATATGCAGCACCTTGACAAGGCTACCCTGAAGGCTGTGGGACAGACAGTGATACAATACCTATACACACGCCGTTGATACAGATGACAGAACAGACCGCAGCCATAACACTGTCCTTGCTTGCTGCCGGGCGTCTCAGTCTTACTGACGTGGTGACGCTGTATGAGGCGGCGGGTTCTGCACTATCGGTGTTGGAGAACCGTAAGGACATACGCAGCATAGTGCCGGAGGCTACCGGGAAGCTCTGCAATGTCATGGCATCAGATATAGCATCCGTCATACAGATGGCGCAGCAGGAACAGCAGTGGGCCGCTGATAATGGCGTGGGCATCATAATGATATCAGACAAGGACTACCCTGAGCGTCTGCGCAGCTGCCATGATGCCCCGTTGGTGCTATATACCAAGGGGAAGACAGACCTTAACGCGCAGTGCACACTTGCCGTGGTGGGCACGAGGAAATGCACCTCGTACGGCAAGGACGTGATAGAAAGTATCATGCACGACCTCAAGGAACTGTGTCCCTCGGTGCGTATAGTGAGCGGTCTGGCATACGGTGTTGACATCTGTGCACACCGTGCAGCGTTAAACGAGGACATTGTCACCGTGGGTGTAGTGGCACACGGGCATGACATCCTATACCCAGCCCTGCACCGTAATGATGCCAACAGGATGACGGAGCACGGCGGAGCAGTTATAACAGAGTATGTGCACGGCACACGTCCGGAGGCACGTAACTTCCTGCAACGTAACCGTATCATAGCCGGACTGACAGACGCCACGCTTGTGGTGGAGAGTGCGTCACACGGCGGAGGACTGGTGACGGCACGCATAGCACAGGACTACGGCCGCGAGGTGTATGCCATACCCGGTCCGGTCGGCGCCCCTTACAGTGCCGGGTGTAACAACATGATACGCGACCAGAAAGCCCAGCTTGTGTCATCAGCGCAAGACATTGTTTCCATGATGAACTGGGAACAGCAGACGAAACTGCAGCAGGCACGTAAGGATGGCATAGAGCGCTCTCTGTTTAACAACCTGAGCAGTGACGAGCAGAAGATTGCCGATGCATTGCGCCAGAGCGGCGACCTGCCCCTCAGCGAATTACTCGCGATTACCACCCTGCCGGTGTCAGTGTTGCACTCCACGCTCTTCTCGCTTGAAATGCGTGGGATAATAAGGACAATGCCCGGAAACACATATCATTTTATCAGATAAACCGCAAGAAAAGGAAATTAAGGTTAAAATACAACCATAATTTCCTTTTTTCTTTTCTGATGTGATATATTTTTTGTAATTTTGCACTCTTAACAATCATTATAATAGCAATTTATATTCACTATGATTCAGGTAAAAGTAATTAACAAAGGAAAGCAACCTTTACCAGCATACGCTACAGAACAGAGCGCCGGCATGGACCTGCGCGCCGATATAGAGCAGCCGGTGACGCTTAAGCCACTTGAGCGCAGGCTTATACCCACAGGCCTTCACATTGCCCTGCCACAGGGATATGAGGCACAGGTAAGACCACGTTCGGGCTTGGCACTGAAGCATGGCATCACCGTGCTCAATACCCCAGGCACCATCGATGCAGACTATCGCGGCGAGATAGGCGTGGTGCTGGTAAATCTCTCTAACGAGGACTTCGTGGTAAATCCCGGTGAGCGCGTGGCACAGATGGTCATAGCAAAGTATGAGCAGGCAGTGCTGCAGACTGTGGACACCCTTGACGAGACAGAGCGCGGCGAGGGTGGATACGGACATACCGGAGTGAAGTAATCGTGGATGAGAGACTGAAAGGATACGTGAAATGCAACGAATAGCAATAATATTCCTCCTGATACTGGGCTGCGTCGCCGTCAACGCCACTGTAAATGATGACACTACAGACAAGAGATACAGATATCTGTATATTGAGGCGGTAAGGCAACAGGACCTGGGCAACTATGCGGTAGCCCTTGAGCTCTTCAGACGCTGTCATGACCTGAAACCCGATGCTGCAGAGACAAACTATGCGCTCGGTGTGTTCTATCTGGCACTTGACCGTGACACCCTCGGACTGCAATACCTGCGTGCCGCCGTGGATCGTGAGCCAGACAATAGCGAGTTTGCCGAGAGGCTGGCGCAGACATATCTGTATCGCAACCGTATAGATGAGGCAACGACGGTATATGAGCAGTTGTCAAGGGCATACGCCGACCGCACGGAGTACCTTGACATACTGATACGTATCTATGAGCGTCAGCGTGACTATCCCAAGCTGCTCGAGACACTTGACAGACTGGAGACACGCGAGGGACAGAGCGAGGAGATAACATTGGCTAAGATGCAGGTGCACTCGCTGAATGGTAACCAGGAGGGAGCCTACAAGGAACTGAAAAGCCTTACCGATGCTCATCCCAACGATATGAACCTGCAGGTGATGATGGGTAACTGGCTGCAAGGTAATGGTAAGAGTGAGGAGGCTCTGCAGGTATTTGAACGTGTGATGAGGGAGGAACCTACAAATGCCAAGGGACAGATGTCGCTGATGGACTACCACCGTGCACACGGTAATGTGGCAGCGGCAGACAGTATACTCTACAAGATGCTCGTAAACCCTTCCACGGAACCACAGCTGCGCGTCACACTGTTGCGTAACTGGGTGCAGGACAGTGAGCAGAACGGCGGTGACTCGCTGCGTATAATGGAGCTGTTCAACCGTGTGCTCACACTGCCGCAGACTACGTCGGAGGTGGCAGAGATGAGAGCTGCTTACCTTGTATTGAAGAATGCACCTGCCGACACGTTGCGGTCTGCATGGGAGAAGGTACTGAGCATATCGCCTGAGAATATAGCTGCACGCCTGCAACTCGTCCAGATAATGTGGCAGGACAGCATTGACGACAATGTGATACGTGAGTGCCGCAAGGCTACGGAGTATATACCTGACGAGCCGGTGCTATATTACTACCTCGGACTGGCGCAGTATCTCAACGAACATTATGATGACGCACTGTCATCCCTGAGACGCGGGGTGGGGTGCATAAAGAAGGAAACCCCTGCCAACGTGTCGTCTGACCTCTATGGAATGTTGGGTGACCTGCTGCAGAAACTGCACCGCTCGGAGGAAGCCTATGTGGCATACGACAGCTGTCTGGTGTATGACCCCGACAAGGTGATGATACTCAATAACTACGCGTACTTCCTCTCATGCGAGCAGCGTGACCTGAAGAAGGCTGAGAAGATGAGCTACCGTGCCATCACCGCTGAGGCTAACAATGCCACATACCTTGACACCTACGCCTGGATACTGTATCAGCAGGGCAGGTATGACGAGGCGCGTATATACATAGACCGCGCACTTGAGAACGACACAGTGGATGCACAGCCTAACGGCGAGGTGCTGGAACACGCTGGAGACATATACTACCGCCTGGGACTCACAGAGGAGGCACTCTCCATGTGGCAGAAGGCTCTGCCGCTCGATGTGGAGGACAAGGCTTTGTTACAGAAGAAGATTAAACGTAAAAAGATAATAAAGAAGTAGGAAATGAAAAGAAGTATCATATCTGCGTCAGTTCTCTGCGCCATGTGTGCAGTGCTGATGACATCATGCGGCGCTGTGTCACAGTTCTCTAACTCGGGCACACGCAACACTTCTACTACTCAGCAGGGTAGCACCACCAAGACAACGGCATCTACGGCGACGGTGGCTGCGGCTAAGGGCATAGACTATGTAAGAAAGGTTAATGACAATGCCGTATATACGAAGAACATCACTTCAAAGATAGACGTCACCATCAATTCTTCTGGCAAGGATATCAGCGTGAGCGGAAAACTGAACATGAGACGCAATGAGGTGATACGCATAACACTGACACCGTTCGGACTGATGGAGGTGGGCAGGCTGGAGTTTACGCCAGACTATGTACTGCTTATCAACCGCCTGGACAAGGAGTATGTGAAGGCCACATACAATGATGTTGACTTCCTCAAGGCTAACGGCCTTGACTTCTACTCTCTGCAGGCTCTCTTCTGGAACGAGCTCTTCCAGCCGGCGAAGAAGGAACTGACAGATACAGACCTTGCCATCTTCAATGCTGACATGGCACAGCAGGGCAGCCGCCATATCACGTTGACAGCAAGCAAGCTGTCAATGGACTGGACCACTGACGCTGCTAAGGCTCTCATCACCGAGGCGCTTATAACATACGCCAAGGGCACCACGCAGGCTTCTACGGTAAAGATGGAATATGGTGACTTTATGCCGATGGGCTCAAAGCGCTTCCCTACAAAGGAGAAGGTGACCTTTGCGTCAAAGTCCATGAGCACCGGCAAGATATCTCTTGAGCTGTTGCTTAACAAGATAAACAACGATGCAAACTGGGAACCGCGTACCACGGTGTCTGACAAGTTCAGACAGATAACCCCACAGCAGTTCTTTACAAAACTCGGAAATATGTAATGCGCAGACTTACTCTCTACATAATATCATTGCTGCTCATATCCATGCCCGTGATGTCACAGACTAAGCGCACCACGGCGAAGTCGTCGGCTAAGACTACAAAGACCGCGACGACAAAGAAGACCGCGACAGCAAAGAAGACCACGACAGCGAAGAAGACTACAGCTAAGACCACAACGGCAAAGACCACTGCCAAACCTGCACAGAAACAGTCTGTGAGCAGCCTGCGTAGTGAGCAGGCGCGTATCAAGCAGAACATCAAGAAGCAGGAGCAGGCGCTGAAGGCTAACAAGGCACAGGTGCAGAAGAAACTGCGTGACCTGGAGCGCATCAACGGCGACATGAGCCGTCAGCAGCACTCTATTGACTCCGTAAACCACGAGATACGACGCATTGACGGTGACATCAATATGCTCAACACACAACTGAATGAGCTTGACCAGCAGTTGGCTGAGCGTAAGAGCAGCTACATCAAGTCTATGCGATACATGGCGAAGCAGCGGGGCATACAGAGCCAGCTGATGTTCGTATTCTCTGCCAAGAACCTGTCAGAGATGTACCGCCGTTTGCGTTTCATGCGTGAGTATGCTGCCTTCCAGCGCACACAGGGTAAGACCCTGCAGCAGAAGCAGGCCCAGATAGACCAGAAGCGTGCACAGCTCAATGTGGTGAAGGGCGAGAAGTCAACGGTGCTCTCAAAGGGACGCAGGGCACATCAGGCTCTTGCTGCAAAGAAGAATGAGCAGCAGAAGATTGTCTCTACACTGCAAAACCAGCAGAAGACGATACAGGCGGTTATAGCTGACCAGAAGAAGAAGGACGCGGCGCTTAATGCGCAGATTGACCGTCTGGTGTCAGAGGAGGTGGAGCGCGCCCGTCAGCGTGCAGCCGCCGAGGCACAGAAGAAGGCAGACCAGGCTGAGTTGCAGAAGAAGCGTGCTGCCGAACTGGCGCGGCGTAAGGCTGAGGCTGAGGCCAAAGCTAAGGAGAACGAGAAGCGCATAGCTGCCGCCAAGGCTGCAGAGGAGAAGGCCAAGGCTGAGGCTCGTGAGGCTGCCAGGGCTGCCAAGGACAAGAAAGACCGTGAACTGGCGGAGCAGAGGGCCAAGGAGGCTGAGGCTGCGCGTATAGCGGCGGAGAGAAAGGCCAAGGCCGACAAGGAGAGGGCAGAGAAGGCCGTTGCCGAGGCTAAGAAGGAGTCTGCCAAGGTAAGCACCCTTTCTACCGTTGACAGACAGCTGAGCGGCACTTTTGAGGCTAATAAGGGCAAACTGCCGTCACCGCTTGTGGGAGGTAAGATAGTAAGTCACTACGGACAGCATACCGTGGAGGGACTGCCGGGAGTGGTGCTTGACAATAAGGGTATCAACATACTGGGCTCTGCAGGTGCCTCTGTACGTGCCATCTTCGACGGCGAGGTAAGTGCTGTGTTCAATGTGGGCGGCTCTATCGGCGTGTTGGTAAGACACGGTGCATACATATCAGTGTATTGTAACCTCAGGTCGGCAAGTGTATCTCGCGGACAGAAGGTCAGCACCAGGCAGGCCATAGGAATAGTGGGAAGTGACAATATACTGCAGTTCCAGTTGCGTAAGGAGCGTGACAAACTGAATCCAGAACAGTGGTTGGCACGCTGATTTTTTAGGTGGTGGAAAAAGGCCGGATGACGATTTTGTCCTATTTTGGCATGGTTGTTACCCCCATTTTCCTTGCGATATTTCAAAACTTTTTACAACTGATTTCGTACAGCGAAATCTACGGAGGGCTGTAACTCGCTGATAATCAGTGGATGGTTATAATAAAGCATAGAGAAAGCATAGCTTTTGCGTCGCAAAAGCTATGCTTTTAGCTTGTAAAAGCTATCATTTCTCAGTGTGAAAGCTATCACTTTACATGGCAAAAGCTATGCTTTCACGAAAAAAAGTGGTTGAAAAGAGCAAAAAAGGCATCTTTTTCTCGTTTCACGTGCCTCCTTTTCTCCTAGTTTTCATTTTTTAGTTGACAAAATTAAAAAGGCGAAATGACGAAAATGTCCTATCGGAGGGGTGTTGGCGAAGGGTGCTGAAGAGGGTGTGAAAAGGATGCTGATGAGGGGTGTGAAAAGGAGTAAGGAAAATCAAAAAAGAGGATGTGCAGTAGTGCTCATCCTCTTTTTATCGTGGTTTTAATGAAAAGTTGTTTTAATATATAGAAGCTAAGAAATTATTATCAGTTTTGTTTTGTGTCGCTATTTACGTTAGCCTGCCTTGCAGCCTGTGCGGTGTCTGTCTGTGCAACGGTGTTGCGATACTGCTTCATCTGCTCAAGCATCTCTATAGAGCGTGCCACCTCTTGCTGTTTCTCCTGCTCCTCGTTGCTGTAAGGCATCTGTGCTGCCTGTCCTATGGCGAGTACCACTGCTACAGAGGCTGCTGCCTTGTATAGTGGGCGCAGGCGACGGTTCAGGCTTACCTTGCGTGCCTTTACCTTGTTGGTGTCAGCCTCTGCCGTCTCACCGATGATGGCAAGTATGCGGTTGTCAAAGTCCTCGCCCAGTGTCTCGTCTTGTTTGGACATCTGCTGCTCAAGGAAGAGCTGACGGTAACACAGGAGATGCATAGGCACCCTTGTTATGTCCTGCGAGAAGAACGCACGTAACACTCTTTCTTCCTCGAGTGTCGTCTCACAGCTGAAGTAGCGTTCTATTAGTTGCTCTATGTATTTGTAGTCTAACATATATTTGTCAATAGCTAAATTCTTCCTCCCCCTACATAGAGATGACGGATGGGACAGGGGAAAAGTTACACATGATAGTGTTAAACAATGTTAACTTAATCAAAGGCTTCTTCGTCCTCTGGTATATCCTCTTCTATTACGAGGTTGTCAATGATGAACTGTTGTCTTTCCATGGTGTTCTTTCCCATGTAGTAGGCAAGCAGTTTCTCCACCTCGTCGCTCTTTTGCAGTGTGACCTGCTCCAGGCGTATGTCTGGACCGATGAAGCCGGCAAACTCGTCAGGTGATATCTCGCCCAGTCCTTTGAATCGTGTAATCTCAGGGTCTGGACCGAGATCAGCTATTGCCTGCTGGCGCTCTTCGTCGCTGTAGCAGTAGCGTGTGACGTAGTCCTTTGGTTTCTCGCCACGCTCCTTGAGCTTCTCATCCTCTATTGCAATGACACCCTTTTTCTTTATCTTCGTGCGCTTGTTTCTTACACGGAACAATGGTGTCTGCAGTACATACACATGTCCCTTCTTTATCAAGTCGGGGAAGAACTGCAGGAAGAACGTTATGATGAGCAGGCGGATGTGCATACCATCCACATCGGCATCGGTAGCCACAATCACCTTGTTATAGCGTAGGTTGTCAAGACCATCCTCTATGTTCAGTGCTGCCTGAAGCAGATTGAACTCCTCATTCTCATACACCACCTTCTTGGTAAGTCCGAAACTGTTAAGAGGCTTTCCGCGCAGTGAGAACACAGCCTGCGTATTCACGTCACGACTCTTTGTGATAGAACCACTGGCAGAGAGTCCCTCGGTGATGAATATGCTTGACTCTTCCTTACGGTCGTTCTTCACATCAGAGAAGTGTATGCGGCAATCTCGCAGGTTATTATTGTGCAGGTTTGCCTTCTTGGCGCGCTCGCGTGCCAACTTCGTGACACCCGCCATGGCCTTACGCTCCCTCTCACTGTTCTTTATCTTCTCCTCTATTATCTCTGCTATGTCAAGGTTACGATGCAGGTAGTTGTCAACCTCTGTCTTTATGAAGTCGCCGATATATTTATTGACCGACACTCCATCAGGCGACATAGCCAGTGAGCCCAACTTAATCTTTGTCTGCGACTCGAATATAGGCTCTTCCACGTTCACCGCGATGGCAGCCACGAGTCCGTTTCTTATATCGCCATACTCATACTTGCCGAAATACTCCTTTATGGTCTTGGCAATATGCTCCTTGAAGGCAGACTGGTGCGTACCGCCCTGGGTAGTGTGCTGACCATTTACAAACGAGTCATACTCCTCACCATTCTGATTAGTGTGCGTGAAGGCAATCTCTATATCCTCGCCCTTCATGTGGACTATAGGATATAGCGGCTCGCTCGTCATCTGATCCTTCAGAAGGTCCTGCAGTCCGTTGCGCGATATGATGCGCCTACCGTTGAACATTATAGCCAGTCCTGTATTCAGGTAGGTATAGTTGCGCAGCATAGTCTCTACTATGTCATTGTGGAACGAATAGTTCTTGAACAGCGATGCATCTGGCTCGAAGTATATGTATGTACCCGTCTCGTCCTGTGTAGGCTCGGTAGTATCGCTCTTCAATATTCCGCACTCGAACTTTGCAGTGCGCACCTTACCGTCACGATAACTGCGCACTTCAAACTTGGTAGAGAGGAAGTTCACAGCCTTGACACCCACGCCGTTCATGCCCACAGACTTCTTGAAAGCCTTTGAGTCATACTTACCGCCGGTGTTGAGCTGGCTCACGGCCTCAATCATCTTGCCCTGTGGAATGCCGCGGCCGTAGTCGCGCAGCGATATGGCTTTGTTCTCATACATATCCACCTCTATGCGTTTGCCCGCATTCATACGGAACTCATCGATAGAGTTGTCTATAGCCTCTTTGAGCAACACGTATATGCCATCCTCGGCATGTGTGCCGTCACCCAGTCGTCCGATGTACATACCCGGCCTGGTGCGGATATGTTCCACGTCAGACAGTTTGCGTATGTTGTCATCGGTATATTGTACTGTAGCTTCCTGTGATATGTTTATTTCCTCTGCCATATTAAATTGTATTGTCTCCTTATTTTATAATAATGATAATCCTGTTTTATAATTATGTGATAATCATTGGCAAAGATACTAATTTTTTCTCAAAAGGCAAAATAATTCACCTTTTCTCTTGGTGATTAGGGGTATAAATCACCCTATTCGCTGTCGCAAACAAGGCGGCACTTGTTTGGTACCGCCTTGCTTTTTTCTCCATGGTTATTCGGAAATTATCTCACCACGACTTTCCTTGTATTTCCGTCACTCATCTTAACTATATTGATGCCGTGATGTAATACTTCTCTTTCTTTTCCGTTTATGTCATATATTCTAAAACTCACTTTGGTGTCGTTATATGATGATGTGGTGGTTACTGCTGTTTCAAAGGAAGGGTTATCCTCCGTTGAGTCACCATGTCCGTTGGTGCCGCCGTCTGTTGACGGGTTAGCTTGTGAGTTGTCCGTAAGACCATAGTTTCCCTCCGTGGATGGATTGTTTTGGTCACTGTCCTTGTGTTGCCCATCGGCTCGTGCATACTGTAATGGGAATACAAACAACAATATCCACAGTATAGAAATGGTTGCTCTCGTTATCTTATTCATTGTATAACAACTTTATTATTGTTGATGATATATATACCCTCACTCAAACCTTCAATGCGGTTGTTGCCAGCTTTCAGTATGACATTGCGCACTAGTGCACCGTTTATGCTATAGATGCTTATTTGGCAGTCATTAGCGGAGGTTATTTCTAAACCTCCGTTATTAGTTGCAGATATATTTATGGTCGTTTCATCCGCATACACTTTATCTGTTGCGGTAATGTCCTCTTCCTGTTCTTCAAAGCATACATTGAGTTGCTTTGCCATGACGTTATTGTTGTCTTCGTTCTTGATGTACGCATGGAACGGAGCAACATCAAGTGTGGTGCTCGCAACGAAAGAGTTTCCGTCACTGTTTAATATCCAGCCGGTACCGTTGTTTGTGTTCTTGGTGTAGTTTCCTTTGAAGACCTTGTCATTACGCTGTATTTCAGTAAGGTCATATGCGTCTATCGTCGCATTTTTTCCATAGAACGTTATCATCTGTCCCTGCAGACTGTTTCCACCCATCATGTCACCAGGGAAAGCCACGAGGTATGGCGTGTTAGCTTTCATTGTTCCGTCAAGTGTTGATGAGAAATACAGAGCCTTGCTTGAGGCTCCCACGAATTGTCTCAGCCAGAAGTCGCCGCTTGCCCCGAGTAATATTGGTGAGATGAACCCGTCCACGCTGGCCTTGAACGACGTTGCGTCAAACGGAATACATATCGTCTCCCAGCCTTTCGTGCCGTCTGCCCATGTAGAGGGAGTATAAGAGTATTCAATATTGTCGGCAATGAATGATATTGGTGTATCAAAAGCGTAGCCGTCATATAGCTTGATACTCTTAGCTGTCAGCGTCTCTATGTCAATAACATTGTCCCATCCAAGGTCTATGCCATTATATATATAATACATGCAGTTAGGATTCATCCCCTCTTTCATTATCTCCTCTGTCATGTCTTCCCCTATACCGGCAAAGAAAATGACAGAACGGATATCCTCCTTATTCTTGTTTTTCATAGAGTCTTGATATTCCTTGGCGTTTAAACGAGAGAAGAATTCCATGTCGCCTTTGCGAAGAATACTATAAACATGATTTGATCCATATGCCTCTTTATATGTTATTGTGTTTTCTTCAGGGACAATAATTCTTGCGGTATTGATAAGATTCTCTGTTTTTGATATAAACGGCGATCTTGAAATAAGTGTGCGAAGAGTGGCTTTCGGAAATATTTGATATTTGAAACTGTTTGATATGGTGCTTGGTATATATGCATAATTGATGTCAGAAAATTGACTGAATATAGAACTACTATTACCTAAATATTCTTTTCCCTCTGCTAATATAATAGAAGTTAGTCCGCTACAGCCATTGAACGCATTATTGCCAATGCTAGTCACGCTGTTACCGATGGTTATCGATGTCAGTCCGCTGCAGCCACTGAACGCATTATTGCCGATGCTAGTTACACTGTTAGGGATAGTGACCGATGTCAGTCCGCTGCAGCCTCTGAACGCATTATTGCCGATGCGTGTCACGCTGTTGGGGATAATAGTTGTTTTACATCCTATGATAATAGTATTCGATGTTGTTTCTATCACGGCATTGCAATCATTGCGCGAGTCATATATATTATTCCCATTAGCAACCTTTATTGATGTCAGTCCGCTGCATTCGTAGAACGCAATATTGCCTATGCTAGTCACGCTGTTAGGAATAGTGATAGATGTCAGTCCGCTGCAGCCATAGAACGCATTATTGCCGATGCTAGTCACACTGGTGGGGATAATAGTTGTTTTACATCCTATGATAATAGTGTTCGATGCTGTTTCTATCACGGCATTGCAATCATTGCGCGAGTCATATATATTATTCCCGTTAGCAACCTTTATTGATGTCAGTCCGCTGCAGCCGTAGAACGCATTATTGCCAATGCTAGTCACGCTGTTAGGGATAGTGACCGATGTCAGTCCGCTGCAGCCACTGAACGCATTATTGCCAATGCTAGTCACGCTGTTAGGGATAGTGATCGATGTCAGTCCGCTACAGCCCTCGAACGCACTATAATCGATGCTAGTCACACTGGTGGGGATAGTGACCGATGTCAGTCCGCTGCAGCCACTGAACGCATTATTGCCGATGCTAGTCACACTGTTAGGTAAGGTTACAGATTTTAAGTTACTCATTCCATAACACATGTTTCCTGGAATACTTGTCACTCCATCACCAATATTAAACTCCTTTATTTGAGTGCTTATACCATAGAATGGATTGTTCATATCATAGGGGAGTGCAAGGCAGTTCTTCGCATTCCATGTTACCGATGTCAGTCCGCTGCAGCCATTGAACGCACAATTACCGATGTTAGTCACACTGGTGGGGATAGTGACCGATGTCAGTCCGCTGCAGCCATAGAACGCATTACTGCCGATGCTAGTCACACTGTTAGGTAAGGTTACAGATTTCAGTCCGCTGCAGCCTAAGAACGCACTATTACCGATGCTAGTCACGCTGTTAGGAATAGTGACCGATGTCAGTCCGCTGCAGCCATAGAACGCATAAGAACCGAAGCTTGTCACGCTGTTAGGGATAGTGACCGATGTCAGTCCGCTGCAGCCATAGAATGCAGATTCAATGCTGGTCACGCTGTAAGTCTTACCACTATATGTTACGGTCTCAGGAATGACAATCTCTCCAGAGTATTCGTTGGGATAACTGGTAGAGGATGTTCCTTGGAATGTAACAGAAACTGAACTACCATCACTATTATAGTTGTAATAGATCGTCTTGCCATCACTATTTGTAACTTCTATATCGTGGGCGAAAACTATGGTACTAACCATACTCATGAGTGTGGTGAGCAAAAAAGTAGAAATGTGTTTCATGCTGATTAAATTTTTATTATTTACTTGTTTATGTGATAATAATATTGTTTACTCTTGCAGAGTCAAGAAGTCTTCTGAAGATTTCTCTTCCTCTCCATCTAATAGGTTGTCCATATTTGTTACTCCTTTTCCTGCATCGTTAAGTATTTCTTGTAAGTTTCCTTCCATTATTTTTGAAAGTGTCTTCTCTAAATCTTTGTTAATATCATCTTTTTCCATATACATTTAATTTATAGTTTTTTGTTTGAAAGTTTGGTCTCCAAGTTTTGCTGCAGAATCTAAGGTTTTACTGATTCGTTCATACTTCTCTTTCAATTTGTTTACAGTTTCAAATCCTAGTGCAATTCTTGCATCCAACTCGTTCTTTTTATCCTGTTCTTCATTACGTTTCTTACAGAACTTATCATCATACAAACATTCTGGATTCTCAATATAATCTGAAGAGATTATCTGTTGAAGTCTGTCTATGTCCTGCTTTATCAAGGCTGAATTATGTTTCAACCCATCCAGGGTATTATAACCTTTTTCTTGCAAATCATGGATTATAAGCAAAATGACAGAGCGCGTCAGTATCTTGATTTCTGTAATTTCATTATTAAATCCATCTTTTAGTACTGTTATTTTCTGATTTGCTTCCTTTGAATTTATGCGTGCAAACCAACAAGAAAGAATTACTGCTATTGTGGAAATTACGGGAGAGGCAACTGTCGCACAGAATTCTATACATCTACAATCCATATCTTTCATGTCAGACATATTCTTCTCCCTGTGATATGTCTCTATAAATATTAAGGTGAAACATCAGGATACAAAAAAGCGGGGAGAATGTCCTTATTCATCTTGAATCTGGTATCGCCAAACACCATAAGAGAAACGAATAACAACTATCACCCACGCCGTATATGCTCGAGCAATACGGCGTGGATGCCGTATGCATACGTACACATACAATAATAGGCAAACCGTCGTTCTCCATCCTTCTCTTTGTTGAAATTGGCGATTTCGATTCAAAGGTATGAAGCGCGGAACGCTTTTTGATCAGTTGGCTGTCTAAACGAGCTGATGCCGTTACGCTCCAAATGATGTGACAAAAATAAAAAGTTTTTCTTAAATTACAAAATAAAATGTAATATTTTTTCAATTTCTTATATTGTTATGATTTGCTCCATTAAGGAAAAAGATGTATATTTGCAGTGATTATGCAGAACACCACACTATATATAGAGAGACTGAAGCAGCTGCTGACGATGGAGTATGAGGCGGAGCGCGAGGAATTTCGCATTCAGTCGGAGAAGATGTCGATAGAGCGTAAGATACGGCGCGGCATCTGCTGGTGGCCCGTAAGCGTGGGCAGGTCTTATTACAACTCACTCAATCAGTTGGTGGTGGAGATACACGAGAAAGGCAACAGGGCAGATTCGGAGGACGAGGAACTTGATGTGCGCTCGTCATCCAGTGAGTTTGAGTATGGCAAGCCGGTGCAGTTCTTTCAGCCGGCGAAGGAGAAGGGTGGCAAGGTGCGTTACCTCTCCTTCACATCTGTCATCAGCTATGTTGACGGTGGCAGGATGGTTGTTACCGTGCCGTCGGCAGCCAATGTGGCAGAACTGAGCGGCATGGAGGGACTCGGTGTGCAGCTCTACTTTGATGAGACGAGTTACCGCACTATGCTCAGCGCCCTTGACGACGTGATAAACGGCAAGGGCAGACGGCTCGCAGACCTGCGTGATATCTTTGCCGGGGTGAAGCCGGCACGTAAGTTTACTACACGGCCGATGTCATTTCCGTGGCTTAACCCCACGCAGGAGAAGGCCGTTAACGAGGTGCTGTGGGCTAAGGATGTAGCAGTGGTACACGGTCCGCCGGGCACTGGTAAGACCACCACGCTGGTGGAGGCTATATATGAGACGCTACGCAGGGAGACGCAGGTGCTGGTGTGTGCACAGAGCAATATGGCAGTGGACTGGATATCAGAGAAGCTGGTTGACCATGGCGTGCCGGTGCTGCGCATAGGTAATCCTACACGAGTGAATGACAAGATGTTGTCATTTACTTATGAGAGGAAGTTTGAGTCACACCCCGACTATGCGGAGCTGTGGGCCATACGCAAGAACATACGTCAGCTTCACGCCGTCAAGGCCCCTAACCGCCATCAGAAGGTGGCGAGGCTAAGGGAACGGGCGCAGGAGATAGAGGTGCGTATCAACGCCGACCTCTTCGGCGAGGCGCGTGTGGTGGCATGTACGCTCGTTGGTGCAGCAAACAAGATAATGGTGGGGCAGAAGTTCTCCACGCTCTTTATAGACGAGGCGGCACAGGCTCTTGAGCCTGCCTGCTGGATAGCCATACGCAGGGCAGGCAGGGTAGTACTGGCCGGCGACCATCAGCAGCTGCCGCCCACCATCAAGTGTTATGACGCCATGACGCAGGGGCTGGGCAAGACATTGATGGAACGCATAGTGGAGGCGCAGCCCGACAGCGTGACGCTGCTGGGAGTGCAGTATCGTATGAACGATGCCATAATGAGATTCTCCTCCGACTGGTTCTATGGTGGCAAACTGTGTTCAGACGACAGTGTGCGCCATCGTTCGGTACTTGACTATGAGAAACCCATAGTGTGGATAAACAGTGATGAGCCGGAGCAATACGTGGGCGAGAACCACGGACGCATCAACAAGGCAGAGGCAGACTTGTTGTTGTTGCATTTGCAAGGGTATGTCAACAAGATAGGTGTAGGACGTTTCATTGAGGAGAGGATAGACGTGGGCATTATATCGCCCTACCGTGTGCAGACACATTACATACGCCAGCGTATAAACAGCAGTGAGGAGCTGCGCCGCGTGCGCCATCTCATCACCGTGGGAACGGTGGACGGCTTCCAGGGACAGGAGCGTGACATTATATTTATATCGCTTGTGCGCAGCAATGAGCACGGCCAGATAGGTTTCCTCTCTGACCTGCGACGTATGAACGTGGCCATGACACGCGCCAGGATGAAGCTCGTCATCTTCGGTAACATCCAGACACTCTCTCACAGTGCGTTCTATAAGAAGCTAATAGGATATATAGACTCACTTTGACAAATAACGCTTTAACAAGAAATAAGAGGATGTGAATGCACATCCTCTTATTTCGTTTATATAGAATTGTCTTATTACTTTTATTTACAGGCTCGCCTTGTAGCTTCTCAGGCGCTTAACTGTTGCAGCCTCGAAGTACTGCCATGCTGAGAGCACACCGTCATTGGTCTCCATCATGGCGAGTGTGAGAGCCTTGGTGAAGCCATACTTCTGATACCAGCGTATGAGGTCATCAAAGAGGATAGCATTGGCGCCCTTGGCCCTGTATTCCGGCAGTACACCGATAAGAAGCAGGTCCACCGTGTCTGTGTTATGCCACTTCAGTGTGCGCAGCAGGTGGAACCATCCGAATGGGAACAGCTTGCCGTTCTTAGTCTTTCTGAGAGCCTCAGAGAATGAAGGGAAGCTGACGCCGAAGCCTACCATCTCACCGTCGGGGTGTTCCTCAGACTTCTTGTTCTCGTCAAAGATGAACGTCACGAGGTTCAGGTCGGCAATGGCGATGTAATTCTTCAGCAGGTTATCTATCTGTCGGTCGGTGAGCTCAGAAAACTCATAGAGGTCCTTGTAGCACTCATTGAGTACATGGAACAGTCTCAGACCGTAACCCTCATTCAGTAGTTGCTGTTTGGTAAGCTTATGTGCCTTCAGGTTATAGCGCTTGCCTATCATCTGCGTTATCTTCTCCATCTTCTCAGGCACCTTCTCAGGTACGGTGACAAGCTGCTGTACCCAGTCGTTATCCTTTACAAAACCCAGTCGCTCAAGGTGCTTGCTATAGTATGGGAAGTTATGGTTGGCATGCATGGTCGCCATAGTGTTGAAGCCCTCCACGAGCATACCCTCGCGGTCCATATCGACGAAGCCCATTGGACCGATGATAGTGTCCATACCTTTAGCTGCTCCATACTCCTTTACATTATTGATAAGAGCCTCTGACACCTCCACATCATCGATAAAGTCGAAATATCCGAAGCGTACGCATTTCTGCTTCCACAGCTCATTAGCCTTGTGGTTGATGATGGCTGCCACGCGTCCGGCCTCACGCCCGTCCTTGTACGCCATGAAATACTCAGCCTCGCAGAAGTCGAAGGCAGGATTCTTCTTCTTGTCTAAGTCATCACATTCGCCCATGAAAAGGTAAGGCACGGCACAAGGGTCATCCTTATACAGTTCGGTGCGGAAATCTATAAACCTCCCAATCTCCTTCTTTGTGCTTATTTTCTTTATCTCTATCATTTTGGTGAAAGTCTCAGGTTAGGTAACCTTGTCTTGTTCTTAGCAATTATCTATAGTGTTAAAGAGTCATCAGCATATCTCGTGTGGTGCCGCTGACGTAACCTCTCCATTTCTCTATGAGTGAGCTGAAATCCTCGGGCCACTCGCTGGTGAAGTCCATCTGCTCACCAGTCACGGGGTGTATGAAACCGAGAGTCTTGGCGTGCAGAGCCTGTCTCGGGCACACCTTGAAGCAGTTGTTTATAAACGCCTTGTATGTGGTGCTGCGCTCTCCGCGCAGTATCTCCATTCCTCCGTAGCGCTCATCGCCGAAGAGTGGATGTCCTATATGCTTCATGTGCGCACGAATCTGGTGTGTGCGTCCTGTCTCGAGTATGCACTCTATCAGCGTGACATATCCGAACTTCTCTATCACCCTCCAGTGTGTCACTGCCGGCTTGCCTATGCCGGAGTCAGGTGCCGCTACAGTCATGCGCAGACGGTCCTTGGGGTCGCGTGTTATGTTTCCCTCTATGCGTCCGCTGTCCTCTGTGAAGTGTCCCCATACGAGGCAGTTATATGAGCGGTGTGTATCGTGGTCAAAGAACTGTTTGCCCAGTGCAGATTTAGCTTCTGGAGTCTTTGCCACCACCAGCAGTCCGCTGGTGTCCTTGTCTATGCGGTGTACCAGTCCCACCTCTGGCGAGTTAGGGTCAAACGTAGGCACGTCCTTCATGTGCCATGCCACGGCGTTTATCAGTGTGCCGTTGAAGTTCCCTGCTCCCGGGTGTACCACCATCCCTGCCGGCTTGTTTATCACCATCAGGGCATCGTCCTCATACACAGTCTCCAGAGGTATGTCCTCCGGGTATATGGTAGTGTCATGCTTGGGTTGTTCCAGCCTTAAAGTCACCACATCTCCCGGTCTCACCTTGTAGTTAGACTTCACAGGCTTGTCGCCCACGAATATATAGCCGGCATCGGCAGCCGCCTGTATGCGGTTGCGTGAGGAGTGTGGCATGTGCTCCGTAAGGAACTTGTCGATACGCAGCGCCACCTGTCCCTGGTCAGCCACTATGCGGAAGTGCTCATACAGAGTGCCGTCGCCGTCATTTGCAGCGCCATCGGTGGTGTCAAGATTCAGTTCATCATCATCGATGTCAAGGTATGTCATGTCGTCTTTTATGGGTTTGATGGATTTGACAGGTTTGATGGGGTGGCATGAAAGGCTTATTCGAATTTCTTTCTCTGCAGTACGAAGTTCGTGCCCAAATACTTCTCTCTCACCGTCTGGTTGGCAGCCAGTTCGTCAGACGTGCCGTGGAAGAGGATACGTCCTTCGAAGAGCAGGTATGCTCGGTCGGTGATGTTGAGAGTCTCATGTACGTTATGGTCGGTTATGAGGATTCCGATGTTACGGTGCTTCAACTGCCACACCACTCGCTGTATCTCCTCCACCGCTATAGGGTCAACGCCGGCGAAAGGCTCGTCAAGCATGATAAACTTAGGTTCGATGGCCAGACAGCGTGCTATCTCCGTGCGTCGGCGCTCGCCGCCCGACAGACGGTCGCCGTAGTTCTTCCTCACCTTCTGCAGTGAGAACTCCCTGATGAGGCTCTCCAGCTTCTCCATCTGATACTCCTTAGGCTTTCCCGTCATCTGGAGAACGGAGAGGATATTGTCCTCCACTGTCATCTTGCGGAACACGCTCGCCTCCTGCGGCAGGTATCCCACGCCGTGTCTTGCGTGCTCATACACCGCCATTGACGTTATCTCCGTATCGTTGATATATACATGTCCGGCATTAGGCACCACCAGTCCGGTAGTCATATAGAACGATGTGGTCTTTCCAGCACCGTTAGGCCCCAGCAGTCCTACTATCTCTCCCTGGCTCACTTTGAAAGACACGTCGTTGACCACGGTACGCTTACCGTAAATCTTTACCAGTCCTTCGCTTCGCAGGGTTGACTTCTCCTGACTGTTGTTATCATGCATTGATGGCTGCTCTTGCATCGTTATATTCCTTTACAAGTCTGTTCATTATCACGCTTACAGGCTCCACCTGCTTTATGGCAGAGGCTATCTGTCCTATCTCCATCTCGCCGTTCTCTATGTCACCGTCGAAGATGCCGCGTCGTGTAGCCTTCTCACCGAGAATCTCGAGCAACTCAGGCACGTCGGCGCCCTTTGCCTCCGCCTCTGCTATGCGGTTGTAAAGTCCGTTCTTTACCAGTCGTGACGGCGCCAGCTTCTTCAGGCACAGCATAGTCTCGCCCTCCTCAAGGTTGGTGCACGCCTGTTTGAAGGCATCGCTTGCGCTGCTCTCTTCAGCTAAGGCAAACAGAGTGCCTATCTGCACGCCCTCGGCGCCCAGCACCTGTGCTGCCAGACAAGCCTGACCAGAGGCTATGCCGCCCGCTGCTATCAATGGCAGGGTGGTAGCCTTGCGCACCTGTGGTATAAGGCACATCGTGGTGGTCTCCTCCTTGCCGTTGTGACCACCAGCCTCAAAGCCCTCAGCCACAACCACGTCAACGCCAGCCTCTTCGCACTTCTTGGCGAACTTAGACGATGACACCACGTGTGCCACAATCATGCCGGCGTCATGGAAACGCTGGGTATATTTCTTCGGACTGCCAGCCGATGTGAAGACAATCTTACAACCCTCCTCGATAATCATGTCAATAAGAGAGTCTATCTGCGGATACATCAGCGGCAGGTTGATACCCCACGGCTTGTTA
This sequence comes from Prevotella sp., assembly GCA_017541085.1. Lineage (GTDB taxonomy): Bacteria > Bacteroidota > Bacteroidia > Bacteroidales > Bacteroidaceae > Prevotella. The sequence continues at coordinate 48,076 of JAFXZU010000043.1, forward strand.
GTAGCCGCCTTCACTTTCTGTATATGCTCGCGCAGCAGGTCAACACTCATGGTGCCGGCACCTATCAAGCCCAGTCCGCCGGCGTTGCTGACAGCAGCTGCCAGCCTCCATCCGCTGCACCATGCCATGCCGCCGGCAATCACTGGCTGCTCTATTCCGAAAATCTCTTTTATACGATTTGCCATATAATAGTTATAATTTTTCTGCAAAGTTACACTTTTTCCTTGAAACTTCCACTTATTGTTTCATAAAAAATTATAATAAAAGGTGTAATGACTGTCTCGGCAGTGTTTTTGAGTGATATTTTTACCCCTGTCTTACGATACTGCCTCCGATAGGACATTTTGGTGATTTAACATTTCATTACAATTCGCAATCTAGAGAGAAACCAGAGAAAAACATAATAATTATAAAGAAGAATGTAGCAACCCACAGTTAGCTTTTTTACGCTTTTGAGTGAAAAAAGCGCCTTTTTTGTGTGAAAAAGCATAACTTTCACGTTGCAAAAGCATAGCTTTTAGGGTGTAAAAGCTATCGTTTCACACTGTAAAAGCATAGCTTTCACGCTGAAAAGGCCCAAAAATGCCACCTTTCAGCTATACCTCGTTCTGTATAGTGCTGTATTACAGCACTTAACGCAAAACGCAATTTCCTTGCGATATTTCAGCCCGAAAGAGGAGTTGGTGAAAAATATCGCAAGGAAATGAAGCCGAAAATAGGACATTTTGGTGATTTGGGCATAACGGGGTAGTGGAAATTACTCCTTATTTCTCGTGTCCATACAGATGGTGACAGGACCGTCGTTAAGCAGCTCCACCTTCATGTCGGCGCCAAACTCACCCGTCTTCACCGGCTTGCCCATGACATCGGACACGGTCTGGCAGAACTTTTCATACAACGGGATGGTGACATCATGGCTGCCGGCGCGCAGGTAGCTGGGGCGGTTGCCCTTCTTATAGCTTGCCCACAGGGTAAACTGCGATACCACAAGAATCTCGCCGCCCACGTCCATCACGCTGCGGTTCATCACCCCGGCATCGTCATCAAATATCCTCAAGCCGGTAATCTTTTTTACCAACCATGTTATGTCCTCATCATTGTCGTCATTGGCACAACCCAACAAGACCAGCAGTCCCTGGCCTATGGCTGCCGGCTCGCGGCCCTCGATGGATACCGAGGCGTGGCTGACGCGTTGTATCACTGCTCGCATAGTTATAGTTTTATCAGTTTGTCTCAAATGCTGTCAGTCATGCATATACATGTCCAACGGCAGGCAAAGGTACTTAATTTTTCTTGAAGGTGCAAATGTTGTGCGCAAATACGGGCATTACGGGTGGCGGACGTTTTTTCTTTTGTTAAGATTAGTTAATTTATTGTTTATCAATTGAATTTATAGTAATTTTGTAACGAAATTGCGTTAAAAGTGTACTTACGTTAAATGGGCAAAAGGTCAAAAAGAAGTGTAGAGGGTCGTGGATGGCAGGTGGCAACGCTGTGTGTCAGTACCTCGCTTGTGCTGATTTTACTGGGCATGGTGGTGTTTATCGGTCTTACGGCAAACAATCTCTCAGACTATGTTAAGGAGAACCTTACCGTGACGGTGATGTTCAAGGATGATGTAACCAACCACGAGGCTGCGGTGGTATGCCGCAAGCTGCAGTTCAAGCCGTGGGTGGCGCATCTGGAGTATATAGACCGTGACCGTGCGCTCAAGGAGCAGACAGAGGCACTGGGCACCGACCCGTCGGAATTTCTCGGCATGAACCCCTTTGTGCCCTCGGCAGAGATAAACCTGAAGGCGAGTCAGGCCAACAGCGACTCGCTGCAGATAATAGCCAAGCAGATAAAGCAGTTTAAGCAGGTGTCAGAGGTGACCTATCAGAAAGACCTGATGGACAAGGTCAACAGCAACCTGCGTAAGCTGATGCTGGTGATGCTGGTGATAGCATTGTTGCTGACGGGAATATCATTCTCGTTGATAAACAATACAGTAAGGCTGGGCATCTATGAGCGTCGCCATGCCATAGGCATTATGACGCTGGTGGGCGCCTCATGGTCGTTCATACGCAAGCCTTTCCTCCGCACGGCAGTGCTCGAGGGACTGGTGGCTGCACTGATAGCCATCATAGTACTGGCCATAGGCGCATACGCACTGTATGCCTATGAGCCTGACATAACATCTGTGGTGACATGGCAGGTGATGACGGTCACGGCGGCAGCGGTGCTGCTCGCCGGTGTCATTATATCCACCATCTGCGTGTATATATCAGTGACAAGATACTTGAGGAGAGCATAAGTACACTGTTCCCCACCGGCGGTGCGGGGATTAACAGATATCGGTAATTTCATATATCCAAAACATATAGATGGAAAATAATAATTTCGCATTTTCAAAGACAAACTTCGTGTTGATAGGTATCAGCGCATTGGTAGTGGTAATAGGATTCCTTATGATGATTGGGGCAGGCTCTACGCCTACTCAGTTTGACCCGGACATCTTCTCAGGCCTGCGCACCAAGGTGGCACCGGTAGTGTGCTTCATTGGTTTCGTTTCTATCATTGGCGGAATAATGTATAAGTCAAAGAATAACAAGGAGGAAGATAAATGACGTGGCTTGAGACGGTGATTATCGCTGTGGTGGAGGGACTGACAGAGTTCCTGCCTGTATCTTCCACCGGACACATGATTATCACTCAGAACCTGCTGGGTATCCAGCAAGGAGACCCTTTTGTCCATGCCTTTACTTTCATCATACAGTTTGGCGCCATACTCTCAGTGGTATGTCTCTACTGGAAGCGCTTCTTTCAGTTTGATAACACACCGGCGCCCGAAGGCAGCAACGTATGGCAGAGGCTGAAGCACCGCTTCTATTTCTATTGGCTGCTGATAGTTGGCGTGGTACCGGCGGTGGTCGTAGGACTGCTTGCAAAGAAATCGGGAGTGCTCGACTGGCTCCTCGACAGCGTGGAGGTAGTGGCTGTAATGCTTGTAGTGGGCGGCGTGTTCATGCTCTTCTGTGATAAGTTGCTCAACAAGGGTACGGAAGAGAACAAGGTGAACGAGAAACGCGCCTTCATGATAGGACTGTACCAGTGCATATCAGTAATACCCGGAGTGTCACGCTCTATGGCTACCATAGTAGGCGGTATGGCTCAGGGATTGACTCGCAAGCGTGCGGCAGAGTTCTCCTTCTTCCTCGCAGTGCCGACGATGGCAGGAGCCACGTTGCTTGATCTGCTCGACCTGCTGAAAGAGGATACCGCATGGGCTACAAGCCACAATATCGCTATGCTGCTCCTGGGATGCGGCGTGGCTTTCATCGTGGCGTTGCTGGCTATGAAGTGGTTCGTGTCTTTCCTGTCCAAGTACGGATTCAAGGCATTCGGTATATATCGCATCGTTGTCGGCGGCATAATAATAGCGCTGCTGTTGACGGGACACTCACTGGTAATGGTTGACTAAATGAACTTCGTAGAAGGCGAGATAATACATATAAACAAGCCATACGGCATGTCGAGCTTCGGAGCCCTGGCCTTTGTGCGTACACGCATATCCAAGACTTGCGGTGTGAGGCGTGTGAAGACCGGTCATGCCGGTACACTCGACCCGCTCGCTACCGGCGTGCTGACGCTCTGCACGGGTAAGTGCACCAAACTGATACCTACGTTGCAGTACCACTCCAAGGAGTACACCGCCACGCTGCAGTTTGGAGCCACCACGGCAAGCTATGACAAGGAGCACACCGTAAACCATACCTATCCGTGCCGCCATATAACGAAGGAACTGATACTGCAGGCGCTGGAGCAGTTCAAGGGTGACATAATGCAGGTGCCGCCTACATACAGTGCGGTGCACGTGGGAGGCAAGCGCGCGTATGAGCTGCGCCGTAAGGACAAGGACGTGAAGCTGGAGGCAAAACCCGTAAGGGTTGACGATATAGAACTGCTGTGGTTTGACGCAGAGAAGATGCAGGCGCAGATAAGGGTGGAGTGTGGTAAGGGCACTTACATACGCTCGCTGGCGCGCGACATCGGCAGGGCACTGGACAGCGGCGCTTTTCTCACGCAGCTATGCCGCACCAGACTGGGCGAGGTGAGGATAGAGGACTGTGTTACCCTCGATGACTTCCCGGCATGGCTGGAGAAAATGCACGATGCATCATAATGCATAATTCATAATGCGTGATTAATAATTAAGGAATTAATAATTGCTTAATAATTAAGATATATAAATTAAGATATTAATAATTAAAAAATCCCCTGACTCACGCTCCCTCCCTCGCAGGGAGGACCGGGGTGGGTCTCTATAACAACTATACAGATGAAGTTATCACAATTCGACTTTAACTTGTCACCGTCACAGGTGGCTTTGTATCCACACTCAGTAGAGCACGTCGTTAAGGGCAGCGACGGCAAGGAGACCACCTTCAGCGTGAAGAGGCCCGACGAGTGTAACATGGTGGTGGTGCATAAGAAGTCACAGAAAATCAGTCTGTATAAGACCGATGCCAAGGGTAAGCCGCTGAAGGACGAGAACGGCAAGAAGATGCTCCTGTCACTGACAGACATCTTTGACTATTTTGATGAGGACGACACCTTTATATTCAATAATACAAAGGTGTTCCCTGCACGTCTCTACGGTACGAAGGAGAAGACCGACGCGCGCATAGAGGTGTTCCTGCTGCGTGAGCTTAACGAGGAGATGCGCCTGTGGGACGTGCTGGTGGAGCCGGCGCGTAAGATACGTATAGGCAACAAACTCTTCTTTGACGGACTGGGCGACCTCGTGGCAGAGGTGATAGACAACACCACATCGCGCGGACGTACGCTGCGTTTCCTTTACGACTGCCCTCACGACGAGTTCAAGCGCGACCTCTTCTCGCTGGGCTACCCTCCACTGCCGAGGTATATAGTGGACCATAAGGACTCCAACGGCAACCTTGACCGTCCGGTGACTGATGATGACTTTGAGGATTTCCAGTGCGTATTCGCAGAGCATGAGGGAGCAGTGACAGCACCGTCAACAGGTCTGCACTTCACCCGACAACTGTTGAAGCGCATGGAGATACGCGGTATAAAGTCGGCTTTCGTAACTGTGCACAGCAGTCTCGGAAACTTCAATACCATTGAGGTGGAGGACCTGTCAAAGCACAAGATGGACTCTGAGGAGATGCACATCACAAGAGAGGCTTGCGACATCATCAATAATACAAAGAAAAGCGGACACAAACTGCTTGCAGTGGGAGCCAGCGTACTCAAGGCTACGGAGACCACAGTGGGCACCGACGGCATGCTGAAGGAGTATGACGGATGGACCAATAAGTTCATATTCCCACCATACCAGTTCGGACTGGCTGACAACCTGCTTGTCAATCTCTATCATCCAATGTCAACCATGCTTATGTCAACTTGCGCGTTTGGCGGATATGAGATTGTGATGGAGGCATACAAGCAGGCATTGAAGGCAGGCTTCAAAGTGGGATGCTTTGGCGATGTTATGCTGATAGTCAATGATTAACGATAAATAACAATCACTATTATGGCGGAGAACCTAAACAATGGGGCAGAGCAGAAGGACTCAACCCGGCACCACCACCACCATCATCACCACCGCTCGTCGGCAGACGGGGCATCGTCCTCGCATCATCATCACCATCACAGCAGTGTAAGGCTGGTGAAGGGCAAACGCGCCGGTCGGCTCCCGTGGGCAGAGGGATTGGGAATGATTCTCATTTGTCTGGTGTTGTTCTTTGTCATAGTCATGTGTACCAAGTTAGTGTCATAGGCAGATGGGCAACACACACACCGCATACCTTGCGTATGGCTCTAACATAGGAGAGAAAGAGGAGAATATCCTCAACGCATACAGAATGACAGAGGAGAGGGTGGGGCGCATCGTGCGGCGCTCCGCTATGATGCGCTCTGAGCCTTGGGGCTTTAAGTCTGATAACGGTTTTGTGAACAGCGTGGCGTGTGTGGAGACCGTACTTACACCACACCAGTTGCTGGAGGCCACGCAGAGCATAGAGCGCGCTATGGGGCGCACGGAGAAATCACATGGTGGGGTGTATCATGACCGCATAATAGATATTGACATACTGCTGTATGATGATATAACGCTCAATGACGCAGACCTTGTCATACCGCATCCGCTGATGCATGAGAGAGACTTCGTAATGAAGCCCCTGAACGAGATAAGACACACTTAAAATAATAAACTATGAAAAATCTACTGATTGTAACAGCCTTTATGCTCTCGGCAAGCGGCAGCTATGCTGACAGCAAGACGCTCAGGGTGAGCGTTACCAACCCATCAAAGGAGGCGCGCGCTAATGTGCCCGTGGTGGTGAAAGTTGACGATGACGTGCGCTCTGCTCAGGTAAAGCTGGGGGATGAGACAGTGATATATCAGCTTGACGACCTTGACGATGACGGACTGTATGACGAGCTTGCTTTCCTTGCTGACCTTGGCAAGCGTGAGACAAAGACCTACACCGTGACACTGAGCACTGAGGGTGAACCCGCACATTTTGATAACCGCACATACGGTTACCTCGGCATACGCGACCGCTCTGAGAAGAACCAGAAGCACCAGCGTATCACGTCGGTGACTTTCCCTAAGGACACCAATCCGTATAACTATATCTATCCGCATGGAGCAGTGATGGAGAATGACATGGTAGGCTTCCGTGTGTATGCCGACCACCGTCAGTCTCTGGACTATTACGGTCACCGCAATCACAAGATGGATATTGCAGAGACCGCCTTCTACACTACGCAGGAACAGCGTGACAAGGGATATGGAGAGGATGTGCTCTATACAGGCTCTACATACGGTTGCGGCGCACTGCACGGTTGGGATGGCAAGAAGTCGGTAATGTTTGACAATGTGAGAAACCGCACACAGACAGTGGTGTGTGAGGGACCGGTGCGCACCATCCTTGATATTACAAACAAGGCATGGAGACCATACGAGGGATGTAAGCCTGTTGACATACGCACGCGTTACCTGTTGTACTATGGACACCGTGACGTGGAGGTGCAGGTGCAGTTCTCACGTCCTGTGGCTGACATACCACTCTCTACCGGTATCGTTGATATAGTAGAAGGCTCAACAGAGTTCTCTGACAAGGCTGGTCTGCGTGGCGACTGGGGCAGGGCATGTGCCGGCAATAACCCGAAGGTGTATGACACCATTACCGTAGGACTGGGCATCTATGTGCCAAAGCAGTATTACAAGGCTGACTCACACTTTACCGATGGTAAGGACCACCTGCCTAACCAGGCTTATGTGCAGGTCGTAGGTACGGAGACAGACAACATTCACTATTGGTTTACTGCAACATGTGATATCGAGACATTCGGTTTCAAGGACATGGATGCATGGTTCAAGTACCTGAAGGAGTGGAAGAAAGAGATGGAGAAACCAGTATGCATTAAGATAGAATAGGAGCTATAGTAACTATAGTAACTATAGTATTTATAGTACCTATAAGAAAAAAGAAAACTAACTCATAACTCATAATTCATAACTAACTAGATGGAAGCTGTATTTTCATACATCATTGGCCTTGGTGCCGCTGTTATGATGCCAATCATCTTCACCATACTCGGTGTTTGCATAGGCATCAAGTTCTCAAAAGCCCTGAAGAGCGGACTCTACGTCGGAGTAGGTTTCGTAGGACTGAGTATCATTACTGCATTGCTTGTTGACACTATGTCACCTGCCCTAGGTAAGGTAGTGGAGATTTACGACCTGAAACTGCAGGTGTTTGACATGGGATGGCCTGCTGCTGCATCTGTAGCTTACAATACTCTCGTAGGCTCATTCATCATTCCTGTATGTCTGGGCGTTAACCTCGTGCTGCTGCTTACTGGTTGCACTCGCACAGTCAACATCGACCTGTGGAACTACTGGCACTTTGCTTTCATCGGTGCCGTAGTCTATTTCATGACCGACTCTATAGCATGGGGCTTCTTTGCTGCCATCATCTGCTATATACTCACACTCGTAATGGCAGATATGACCGCTAAGCGTTTCCAGAAATTCTATCCTGGCATGGACGGTATATCTATCCCTCAGCCTTTCTGTCAGGGTTTCATGCCTTTCGCTATCGTTATCAACAAGGCACTGGATTACGTTCCTGGCATCAATAAAGTGAATATCGACTCTGAGGGTATGAAGAAGAAGTTCGGTCTTTTCGGCGAGCCTCTCTTCCTTGGTGTGCTGATAGGTATCATCATCGGCTGCCTTGCTTGCAAGGACTGGAACGAGCTTGTTGACAACATCCCTACTACACTGCAGATAGGTATCAAGATGGGTGCCGTTATGGAGCTCATCCCACGTATCACCTCACTCTTCATCGAGGGTCTGAAGCCTATCGCTGAGGCTACAAAGGAGCTTATCGCGAAGAAGTTCGGCGAGGACAAGGAACTCTACATCGGTATGTCACCAGCACTTGTCATCGGTCATCCTACCACATTGGTAGTGTCACTGCTCCTCATCCCTGTAACACTGGTACTCGCCGTTGTACTTCCAGGCAACCAGTTCCTGCCACTGGCATCACTCGCAGGTATGTTCTACGTATTCGTAATGGTATTGCCATACACCAACGGCAATGTGCTCCGCTCATTCATCGTTGGTCTTGTAGTAATGGCTATAGGTCTGTACTTCGTGACATGGATGGCAGGCGACTTCACTTCTGCTGCCCACAGCGTAGCACAGGTTCATCCCGACGACAAGACAGTGCAGGTACCTGCAGGCTTCTCTGCTGGTGCGCTTGACTTTGCTTCAAGCCCATTGTCAACACTTATCTACGCTTGCATGAAGTATCTCAACTACATCGGCGCAGCTATCCTCACCATCCTCACCGCAGGTGTGCTGGCATGGAACCGTGTGACAATAAACAAGAAGACGACGAAATAGGATTACTCTGATTGCTCGGAATACTCCGACCACTCAGAATATTCAGAAAATAATAATAAAATAATAATATGAAGAAATTATTTGCACTCGCTGCTTTAGCTTTAGCAGCAATCAATGTCAACGCTACTGAGCCAGACCGTTTCGTAGGCGCTCAGCACGTTAAGTTCCAGACTGCTTGTCATCCTGAGGATGTGAAGCACTATGACACAAAGATGCTCCGCGAGCGCTTCGTCATGGAGAAGGTGATGGAGGCAGACTCTATACTGCTTACATATTCACACTATGACCGCTTCATCTTCGGTGGTGCTATGCCAGTAAACAAGACCTTGAAGCTGGAGAACTTCTGGGAGCTCGGTCTTGACGTTGACAAGAAC
>JAFXZU010000044.1:0-3007 GCA_017541085.1 Prevotella sp.
GGGCGGAATACTAACAGGCTGCGATACTAAAAAAGCGAAGGAGGAGAATATGAATACACTGACATTAACACAGGAGTGGGACAAGGTGTTCCCACTGAGCGAGAAGGTGAACCACAAGAAGGTGACGTTTAAGACACAGTACGGACTGACGCTGGCGGCAGACCTCTACACGCCTAAGGATGCCAAGGGCAAGCTGGCGGCTATAGCAGTGAGCGGTCCGTTTGGCGCTACAAAGGAGCAGTCGAGTGGTCTCTATGCCATGAAGATGGCAGAGCGCGGCTTCGTGGCACTGGCCTTCGACCCTTCATATACAGGTGAAAGCAGCGGCGAACCACGTCGTACGGCATCGCCCGACATCAACACCGAAGACTTTATGGCTGCCGTGGATTTCCTCTCTAAACAAGATAATGTAGATGCAGAGAAGATAGGCATCATCGGTATCTGCGGTTGGGGCGGCATAGCATTGAACGCTGCCGCTGCCGACACCCGCATCAAGGCCACCGTAACATCTACCATGTATGACATGACACGAGTGAGTGGCAACGGTTACTTCGACAGCGAGGACAAGGAAGAGTCACGCCATGCTGCACGTGAGGCGATGGCAAAGCAACGTCTGACAGATGCAAAGGCGATGGCAGGCGGTGTGATAGACCCTCTGCCTGACGACGTGCCGCAGTTTGTGAAGGATTACTATGACTACTACAAGACAGAGCGCGGCTACCACAAGCGTTCCGGCAACTCTAACGACGGATGGCGCGTGATTGGTACGCAGGCGTATGCCAACAGCCGTTTCCTGTATTATATCAACGAGATACGCTCTGCCGTACTCGTGATGCACGGCGAAAAGGCTCACTCACGCTATTTCGGTGAGGCGGCATACAAATACATGGTGGAGGGCAAGGCTGAAGGCTACAACATGACAGGCAAGCCTAACCCTAATCCTGGGAACAAGCAACTGCTCATAATACCAGGTGCGACACACTGCGACCTGTATGACGGCGGCTACAAGGAGCTGAAGGGCAAGGGTGAGGCCAAGAACCTTATACCGTGGGACAAGCTGGCAGTTTTCTTCAAGGAGAACCTTAAGTAGAGCCAATAATAACCCCACCCCGACCCTCCCAAGGGGGGGAGTCGTGGGTTACCATAAACTGTGTTCCAAGCTCTGCTCACCTGAGCGAAACGAAGAACCATGCATTCATGTTTGCGCTCAGCACAAAACTATAAACTATGAACTATAAACTATTATTCTGCATTATGTCAATAATGTTTGCCACCACAGCATTTGCGCAGCGTGTGACAGATGTGCACAGCCATATCATCACTCATGACTTTATAGAGTCTCTTGAGAAAGAAGGACGACTGATGGAGGAGGGATTTCCCATACCGAAATATGACATAGGGAAACACCTGAGTTGGATGGACGAGGCTGGCATAGAGACGTCCGTGCTGACGCAGGCTGCGCCGCAACCCTCTTCTGCCGATGTAGTAAGGAAGGCTAATGAGGCTGCAGCACGCATAAAGACGGAGCACCCCGGCAGGTTCCTGTTTTGCGCCGCACTGCCCTTGCCTGATGTGGACGCTGCCATACGCGAGGCGAGGTATGCACTCGACACATTAGGTGCCGACGGCATCAAGTTGGCTACCAACGTCAATGGGCAATACCTTGGTGCACCAGAGTTAGACACACTCTTTGCCTTCCTCAATGAGCGCCGTGCGGTCATCATACTGCATCCCCACCGTCCTACCCCCGTAAACCACGCTGTGATGACGCAGACACCCTTGGCTATGCAGGAATACCTATCTGAAACCACCCGTGCCGTGACCAACATGATAAGCCGCAACGTGCTGGCACGCTATCCCGGTGTAAAGGTGGTGGTGCCCCACTGCGGTGCTTACCTGCCGCTGGCTATACCCCGCATGAAGTCATTGGGACCGGTGATGCAGGCAAACAAGCTGGTGGGCGAGATTGACTGGGAGGCTAACCTCAGCGCCCTGTACTATGACCTTGCCGGCGCCCACTCGCCAGAGACCATCCGCATGATGCTCACCATCACCACGCCTGACCATCTGCTTTACGGCTCAGACTATCCATACGCAGCACCGCAGGTGCTTACGCAGAGTCTGGCAAGGATGAAGCAATACCTGCAGACTGAGCCTGACCTCGCACCGTTCAAGGACATGATATTGTGGAAGAATGCCCAGTGGTTGTTTGGAAAGACAAAGGAGAAACCATCAGCGGCAATGCCTGACGTTGCATCGATGATAGTGCGAATTGCCGAGATAGAGGTGTGGCCGCAGTATCTCAATGAATATCTCAGTATAGCCAACGAGGTGGACCGCCTCAGCATGGAGCGTGAGAGGGGCGTCATCTGCCTGTTCCCCATGCAGAGCGCAGAAGACTCAACGCAGATACGCATACTTGAGATATATGCATCAGAGGAGGCTTATCAAGAGCATCTGAAGACAGAGCACTTCCTGAAGTACAAGACCGGCACACTACACATGGTGAAGAGTCTGAAACTGCCAACGATGAAACCGCTTGACACAGAGACGATGGACAAAATTTTCAAGAAAATGAAGACATATAAATGAAAAGAATAGTTTTACTAATAACAGTTGTATTGACCATGACAACAGCAAACAGTCAGGCGCTGACAGAGCGCCAAAAAGGATTGGCGGCATGTGCCTGCCTCATGGCGCAGGGCGACCTCACAAGACTTGAGCCTGCCGTAAGAACGGCTCTCGATAACGGTGTTACCATTAACGAACTGAAGGAGGCTTTCTCACAACTCTATGCCTACACTGGTTTCCCACGCTCGCTGAACGCACTGGGGGTGTTAGGCAAAGTGTTAGAGAACAAGCAGCCGGACTGGCAGGAGGGCAAGCCATGGAAGCGCCCAGCTGAGTGGGATGACGCCAAGAAGGCTTACGAACTGGGCAAGAAGAACCAGACACAGCTCTCTGGCCGTCCGTTCAACTATGACTTCTGTCCACAGGATGACTACTA
>JAFXZU010000045.1:0-35433 GCA_017541085.1 Prevotella sp.
AAGCCCTTCAAGAAGTTCAAGGCTTCTATCTATGTCCTGAAGAAGGAAGAGGGTGGCCGTCATACTCCTTTCGGCAACAAGTATCGTCCTCAGTTCTATCTCCGCACGATGGACTGCACGGGTGAGATTCACCTCCCCGATGGCGTTGAGATGGTAATGCCTGGTGACAACGTAGAGATTACCGTAGAGCTCATCTACGCTGTGGCTCTGAACGCAGGTCTGCGTTTCGCTATCCGTGAGGGTGGTCGCACCGTAGGTTCTGGTCAGATCACAGAGGTTTACGAGGATTAATCTTTGATTATACAACTTCCTTTCAAGGGAAGTGACTAATAAAAGTGGAAAGTGAGTGGTCTCACTGTGGTTGCTCACTTTTCACTTAACTTACGGGAGTCTTTCAATGGTAGGAAAGCGGTCTCCAAAACCGTCAATGAGGGTTCGATTCCTTCCTCCCGTGCTAATAACGAGACATAATAATGAATAAGATTGTAAATTATTGCAAGGCCTGCTATGAGGAACTTGTATATAAGACAACTTGGCCTACACGCAAACAGCTGACACACTCCGCAATGGTAGTGCTGTCTGCTTCGCTTGTTATAGCCCTTGTAGTCTTCTGTATGGACTCTCTGTTCAGGTTCATGATGAGTTCGATTTATCCTAACTAATCTTTTACGGAGGCGATATGGCAGAGAAGAATTTCAAATGGTATGCTATGCGTTCCGTAACTGGAAAGGAAGCAAAACTCAAGGAATACATCGAGAAGGAGTGTGAGCACAATGAGAGGCTCCGCAGCCATGTTTCTCAGGTATTGTTGCCTATGGAGAAACAGGCAGTTTTGCGTAATGGTAAACGCGTGGTCAAAGAGAAAGTGGCATTGCCCGGATACTTGTTTGTAGAAGCAGAGATGGTGGGCGATACTGCTCATGACTTGCGTTTCATGCCTAACTGCCTTGGATTCCTCGGCGGTCTTGATGAGCCAACACCCGTGCGCCAGCAGGATATCAACCGCATGGTTGGTGCTGCAGAGGAGACGGTGCTCATTGAGGAGGTAGACATTCCTTACGTGGTTAACGAAACTGTGAAAGTGACCGACGGGCCGTTTAGCGGCTTCAGCGGTATAATCGAGGAGGTTAATCCAGAGAAGCGCGCTCTGAAGGTCATAGTGAAGATTTTCGGACGCAACACTCCACTTGAGCTCAACTTCATGCAGGTTGAGAAAGAAGGATAAATATATATATAGATAAGGAAATAATTTTGAAGAACCGCAGGCTGACAAAAATAATGCTTCCATCGGTCTGCCTTTCTATATAATCAACATTTTAATTATTAACAAAGAAGATGGCTAAAGAAGTTGCTGGACAACTTAAACTGCAGATTAAGGGCGGCGCAGCCAATCCGTCACCTCCGGTAGGACCTGCTCTGGGTTCTAAGGGTATAAACATCATGGGCTTCTGCAAGGAGTTCAATGCTCGTACCCAGGACAAGGCTGGCAAAGTGCTCCCAGTTGTCATTACTTACTACGCTGACAAGTCTTTTGATTTTGTCATCAAGACTTCTCCTGCTGCTGTGCAGCTGAAGGAGATTGCGAAGGTTAAGTCTGGTTCTGCATCTCCAAACCGTAACAAGGTTGCAGAGATTACATGGGATCAGGTGAAGACCATAGCTGAGGACAAGCTCAAAGACCTCAACTGCTTTACCATAGAGTCTGCCATGAAGCAGATTGCTGGTACAGCACGCAGCATGGGTATCACCGTCAAGGGTGACTTCCCTGCATAAGTAAAGGCAAGTCTTAAATCTGTGATTTGAGATCCGCTGATTAATTTAACATTTCCGGGAGGCGACACACACTAATCGTGAGGTTGCCGTTCGTACCGAAAAAACTTCAAAAACAAATGAGTAAACTGACAAAAAATCAGAAAGCAGTAGCCGGTAAGGTAGAGACTGGTAAGCTCTACACTATTGAAGAGGCTGCAGCACTCGTTAAGGAGATTACCACAACTAAGTTTGACGCTTCGGTTGACGTTGACGTTCGCCTTGGTGTGGATCCCCGTAAGGCCAACCAGATGGTTCGTGGTGTTGTAAGTCTGCCTAACGGCACAGGTAAGGTTACACGTGTGCTTGCACTCTGTACCCCTGATCAGGAGGCTGCTGCCAAAGAAGCTGGTGCTGACTACGTTGGTCTTGATGAGTACATCGAGAAGATCAAGGGTGGTTGGACAGACGTTGATGTCATCATCACTATGCCTTCTTGCATGGGTAAGATTGGTCCTATCGGCCGTATCCTCGGTCCTCGTGGACTTATGCCAAACCCAAAGAGCGGCACCGTGACTATGGACGTAGCAAAGGCTGTCAAAGAGGTGAAGCAGGGTAAGATCGACTTCAAGGTTGATAAGACCGGCATCATCCACACTTCAATCGGTAAGGTGTCTATGAGCGCAGAGGCAATCGCTGGAAACGCCAAGGAGTTCATCTCAACCGTCAACAAGCTCAAGCCAGCTGCTGCTAAGGGTACATACATCAAGAGTATCTTTATTTCAAGCACAATGAGTAAGGGTATCAAGATTGATCCTAAATCAGCCGATTAACTCTAAAAGTTTTGTAAAATGAAAAAGGAAGTAAAAGATACTATCATTAATGGACTTGGCGAGATGCTGAAGCAGTATCCTCACTTCTACGTTGTAGACGTGACAGGACTGGATGCCGAGGCAACAAGCAATCTCCGTCGCAAGGCTTTCGAAAAGCAGGTCAAGATGGTAGTTGTGAAGAACAAGCTCCTCATTAAGGCTTTTGAAGCCGCTGAGCTTGACTATTCAGAACTCTATGGCTCACTGAAGGGCAACACCGCTCTGATGTTTACCGAGGTGGCCAACGTTCCTGCCAAGATACTCAAGGAGTATAAGGAAGGTACACCTGCACTGAAGGCTGCTTACGCTGAGGAGAGCTTCTTCGTAGGTGCTGACAAGCTCGCTGAGCTGGACGCACTGAAGAGCAAGAACGAACTCATCGCCGAGGTTGTGGCACTGCTGCAGTCACCTGCAAAGAACGTTATTTCTGGTCTGCAGTCTGCAGGCACCACCATTCACGGTGTGCTCAAGACTCTGGGCGAGAAAGCAGAGTAAGAACATGGGGCGTGCGGCATGAATTGTGGCGCGCAGCATGAAAAACAAAATTAACAATCATTACAGTAAAAAACAATTAAAATTTTAAAATAAAATGGCAGATATTAAAGCTATTGCTGAGGAACTCGTAAACCTCACCGTTAAAGAAGTAAACGAACTTGCTACAGTTCTGAAGGAAGAGTATGGAATTGAGCCTGCTGCTGCAGCTGTTGCTGTTGCTGCTGGTCCTGCTGCTGGTGGCGCTGCAGAGGCTGCTGCTGAGAAGGATTCATTCGACGTTGTTCTCGCTGAGGTTGGCGCTAACAAGCTCGCAGTCGTTAAGGCTGTGAAGGAGGCTTGCGGTCTTGGTCTGAAGGACGCTAAGGATCTCGTTGACGGTGCTCCTGCTACCATCAAGGAGGGTATGCCTAAGGGCGAGGCTGAGAACCTCAAGAAGGCTATCGAAGAGGCTGGTGCTAAGGTAGAGCTGAAGTAATACAGTTCAGCCTTTTCTTCTAAACGAAGAACTTGAGCAGAAGTAATTGATAATTACTTTATTTATTAAATAGAAGGTTAGGAGCTTCCAAGTAGGTGGTTCCTAACCTTTTTATATCTTTTTTTCACAATAGACAGGGGAGAGAGGATATCAAGAGAGGGACGTTTTGTTATAGAAACAACCGCATTAGCGACATTATATATAGAAACAATAATATAAATATATCATACTAATTAAGCATGACAGCTAAGAAAGCAGAAACAAGAGTCAACTTCGCACGTGTGAAGAATCCGATGCCTTATCCGGATTTCCTTGACGTGCAGTTGCAGTCTTTCCGCGACTTCCTGCAGTTGGATACTCCACCAGAGGAGCGTAAGAAGGACGGTCTGTATAAGGTGTTCAGTGAGAACTTCCCTATAACAGACACGCGTAACAACTTTACATTACAGTTCTTGGATTACTTCATCGACCCTCCACGCTATACCATAGAGGAGTGTCTGGAGCGCGGACTTACATACAGCGTTCCTTTGAAGGCTAAGATGAAGCTCTTCTGTACTGACCCGGAGCATACCGACTTTGAGACTATCGTCTCTGACGTGTTCCTGGGCACAATCCCTTACATGACAAGCAATGGTACCTTTATCATCAACGGTGCCGAGCGTGTGGTTGTGTCACAGTTGCACCGTTCACCAGGCGTGTTCTTCGGACAGGGCGTGCATGCTAATGGTTCTGTGCTCTACTCTGCACGTATCATCCCGTTCAAGGGTTCTTGGATTGAGTTTGCTACAGACATCAACAACGTGATGTATGCTTACATCGACCGTAAGAAGAAGTTGCCTGTTACTACTCTGCTTCGTGCTATCGGTTATGAGAAGGATAAGGACATCCTGTCTATCTTCGACCTGGCTGACGAGGTTAAGGTTTCCAAGAAGGGACTCAAGGAGGTGATAGGACGCAAGTTGGCTGCCAACCTCATGCGTACATGGTCTGAGGACTTCGTTGATGAGGATACCGGCGAGGTCGTTTCTCTTGAGCGTAACGAGATACTCATGCAGCGTGAGACTGTTATCACTGAGGAGAATATCCAGGACATTCTCGACAGCGAGCAGTCAACAATTCTCGTACAGAAGGATGAGGATACATCTTCTAAGTATTCTATCATCTTCAACACTCTGGCAAAGGATACCTCTAACTCAGAGAAAGAGGCTATATACTACATCTATCGTCAGTTGCGTAACGCTGACCCTGCTGATGAGGCAAGTGCACGCGAGGTGATACTTAACCTGTTCTTCTCAGACAAGCGCTATGACCTGGGTGAGGTAGGACGTTACCGTATCAACAAGAAGCTGGGTCTTGACACTGACGCTGAAACACGTGTGTTGACTAAGGAGGATATCATTGAGATTATCAAGTATCTCATCAACCTGATCAACAGCAATGCTACGGTAGATGATATTGACCACCTCTCTAACCGTCGTGTACGCACGGTAGGTGAGCAGCTGGCTAACCAGTTCTCTATAGGACTGAGCCGTATGAGCCGCACTATCCGTGAGCGTATGAATGTGCGCGACAACGAGGTGTTCACACCTACAGACCTTATCAACGCTAAGACTATATCAAGCGTCATCAACTCGTTCTTCGGAACAAACCCACTCTCACAGTTCATGGACCAGACCAACCCTCTGGCAGAGGTGACTCACAAGCGTCGTCTCTCAGCCCTCGGTCCTGGCGGTCTGTCTCGTGAGCGTGCAGGCTTCGAGGTGCGTGACGTACACTATACTCACTACGGACGTCTGTGTCCTATTGAGTCTCCTGAGGGACCTAACATCGGTCTGATATCTTCACTCTGTATGTATGCGCAGATTAATGACCTGGGCTTCATAGAGACTCCTTATAGAAGAGTTAACGACGGTGTTACTGACCTTGACAACTCTCATGTGGAGTATCTTACCGCAGAGGAGGAGCAGGATCTTATCATCGGACAGGGTAACGCTCCGCTCAATGATGACGGTACCTTTATCCGTGACGTGGTGAAGTGTCGTCTGAATGCAGACTTCCCTGTTGTGCCTCCTACAGAGGTTAACCTCATGGATGTATCACCACAGCAGATTGCATCAGTGTCTGCCGGTCTTATTCCGTTCTTGGAGCACGATGACGGACACCGTGCGTTGATGGGATGTAACATGATGCGTCAGGCTGTGCCTTTGTTGCATAACGATGCACCTATCGTAGGTACAGGTCTGGAGCGCCAGGTATGTGAGGACTCACGTACTATGATAACAGCTGAGGGCGATGGCGTGATAGAGTATGTTGACGCAACAACAATACGTATATTGTATGACCGTACGGAGGATGAGGAGTTCGTAAGCTTCGAGCCTGCCGTTAAGGAATACCGCATACCTAAGTTCCGTCGTACCAACCAGAACATGGTTATCGACCTTCGTCCTATATGTGAGAAGGGACAGCGTGTGAAGGCTGGCGACATCCTCACAGAGGGATATGCTACAGAGAATGGTGAGTTGGCTCTCGGTCGTAACCTCCTTGTGGCTTATATGCCATGGAAGGGTTACAACTATGAGGATGCTATCGTACTCTCAGAGCGTGTAGTAAGAGACGATGTGCTGACATCAGTGCACGTTGACGAGTATTCACTTGAGGTACGTGAGACCAAGCGTGGTATGGAGGAGCTTACATCCGACATTCCTAACGTGTCTGAGGACGCTACAAAGGACCTTGACGAGAACGGTATCATACGTATCGGTGCCCGTGTAGAGCCAGGTGACATCATGATAGGTAAGATTTCTCCAAAGGGTGAGAGCGATCCTTCACCAGAGGAGAAGCTGCTGCGTGCCATCTTCGGTGACAAGGCAGGTGATGTTAAGGACTCTTCACTCAAGGCTAACCCGTCACTGTCAGGTGTCGTAATAGACAAGAAGCTCTTCTCTCGTGCAGTGAAGACTCGCGAGTCTAAGAAGCAGGATAAGCTGCTCATTGAGAAACTGGAGCAGGAGTATGACGCTAAGTACACAGACCTTAAGGAAATCCTCATAGAGAAGCTGATGGTTCTCACAGAGGGTAAGACCTGTCAGGGTATCACAGACTATACCGGAGCCGAGGTTGTTACCAAGGGCAGCAAGTTCACTGCTACCATATTGGCTAACCTTGAGTATGACGGTGTACAGTCAAACGAGTGGACTGGTGACGCTCATACAGACGGAATGATACGTCAGCTCATCATCAACTACATACGTAAGTATAAGATACTTGATGCAGAGCTCAAGCGTAAGAAGTTTGCCATAACAATCGGTGACGACCTTCCTTCAGGTGTGTTGCAGATGGCAAAGGTTTATATTGCTAAGAAACGTAAGATCGGCGTGGGTGATAAGCTTGCGGGTCGTCACGGTAACAAGGGTATCGTGTCTAAGGTGGTACGTCAGGAGGATATGCCATTCCTTGAGGACGGTCGTCCTGTTGACCTCGTACTTAACCCATTGGGTGTGCCTTCTCGTATGAACCTGGGACAGATATTTGAGGCTGTACTCGGTGCTGCGGGTAAGAAACTGGGTGTTAAGTTCGCTACACCTATCTTCGACGGTGCACGTCTGGATGACCTTAACGAGTGGACTGACAAGGCAGGTCTGCCACGCTATTGCTCTACACACCTCTATGATGGTGAGACAGGTGAGCGCTTCGACCAGCCGGCTACAGTAGGTGTGACCTACTTCTTGAAACTCGGTCACATGGTTGAGGACAAGATGCACGCACGTTCTATCGGTCCTTACAGTCTCATCACTCAGCAGCCACTCGGCGGTAAAGCACAGTTTGGTGGTCAGCGTTTCGGTGAGATGGAGGTTTGGGCCATCGAGGCCTTCGGCGCGAGCCACGTGCTTCAGGAGATTCTCACAGTGAAGTCTGATGACGTAGCAGGACGCTCAAAGAGCTACGAGGCAATAGTTAAGGGTGACGCAATGCCTACACCGGGCATACCAGAGTCACTGAACGTATTGCTGCATGAGCTGCGCGGATTAGGACTTAGCATTAAACTGGACTAATAAATATAAATAATTATGGCTTTTAAGAAGACAAACAACATAAAAACCAATTTCACCAAGATAACTATCGGCTTGGCATCTCCTGAAGAGATTCTGGAGCAGTCGTATGGTGAGGTGACAAAGCCTGAGACCATCAACTACCGCACTTACAAACCAGAGCGTGACGGTCTCTTCTGTGAGCGTATCTTCGGTCCTACTAAGGACTTTGAGTGTGCCTGCGGAAAGTATAAGCGCATACGTTATAAGGGTATCGTCTGCGACCGTTGCGGTGTTGAGGTGACAGAGAAGAAGGTGCGTCGTGAGCGTGCCGGACACATTGAACTCGTCGTACCTGTGGCACATAT
This sequence comes from Prevotella sp., assembly GCA_017541085.1. Classification (GTDB taxonomy): domain Bacteria; phylum Bacteroidota; class Bacteroidia; order Bacteroidales; family Bacteroidaceae; genus Prevotella. The sequence continues at coordinate 7,988 of JAFXZU010000045.1, forward strand.
CTGGTACTTCCGTTCTCTGCCTAACAAGATAGGTTATCTGTTGGGCATACCTACAAAGAAGCTGGAGTCTGTGATATACTATGAGAAGTATGTCATCATACAGCCAGGTGCTTTGGCAGGCATGAAGGACGAGAATGGTACAGAAATCAATGGTTCTCACCGTCTCGACTTCATCAGCGAGGAGGAGTATATCGACATCGTTGACAACCGCCTTGATCCTAACAACTATCTGCTTGACGACAGCGATCCTAACAAGTTCGTTGCCAAGATGGGTGCAGAGGCTATATACATCCTTCTGCAGCAGCTTGACCTTGACGAACTGTCATACCAGTTGCGTGACCAGGCTTCTACCGAGGGTTCCGTACAGCGTAAGACAGAGGCTCTGAAGCGTCTGCAGGTAGTAGAGGCATTCCGTAACAGCCGTGGTGAGAATGGTGATCAGAACCGTCCTGAGTGGATGATAATGAAGGTTCTGCCTGTAACACCGCCAGAGCTGCGTCCGCTCGTTCCATTGGACGGTGGCCGTTTCGCTACATCTGACCTCAACGACCTCTATCGTCGTGTAATCATACGTAACAACCGTCTGAAGAGACTTATGGAGATACATGCTCCTGAGGTCATCCTCCGTAATGAGAAGCGTATGCTTCAGGAGGCTGTTGACTCACTCTTCGACAACTCACGTAAGTCAAGCGCAGTGAAGAGCGAGTCTAACCGTCCGCTCAAGTCACTCTCTGACTCACTCAAGGGTAAGGCCGGACGTTTCCGTCAGAACCTTCTCGGTAAGCGTGTCGACTACTCTGCACGTTCCGTTATCGTTGTAGGTCCGGAGTTGAATATGGGCGAGTGCGGTCTGCCAAAGCTTATGGCAGCTGAGCTCTACAAGCCATTCATTATACGCAAGCTCATAGAGCGTGGTATCGTTAAGACTGTCAAGAGCGCCAAGCGTATTGTTGACCGTCGTGAGCCGATTATCTATGACATCCTGGAGAACGTGATGAAGGGTCATCCGGTACTTTTGAACCGTGCCCCAACACTTCACCGTCTTGGTATCCAGGCATTCCAGCCAAAGCTCATCGAGGGTAAGGCTATCCAGCTCCACCCATTGGCATGTACTGCGTTCAACGCTGACTTCGACGGTGACCAGATGGCTGTCCACCTCCCACTGTCAAATGAGGCAATACTTGAGGCTCAGCTCCTTATGCTTCAGAGCCACAATATACTTAACCCTGCCAACGGTGCTCCTATCACTGTGCCTTCACAGGATATGGTGCTTGGTCTTTACTATATCACCAAGATTCGTCCGGGTGCAAAGGGTGAGGGACTGACATTCTACGGACCAGAGGAGGCAATCATTGCTTACAACGAGAAGCGTTGTGACCTCCACGCACCTGTAAAGGTGATGGTCAATGATGTTGTTGACGGCGAGAAGGTTCGCCACATGGTTGAGACATCAGTAGGACGTGTCATCGTTAATGCATTGGTGCCAGACGAGATGGGCTTCGTCAACACCATTATATCTAAGAAGTCACTGCGTGGCATCATTCAGGATGTCATCAACTTCGTAGGTTTCGCACGTGCATGTGAGTTCCTTGACGGTATTAAGAACCTCGGTTACCGTATGGCATACCTCGCAGGTCTGTCATTCAACCTTGACGATATCATCATTCCACCAGAGAAGGAAGAGCTTATCGCTAAGGGTAACGAGCAGGTTCGTCAGATTACTGACAACTATAACATGGGATTCATCACCGACAACGAGCGTTATAACCAGGTTATCGATACTTGGACTCACGTAAACAATGACATCGGTAACATCCTGTTGAAGGAGATGACCGAGGCCGACCAGGGCTTCAACGCCGTGTTCATGATGCTTGACTCTGGTGCCCGTGGTTCTAAGGACCAGATTAAGCAGCTCTCAGGTATCCGTGGTCTTATGAATAAGCCTCAGAAGGCCGGTGCTGATGACCGTCCAACAATTGAGAACCCTATCCTTTCTAACTTTAAGGAGGGTATGTCAGTGCTGGAGTACTTTATCGCATCACACGGTGCCCGTAAGGGTCTTGCCGACACCGCCATGAAGACAGCCGACGCCGGTTATCTTACCCGTCGTCTTGTTGACGTGTCACATGATGTCATCATCACAGAGGATGACTGTGGTACACTGCGTGGTCTTGTATGCACAGCCCTGAAGAATGGCGATGATGTCATCTCTAGTCTGTACGACCGTATATTGGGTCGTGTCAGCGTACATGATATTGTTAATCCTCATACCAATGCAGTCATCTGTCCTGCCGGCGAAGAGATTAATGAGGCTCGCGCCAAGGCTATTGAGGAGGCTGGCATAGAGAGCGTTGAGATACGTTCAGTGCTCACCTGTGAGTCAAAGCAGGGCGTCTGCAAGAAGTGTTACGGACGTAACCTCGCTACCCAGCGTATGGTACAGAAGGGTGAGGCTGTCGGTGTCATCGCCGCACAGGCTATTGGTGAGCCTGGTACACAGCTTACACTGCGTACGTTCCACGCCGGTGGTATTGCCGGTGGTGCAGCAGCAAATGCTACCGTGACATGTAAGACAGAGGAGGCTCGTCTGGAGTTTGATGAGTTGCGTACAGTACCATTCGTTGATGAGTCTGAGGAAGGCAAGGTAGAGTGTGAGATGGTAGTTAGCCGTCTTACTGAGTGCCGCTTTATAGACACTAACACTGGCATTGTTCTGTCAACAGTTCCTGTACCTTACGGTTCATCATTGTACTACAAGACAGGTGATACCGTTAAGAAGGGCGACGTGATTGCCAAGTGGGACCCATTCAATGCTGTCATTGTATCAGAGTTCAAGGGTAAGGTTAAGCTCAACGACTTTGTTGAGGGCGTTACCTATAAGGCAGAGATTGACGAGTCAACAGGTATTGCAGACAAGATACTCATAGAGTCTAAGGACCGCTCAATGATTCCTACCTGTGACATCATAGGTGAGGATGGTCAGATACAGGGTACCTATAACCTCCCAGTGGACGGTCACGTCAATGTGGAGGATGGTCAGATGGTAGAGACTGGTGCTACACTTGTCAAGATACCACGTACCGTGAGCCGTGCCGGTGATATCACTGGTGGTCTGCCACGTGTTACAGAGCTCTTCGAGGCACGTAACCCATCTAACCCTGCTGTAGTATCAGAGATTGATGGTGAGGTGTCTATGGGTGCCCTCAAGCGTGGTAACCGTGAGGTCATCATCACCTCTAAGACAGGTGAGCAGCGTAAGTATCTCGTACCATTGTCAAAGCAGCTCCTCGTTCAGGACCGCGACGCAGTGCGTGCAGGTACACCACTCTCAGCAGGTTCTATCACACCGCAGGATATCCTTGCCATCAAGGGTCTGACAGCTGTTCAGGAGTATATCGTGAATGAGGTTCAGGACGTTTACCGTCTGCAGGGTGTGACCATCAATGATAAGCACTTCGAGATTATCGTGCGTCAGATGATGCGTAAGGTTCAGATTAACGAGCCTGGCGACACCACATTCCTTGAGGCTGATATCGTTGATAAGCTTGACTTCACAGAGGAGAACGACCGCATCTGGGGTAAGAAGGTGGTTGTTGACGCTGGTGACTCTGAGAACCTCCATAAGGGTCAGATAGTAACCGCCCGCAAGCTGCGTGACGAGAATGCTTACCTGAAGCGTCATGACCTGAAGACCGTAGAGGTGCGCGATGCCATCCCTGCTACATCAACACAGATACTGCAGGGTATCACACGTGCCGCACTTCATACCAAGAGCTTCATGTCTGCGGCTTCCTTCCAGGAGACCACCAAGGTGCTCAACGAGGCTGCTATCCGCCGCAAGAGCGACAGCCTGCAGGGCATGAAGGAGAACGTTATCTGCGGTCACCTCATCCCAGCTGGTACAGGTCTGCGTGAGTTTGAGAAGATTATCGTAGGCTCACGTGAGGAGATGGACCGTCGCACTATGGGACGTCCAAGCGTTTATGAGTATAGAGACTAATATATCATAAGCAACATACAAAGAAAAAGCATCGCATAGAGATATGCGATGCTTTTTTTATGTCGTCAGGTAGGGTAGTGTGCCAGTGCCTATAGAGACCACTCCCTGTCTATCCCTCTTGCATGATGCTGGCAATAAGCGGCAACACCACCTTCTTCAGCACCTTCTCATTCAGTTGGTGCTCGCCGTCAAAGCGCTGGCACTGTGGATAGTGCTTGCTGAAGAGTCCGTAGGTGTTGCATGACTTGTCATTGATGCCGAAGAGTCCCCACACGTGCTGGCGGTCCTCATCGGTAAGGTTCTTGAACTGCTGGCGCTCTATCTGGTTGTGGTGTTGTATGATGTCGCGCGTTATGCGGAAGGTCTTTTGGTTATCCTTCCTGCCGTTGAAGAACTTATGTTCGCCGGTCTTCAATACTCCGCTCATGGTTGACATGTTCACTGCCGGGTTTACGCAGATGCGCTTGAAACCATGCATCTGGTGTGCATACATGCCACCCATTGAGGTGCCCAATATGATGTCGGGCTGCTCCTGCTCGCACAGTTCGCGCAGGTAGGGCAGGGCGTCGAGTGGCTCCACAGGTATGTCGGGAGCTATGATTTCATCCTCTGGTAGCAGACGGCGAAGCAGTTGCACCGTGCCGCTGGCTCCTGATGAGCCGAAGCCATGGAAATATATCAGTTTCATAAGTAAATAATGTTTGTTTTGTTGATATTACTACTGCAAAATTACTAAAATAAAGTAGTAGGGACAAAAGAAAGTTATTTTTTTTCCTTTTGAAAAGGGAAAATGAGGGCTTTTGCGACAAATATAGACGCTGTTTAATTGTTTTGTCGCAATACAGGTCTTGTGTCGCAACGAGTGGAGACGAAAAAAGAGCGTTTCTTTGTGTACGGACGGAATTTGCTATCCTCAGACAGAGAGAGGAAAATGTTAAGTACAATCTCCTCATAATAAATAGTTTTGCTAAAACAAAAATCCGCAAGTTGAAGATTACAACTTGCGGATTTCCTTGTTATATTAAGGTGGGGGGCTATTAATTCCCACCGTAAGTAAGTACGGCTTAATAGAGGAACTTCTTACCGTTCTTAATCACGATGCCACGATAGTTGCTGTCCACCTTCTGTCCAGCAAGGTTGTAGATGGCGTCAGAGTTAGCTGTCTTGAACTCGTTTACGGTGTTTACGCCAGTTTCGTCGCCGTAGTGATACTCTATGTATATTATTACACACTGCTGTTCACCAGTGTTTGTAAAGGTAAACTTGTCTGCCACGTTGTCAAGAGTAAACTCTACAGCATTCGGTGAGGTACGTGCAGCGTTCAAGTCTAGCAGTGTGGCGGTTTCTTCTGTGTAACTTACTCCTGCCACTTCTTTCCAGTAGCTGGTGCGGCTTGCGGCATTAGTGCCTGTCACACTGTAGAGTATAACCTTGGTAGCCTTAGCTCCTGTTGGCATAAACACTGTGTTCTGTGCGCCGTTAGAACACTTGATGGCTGTGCGCTGCAATGTCTCACCATTATATGGTATATTTAACTTTGGTGTGCCTGCTGAAGAGTAAGACTTCTGCAAGTTGCCGGTGCATACCAATGAGAAACCATATGCCTCGTCATTCTCGTTACCCTCCATCATGTTCTTGTATGTGGTGTTGTCGTATGACTTGTTAGTCATGTTACCCCAAGCGAGCAATGCTGTCTTGGTGTCGCCTGACACCTCTGGTTCTGGGTCTTTTGGTTCTTCTGGTTCCAGAGGTCTCTCCTCGCCGCCTACTACAGTCAGTATGCCGTCAGTGTAGAGAGCAGAGGTGTCCCATGTCTGTCCCTCGCCAGGCGTTGCAGGTATAATCTCTGCGAAAGTACCTGTTACAGTACCGATGAACACCTGTATCTTGTCATTGTTGTAATGTGTAGCCTCCTGCATAGCCTCGTTGAGTACGAGCTTCACATTGCTCTGTATAGTAAGGCCACCGCTCATTGTCAGACCCTTGTCAGTTGCCAGTGTGTCGCCCACCTGCAGTGTGGCACCGCTGTTCAGTGTTACTTTGCCTGCCAGCGTACCCTTACCTGCCAGTGTAGCGCCGCTCTTCACTGTCACTGCACCTGTGCCAGAGTGTGTGCCGTTGACTATGAGAGTACCGGCAGTAACGGTGGTAGTTCCTGCATAGTCGCTGTTACCAGTGAGTCGCCAGTCGCCTGTACCCTGTTTTTCGATGCTTGTAGAGTTCTTATGTGAATAGTCTTGCGCATAGTTGTTGATGACGCCACGGAACTCCTCATTAGTGTTCGCGGTTCCTACAACCCATGTGCCGGTACCGTTTTGCTTAACGTTGAAACCGCCGAGCTGCGTGGTGGCATCACCTGACAGTCCGCCTAATACATAGGTAGCCTGATTCTTACCGCCTTGCAGTGAGGCAGTGCCTTTCATATAGATGGTAGCGTTCTTGATATCATGACCTGTACCGTCCTTGCTCATTGCAAACTGACTTTGATTCTTTGAGCCAGTGCCGTTGATGATGAGCTGACCGTTGAAACCATCCCAATTGCCTTCGATATATTCACGTATATAGTGTACGTTCCATATGAGTGTGCCTGAACCAGTGACACTACATTTGTTAGAGTTGTTTTCACCAAAGTCAACTGTAGAGGTGGTGCCTGCAGGAACCTCGATAGGGAAGTTGAAGGTTACGGCAGTAGCACGATCACCTATGGCGGTGAACTTACCGCCTTTCATCACGAGCTTGGAAGCTTTGCCGATACCAGCGTCAGAGATTGACTTGTTGGAGAGCTTCAGTTCGCCACCCTGTAACACGACGTTACCGTCATACTTGAAGAATTCAGCATTATTTACCAGCAGTTGTCCATTACCGTTTACGATAAGGTCGCCTTGTCCCTCAATGCCACCGTTCATGGTGAGCACGGTGCCACTCTTGTCGATGTTCAGCTCTGTAGCGTCGTAAAGCATTGCAGAACGGTTAGTGGCAGCTGATGCGCCAGTGTATTTATAGGTACCGCCGTCCATTACCCAGTTCTGTGCAAACTCCTGGCTCATACCCAGTCCGCTGGCAACGTCACCATTGGCGATAGAAGAGAATTCATACACACCGTCATGAAGCACTGTAGCACCTGTGTATTGCTGTGGAGTAGCCACGGTGAACGTACCTTTGCCGGTTTTGTTCATAGAGGCAGTACCGCTAACATAGCCAGTACCGTTGAGAGTGATGTTGGCGCCAGTGCGTACCACCACAGCGGTGTGGTTCTCAGCCTCGCTGAGGGTGTAAGTCTTGTCTGTAGCATCGTCGATGAGCCACTCTCCGGCACCTGTGCCGTCAAATGTCTCCACGTCAACGAGGTCAGTCTGCTCAGGACGAGTCTTCATTGTTACCTCTTCGGTATAGTCAGACTTATTCTCTCCGTTGACAGCACATACGCGAACCACGTAAGATGTGGCAGGTGTCATACCTTCCTCGGCGATAATGCATGATGTGGTGTTTGCATCCAGCTTTGGCAGAGCAGTAAACTCAGTATCGCCGGCTTTCTTGTATTCCACGATGAAGGCATCCTCGTTATCGCTGTAGTCAGCCCATGATATAGTGAGGCTATTAGGAGTTGATGATTCGAGGGTAAGTGACATAGGAGCGCGCAGGAAGAATTCTCTGTCGTCCTTTGTAATGCCGTTGATGTAGTTCTCTATGTTGAGATAGCCGTTAGCAGCCACTACGGTAGCATCAGCCACAGAAAGGTCAGTGCCGTTGGCCTCCTCCCATGCGTCAGGCATACCGTCGCCGTCAGTGTCCTGCTTCTTGGTTCCCTTATACATGTTCCATGTGTCAGGAGCACCGATAGGCAATTCTGTTTCACGAGCTATCAATGCACCCTTAGTACCGAATGACTTCACCTCGTCAATCATATAGCAGTCTGCTATGTCGCGGTAAGGAAGCGAAGCACCTACGTCAGGCAGTAGATTGTCGATGAGAGAGTTACCTGCCCACTTCTCCAGTTCAGGGTAAGCGTATGGGGTTGAAACCTTGTCGCCGCCGCCAGTGCCTGTAAACTCTGATGGGTCGAAGACACCATTACGATTTTTGTCCTGCCAGTTGTCGTTGCCATAGAAGTGGAAGTCAGAGTTACCACCTGTAAGGGCATCGCCACCTACAGCAGGACCATTGATGAATAGGTTGCCTTCTATGTTTACGTATGAGGTGCCTTCAGAATCGCCACCCATGTTATAGGCATAGTTCTTCCAGTTATATACGAGGTTATTGACATACTGGTTAGTACCTTTCACTTTGAAGTTACGAGTGCTGTTGTCAACAAGCAGTATGCGATACAGCGTGATTTTGTCCGCCTGCATCAGTCCGCCTGCAGAGTGAGTCATCAGGCCCTGACCTACGATAGAGTTCATCAGCGTGATGTTCTGCGGAGCAGTACCCTTGTTGTCCCAGTTGATAGAGAAGTTCTCATCCTGTCCCCAAGAGAAAGAGCAGTGGTCGAAGATCATGTTCTGTCCGTTAGCTATGCCGGCAGCATCCTTGTCATTGGTTCCCACGGTTCCCATACGGAAGCGCATGTAGCGTACAATGATATTATCGGCACCGGAGAAAGAAGTTCCGTCGCCATATACGGTGATACCCTCACCGGGAGCTGTCTGACCAGCTACGTAAAGGTTGCTGCTGAATATAAGACGAGAGTAGATGCGTATTACACCAGCCACGTCGAACACGACGATACGGTTAGGCTGGCTTACGGCATCACGTAAGGAACCTGTGCCGGAGTCGTTGAGGTTGGTTACGTGATAGACCGTTGCGCTTGATGTGGCACGTGCACCTTTGGCGAAACGTCCCCATCCGGCTGCCCCAGGGAAAGCCACGAGGGCATCATCGGCTGCCGCTTGGCCTATGCCGAGCACAGAAGCCAGCAACAGGCCAAAGAGTTTCTTTGTAAATTTCATTGTTAGATATCGTTGATTTAGTTATTCAAGGATTGATAAGGCAGGTGTGTGCAGTACACACCATTCTATTTTGCAAATTTATGAAAAATAAAACAAATAGTCAAATGTTTTACACCTTTTTTATAATAAGAAGTGAATTTTGTATGCCAAGCCTCTTTGTTGTGCGAAATAATGCGTAAATTTGTGTTGCATTATGGCTCAGGAACTACTAAATACACAGGAACAGCAGCTTACTCAGGAATTACAGCAGACGCACACGCTGAAAGCTCAGCAGGTGCTGATGATGCGTATGCTTGAGATGCCCCTTGCGCGCTTTGAGGAGAGCGTGAGGGCAGAGATGGACGAGAACCCTGCTTTGTCTGAGGGGTCGGAGGATTCTGACTTCTCTGATGATGCTGACAGCTATGCGTCCTCAGATGCTGCCGATGCCGCAGACTCTGCTGACGGCTCAGACAGCTCTGATGAGCTTGACCGTATCCTGAGCGAGATGGCGCAGGACGATCAACTGCCCACCTCTGACTATGCCTCGCTGTCACAGAACGGTGACGATACCGATGCCGACAACGGCGAGCGGTTGTGGACGGAGGGCGAGTCCTTCTATGACCACCTGCATGAACAGGTGGGCGAACATGAGTTGACAGAGCGCCAGCTGCTTATCATGGACTATCTGATTGGCTCGCTTGATGGCGACGGTTTGCTGAGGAAAGACCTCACGTCGCTCAGTGACGAGATAGCGGTGCATGAGTATATCGACGTGACAGAAGAAGAGCTGGAGCGTGTGCTCACGGTGCTGCAGGGCTTTGACCCTCCCGGCATAGGTGCGCAGTCGTTGCAGCAGTGTCTGCAGATACAGATACTCCATCGTAAGCCTACGCCGGTCACCAAACTGATGCATACGGTGGTGAGCGATTACTGGAATGACTTCTCCCACAAGCACTGGCAGCGCATAGCCGATGCCATGCAGATGAGCGAAGCCACGGCAGAGGAGGTGTTCCGTGAGATACGCCGCCTTAACCCCCGTCCGGGTGCATCGCTGGGTGAGGCCATGGGACGCAGTACGGAACAGGTGATACCTGACTTCATAATCACATGGGATGACGATGAGGTGATACGCCTCGCCATAAACAAGGGCAAGGTGCCCCGGCTGCGCGTGTCGCGTGACTTTGAGGAACTGATAGACACCTACCGTCAGAGCTCCTCCACCATGACACGTACCGACAAGGAGGCATTGCTCTATGCCCAGCAGAAGGTTTACAGGGCGCGCTCATACATAGAGGCCATAGAGCAGCGCCGCCACACCATGATGCTCACCATGCAGGTAGTGATACGACTGCAGCGTAAGTATATACTCAGCGGTGACGACAGTGACCTGCGTCCTATGAAGCTGAAGGATGTAGCCGACATAGCCGGCGTGGACCTCTCCACCGTCTCGCGTGTGTGCAGCACCAAGTATGTGCAACTGCCGTGGGGCATTATACGCGCCAAGCAGTTCTTCTCTGCGAAGTATGACGTGGGTGGAGGCGAGGAAGTGTCCACCCGTGAGATAAAGAATACATTACAGGATATCATAGACCAAGAGGATAAGAAACACCCCCTGAGTGATATACGCATAGCTGCCGAACTGAAGAAGAAGGGCTATCCCATAGCCCGTCGTACGGTGGCAAAGTACCGTGAACAGTTAGGAATACCCATAGCAGCATTGAGAAAATGAGACGAAACAGATTGATACTTACCAATGCCAGCTATATCAGTGTGATATTCACACCCTTTTACCTGCCGCTCATGGGGCTGTTGGCGCTATTTGTGTTCTCATATCTCAGTATGCTGAGTTGGGGGTATAAGCTGCACATACTGCTGAGCGTGTGGATATTCACCTGTCTGCTGCCCACCACGCTGATACGCCTTTATAGTCAGTATCAGGGGTGGTCGCTACTCAAGCTGGTACAGCGTGAGGCGCGTATGGTGCCCTACATCATATCCATAGCCTGTTACTTTGCCTGTCTGTATGTCATGCAGCTCTCCCATGTGTCATATATCATCAAGGCCATAGTGGTGGCGGCGCTCGTGGTGCAGATACTGTGCGCCATAATAAACCACTGGTGGAAGATATCCATACACACGGCGGCGATAGGCGGCACCACAGGAGCCGTGGCAGCGTTCTCGCTTATCTTCGGTTTCTATCCGTTGTGGTGGCTCTGTCTGCTCATACTGTTTGCCGGCGTGCTCGGCACCAGCCGTATGTTGCTGCGCATACATACCCTTGGTCAGATAGTGGGCGGCTTCCTCATAGGAGTGGTGGCAGGATTCGTGGGAGTGGTGATATGAAAGACACTCACGACCCCTCCATAACCCCTCCCCTTTATCCCCTCCCGAGGGAGGGGAGGGATATGTTACAGCCTGTGTGGGGGTAAGTTGAGAATAAAATATATAAAAACCAAGAACGAACAATATATAAACAAACTAAAAAATAACAAACTAAATAAAAAAACAACCAACCAACCTACAACTCTTTGTATATAGCAAAAGCATACCTTCCCCCTCCCTCGGGAGGGGATTAAGGGGAGGGGTTGTGTTTCTTTTTCTTTTTCTTTCTTATGAAACCAATAGTAAGCATTATCATGGGCAGCACAAGTGACATGCCCGTAATGGAGAAGGCAATGAACTTTCTCAACGAACAGCAGATACCTTTCGAGGTTAATGCTCTGTCAGCTCACCGTACACCAGGTGCCGTAGAACAGTTCGCGCGTACCGCTGAGGGACGCGGCATACGCGTCATCATTGCAGCGGCAGGTATGGCGGCAGCCCTGCCAGGTGTGATTGCGGCTTCTACCACACTGCCTGTCATCGGTGTACCTATCAAGGGTATGCTTGACGGACTCGATGCTATGCTCTCTATCATACAGATGCCTCCAGGCATACCTGTAGCCACCGTAGGCGTGAACGGTGCCATGAACGCCGCCATCCTCGCCATGGAGATGCTCGCACTGCAGGATGCCGACGTGGCGCAGCGCCTGAAAGCATACAAGGCCGGTCTTGGCAAGAAGATAGAGAAGGCCAACAAGGACCTCGCAGAGGTAAAGTACGAGTATAAGACAAACTAAATGAAGCGTAGATTCACTACTCCCACCCATGTGGGAAATATTACGATAGGTGGCGGCGCACCCATCAGGGTGCAGTCTATGAACACCACCAATACTAACGACACCGAGGCGTGTGTGGCGCAGGCTAAGCGCATCATCAGTGCCGGCGGCGAACTGGTGCGACTGACTACACAGGGCTCGCGCGAGGCTGAGAACATGAAGAATATCTCTGCCGCACTGAAGGCAGAGGGCATCATGACTCCGTTGGTGGCCGACGTGCATTTCAACGCCAATGTGGCTGACATCGCTGCCAAGTACTGCGAGAAGGTGCGTGTGAACCCCGGCAACTATGTTGACCCCGCCCGTACATTCAAGAAGTTGGAGTACACCGACGAGGAGTATCAAGCAGAGCTGAAGAGGATAGAGGAACGCTTCGTGCCGTTCCTCAATATCTGTAAGGAGCACCATACGGCGGTGCGCATAGGCGTGAACCACGGTTCTTTGTCTGACCGTATCATGTCGCGCTACGGCGACACGCCTGAGGGTATTGTGGAGTCGTGCATGGAGTTCCTGCGTATCTGCAAGCGCGAGAATTTCAACGATGTGGTATTGTCTATCAAGGCAAGCAACACGGTGGTGATGGTAACATCGGTACGCCTGCTCGTCAAGGCTATGGACCAGGAGGACATGCACTATCCGCTGCACCTGGGAGTGACCGAGGCTGGCGAAGGCGAGGACGGCAGGATAAAGTCTGCCGTGGGCATCGGTGCACTGCTCTCTGAGGGCATTGGCGACACCATACGTGTGAGCCTCAGTGAGGAACCGGAGAATGAGATACCGGTGGCAAAGAAGTTAATCGACCCACCCCTGCCCTCCCTGCAAGGGAGGGGGAAGGTTACGGATGTGAAGTCGGAGAACTTATCGAGTCCGTTATCCCCATCAGATATCCCATCAACCCCATTGTCTCCGTCAGTGCCGCCCCACACTGTGTGCCGCTGGATAGTTGACGACGTGCTTTATGTAGCTCTTAACGAAGACGACGCTGACGATGTGAAACTATATGCCGCCATGTGGGCTGGTGCACCGCTCATTGAAGGCAAGGCCCATGAGCTGGTCATATATAATAAAGGAGAGATATTTGACTCGTCTGTAAAGTCAGAAGTAATTATGACAAGACCTACAGACAGTCAATCAGTAACATCTCCCTCCCCTTGGGGAGGGGCAGGGGAGGGGGTCTCAGAGTCCATCCTCCAGGCAGCGCGTGTGCGCTTCACTAAGACAGAGTATATATCATGCCCGGGATGTGGCCGCACTCTCTACGACCTGCAAGGCACCATAGCCCGCATCAAGGCTGCGGTGAGCAAGGCAGCAGAAACCAACCCACGCTTCAAGACCTTGAAGATAGGCATCATGGGTTGCATAGTGAACGGTCCGGGTGAGATGGCTGACGCCGACTACGGCTATGTTGGTGCTGGTCCTAATAAAATCTCGCTCTATAAAGGCAAGGAGTGTGTGGAGAAGAACATTCCCGAGGCTGAGGCCGTGCAGAAACTACTTGATTTCATAGAAAAAGATATATAATTCTCTTTTCGTAAATAAAGGAGGTAAGGGCGTTTCCCAAGATGTGTCTTTTTGCGCAAAAGTAATGTTGCCAAACAAGACTTATGAAAACAGGCAAATCACCAAAATGTCCTATTTCTGGCTTCGAATCCTTGCGATATTACTCAGCAACCGCTGCTACGGGCTGAAATATCGCAAGGATTTTGCGTTTTGTGCAAAGTGTTGTAATACAGCGCTATACAGAAAGAGGTGTAGCTGAAGAGTGACATTTTAGGGCCTTTTCAGCGTGATTCGATAGCTTTTATACTGTAAAGTGATAGCTTTCACACCCTAAAAGCTATGCTTTTACAACGTGAAAGTTATGCTTTTAAGTGCAAAAAAGGCGCTTTTTGACCTCAAAAACGCAAAAAAAGAGACAGTTGGTTGTTGTTATCTTCTTTTTGATTGGTGTGTTTTTCTGTCAGTTTTCTCTAGATTGCGAATTGTAATGAAATGTTAAATCACCAAAATGTCCTATACTCTGATAAATCGGAGTATGAAAAAAACGACCATAGATTACACCTTTTTTTGAATAAGAATTTCCATAGGTTAATCAAGTGAGTTTGTTTTTTGCAAGTAAAGAATACAGAGGAAGATAGAGAGTATTACGCTGTTATTTGATGTATAATATTAGAAATTAGATGTATAATATTACGAATCAGGGGTAAAATGCAGAAAGAGAGTTCTTTGTTTTTCTTTTTTTTTGCTACCTTTGGCGACTGAAAGCAAAAATCTAAACATAAACTATATACTAACTAACTAAATGATGAAAAAGTTTTGCATTGTTTTATTGGGGCTGATTGTCAGCGCATCCATGTGCAAGGCTGCCGACGACAAGACAGACGTGACGGCACAGTACATCTCGAATGCCTCATTCGAGAGTGATGACATCACGACGCTTACCCCTAAGACTGAGACCGCCGACGGACTGCGCGGCTACATCGTGACCGCTCCCAGCGGATGGACGGTCAGCAACAGCGTGGGTGCAGTGAGTCTGATTGTGACAGCGGATTGTTTTACAGACAACAACTTCGGAAAGGTGACCACGCTTGCCGATGGCTTGCAGGCCTACTATCAGCGCGTGGGATGGACTAACGGTTCGTCCAGCGTGAAGCAGACCATTGCCTCCCTTCCTAAGGGCAAGTACCAGCTCACTGCCAAGGTGCGTACCGGCTATGCCAACAAAGCCTATTCCACCTTCTCCCTCGTGGCAGGTGGTGAGAACAGCGCCGTATCCTTTGTTGCCGGTTCTACCGGTTGTTTCACTACGATGGACTGGAGCACCGTCTCAGTAGATTTCGAACAGCAGGCAGACGGCAGTCTGACGCTTGGCTTTGACATGACCTGGGTGAGTGGTGGCTCATGCGTGATGTTTGACGACATACATCTTTATAAGTTAAACGAAGAAGCGGGAGGCACGGAGGAGCCTACGGAACAGGATGTGGAGAGTCCTACCGAGGGTGTGGTGTTCTGTGATTTCGTTCCAGAGCCACAGATGAAGTCGGACCTGTTGCAGATGCTTGCCAATTTCTCAACCTACCTTAAGAATGACTTTCAGAATGAGGCAAACAACAGCGTGGGCGAGACCAACGGTGTGTTCAAGGGCGAAAGCACCGGTTACAGCAATGAGGCTGGCGTGCGCACCAATGCCGACCTCAGTATGATATGCGCTTTCCTGTCCAAATATGGTAAGAACAAGGTGACTCTGCCAGAGAATGTCACATGGAATGACATTGACACTATGGCAAGAAGAAGTTTGGTATATGCCTACAGTACACACAAAGCCAACAACCTGAAGAAGTGTAAGGATAACAAGAACTGGGGTTCCACTTCAAAGACCGACTATGTATGGGAGTCATCGCTCTGGGCAATGAGCGTGGCATACAGTGCTTTTTTCCAGTGGACAGACCTGAGCGATACACAGAAGAACTATATATACAAGCTCTTGAAGGCAGAGTGTAACTATGAGTTGGGACGTACCATCCCTACAGGATACTCTGGCGACACCAAGGCAGAGGAAAACGGCTGGGAGGCCGACATCCTGGCTGCCACACTGGGCTTGTTCCCTAACGACGACCTGGCTGAGCAATGGTACAACCGTCTGCGCGAGTTTGCCATCAACAGCTATTCCCAGAAGGATGATGCAACCGACAATACCGTCATAGACCCTGCCTATGACAACAAGACCGTAGCCAACCTCTATAAGGGCAAGAACCTTTATGATGACTACACACTGCAGAACCATAACTACTTCCACACCTCTTATCAGAATGTGGTGATACAGGAGTTGGGTGAGGCTGCACTGGCTCTCAAACTGTTCCAGCAGGGACTCTACGGAGAAGAGAAATGGGCTACCAATGCATTGATGCACAATAACGACAAGGTTATGAACGAGGTGCTCTACTGGTTGGCGCTGGCAGACGGTGAGCTGGCTATGCCTAACGGTAATGACTGGAGCCTCTTCCTCTATGACCAGATAACCTCTTATTCCACAAACGCCTGCTTCCTGCGTGACCCTCGCGCCCTTATGCTGGAGAACCAGGCATATAAGATGATTAAGGCGCGTCAGGCCACGACAAGTGACGGCTCATGGCTGTTGCGTGCCGATGTGGGTGCCCGCCGCATGGGTGTTGAGGCTCATCGCGTGATGATGACATGGCTGATGCACGAGGTGATGTCCACTGCCGACCTCACCGCTACAGACTGGAACGACTTCAACCGTCAGTACAGCGACGCAAAGGTGTTCGAGTCACAGAACGTGGTACGTGCAGCCTCTGACTCACGCTTCACTACCTTCTCATGGAGCACAGGACTGAGCAGCTATACCGGATATATCGCCGCCAACTCTGTTGACAAGAACAAGATAGTGGTGCCTTTCCGCGCCAACAATACAGGTAACATCCTCGGATGGTATGAGGTGCAGGGTAAGAGCACCAATGCCACTCCTGTAGTCTCTGGCATATATGACCTGATGGGCAACAGCTATGTGATGAACGGCGAACTCAATACCAACGACGCTACACTGAACAACCGCTTCGCCCTTTACTCTACACCGGGCAACGCCGTGGTATATATAGACTACGTACGTGCTAACACCAACGCCACCATCACTGCCGAGAAGGGCGGACTGATGGCCATCAGCGTTGATGAACTGACAAAGACAAAGCGTACCCTCTATACCGCTGACGGTCACAGGCAGCTCAACGGTTCGTCATTCGCCTCAATGGAAGGTAACTGGGTAAATGTGGACAATGCGTTGGGCATAGTACGCTCAGGCGAGAAGCAGTTTGCCTTTGGCGACAGAGCCAACAATAACTCGGTAATGACCGCCAAGCTCTATTCCTCTTACAGCAACAGCAGCCGTTCAGTGAAGGCTAACGACGTGGTGGACCGCCGTGCCATCACCTATTACTCAAACCTTGATGCCACCTCTACGGAGCAGCTGGCAGCATTCAACCAGCAACTGACCACCCCTGACGGTTGGAACGGTGTCATTGTCTTTGACCCTGACAGCACAGGATATCTGTTGCTCAGTAACTTTGCCAGCGACCGCCCATGTCAGTTGGAGAACATACAGACACCTCTCGGACGCCCTGTGTTCAAAGGCAGCGATACCAACGCAAAGGCAGGCAGCGGAAACTTTCTTGCGGAGGAGAACCACAGCATAGTCAATACGCTGAAGTTCTTTGTGACCAATGACGGTCTGCGTGCATTCCAGGATGCTGATAATCCTGACGTGGCATACTTTGAAAGTATGTTAGACTGCGAGTGTGAGTTCTTTATCAAGGCTGTCACAACTAAAGGCATCGTGGAGGAGTCTGTAAAGACCACGGGCAGTTTCATTGCCAGGATTGTGGGCGGTGACCTTGTGATAGAGACCGACGCCATATTGCCAGAGTATCAGAAGGAAGACCTCACGGAAGGCTATCATGACATCACGGCAGAGAAGCTGGTGAACCCCTCTTTCGAGGAGGATGAGACTTACGGAAAGGCCGACGGCAACGCTACCTGCGATGCAGGCACCTTCAATCCCTGCTATGTCAATATCGTGAGCGCCACGAACAGCAAATGGCCTAACATCCTGCCAGTAAAGGGTTGGACCGCCGGCAACCAACTCAGCGGTGGCTCTAACTACTGTCGTATGTACTCTATGCCTTACAGCACCACTCAGTACTGTGTGAGTCCTAAGGCTGTGGGCAACTACACAGACCGTTGCGGTCGTCCGCTGTTTGACGAGGAGTGTGGAGCACGTACACTCACTGTACTCAACTCTTGGGACTCAGGCGCTAACGCCGTTACTCAGTCAGTGACACTTCCGGAGGGTAAATATCGTGTGTTGATGAACGCACGTTACATCTGTCCTAATGAGACATCAAACAATGGCAAGGTGATAACCACCAGTGGAAATAATACCAATACCTCGCTCACCGGTGTCAAGATAGGTGCGACAACAGACTACCGCTATCCTTCAGAGAGCGGAAACTGGCAGCAGATGTGCTATGACTTCGAATTGACAGGAGAAACCGTTGTCACACTCTCACTGGGAGTCAGGACATCTGCCAGTGCAGGTGCTGCCAACAATACCTTGCTCTATGTGGATAATGTAAGACTGCTGGCAAGTGATGACAATGCCACCGGCATACAAGAGGTAAGCCAGACATCTGCAGAGCCAACAACAGTCTTTGACCTGCAGGGCCGCCGTGTAAACCCATCCATGGTTCGCCGCGGTATATATATACAGAACGGCAAGAAGGTTCTCTATTAAAACAGCAGAGAATACAAGACAATAATAAAAGAAGGTTATGCCAACGCATAACCTTCTTTTATTATTGTCAGGGGAAGGAGGTGGAGTAATATTTTATTTATATATGCAACGGAAATTTATTTATTTTTCGTAACTTTGTATTTGAGAACACTAACCTGAAAAGTGAAAATACAAGAAATATCATAAACTAAAAGAAACCAACAACCGATTATGAGAAAAAAACTAATCTATATGTTTGCCCTCTTGCTCATGGCTTTAATGGGTACAAGGGCTCAGAGCCTTGACGATATAAAACTGGATATAGAGCCAGCTGGTGCACCATTCACTGATCCTATATCAGGCTTTACATTTATTCCGGTAGATATCACGGGTGTAGAAGTACCGAATCAGGGTCAATTGACCAAAACTTCTGTTGTGGTGGAAGCCAATATGCAAGTAGGCAATAATGTATTTTTGATAAAGGGTATCAAGGCTGACGCCTTCAAGACCACCGAAGGGAGTAAGGTCGTTATTTCGAAGGTGGTACTGCCGGAAACGGATGGGCCGTTGGAAATTGAGGAGGGTGCTATGAAACCTAACGGCACAGCTGTTGAGGTGAGTGTGCCGTTGGAATTGCTGGACGACTACGCATTGATGGGAAGTCTGAAGGAGAACTTTGAGGCTGGTATGGTATATGCGGAAGTGATGTCTCCTAACAAACTGTGGACACTGTCGTGCGGCGTGGACGTGGTGTTGCCCGAGGGCTTGACGGCCTGTAAGGTGCGTATGGACGGGAGCGTGCCCCGCAAAGAACCTCTGAGTGTTGCTGAGCTGACCTTGGCTGGCGGGAAGCGTGGTGTAAAGGCCGGTAATGGAGTATTACTGGAATGTGCCGACGGTGCGGGTGCTGCTTTTGTTCTGGTGGCTAATCCTGGTAGTCAGGCAAGTGGTAGCAGTCCCGTCATAACTGATGCCAAGAGTTACGAGGGTAACGCATTGGAACCTGTCGTGGAGGCAAAGCACTATGAAGCCGACGGATGTCTGGTGCTGAAGGATAATAAGTTTCATACTATAGGTGATGATGCGTCGGAAGTGAAAGCCTGCAAGGCAGTATTACGTGTGAAGTAGTAAGGTTTAAGAATTGTAGATTATGAAAAAGAATATCATAGGAAAAGTAATGGCAGTGCTTGCGCTGCTTGTGACAGTCGTATTGTTCAGTGCCTGCTCGGAGGAAGACAATGCCGTTCCAAAGACAGATTTTCCAAGTATTGATGTGGTTGATGACCATATATCTCAATCGGAAGCAGAGTAACCCTTTCGCAGAAGAAACAGACAGGGAAGAATGGCGATACAAGTGACATATAGGAGAACCAGCAGGCTGTCAATGCGCATTGCAAAGAATGGCGATGTGCGTGTGTCGGCACCTGTCGGCTTGTCAAGGAAAGAGGTGGAGCGGTTTATAGACGAGCATCGCGACTGGATAGCAGGGGCGCGTGAGAGAGTCTTGGACAACCAGAGGCGCAGGGCTGCCTTCTATAACCAACTGCCGTTGCGTACTAAGGCTGAGGCTGCCGAGGCATTGCAACGGCTGAGGGCACTGGTGGAGCCGTTGGTGGAGCGTTACTCAAGGGAGATGGGAGTGAAACCGGCAGGCATCAGTTACAAGGCGATGATTTCACGATGGGGCGTCTGTAACGTCAAAGCGCGGACAGTGTGCTTCTCTGCTTATCTGCTATTGCTGCCAGAATGGTGTGTGGAACATGTGGTGGTGCATGAGCTGTGCCATCTGTTGGAGCCGAGTCACAACGCCCGCTTCCATGCACTGATGGACAGGTATTTTCCCCGTTGGAAGGAGGCGCGGAGGGAGACGCGCCAGATAATGAACAAGGCGTGAGGAATGGTATGAGATATGTATTGTCAGTCATAGTGATTGTGGTATGTGTCATTTACTGGGTAAATGAACAGGCACCGATAGACCGGGAGCTGGTGATAAGGAGATGGGCGAAGGATGTTCCCTCAGACGAGAAGGTGTACCTGCTGCAGAGGGAAACTAAGTGGATGAATAACAAACCGGTATTAGGCGCAGGACAGAGATACAAGGAAATCACTGAAGAGGAACTGCGGTTTGTTGACTCCTTGCTGGTCGGTTTCCTGAGAAAGGAAGGTCTGGCGGACGATGACAATGGTAAAAAGAATATCTTAGAACAATATTACAGGCAATATCTGTGTTATGAGGAGAAGGGTAAGACGTATGTCTTGATAAATCTGTATGCATACACGGTAGATCGACACCCCAGTAGATACATTGACCAGATAATTGCGCCGTGTCCTTCTACCAGAGTCATAGACCCACTGAAGGGAAACAACAGATACTTTATGCGGTTTTTGCTTGACATGGACAAGCGTGCTCTGAGGTTTTATTAGAACTGGGAAGAAACTTAGTGTAATGACGGAAAAACATTCTTTGTTTCTTTGTAGTATAAAAAACATTATTTATCTTTGTAGCAGGAATAACAAATAAGTACCTTAATCTAAGACTATGACAGAAGAGAAACAGGCATATACATCAAAGGACAAGCAGGAACTGCACAAGGCTGGTGACACACCGCTCACGACGAAGGACCTGTTGTTCAAGATAATGGAGGACGGAGGTGCCACCTGTGAGGATTTGGGTGAAAACCGCTATGGATTTTTCTATGAGAAGGAGCACTTCATGGTGGCGCTTGACGACTCTATTATGATAAGGATAGTAGATTATAACTGGCATTCAGTAAGCCGGTGGGATGTGGAAACAATAACAGAACTACAGTCAAAGATAAACCATTTTAATATGTATGCCATGCCTAAGATGGTGTATGCTTATGATGATGACGATGATACGTTTAACATAAGCACTATAGTGACGGTGCCGTTGACGGAGAAGATAGACGGGATAAGCAATTACTTCGTCGCTATGCTCGACAAGGTGCTGCAGTCGCATGAGTTCATCCTGGGCAAGGACTATAAGAAGGACGACGGTGACGCGCAGCAAGAAGAGGAAGGAGGTGAGGAATGATTTGGGGGATAGTAATAGTGGGTATTCTTGCCTTCTTGTATTATCTGATAAAGGATAATGGTGAGAAATACAGTGAAGAGGAGGAAGAGAAATCACGGCAAGCACAGGGAAGTACCGATGCAGACAATGTGACCCAACCTTCAAATGAGCGCGAACCGATGCAGATACTCATCAGCAGTCTGAGGGAAATGAATGCCGACTATAAGGTGGAAAAGGTAAGTGACGAGGACGAGGTCATATACTTCACGTTTCAGGCAGAGAACTTCACTCTGCGTGTGTCGACAGGCTGTTGCTTCTGCCACCTGGTGGACCCCGTGTGGCATACCTTTGACGTGACAGACGTTAACGAACTGGCAATCGTTAAGAAAGTAATCAATGACTTGAACTGGATATCACCGGCCAATGTGGTATATACGAAGTCGGATGATGGTAAGTTGTACGAGTTGAATACGACATGCAACTTGTTCGTTGATGAAAGCATTCCATATCCTAACTACCTGTTGAAGGTGCTTAATGATTTCTTCCTTACTAAGAACACCTTCTACCGTATGCTGGCGGAGGAACATGGTATGGAAGGCAAGGCTGACAGATAATAACAGTGAAAGAAAACTTTGATTGGATTAGATGATTATGAGAAAGAAAGTCTTTTTGTTATTGTTGGCGTCTGTAGCTTTGTCCTCTTGCTCACAAGGTAATGGCAAGGAAAACAGGGAACTGACGGCGGAGATGGCGTATGAGGGGGTGAACAGCTATTGCCACAGCGAGTACGACTGGAGCGTGGCTAAGGATAATCCATCTATCATGGGTGTGGAGAAGGCAGAGGATATGGACTCTGTATATCAGGTGGTGTTCCGCAGTTATACAGGTGCGTCAGTGTATTTCTATGTCAATAAGGCAAGCGGCGCAACAAGGATGGTGGAGCGTGTCCCTGCACTCGGAGTGGAGAGTGAGGCTGGTACCATCAACGTGTATGATTATTTGAAAAAAGAGAAATAGTAGGTTTCTTATATAGAATACCTCCGCAGGGGAATAGGCTTATGCCAATTACAACTGCGGAGGTATTTGGGTTTATGGCAGTCTGACGAGCGTGCTGCCCATGCCGTCAATCTGTATCCGGTTGTGGTTGCGTAGGTGACGGGGAGAACGTGATTTTCAGTATGTTACTTTTATGTGGCGAATGTGAAAAAATGCAAAAAAGCTTGCGAGAAATAAAAAAAATGTGTAACTTTGCAGTGCAAAAAGGCGAGATTGCGCTGACACTAAGTCATCAACTTGCTGAATTTGAGCGCCTTAGACTTCAAAAAGGAGAAGTCTTTGTGTGGTCATATTTTGCGTATATACGATTACAATAACACATTATTTATATAATACAAACAGAAATGCCAGGATTAATTGGAAGAAAAATCGGAATGACATCCGTTTTCAGTGCCGACGGTAAGAATACACCGTGCACTGTTATCGAAGCTGGTCCTTGTGTCGTAACTCAGGTAAAGACCGTCGAGAAAGATGGTTATGAGGCTCTGCAGCTTGGCTTTGGCGAGGCTAAGGAGAAGCGTACTTCTGCACCTATGAAAGGTGTGTACAAGAAGGCAGGCACAACACCAAAGCAGCACTTGGCCGAGTTCAAGTTTGACGAGGAGCATAACCTCGGAGAGACAATCACTGTTGACGGACTGTTCGCAGAGAATGATTTCGTTGACGTAGTGGGAACATCAAAAGGTAAAGGCTTCCAGGGCGTTGTTAAGCGTCATGGGTTTGGTGGTGTAGGCCAGGCAACACACGGTCAGGATGACCGTCTGCGTAAACCAGGTTCAATAGGTGCCTGCTCATACCCTGCGAAAGTGTTCAAGGGAATGCGCATGGGTGGACACATGGGTAACGAGCGTGTTACTACGCAGAACCTCAGAGTATTAAAGGTTATCCCAGAGCAGAACCTTATCATCGTGAAGGGCTCTGTAGCAGGATACAATGGTTCAACCGTATTAATTAAGAAGTAAAGGAAATGGAAGTAAGTGTATTGAATATACAGGGTCAGGAGACCGGACGTAAGGTCACACTGAATGATGCTATCTATGCCATCGAGCCAAACGACCACGTTCTTTACCTCGATGTAAAACAGTATATGGGCAACCAGCGTCAGGGTACTGCTAAGTCTAAGGAGCGCTCTGAGATGTCTGGTTCAACACGTAAGCTCGGTCGTCAGAAGGGCGGCGGCGGCGCACGTCGTGGTGATATCAACTCACCAGTACTCGTGGGCGGCGCACGCGTCTTCGGTCCTAAGCCTCGTGACTACCGCACAAAGCTGAACCTCAAGACTAAGCAGCTCGCACGTAAGAGCGCGCTCACTTACAAGGCTCAGGAGAACGGTATCATCGTAGTAGAGGACTTCAACTATGAGGCACCTAAGACAAAGCAGTTCATTGAGCTGATGAAGAACCTCAAGGTAGAGGGCAAGAAGGTGCTCGTGCTGATGCCTGCTGATGACAAGAACGTGTATCTCTCTGCTCGCAACCTGCAGAAGGCTGAGGTAATGGGAGCTGCAAAGCTCAACGCCTACAAGACTATGAATGCAGACGTTGTGGTAATGTGCGAGAGCGCCGTCAAGACAATAGACGAGATTTTAACCAAATAAACTTAAGAAGGAGATAAAGAATTATGGCATTTATCATCAAACCTGTAGTCACCGAGAAGATGACTAAGATTACAGAGAAGCGCCCTAACCGCTACGGCTTCATCGTTAAGCCTGAGGCTAACAAGCTCCAGATTAAGAAGGAGGTTGAGGATCGCTATAATGTTACTGTTGAGGACGTGAACACGATGAACTATGCAGGTAAGCGTTCTTCACGCTATACAAAGGCAGGTCTCATCAAAGGACAGCGCAATGCTTTCAAGAAGGCTATCGTAACCTTGAAGGCTGGCGAGGAAATAGATTTTTACAGCAATATTTAATATAAAAAATGGCAGTACGTAAATTTAAACCAGTTACACCTGGTCAAAGACACAAAGTTATTGGCACGTTCGAGGAAATTACTGCATCCGTGCCAGAGAAGTCTCTCGTTTACGGCAAGAAATCTACAGGTGGTCGTAACAACACCGGTAAGATGACTGTTCGTTACATCGGTGGTGGTCACAAGAAGAAGTATCGTCTTATTGACTTCAAGCGAGAGAAAGATGGTGTTCCAGCTGTAGTAAAGACAATAGAGTACGATCCAAACCGTTCGGCACGTATCGCTCTGTTGTACTACGTTGACGGAGAAAAACGCTACATTATCGCTCCTAACGGACTACAGGTAGGTGCTACAGTGATGTCTGGTGCAGAGGCAGTGCCTGAGGTAGGTAATGCTCTCCCACTTGCCAACATCCCAGTTGGTACCGTTATCCACAACATCGAGCTGCGCCCTGGACAGGGAGCCCTGCTCGTTCGTTCGGCTGGTAATTTCGCTCAGTTGACTTCTCGTGAAGGCAGTTACTGTGTTATTAAACTCCCTTCAGGTGAGACACGTAAGGTGCTCTCTGCCTGCAAGGCTACAATCGGTGCAGTAGGCAACTCTGACCACGCTCTGGAGCAGTCTGGTAAGGCTGGTCGCTCACGTTGGCTCGGACGTCGTCCTCACAACCGTGGTGTTGTTATGAACCCAGTTGATCACCCAATGGGTGGTGGTGAAGGACGTCAGTCAGGCGGACACCCACGCTCACGTAAGGGTCTGTACGCTAAGGGTCTTAAGACACGCGCACCGAAGAAGCAGTCTAATAAGTACATCATAGAAAGAGCTAACAAGAAGTAATACCCAACAAAACTAAGTAAATTATGAGTCGTTCACTTAAAAAAGGTCCATACATAAACGTCTCTCTCGAGAAGAAAATTCTCGCTATGAATGAGAGCGGCAAGAAGACAGTCGTTAAGACTTGGGCCAGAGCTTCTGTAATTTCTCCTGATTTCGTGGGTCATACAGTAGCTGTACATAACGGTAACAAATTCATTCCTGTCTACGTGACTGAGAACATGGTAGGCCACAAGCTCGGTGAGTTCTCTCCAACACGTCGTTTCGGTGGACATGCCGGTAACAAGAAATAAGACAGGCACCTAACCATTAATTATTAATAGCAAAAATGGGAGCTAGAAAACATAATATGGCCGAAGCCTTGAAGCAGGCCAAGAAGAACCAATACTTCGCCAAG
Organism: Prevotella sp.; assembly: GCA_017541085.1. Taxonomy (GTDB): domain Bacteria; phylum Bacteroidota; class Bacteroidia; order Bacteroidales; family Bacteroidaceae; genus Prevotella. The sequence continues at coordinate 33,591 of JAFXZU010000045.1, forward strand.
TTGGTGGGTGTGCCTTCTTCTCCTCGTAAAATGCGCTACGTTGTAGACATGGTACGTGGTATGGAGGTTAACCGCGCCCTCGGCGTACTGCGTTTCTCGAAAAAGCAGGCTGCTGCTGACGTTGAGAAACTGCTCCGCTCTGCCATCGCAAACTGGGAAGTGAAAAACGACCGCAAGGCAGAAGACGGTGAACTCTATATCTCTAAAGTCTTCGTGGACGAGGGCGTTACAATGAAACGTATGCGTCCTGCGCCGCAGGGTCGCGGATACCGCATCCGTAAGCGCTCTAACCACGTAACACTGTTTGTTGATACCAAAACTAATGAAGATAAATAAGAAGTAGAATGGGACAGAAAGTTAATCCAATAGCTAACCGCCTCGGTATCGTCCGTGGCTGGGATTCAAACTGGTTCGGTGGAAAGAGCTTCGGAGACAACCTCGTAGAGGACCAGAAAATCCGTAAGTATCTTAACGAGCGTCTCGCTAAGGCTAGCGTGTCACGTATCGTCATCGAGCGTACTTTGAAGCGTGTCACCATCACTATTTGCACTGCCCGTCCGGGTATCGTCATTGGTAAAGGTGGTCAGGATGTTGAGAACCTCAAGGAAGAGTTGAAGAAACTCTACAAGAAGGATATTCAGATTAACATCCACGAGATAAAGAAGCCAGACCTCGACGCTAATCTCGTCGCTAACTCTATCGCTCGCCAGGTAGAGGGCAAGATAGCATACCGTCGCGCCATCAAGATGGCTATCCAGAACACTATGCGTGCTGGTGCTGAGGGTATCAAGGTCTTAATCTCTGGTCGTCTTAACGGCGCTGAGATCGCTCGTGCGGAAATGTTCAAAGAGGGACGTACTCCTCTGCACACATTCCGTGCTGATATAGATTACTGTCAGACAGAGGCTCTCACAAAGGTGGGTATCCTTGGTATCAAGGTGTGGATCTGCCGTGGTGAGGTGTATGGCAAGCGTGACCTTGCTCCAAACTTCACTCAGGAGAAGCAGAACTTTGGTCGCGGTGGCAACAACTCACGCCAGGGCGGTCGCGGTAATCGTAAGAGAAACAAATAAAACATTAAAAAGTAAGAGATTACAATGTTACAGCCAAAAAGAGTAAAATATAGAAGACCTCAAGATGGACGCGGCAACAAAGGTAACGCTCATCGTGGCACTCAGCTCGCTTTCGGCTCTTTCGGTATCAAGACTCTTGAGCCAAAGTGGATTGACAGCCGCCAGATTGAGGCCGCTCGTGTAGCCATCAACCGTTACATGAACCGTGAAGGTCAAGTTTGGATACGCATCTTCCCTGACAAACCTATCACACGTAAGCCTGCTGACGTACGTATGGGTAAGGGTAAGGGTGACCCAGCAGGATGGGTAGCACCGGTAACTCCCGGACGTATCCTCTTCGAGATAGAAGGTGTTTCATTCGACGTTGCCAAGGAGGCTCTCCGACTTGGCGCGCAGAAACTGCCAGTAAAGACAAAGTTTGTAGTACGTCGTGATTACGATAAAAACGCTTAAGCTATGAAGATTAAAGAAGTAAAAGAACTCGAAACCAAAGAATTGGTAGAGAAGTTGGAGAACGCTCAGGCTGCCTATGACACCCTGAAGCTCAACCATCAGGTTTCTCCACTCGAGAATCCATCACAGATTAAGGCTGCTCGTCGTGACATAGCACGTATGAAGACAGAAATACGTTCACGTGAACTTAACAAATAATAATGGTCCAGATGGAAACGCGTAATTTAAGAAAGACAAGACAGGGTGTAGTTACCAGCAACAAAATGGATAAAACCATTGTTATTGCCTCTAAGTTCAAAGAGAAGCACCCAATCTAT
>JAFXZU010000046.1:0-53100 GCA_017541085.1 Prevotella sp.
AGGGGGTGAAAACGAAAAAGAAAACGAAAACGAAAACGAAGACGAAGACTAAAACGAAGACGAAGACTAATATTAAAAACTAAAAAGATTAGAAGGTATGAAGAGAACAAGGATAATTGCCCTCATGACTATGGTAATGGCATGTGTGGGCGTGGCGAAAGCCGAGGATAAGATAGAGGGTACTGTAGGTGCCGATGTGGTAACACGATATATATGGCGTGGTCAGGAGCTGGGCGATGCTGCCGTACAGCCTACGGCAGGACTGGCGTACAAAGGGTTGTCGCTCACGGCATGGGGTAGCTTCGGATTCATCAATAAGGATGACACGAAGGAGTTTGACCTGACGCTGGAGTATGCTACGGGCGGTTTCTCAGTGGGTGTGACAGACTACTATTTCTCTGTGCGCGGAGCAGAGAACAAGTATCTGGACTATCGCGCACACTCCACACCGCATGTGTGGGAGGCATACGTAGGCTATGACTTCGGTGTTGCAGCAGTGAAATGGTTTACCAACTTTGCCGGCGCCGACGGCGTAAACAAGAGCGGCAAGCGTGCCTACTCATCGTATGCAGAGGTGAGTGCGCCTTTCAAGTTGGCTAAGTGCGACTGGACAGCCACTGTGGGTATAGTACCTTACTATACATCGTTCTATGCAGATGTCAACGGCTTTGCCGTGACCAATGTGGCGCTGCGCTGTACCAAGGAGCTGCCGTTGTGTAAGAAGTTTGCTCTGCCGGTGTTTGGAGAGGTGTCATGTAACCCTTCTACGCAGAAGGCATATCTGGTGGCAGGCTTCACCATAGGGTTGTAGTTGTGCGTTTTTTACATATTTACCGACGCATGGTCTGGCGTGACGCTAGGCCATGCGTTTTTTCTGTCGTTATGCTTGTGCGTGTCATTCTTTTTTACTAATTTTGCGAGAGAAGGAAAAAGAATATGTGTAACGAGGAATACATAGCACTGCACAGGGAGGAAGACATACGCCCCCTGGCGCTGAGGAAGGCGCCGGAGGGCGTTGATATGTTATGGTGCCTGCAGCAGATAGAGGGTTGGCAGTTGGCCAGGCGCAAGCTGCCGCGGTGGGCTGCCGTGGACGGTCTGTGGTGGCCGCCCAGACTGTCGATGGAGCAGTGCTCCAGTGAACTGACGGCTGAGTACAAGGCCGAGGTGGCAGAAAGGGTGGTGGCAGACCGTGATATGATGACCGACCTGACAGGCGGTTTCGGCGTGGACTTCTGTCATCTTGCGCCGTTATTCCGCAGGGCGGAGTATGTGGAGCGTCAGGAGGTGCTGTGTGATGTGGTGAGGCACAACCTGCCGTTGCTCGGAATAGAAAATACAGAGGTGAGGATGACGCCAAGCGGAAAGGACTGTTCGCTGATATATATAGACCCAGCCCGGCGTGACGATGCAGGACGTAAGGTGTATGCCATAGAGGACTGCACGCCCGATGTGGCAGCGTTGCAGGGCGAACTGTTGCAACGTGCCCCGTGTGTGATGGTGAAGTTGTCGCCAATGCTCGATATAACGCAGGCGCTGCGCACGCTGCACCATGTGAGTGAGGTGCATGTGGTAAGCGTAGGCGGAGAGTGTAAGGAACTGCTGTTTGTGATGATGCGTGACGCTGATACCGCACCGGTGTATCACTGCGTGAACCTTGGCACCAGTGACGAGCCTTTCGTATGTGACGGCACGCGGCAGCCTGTGGCTACGGCAGTGCCCCGTGAGGGACAGTACCTTTATGAGCCTAACGCCAGCATTATGAAGGCAGGTGTGCAGGATATGCTTGCCGCCAGCCATGGTCTGGTGAAGCTGCATCCAAAGAGTAACCTATTTGTCGCTGATGCTCGACTTGAACTGCCGGCGCGTGCCTTTGTCATCAGTGAGGTGTGCGACTTCAGCAAGCAGTCGCTGAAGAGGCTGAGGCAGGAGCATCCACAGGCCAACATAACGCTGCGTAACTTCCCGTCCACCGTCAACGACTTGCGTCGCCGCTTGAAGATAGGGGAGGGCGGCGATACCTATATCTTCGTCACCACGCTGGCAGATGGTTCGCATGCGCTGCTGGTATGCAGGAAACAATGATGACATTTACATAAAAAACGGCAGGCTGTCAAAGAAAAATACAGTCTGCCGCTTCTGTTCTATAAAAAGAGTGTCATGGTTACAGCTCTCTCTCCAGGGCCTGTGCCAGCTGGTCAGGGCACGATGTAGGCTTAGCCGCACAACGTATGCCCTTGAGGCGGCTTATCACCTCGGCGGCAGGCATGCCCTCTACCAGTGTAGCCACGCCCACGGTATTGCCGGGACAACCACCCATAAACTTCACGTTGTGTACGCGTCCCTCGTCGTCAATCTCATAGTTGATGAACTTGGAGCATGTGCCGTGGCACTCAAAGATGTTCTGCTTCATAATGTATATAAGTGTATAGTTATGTTTATGCAAAGTTACATCTTTTTTTTCAAACGGCAAGGGTTTTATCTGATAAACTTGCGTCCGCTCCTGACGGTGAGTCCCCTGTGGCTGTTGTCAGCGCGGCAGCCCGAGGAGGTGTAGAGAGCCTCCGCGGCCGCTTTCCCGTCATTGGCGCTCACTGCCTTGACGGCGGTGGGTGTGTCGGTGCTGACCAGCTCTATGGTCTGGCCGGCATCGGTGGGGATGTCATACAGATAGGTCGTGGGCAGGCTGGTGGAAGGTATCTTTGCCTGGTTCACCACTATGGCCGATGGCATGACGTAGGGTTGTGTCAGCGTGTTGCTGTTGTCGCCCTCGGCCTCGGTCAGCGGAGTGCCGTCGGCCATCTTCAGCGGAGTGTTGGAGCGCAGGCGCAGGTTGCCGCCGATGGTTGACTTGATGCTTACGCTCCTCACCTTGCCCATCTGCCATGTCAGGCCGCTCACCTCAAAGCCGCCGCGGGCGCGCAGACCGCACACCTCGCCTTCAGACCATGCTGATGGCAGTGCCGGCAGCAAGTGTATGAAGCCGGCGTGGCTCTGCAGCAACATCTCCGCTATGCCGGCGCAGCATCCGAAGTTACCGTCTATCTGGAACGGGGCGTGAGCGTCAAACATATTGGCGTATGTGCCGCCGTCAGCATCGTTCATGGTGGCGTTAGGGTCCATCAGTCTCAGTTGGTTCTTGATGATTGACAGGGCATGGTCGCCGTCGAGCATACGGGCCCACTGGCACACCTTCCAGCCCATAGACCATCCGCGTGCCGCGTCTCCGCGTCCTACAAGCGATTTGTGTACGGCTTGGTAAACAGTGGCGTCGGTATAAGGAGACACTTGGTTGCCGGGATATGCTCCCCAGAGGTGAGAGAGGTGACGGTGAGAGTTGGACTCCCTGTCCCAGTCCTCCTGCCACTCCTGCACCTGTCCGTACTTACCTATCTTATAAGGAGTGAGCTTGGCCTTGAGCGCGTCAAGCTCCTGTGCGAGGTCAGCGTCAACGTCAAGTATGCGCGCGGCCTCGGCGGTGTTCTTCAGCACGTCATATACCATCTGGTTATCCATTGCCACGCCGCCGAAAAGGGCACAGTTGACAGTGCTGCCGCTCTCGTTGGTGTAGGTGGATATGCCAGGATGGTTCTCTGGAGAGTTAGACGGACACACCACCATGTAGCCTGTGTTGGGGTCTTTCACAAGGAAGTCTTGAAAGAACTCTGAGCATCCCTTCAATACAGGGTATATCTCCGCAAGGTAAGTCTTGTCGCCGGAGAAGAGGTATTTCTCCCACAGATGTGAGCAGAACCAGGCGTTGCACGTAGGCCATACGCCTACGGAGCCGTTGTCCACGGCACCCGTGGTGCGCCAGATGTCAGTGTTGTGGTGCAGTGTCCATCCGCGTGCTCCGTACATCTGCTGCGCCGTCTCGGCACCGGTGACAGCCACGTCCTTGACCATCTCGATAAAGGGATTGTGACACTCCGAGAGGTTTGTCACCTCGGCAGGCCAGTAGTTCATCTCCACGTTGATGTTGGAGGTGTATTTTGAGTCCCATGCAGGGTACTGACGTGCGTTAGGGTTCCACAAGCCCTGTAGGTTGGCAGGCTGTGTGCCGGGTTGTGACGATGATATGAGCAGGTAGCGTCCGAACTGGAAATAGTTTTCCACCAGTCCCGGGTCAGACTGTGTGGAGCGGAACTCCTTGATGCGTGTCTCGGTGTCCTTCGCCTCCTGCTCAGCGTTAGAGCCGAGGTCGAGGCTCACGCGGTCAAACTGCTCGCTGTAACGTGCGGCGTGGTCGGCCAGCGCAGTCTCAAAGGTCTTGTTCTTGGCCAGATAGGCGTTGAGGTATCCCAGTGCCATGGCCTCCGCGTCGGCGCTGATGTCATGATAGTTCACAAAGTTGGTGGCTGATGATATCACGATAGTTGCCGCCGTGGCGTCACTAACCTCTATGGTAGACGTGGAAGGATTGCCAGCCACCAGTCCCCACTGTATCACGTTCTGCTTTGTGTCGCTGGTCTGTGTGCCGCCCTCGTTGAGCACCTTTATGAAAGTGTAGCAATTGAGCTTGTTCGCCACGTTCTCAGACTGGTCTCTGGCTGGTATCAGCGATGCCTCAATCATGCCGTCAGAGGTGATTTTGTTAACACCCAGTTTCTCCATGTTAGTCTTGTTTGGAGCGGCGAAGCAGACGTTGAAGTTCAGTTTTCCGGGTTCGGAAGCCTCAATGCGCATTACTGTCACGTTGTCCTCGAAGGATGTGAAAACGGTTCTGGTGTAAGTCACCCCGTCAATTACATACTGCGTGTTGGCGGTTGCGTTAGATAAGTCGAGTGAGCGCACGTAGCCCTGTGCGTCGGTGGAGCCGGTGGTCTGTCCCATCTCCTCGTCATCATAGCGATGCCCCGGGAAACCTACGAGCACGCAGCCCGCGGCCTGATACTGCGCTCCGTGAGAGGCTTCAGACATCCAGTTAGGAATGGCCAGCTTCTGCGCTGAGGCATAGTCCTTGTTGAATATGTATTGTTGCACCTGTGAGAGCACCGCCTTGGCGTTAGCGTTATAGTTTGTGTTGGGCGACTGTCCCCAGAAGGTGTCCTCGTTGAGCTGCAGGGTGTCAACAGCCACGCTGCCGCTCACCATCGCGCCCAGACGGCCGTTGCCCAGCGGCAGGGCCTCCTCCCAGTAAGTCGCGGGACGGTGATACCACAGGCGGTTCTTGCTGTCAAGCACTGGCGGCGGCACAGGACGTGTGTCAGAGGTGGTGAACGTGATGCTCAGTGCCTCGTCAAACACGTTGCCGGCAAGGTCGGCTATGCTGCCGGCCGGCAGCGTAAGGGTGTAAGAGGTGGTGAGGTCAAGGTCAGAGTATGGCAGTGACAGTTTGTTCACGTTCACCGTCGGGGTGATGTCCTGCGTCGCACCGCTGACGTTGTTTCTCAGTGTGGCCACAGAGCCAGACTTCAGTGTCACTCCCTCGTTGAAGCGCACCGCCACCTTGCCGGTAGGCAGCACGCCCGCGGCACCGTCGGCAGGTGTCAGCTCAAGCACCTTGGGTGTCTGGGTGTCCTCAGCTAGTATGTTGAGATACTTCAGGTTATAGTTGCTGGTCTTGGTGGCAGACTGTAAAAGCAGGCGTATTATAAGGCTCTCCTTGTCATCGGCGTTGAGGTTGTAGTTAGCGTCAACGTAGGTGTTCCAGTGTGAGCCTGAGGTGTAGTCATTGAGTACTGTCCATGTGTCGCCGCCGTCAACAGAGTAAACCACGCCGAACTTTGTGGCTGAGCTTGAGCCGTCGCCAATGGCGAAGTTCAGCTTCACATTGCTCAGCGACGTGGTGGGCATAGACACCTCAAAATACTGGTCGTGCTTCGTGCCGTCGGCATAGTCAGCCTTGGCGGTGAAGTTAGTGATTGAGGCTGTGTTGAGGCGCAGCAGATAGTTGGGCGCGGAGCCGCTTGATGTTACCTGCCACTTGCCGTCGCTGGTGTGTACCGTCACATGACAGTCCTCTGGCACCAGCGCACACTCGTTAGGCAAAAAATAGGGCTGCGTCTTGGACCACTGCGTGTTGCTGATTTGTGACCACCCCAGCGTATTGGGGGTGTAGTAGGCGGCGGTGCCGCTCTTCTCTACGTCATAGCCCGTGGTAAACTCCCATTTGGCCACGGCCGTTTGGCTTGCCATCGCCTCTGTCACGTCGGCGAGGAGCGACAGCAGCACTGCGGCATACGTTAATACATTTCTTCTCATTTTTGTTTGTTTTTATTTTGTCAGGTTATTTGTTATGATTGATTCGTGCCGCAAAAATAGTAATAAGATAATCAGCGGAATGACAAAAAGGGCGCAGAGGAAATAAAAAAAGGCGCAAGACGAAAATCTGACGCGCAAAGAGATGCATTGTGCTTTTTTTTTACTACCTTTGCCTTAAAATCACCACCCGGGCGTTTCCTTACGCCAGTGTGGATATATATATAATGTGGACATATATATAATCATGAGGAACTATATCCGTCTTATACTCGCCAACATCGCGGTGCTGACCGTCACGGCGCAGACTGCCACGTATTATGACACCACGTCGGGGGTGTCACACTGGGTGGTGTCAGACATCCTGCAAGACCGCCAGGGCTTCATCTGGCTCTCCACATGGAACGGTCTGAACCGCTTTGACGGCTACGAGTTCCGTCAGGTCAAGGCCAGTCCGGGCGACGGTACCGGCATAACATCAAGCGTGATACGCCAGATATGGAGCGACGCGCGCGGCGACATGGTCTGCCGCACGGATAACGGCGTGTTCATGCTTGACATGAGAAACTATAAACTGCGTGACGTGGCAGCCGCCTCCGTAAGGTCATCTCGGCAGACCTCCGCGGCCCTGACCGACAGGGAGGGCAACCGGTGGAGCATAGGGCGTTACGGCGTGACCAAGACATCGCCTGTACATCATCCTGCCACCATCGTCAGCGGCACGGAGGGTGTGCAGGCGCGCGCTTTTATGACAGATGATACGGGGCATTGGTGGCTGGCCACGAAGGAGGACAAGTGCATACGCGTATATGACGGCAGCAACACGCTGACGGGCTATCTGGGCAGTGACGGCAGGCTGCACAGGGAGAAAACCCCGTTTGGCGAGTCGGCCTACGCCATCATGCGTACAAGCCACGGCGACGTATGGGTGGGATGCAAGCCAGGAGCCCTGCTGCGCCTCCGCAAGCGTGCCGACGGCGCGTATCACGTAGAGAGAATGAATATGAAGGGTCTGACCAACGATGTGGTCTATCACTTGGCCGAGGACAACAAGGGACGACTGTGGGCTGCCACATTCGGCGGAGGCGTGCAGTGCATAGTCAATCCCCATGACGATAAGCCGCGGTGCGTGAACTACGTAAAAGACAAAGCGTTTGCCGGCGAGGCGGCATACGTCAGGCGCGTGCTGATAACCCGCGGCGGACAAATAGTCTGCGCCACCCGGGGCGGCTTGGTGGTCGGAGACATAGGTCATGCGGATGCCTCGCGTGTGTCTTTCAGGAGAATAGTGAGAGATGGCAAGCGCTATGGCAGCCTGTGTGGCAATGACGTTATGGACGTGGTGGAGGACGGCAGGGGCAATGTATTCATAGCCACGGAGAATGACGGCGTTGACATGATAGCCGGGAAGAATCTGACAGCCGGTCAACCAGTGTTCAAACACTTCCTGACCAGCACGTCCTCGCTTACGTCAGACGCGTGTATAGCCATGACCGTGAAGGGAGACGGACATATAATGATAGTAAGCACAGACAGGGTGATGGACTTCTCGCCATACGCCGACAGCACCGTCACCTACTCGCGCAAGTTCTGGGACGAGAGGTGTCATTTCTCTGAGGAGCGTCCGCTCCGTCTGCCCTCGGGCGCATGGGTGTTCGGTACGGAGCAGGGAGCCTACATCGCCACGACTCACAACATGGAGACACGCGGCTACCAGCCTCCGCTGGTGTTCACGGAGCTGCAGGTGGGCGGCGGGATGGCCGACATAGGTGTCAGCGTGAGGGACACGGTGACGCTTGAGGCCGCTGAGCGAAGCTTCACCATACGCTACGCCGCCCTTGACTATACGGACAACAGCGGCATATTATACCGCACGCGGCTGGATGACGGAGCATGGAGCCGGGCCGCAGCCGACCGCTCAGTGTCGTTCTATAACCTGCCGCCGGGCGAGTACACGTTTTACGTGCAGTCAACAGACCGTTACGGCCGCTGGATAGACAATACGCGCAGGATGGTCATCGTCGTGAGACCATACTGGTATGAGACGCTGTGGGCGCGCATCGTGGCGTGGCTGCTGGTCATCGGCATAGTGGCTGGGGCGGTGACCACCGTGGGCCACATACGCCGTCTTCACCGCCAGCGCCGTGAGTTGCTTGACGGGTATATGGAACTGCTTGCCGGTACGACAAGTCAGCCGGCGGTGGCGGAACCGTCAGAGGAGCCGTTGGCCGCCGCTCTGCCTGCCACGCTGAGCGCTGATGACCGCCGCTTCCTCGACAAGGTGAGGGAGTACATAGAGCAGAACATAGGCAACAGTGATGCCAGCATAGAGGATATGGCATCCTACTCTGCTACCAGCCGCAGCAACCTTAACCGTAAGCTGCGCTCACTTGTGGGAATAACGGCGGGACAGCTGCTTATCGATGCGCGTATGCAGCGTGCGCACCAGCTTATCACGTCTCCTGCCGACGATGTGCTCCGTGACGTGGCGCAGGTGGCTTATCAGTGCGGATACTCCGACTCACGCTACTTCTCGCGCTGCTACAAGCAGCGTTACGGTGTCACGCCTGCTGAGGCGTTGAGGCAGTGACAAGCGTGTTCGCGTAATTGGAATAAAGGGAACTGGGTTGTCAGCTCCCTTTATTTTGCATTATTGCATTATCTTTTATCATAACGGGATTAAAGTTTGGTAGTATCAATAATTTTCTATTCCTTTGCAAAAGAATCGTATGATAATGCATAATTATTCGCATAAGCTCATCAAGCTAAAGCAGTCATAATGCATAATTCATCGCTCGGCACGCAGTGACGCTTGTCTAAGCAAGGATTCACTGCTTACAACTCCTTTCCTCGGGAAACGAGTGAGTCGGAGGGATTAAAAAGACAATTGAAGACGGGGTGGGTATCATAACTCACAACTCATAACTTATAACTCATAACTTATTTATTACGATGCACAATACAATACTGACCATAACGGGTAGTGACGGCACTGGCGACTCGGGTGTGCAGGCTGACATAAGGCTCATAAGCGGGTTGGGCGGTACGGCTGCCTCGGTGGTGACATCGATAACGGTGCAGAATACGCTGGGCATACAGCAGTTCCATGACCTGCCGGCAGTGGTCGTGAGACAGCAGTTGGAGGCTATCGTCAATGACCTGCAGCCGCAGGTGGTCAAGATAGGTTTGCTGAGGCGCGCTGATGTGGTGGAGGTTATTGTTGACGTGTTGAAACGGCATCAGCCTAAGTACATCATCTATGCCCCGGTGCTGAGGTCGGCGAGGGGAGAGAGACTGGTGTCAGAGGGAGTCTATGAGGTGATAAGCCGTCGTCTGCTGCCTATGTGCAGTGTAGTGCTGGAGGAGACAGACCTGCCTGACGGTCGCCGCATTCACGGTAGTGCCAACCAATTGTCGTCGGCTGTGGCGTATTACCTCAGTCAAGGTGAGAATGTGGATAACGCTATGCTCCATGCCCAGACATACCTGAGGCAGTTGCCTGCCGGCTATGCCGACGCCGGAGGCAGGAGCGGAGAACTGTATAACCAGTTCATTGATGCCGTGGAACGTAACTATGACCGGCAACCGCAGGTGGCGTTCTATGCAGAACAGCTGAATGTGAGTGCGCGTTATCTGGGACAGGTTACGCGGACAGTCTCGGGCAGGTCGCCCAAGACTATTATAGATGAGCGCATTATAGCTGGTATAACGTCGCTGCTGACAACAACCTCGTTGTCGTTGAAGGAGACGGCGCAGCGTATGGGGTTCTCGTCTCAGGCTCACCTGTCACGCTTTTTCAAGCAGCGAAAGGGAGTGTCGCCTACGGAGTACAGGGCGGTGCACGGTTCTTAGTTTACTGTTTAAGGTTTACAGTTTAAGGTTTACAGTTTTCCGCTTTCGTCTTCGTCTCCCTCCCTCACAGGGAGGGTTGGGGTGGGTCTCTTTTTTTGAAAAACAAAAACATATATAAAACAATGGCAAATACAATTAATGAAAGACAACAACTGAATCGCCAACTGGCACAGATGCTGAAGGGCGGAGTAATAATGGATGTAACAACACCGGAGCAGGCGCGCATAGCCGAGGAGGCTGGAGCATGTGCCGTGATGGCACTGGAGAGAATACCTGCCGACATACGTGCAGCCGGTGGAGTGTCAAGAATGAGTGACCCGAAGATGATACGCGGCATACAGGAGGCTGTGAGCATACCAGTGATGGCTAAGTGTCGTATAGGTCATGTGGCTGAGGCGCAGATACTGCAGGCTATTGAGATAGACTATATAGACGAGAGTGAGGTACTGTCGCCTGCCGATAATATCTATCACATAGACAAGACTAAGTTCCAGGTGCCATTCGTATGTGGTGCCAAGAACTTGGGCGAGGCTCTGAGACGCATAGCAGAGGGTGCTACGATGATACGTACGAAGGGTGAGCCGGGCACAGGTGATGTGGTGCAGGCTGTGAGTCACATGAGGTTAATGCAGAGCGAGATACGCCGTCTGGTGTCAATGAGTGAGGACGAACTCTTTGAGGCAGCCAAGCAGTTACAGGCACCGTATGAGCTGGTACGCTATGTTCATGATGAGGGACACCTGCCAGTCGTGAACTTCGCCGCCGGTGGTGTGGCTACTCCTGCAGATGCGGCGCTGATGATGCAGTTGGGTGCAGAGGGCGTGTTCGTAGGTAGCGGAATATTCAAGAGTGGTAATCCGCGTAAGAGGGCAGCAGCCATAGTGAAGGCAGTGACAAACTATAATGATGCGAAACTGTTGGCGGAGCTCTCTGAGGACCTTGGCGAGGCCATGGTGGGTATCAACGAGCATGAGATAGAGCTGCTGATGGCAGAGCGTGGAAAATAAAGACAGATAGGACAATAATGGCGAGAATAGCGGTAATGGCTCTGCAGGGAGCCTTCATAGAGCATGAACAGATGCTTGCGAGTCTGGGCGCTGACTGCTTTGAGGTAAGACAACTGGCAGACTGGCAGCAGCCAAAGGACGGTTTGATACTACCGGGTGGCGAGAGTACGGTGCAGACGCGTCTGCTTGCCGAACTCGGGTTACTTGAACCTGTGCGCCAAGCCATCATTGACGGTTTGCCGGTATTTGGCACCTGCGCCGGACTTATACTACTGGCAAAGCAGGAAGGCGGACAGCCGCGCGGCGGACTGTGTACCATGGATATTGACGTATGTCGTAACGCCTATGGCAGGCAATTAGGCAGTTTCAATGCCACAGGCGAGGTGAAAGGTGTGGGAAGTGATTTCCCGTTGACGTTTATTCGTGCACCATACGTTAACAAGGTATTGTCGGCAGACGTGGAGGTGATAGCCGAGACAGGCGGCCATATCGTGGGCGTGAGGCAGGGTAAGCAGCTTGCCACGGCATTTCATCCCGAGGTAACGGCAGATGTGCGTCTGCATAGTTATTTCCTGGAGATGTGTGGAGGTAAGAAGTAAATAATTACAGTAAATAAATGAAGGAAGAAACGGCGGTATTATAACCGCCGTTTCTCGTTTACCTTGTTTGTAGGCAATAAATTCAAATAAAATTTGGCTTTTCACTCAACTTTTCGTAACTTTGTAGGTTGAAAAAATATAAAGATACAGAAACAATAAATATATAAGGTAATGAAAGTAATGAAATTCGGCGGCACGTCGGTAGGGTCGCCAGAGCGTATGCAGGGAGTTGCAAAGCTCATCACAAAGTCAGGAGAACCCACATTCGTAGTCCTTTCGGCTATGTCAGGCACAACCAACTCTCTCGTTGAGATTTCAGACTACCTCTATAAGAAGAATCCGGAAGGAGCACAGGAGGTTATCAACAAGTTGGAGCAGAAGTACATGGGCCATGTGGAGGAGTTGTACTCTACAGACCAGATGAAGCTGAAGACACGCGAATTCCTGAAGAAGGAGTTTGACTATCTGCGTTCATTCACCAAGGATACCTTTACCTCATTTGAGGAGAAGATAGTAGTGGCACAGGGTGAGGTGATGTCAACCAACATGGTGACCAACTATCTTACAGAGCAGGGTGTCAAGACTGTATTGCTTGATGCTCTTACCTTTATGCGCACAGACAAGAATGCCGAGCCTGATATGCCTTACATCAAGGAGCACCTGGCAGAGGTAATGCGCCAGAACAAGGGCTACCAGATATATATCACACAGGGCTTCGTATGTCGTAACGCATACGACGAGGTGGACAACCTGCAGCGTGGCGGCTCAGACTATACTGCTTCACTTATAGGTGCGGCTATGGATGCTGAGGAGATACTTATATGGACCGACATCGACGGTATGCACAATAATGACCCACGCTTTGTGGAGAAGACCGACGCTGTGCATCAGCTGAACTTTGAGGAGGCTGCCGAGTTGGCTTACTTCGGTGCTAAGATATTGCACCCTACATGTGTGCAGCCGGCTAAGTTCGCTGGAATACCTGTGCGCATCAAGAATACCATGGAGCCAGATGCAGAGGGTACCGTCATAAACAATGAGCTGGTACGCGGCAAGATTAAGGCTGTGGCTGCCAAGGATAATATCACCGCTATAAAGATTAAGTCTTCACGTATGTTGCTCGCTACGGGCTTCCTGCGTAAGGTGTTTGAGATATTCGAGGTGAATAATACACCAATAGATATGATTACAACCTCAGAGGTGGGCGTAAGCGTCAGCATAGACAACAAGGCTAACCTGGGCCGCATAGTCGATGAGCTGAAGAAGTATGGCTCAGTGACAGTGGATGAGGATATGTGTATCATCTGTGTGGCTGGTGACCTTGACTGGAGCAACGTGGGCTTTGAGACACTTGTGACAGACGCTATGGCTAATATACCTGTTCGTATGATATCATACGGTGGTTCTAACTATAACATCTCGTTCCTCATACGTGAGGCAGACAAGAAGCAGGCTCTGCAGAACTTGTCAGCAAAACTGTTCTAAGATGATGGATATAAAGAAATTTGAGGGCATAGAGACACCATTCTATTACTATGACAAGGCTCTGCTGCAGGAAACCCTTGCTGCTATAAAGGCAGAGTTGTCAAAGCATGAGGGGTATCATCTGCACTATGCCATAAAGGCTAATGCCAATATAGAAGTGCTGCGCGTAATACAGCAGGCTGGATTTGGCGTTGACGCGGTGAGCGGCGGCGAGATACAGCGTGCGCTTGATGCTGGTTTCGCTGCGGATAAGATAGTTTATGCCGGTGTGGGTAAGGCCGACTGGGAGATAAACCTCGGACTGGACGCAGGCATATTCTGCTTCAACGTGGAGTCACTTGAGGAACTCGGCATAATAAACGAGCTGGCTGCTGCCAAGGGCAAGACCGCCCGCGTATGTTTCCGCATAAACCCTAACGTGGGAGCACATACACATGCTAACATCACTACCGGACTGGCAGAGAATAAGTTTGGTATTGCCATGGATGACATGGAGACAGCCATCAAGGCCGCACTGGAGAAGAAGAACATTGAGTTCATAGGACTGCACTTCCATATTGGTTCGCAGATACTTGAGATGGGTGACTTTGAGGGACTGTGCCGCCGTATCAACGAGCTGCAAGACCGTCTGGAGGCACAGGGCATCACAGTGAAGAACCTCAACGTAGGTGGTGGACTGGGCATTGCGTATGATGACCCGGATGGCAAGCCAATACCAGACTTTAAGAAGTATTTTGATACCTATGCTGCCGGACTACAGTTGCGCCAAGGACAGCAGA
The DNA here is from genome assembly GCA_017541085.1 of Prevotella sp. Taxonomy (GTDB): domain Bacteria; phylum Bacteroidota; class Bacteroidia; order Bacteroidales; family Bacteroidaceae; genus Prevotella. The sequence continues at coordinate 13,924 of JAFXZU010000046.1, forward strand.
TGCACTTTGAGTTGGGCAGGGCTGTGGTAGGTCAGATGGGTTCTCTAATCACCAAGGTGCTTTATGTGAAGCATGCCCAGGTGAAGCAGTTCTGCATAGTTGACGCAGGCATGAGTGACCTGATACGTCCGGCGCTCTATGGCGCTCACCATGTGATACAGAACATTACAAGCCAGGAGCCACAGGAGAAGTATGATGTGGTAGGTCCAATATGCGAGTCAAGTGACGTGTTCGGCAAGGACGAGATGCTCCCTGCCTGTCATCGTGGTGACCTTATAGCGCTGCGTTCAGCAGGTGCGTATGGCGAGATAATGGCATGTCAGTATAACTGCAGAAAACTGCCTAAGGCATACCTTATGTAAGTGTACGGTTCGTGGAGGAAACGAAAACGAAGACGAAAACCGTAAACCACAAACCCGTAAACCATAAACAGTAAACTAAAAACTGTAAACTGTAAACTGTTATGATATCAATACCTGTGATAATCACATTGGCGGTGATGGTGCTGCTTGCGCTGGTAACGCCGCTCTTCAGTCCTTTCTTTCGTAAAGTGGAGCCGGAGTATGGTGACGACGAGGAGGGGGACACTGCCGCTAACCAGTTACCACCTGTCTCTATAGTGCTGGCGGAGCATGACTGCTCACACTATCTGAAGAAGGTGCTGCCATTGTATCTGTCGCAGGACTATGGCGCTGACTACCAAGTGGTGGTAGTGATAGATCAGAGCGATACTGAGTCAGAGGACTACCTGAAGCTGTTGTGTGAGGAACACAAGCGGTTGTATTATACACTCTTGCCAGACTCTTCGCGATATGTGAGCCGCAAGAAGTTGGGTATGACGCTGGGTATCAGGGCTGCCAAATATGAATGGCTGCTCTTTGCAGACGTTAACTGCGCTCCGTCATCAGATAAATGGCTGGAGGCTGTGGCGAGACATTGTGGTGACGACCGTAATATGGTGCTCGGTATGACACCGTATGAGGAGGATATGCCGGCATATTACCGCTTTGAGCAAATGCGTACCATGCTGTATCATCTGCGTAGTGCGCAGAAGGGAATGGCGTTCAGTACTAACCAGTCGCTGATGATGATGCGTCGCAGTGAGTTCTTTGACAAGCGCGGCTTCCTCGGTAACCTGGAGTTCGCAAGGGCAGAGTTTGAGTTCCTTGTAAATAAGTTTGCCGCAGAGGATAAGTGTGCAATAGCCATAGAACCGGAGGCGCGCATGACACAGATGGAACCATCAGAGGAGTATATAAAGATGAAGCGCCTCTTTGCCATCGATGCACTGAAGGGATTGAGTCGTAGCAGTGGGTTCAAGTCACTATACAAGACGGACCTGTATAGCATACATATGTTTAACTTCCTTACGCTGATAGTTATGGTGTGTGGCGCATTGCTGGCGTATGTGCAAATGACAGGAATAGGCAAAAGCCAACTTGACAGCCTGCTCCCAAATGTCTTTGTGCAGTATGACGGCCTTGCACTTCTCGGAGGTGCGGCGCTGGCATGGCTTATATCGTTACTGGAGCGTATGTATGTGTATAGTAACAAGCTGAGCTATTTTGACTCGGTAAGTCCGTTGGCGGCTATTATTATGGAGTGGACTATAAGCATACGTAATACTGCGCTGCGCATAAGCTATATTTTCTCAGATAAAACCGACTTTATAACGCATAAGCTCTGAATATGCGGGTGTTGCACTACATACGAGATATTGAAGGTGTCACTCTGAATATGCCATACTCCCTGATGAGTATAGTATTGTCAACGTCAAAGGTGACAGAGACGCATCTGCTTACATTCTCACAACTGAGTGAGGAAAGGCTGCAGATGCTGAAGGAACAGTATGGGGTGACAGTTCACGCGTTGCCGTGTGTAAAGCGTATCATGCCGTTGCGTATATATACAGAGAACAGTAAGGTACGGAAGGTTATCCGTGAGATAAGGCCTGATATAGTGCATATATGGGGAACGTGGGACATGACCGGTGCTATCGTAGAGAGATGTGCCCGCAAAGAGAGGGTGGTGACGATAGTGTCGCCGTTGAGAGGACTTGCAACGGTAAATATAAACACATCGTTTTGGAAGGAGAAGCTGCCACGGCTGCTGGCATACCAGGCTGTCATGGTACGCAGAAGTACTGCAGTATTGGCGCTTGATGATGCAGAGCGTTCTGATATAATCAGCATAAAGCTGAAAAGCCATATTGAGACGCTCCCGGCGGAGGAGGCAGAACTGCAGGGTGCAGTCATGGCTGCATACCGTAAGGCGCTTGACTCTTCATACCTCAACTATATTACTGATGAGGAACGGGCGTTTGTGGAGAACGCTGTGAGGATAGCTGTGGTAAGAGATGGCGATGAGAACGTATTACCAGAGAACCAGGGACTATCATTCCGTCGTATCTATCTGTATGCCTATGATGAGGACGTGACAGACCTGCTGACGGAGGGAGCAAGAAAGACGGAGCGGCCTATGCCCCCTTTGCTCGATGTGAGTAAGGTAAGACGGTATAAGAGTAAGAAAGCGAAGAACCGCATATCCCTTGCAGATGTTGACGCTAAAACAAGAAAGATAGCAATACCTGCCGACAAAGAGAAAGAGATAAAGGTGGTGAAGATGATAGCCGGAGCGAAGAGAGTGACCATGAAGCGTATGACCATGAGGCAGTGGGTGGAGCTGTATGACATGTTCCGCAACATTGATTTTGATGAGGATATGGTGGCAGAAGAGCTCCAGCATCAGCATCTGAAATCGTTCACGGTGAGAATACAGAGAAGATTGAGGGATAGCTATAACCTGCCTCAAGGTTATGATATATTCTAAGAATATAAGGATTGAAGAATTGAAGTACAATATAGAGCACGACATAAATTACCTTAGACTGCTGTCAAAGTCTTTTCCTAATGCGGCAGCAGCATCAACGGAGATAATAAACCTCTCTGCCATACTTGACCTGCCGAAAGGAACAGAGCATTTCCTTGCGGATATACACGGAGAGCATGAGGCTTTCCTGCATGTGTTGAAGAACGCCTCAGGACGCATATCGCAGAAAGTGAATGAGATATTCGGCGAGTATATGCCTGTGGCGGCAAAGAAGGAGTTATGCACGCTCATCTATTACCCGGAGAAGAAACTGGAACTGATAAAGGCGCGTGAGGAGGACTTGGACGAGTGGTACCGTATGACGCTGCATCAGTTGGTGAAGGTGTTCCGCGTGATTAGTTCAAAGTACACACGCTCAAAGGTGCGCAAGTCATTGCCGGCGGAGTACAGCTATATACTTGAGGAGTTGTTGCACACACGCACAGATGAGGCTAATAAGGCTGCGTATGTGAATGTTATCATTGATACCATAATATCTACTGACAGTGCAGACGACTTCATCACGGCGCTTGCCAATGTGATACAGCGTTTGGCTATTGACCAGTTACATATACTGGGCGACGTGTATGACCGTGGTCCGGGTGCACATATCATCATGGACAAGTTGTCTGAATATCACTCCTGGGACATTCAGTGGGGTAATCATGACGTGTTGTGGATGGGCGCGTGCGCTGGTAATGACGCATGTATCTGCAATGTGATACGCCTGTCATTGAGATACGCCAACTTGCAGACATTGGAGGATGGCTACGGCATTAACCTGATGCCGCTTGCCACGTTTGCTATGGAGACATACGGAGACGACCCTTGCGAGGCGTTTTATCCTATATTGAATCCGGAAAACAAAGACCGTTTTGACCAGAAGACTCTGCGCCTGATGGCTATGATGCACAAGGCCGTCAGTATATTGCAGTTTAAGGCTGAGGCGCAGATAATACAGCGTAACCCGTCATGGGAGATGAATGAGCGCTGTCTGTTGTCACATATAGATTTTGAGGACGGCACCTGTTCTCTTGACGGTAAGAAATACAAAATGCTTGACATGTGTTTTCCTACTGTCAGTGCTGATGCTCCAAATGCATATACAGAGGAAGAGAAGACGCTGATGGAGCGCTTGCACCATTCGTTCAGGGTGTCAGAGAAACTGAGCAGACATATCCGTACCTTGCTGACGCATGGATGTATGTATGCCATATACAACAATAACCTGTTGTTCCATGCCTCTATACCTCTCAATGAGGACGGTACGCTGCGCGAGGTTGAGATAATGCCTGGTGTGAAATGCTCGGGCAGATTGTTGCTTAAGCGTACAGGAATGTTAGTGCGCTCAGCCTTTGCTGCTGATACTCCGGCAGAGGAGAAAAGATATGCTCGCGACTATTTCCTGTATTTGTGGTGTGGACGTGACTCTTCTCTGTTTGATAAGTCGAAGATGGCAACCTTTGAGCGTTATTTCCTTGCAGAGAAAGAGACACATGTAGAGGAGAAAGGATGGTATTTTAAGTTGCGTGATAAGGACGAGCAGACGGCAGAGCGTATGGCAGACACCGTGCTTGATGCCTTCGGAGTGACTGATGCCAACAGACATATTATCAATGGACATGTGCCTGTACATGTAAAGAAAGGTGAGACACCTATCAAAGCAAATGGAAAGCTGATGGTTATAGACGGAGGCTTTGCTGAACCGTATCATAAGGAGACTGGCATAGCCGGATATACACTGGTGTATCACAGTCGTGAGTTTGAACTGGTGCAACATGAACCGTTCACGAATGTGGAGACGGCGGTAGAGGAGGGACGTGACATTAAGTCTTCCACGCAGATAGTTGCCACCACAGGACACCGCCTGCATGTTGAGGATACAGACCGTGGTAAGGAACTGAAAAAGCAGATAGAAGACCTGCGTGAGTTGTTATATGCTTACCGTCATGGCTTCCTCACAGAGTCTTCACCACGACACTCCAAGAACTAATAGCATAGCTTTTTGAACAGGCAATTGGTGCAACGGCTCATGTCTGATGGCAATGCGAACGGAATGTCTGCATTGAGTATCTCTTCTATCAGTGTGGTGAGTCCTTCGTAGAAATCTTCCATGTAGATTTTGGCATCTTCTATGGCCTCTTTGTTGATGAATAGGGCAGGAGTGTAGTCGTCTGATGAAGCGTGGTGAGGGTATAGCAATGCCGGTGTTATTGGCTTAGTCTCGCCATTATCATACAATATTCCTGAATAAAGCAGAGCCTGCAAGAAATAGTTGGAGTGATTCTTCACTTGTGTAGAGTCAAAGATGTCATCTATGCTGCTCATGTTGAGTTTTCTGGATAGCACACCGGTTTTGTAGTCAATAACCCTTACGCTTTCCTTTCCGCCTACATCGCATACGTCTATGCGGTCGGCTATACCGCCAACTTTTATTGTTTTCTTGTTGCCGTTTACGGTTACGTTGATTTCTTGGTTTATGTGTTGCTCCAAGGCGCGTATTTGGAACGGACTGCGCCTTATGTCGTAATGTAAGAGAGAGAGTAAGAACTGTATTACCATCTCGCGGTTTACCACCTGCAGTCCTCCTAACTCAGGAGTGGGGCGTTTCGGGTCGTTAATCTGAAACAGTTCTTTGCGGAAAGCCTCGTCAACAAATCTCTTCAGGGTAACGTTGCCTTTCTCCTTCAGCAGGTCCTCAAGGTATTGACGTGGCACTTCGCGGCCAGTGAAGTCTTTATACATTCTTTCTGCCGCATAATGGAATATCTTTCCGAAGGCGCGACTGTCCATCTCCTCCTCGTCGCTGTCATCATCCTCGCTGATGCCTGCGACATATTGGTAGAAGAAAGAGATGGGACAACGCAGGTATTTACCCAATGCTGACGGAGAGAATTCCTTGCGCTCCAGCAGTTTCTGAACCATGTCGTCAGTCTTCGTGATTTCTTTAGGCGTTGACGGTGTAGCATCCTGTCCTGATACGAGTGTCGCCCTTTTTATGTCAAACGACGTCTCTGCCATCATTTGCAACATGAAGCGTGACATCTCACCTGTACGTCCGTCCTCTGTGGAACTGTTATATATAAGGGTGGCGTTCTTCGTGCGTGATAACAGGCGATGGAAGTAATATGAATATATGCCGACCTTGTTTTCCACCGTTGTCAGATTATAGGCACGACGGACATTGTGTGGTATGAAAGAGCTGTCATTCACCTTCGCCGGTAGGCATCCCTCGTTGCATGATAATATAAGAAGGTTGTCAAAATCAAGGTTTCGTGTCTCTAGTACTCCCATTATCTGTATGCCCTCAAGCGGTTCGCCGTGGAAAGGTATTGATGTGCTCTGTATTATCTGGGTCAGCAGGCGTGGGTACAGAGATGTCTGTTCGGTTACCTCAGGTATAGACTTTAATCTGTTAAGCAGCGTGTACATACGGAAGACACCTTCGTTGTGGAAATCGTCAGCCACGTCGCGTATGTTTTGTGCTATGGTGCGTACAGCCCATATCAGTCTGTCGCTCATCGTTGGGTCTTCACTTTTCCCTACAGGAGAGAATAGCCTTTTGAGCTGCTCGTCAAGTGCGAGGTCGTTTTCCTTAGGGTAGAATATTTTCCTCTCATTTAGAGCTTTATGTAGCTCTATTGACTTCTCGCTGATATATTTAGCGTATGGATGTCGTAATATTGCGTTTACATTATGCAAGGTAAGCGACCCATGTTCAAGCGCAATCATAAGTATTCGTACGAATGAAGTTATGGGGGCTTGTGACAGAGGGTAGCCAGTCGTAATGTTGACGTGTTTCACAGTAGGGGGCAGGCAGTGTAGTACTGTCTCTAACAGAGACTCGTCTGCAAGGACAATGGCTGTGCGCCTGCCTGCCGCGATGCGCTCGGGGGTAAGCCACTCAGAGATGTAGCGCACCTGTAGGTCGTCTGTGGATGAAGAGATAAATGTCAAGTCCTTCTCTTTCAGAAACTGCTGGTAAATAGGATTGTCATATTGCAGTTCGTTAGAGAAGTGACGCAGGTGCTCCTTTATGTATTTCCCGGCCTCATGGCTTACTTTGTTTGGTTTGCTGTCAATGAAATAAGCATCGTAATCCCAATAGAACTTGGCCTCTCCCTCTTTGCTCAGAATGAGGAAGAGTTGTTGCTCTACATCGTTGAGAAGGTTAAAGCCTATAAATATATATTTACCTTCCGGTGTCTGTTGCTTTATCTTCTCAAGGGCATTGCGATAAAGCATACCTTCGTATGCGATGCCTTGTTTTCTTAATCGTTCTTGGTAGTTGGTGTATATGTCATAGAACTTGTTCCACAGTTCTAAGAAACGTCGTTTTAGTTCGCTGTTATGTTCCTTTGTGAAGTTGCTGAAAAACTGTTGCAACACTTTCTGCTGCTCCTCGGTCAGGTAATCTACATTGTCTAACTCATGCAGATTGCCTATGAGCGTAAATACACGTTGAGCATCGGCAAGATGTTTGTCTAAGTCGTCAAAGTCGGCCAGCATCAGCTCTCCCCAGTTGTAAAACTCATCCAAAGCCTCTTTCAGGTGCGTCACCTCTTGATACGAATTGTATAGCTCGATGACCAAACGTATGTGGTCTCCCTTCTCCGCATCACTGTATTCTGTAAAGATATCATCTATGCTGAGATAGGTAGGACTCCAGATGGGCTTGTCACAGTGTTGTGACAAGGCTTTGTTAAAGAAGAGTGCCGCGCGTTTGTTTGGAAACACCACGTTATATCCAGACAAGTCATTGCCTGCCTTATCTAATAAATCCTTTGCTACAACACTTAGGAACGTCATACTTCAACCTCCTTGTTTAGTGATACATACCAAAGATAGCCTTTAACATTAGGCAATCCTGTTTCTTCTAATAACTGTTTGTAATGCCTTACTTGTTCGCGGTGCTCATCATGAGGCTTGCCAAACTTGAAGTCAATGACAATCGTCTCCTTGCCGTCAGTTATTACACGGTCTGGACGATATTCCCCGTCCTTCGTAATCAAGGAGCACTCGTTACGCACGGTCCACTTAGGGGCGAACCATTCCCTTACCAAAGGCTTTTGGAATTTCTGGCGTAATTGGGCCAGTAAGTCTTCTTTCGTAAGGGAGTCATCATATAGCAGACCATCTGTTTCCATGTTCCTTAATGTGGGTTCTACATCATCAAGAGTATGGATACGGGAAAATATCTGGTGCATTATCGTACCGATGCGTATGTAACGTTGACGGTCATTGTCGTCTATGGAGTCATCCAAGAAACGCCTGCTTTCGTTACTCTGTCGATACTCCACCTTGTTCTCATACGATAATACAGGTACATCAATCTGTTGGGGAATGATATCGAATACATTGACGGGGGAAGTGTCAATATCTGTTGCGACTGGACTTGCAGAGGTCTTTTCCTCTACATCCTTGCGCATATCTGTAAGTTGACCGTATGTCAGTGTCAAAGGCTGACTTACATCTTCTATTCCGTCAATATGCAGAGGCACGCCGTTTATTTTATCCGGCAGACATTTAATCACGTCTTCTATTATCTTAGAGCGTATGGTGGCTTTAGGATTCTCATCACCTTTGCTCCGTGCAGATGGCTTGTATCGCTTGCCTAATATGAATAAAGAATGGGCGGCGCGTGTCATGGCCACATATAGCAGGTTAAGATTGTCAACCACAGTCTGTATATGCTCTTCAATGCCATCTTCCTTATATAAGGTATCCATCAAGGTGTTTACGGAATAGTAGTCCACAGGTATGATGGGAAGTTTAGAGAAAGGCATTTCATCAGAGTGCAACCATAGCATTACGGCATGTGTAGGATTCAGCTTCCAATCGCAGTAGGGGAGTATTACATGCTTGAACTCCAATCCCTTACTCTTATGGATTGTCATTATGCGTACGCCGTCACACTCTGCTGTCTGTATTGTCTTGTTACAGATGTCGTCGCTCCATGCAGAAAGGAAATCCTCTAATACGGGAGTCATGTCTGCCGTGAAGTCATGTAGGTAGTCAAAGAATTTAGTGACGTATGCACCCTCTTTTGTTATTTCGCCGAGAGCAAAGAGTCTTAGCAGAGTCTCTGCCATATCATGGAGAGACATATCTGTAAGAGTGTCATATTCCTCATCAAACGCCTGTAATTGCTCATCTGTAACATTGCGGCTCAGTGATGCGCGTGCTACGGAGTCGTTTGGGTGTGCCAATAAGGTCATGGCATCAATAATAGTGTTGACAGCCTTTGAAGCGTCAAGTCTGAAAGCCTCTGCCGATACAATCTTAATGCCGGCGCCTGTCTCTTCTATGTATTCTGCAATTTTGCTTATCTCGTTACCATTTCTTACGAGTATGGCTATGTCGCTTTGCTTTATGCCGTAACCCTCCACAAGAGATATAATGGTGTCAAGTGTGCGTTCACACATTTCATCATACATGTCTTCAGGTAGCAGTTCAATATGTACTAAACCCTCCTGAGGCTTGCTTGCGGGCACATCCTGTTTTACGTCAGCGTATGCTTTCGCCAGTTCTTGCGCACGTTCCGACGAGTAAGGTAAGAGATTGTTAACCTCTATCTCTGCTGCTTTTCCAAAGAATGCATTATTGAATTCTATCACGTTTCGTGTAGAACGCCAGTTGGTCGTCATGGGGTGGAACGATATCTGATTACTTGGCATCTCATTCTCAATGTTGTTTAGAAGACGCCAGTCGCCCGAGCGGAAACGGTAGATGCTTTGCTTCACGTCGCCCACAATAAGGTTACTACATCCTCTTGCCATACAGTCCTCCAGCAATACTCTGAAGTTCTTCCATTGCACAGTGCTGGTGTCTTGAAACTCGTCTATCATGATATGCTCCAGGCGCGCTCCTATCTTTTCAAATATGAAAGGAGAGTCGCTGTCCTCCATTACGTCTTTCAGCAATGTCTGAGTGTCGCTCAGCATAAAGCGACCGACGGAGGCATTGAGTTGCTTGGCACAGTCCTCTATCCTTTTCAGCAGTCTCAAGTCATTCAGGTGTCTCAGTGTTGCCTGTGCTGTGTTATATTTACATGCATCATCGGGTCTGAACCCCTCTATCGTCCTGAGCTTGTGTATAAGAGTGCTTTCTACCAAATCCCTTACCTCCTGCTCATTGTCAGAGTTCTTTGTAACCCATGCGTCAACATTGTCCATGCAGGCCTCGACAGTCTTGTTGCGAACATTAGAAGCGGCAAATTCTCCGTTGCTGAGTTTCTTGAAGTAATTCATGATGCTGCGCCCCTTGCCTTTGAAGTCATTGTCGATGTCGAGTCCGGCATTGGTTACGATATCCAGCACATCTTGTCCTTCTTTTGAGTATTTGCCTTCAAGTTTATTGCGTAAGGTAGTAAGCTCTTTGCGGTAGTCATCAAAAAAAACGTCGTTGGTAAATACAACATCCATCTTTTTCCTGTGTTGTTTATACACTTCGCTCCATATAGTGCCGCTGAAGCGCTTGATGTCTGCAATCACGTTCCATGATTTGTCATCATCAAGCCTGTCTTTCATATATCTTACTACGACGTCCAGCAACTTCTTGTCGCTGGTAACCCCGTCAATCAATTGGTCCACGGCCTGGTCTGTCACTTGCTCGTTGTTCAGTCCCACGCGTAGGTTTGCGTTGAGTCCCAACTCCTTCGCAAGGTTGCGTAACACACCTTGGAAAAAGGTGTCTATCGTCTGTACACGGAAGAAATGATAGTTGTGCAGCAACAAACTTAGGGCTTTGCCAGCCTGCTTGCGTACAAACTCTTCATTTACATCCATGTCATTCATCAGTACGTTCAGGTAACTGTCAGATGACGGCAACCCATGGCTCAGTCCATACAATTGTGACAGAATACGCATCTTCATCTCCTCTGTAGCCTTGTTGGTGAAGGTCACAGCCAGGATGTTCTCATACGCATAGGGATTATGCAAAAGTAACTTTATGTATTCAATGGTAAGTGTAAACGTCTTACCACTGCCAGCACTGGCTTTATATACTGCCAGTGTCGGTTGGGAAGTCAAGGGGTGTTCTTCAGTCATTGTCTGAATAATTCTTAAAATATAAGCAAAGGTAAGTTATTTTTTTGGATAAACCGCACTTTTTTGGTACTTTTGCATAAAATATAAACTAAAAAATGCTTAAATTCATTTCACTGGGCAGTGGCAGTAGTGGCAACTGTTACTATCTCCAGACTGATAATGACGCAATGCTGATAGATGCCGGTGTGGGTATTCGCTCTGTTAAGAACCATTTGCATAAGTGCGGTTTGAGCCTGAGTAATGTGAAGCGCATACTTGTAACCCACGACCACGCCGACCACATAAAGGCCGTAGGCGTAATCAGCAGCGAATTCAATATACCTGTATATGCCACACAAGAAGTACATGCAGGAATAGGGCGCAACTATTGCGTACCGAAGAAGATACCCTCAGACAACTGCAGACTGATAGAAAAAGACAAGTCTCAGGTGATGGGGGAGTTTGTTGTTACTCCGTTTGCAGTGCCACATGACAGTTCTGGCAATGTGGGATTCCGCATTGAGGCTGATGGTGTGGTGTTCTGTCTGATGACGGATGTAGGCCATGTGACAGAGCAGATGCAGCATTACATAGGAGAGGCCAACTATCTTGTTATAGAGGCCAACTATGATACGGAGATGCTGCATGGCGGAACATATCCCGCACACCTGAAAAGCAGGATAGACGGTCCTACGGGACACTTGTCAAACAAGGACTGCGGAGAGGCTTTGGCAAACTATGCTACGGCAAACCTCAAACATGTGTGGCTGTGTCATCTCAGTGAGGAAAACAACCATCCTGTGTTGGCGCTCAAGACCATAGAGCAGACACTCAGGTCATACGGTCTGGTGATGGGTAAGGATTTTAAGGTGGAGGATCTGAAGCGTAAGACTCCGTCTGAATTCTTTGAATTGGTATAATTAAACCTTTCCACCCGTAAGATAGTCAATAATAATGAATGATAATTAAATGTATAAGATAATGAAAAAGACACTATCCTTATTCATAATGCTCATGGCTATGAGCATGAACATTATGGCTGAGCCGGCAATCTCTTTTGAGAAGACATCACACAACTTTGGCACATTCTCTGAGGCTAATGCCACTCAGAAGTGCACCTTTACTTTCACCAACACAGGAGACAAGCCTCTTGTCATCAATCAGGCTGTTGCATCATGTGGTTGCACAGTGCCTAAGCACACAAAGACACCGGTTGCTCCTGGCGCTAAGGGAACAATAGAGGTCGTGTATAACGGTCAGGGTAAGTTCCCTGGACACTTCAAGAAGACCATCACGGTACGCTCTAACGGCACTCCAGAGATGGTAAGACTTTACATAGAAGGAGACATGACAGAAAAATGATATTTGACAGCAGAGAGAAAGACAAAGCTCTGAGCATTATAAACAGTCTCAGAATACGTTTGAATACGGCGTTGCTTCCCGACGACGAAGGGAGGTTGCGCCGTATTCTTTTTACTGCAATCAGGGAGGGACAGATAGACAGGGACACCTTTGGGCTGAATCCTATCCTTATGTCTATGCAGACCGCCTATATTGCCGTTAATGAGATAGGATTGCGTCGTGACAGTGTGATAGCCACGCTCCTCACACCGTTGGTGCTTAATGACAGCTATACGCTTGATGAGGCGGAACGTGATTTCGGTGCAGGACCGAAGAATATCTTGCAAGGTTTATTGCACGTACAGGAGCTTTATAAGAAGACTCCGGTCATAGAGACAGAGAATTTCCGTAACCTGTTGCTCTCGTTTGCAGAGGATATGAGGGTTATCCTCCTCATGATAGCTGACAGGGTCAATGTGATGCGTGAGATACGCAATGTGACGGATGTTGAGTCACAGCGACGTGTGGCAGAGGAGGCAAGCTATCTTTATGCCCCATTGGCGCATAAGCTGGGTTTGTATAAGTTGAAGAGTGAGCTTGAGGACCTGTCATTGAAGTACCTTGAGCATGACGCATATTATCATATAAAGGAAAAACTGTCTGCCACCAAGCGTGCGCGCGACAAGTATATCAATGACTTCATCGGACCTATCCGTGAGAAGTTACAGGCAGCCGGACTGCGCTTTCACATGAAAGGGCGCACCAAGTCCATTCACTCCATATGGCAGAAGATGAAGAAACAGCGGTGTCCCTTTGAGGGTGTCTATGACCTCTTTGCCATACGTATCATCCTTGACAGTGAGGGAGAGCAGGAGAAAAAGGACTGTTGGCAGGTTTACAGCATTATCACAGATATGTACCAGCCTAATCCTAAGCGTCTGCGCGACTGGCTCAGTGTGCCAAAGAGCAACGGCTATGAGTCGCTTCACATCACGGTGCTCGGTCCGGAGCAGAAGTGGGTGGAGGTACAGATACGTACCGAGCGTATGGATGAGATAGCTGAGCACGGACTGGCAGCCCACTGGCGTTACAAGGGTGTTAAGGCCGGTGGCGGCGGCATGGAGGAATGGCTTGCCATAGTAAGGCGCGCGTTGGAGGCTGGAGATGATATGCAGGTGATGGACCAGTTCCGCATGGACCTTTATGAAGATGAGGTGTTTGTGTTCACTCCTAAGGGAGAAATAAAGAAATTCCCCATGGGAGCTACTGTGCTTGACTTTGCGTACCTTATACACTCACGCATAGGAAACCAGTGCGTAGGCGCGCGTATAAACGGCCGTAATGTGCAGATACGTGAGGAACTGCATTCTGGTGACACCGTGGAGATACTGACATCGGCTCAGCAGAAGCCGAAGCGTGACTGGCTGCAGATTGTTAAGACATCTCATGCTAAGAGCAAGATACGCCAAGCCATAAAGGAGGCGCAGGCTGCTGACGGACTGTATGCGAGGGAGGTGTTGTACCGTCGCTTCAAGAACAGGAAGATAGAGGTTGACGAACCACTTCTGCAGCAACTGATAAAGAAGATGGGGTATAAGGAAGTGTCAGACTTCTATATAGCCATAGCCAATGAGCAACTTGATGTCTTGACTGTCATAGACCGTTACATGGAGTTGAAAAACCCACAGGTATCGGCAGGCGATGACGGCGAGGGCGCACCTCGTAAGAGTGCGTCAGAGTATGTCATGAAGGAGCGTCGTGATGATGATGTGCTCGTTATAGACCGTAACCTGAAAGGGGTGGACTACACTTTGGCAAAATGTTGTAATCCTATATATGGTGATGATGTGTTCGGCTTTGTCACGGTGTCGGGCGGCATAAGGATACACAGGCAGGATTGTCCCAATGCACCTGAGATGCGTTCGCGTTACGGCTACCGTATCGTCAAGGCCCGTTGGAGTGAGAAAGGCTCCGGTCGTTATGATATTACCATGCAGGTTATAGGCAATGACGATATTGATATAGTGAACAACATAACGTCTGTAATATCAAAAGAGGAGAATACAGCACTGAGATCCATCAATATTGACAGCGATGACGGTTTGTTCAAAGGAGTCATTACCGTGGCTCTGGATGACACCTCGCGTCTGGAGGCGCTTATAAGGAAACTGCAGAATGTTAAAGGAGTGAAGTCTGTGAAGCGTGTGTAGCTTTCACGTTCTTGTAATATCATATATAGCAATAGGTTGGTACATCTGAAACATGATAGATGTACCAACCTATTGCTATATATGAATGTCTGTCACTAAGACTATTGGTGCTGTTCGCGCAGCAAGTCATTGACAGTCTTCACAGGGTTGAATGTACCCAATGGCACTTCCACGAAGACTGTTGACCAGTCGCTCATCGCTCCGTTCCATAATCCTGGCAGCTCAAGAGCTTTCAGTTCCTTGCCGCCCTTTGACTTCTCAGATATGAAGCCTGTTGTAGGGTCAACAAAGTCTGGCAGGTTGAACGGCTTGCCTTGGTAGTCGCGTACGGCGCATACGAGGTCAACGGGATTGAAGTGTGTTCCCTCGGTGAACATACGCAGATATTCCTTGTTTGACTTGTCTATCTGGCTGCTCTCCAGTATCTGCAGGGAAACGGTGCCGTCTTGGTTGTAGGTAAGGAATGGACCGCCACCTGGTTCGCCCACGTTCTTTACCACGCCGCAAACGCGCATTGGACGGTTCAGTTTCTTCTTCAGGTATATTACGAGCTCAGCGTCCTCCAGGTCCTTTATGTCCTGTTTTCTGCAGCATAGCTGTTGCTGTACGAAGCGTATTATCTCCTCAAGCTTGGCATGGTCATAGCGTCCGCTTTCCAATACTCTCATATACTCGAAAGCCTGCTTCTGCAGTGTAACGAGTACGCCGGCTATCACCTGCTTCCAGTCCACAGTCTCTGGCTTCAGTCTGTCAGGTACCACGTTGTCTATATTCTTTATGAATATGATGTCTGCAGATATCTCGTTGAGGTTCTCAATGAGTGCTCCGTGGCCACCCGGACGGAATAGCAGTGAGCCGTCGCTGTTGCGGAACGGAGTGTTATCGGCATTGGCAGCGATGGTGTCTGTAGATGGCTTCTGCTCAGAGAAGGTGATGTTGTATGTCACGCCGTATTTGTCGGCATACTGCTGCATCTTCTCAGCCACACGCTGCTTGAACAGTGGCAGGTGCTCGTGGCTGACGGTGAAGTGTACGTTTGCCCTGCCCTTAGAGGCAGCGTAGAGTGCGCCTTCCACCAAGTGCTCCTCCATAGGTGTGCGTGAGCCTTCCGCATACTTGTGGAACAGCAGCATACCCTTAGGCAACTGACCGTAGTTCAGTCCGTCGGCATGCAGCATCTGTGCAGCCACGGCTTTATAGTTGCCTTCGCTTATAAGAGTGTCTATGTCCTTGCCCGGGTTCTTCTTGCAAGACTCGTTGAGAGCATCATAGAAAGCGAAGCTCTTGATGTGTGCGAAATATATCTTCTCAAAGTCAGTGGTGGGGACGTCATAGTCTGCATCGACAAAGGCAAACATGTCCTTGAACATACGTGATGCAGCACCGCTGGCAGGAACGAACTTTACTATCTCCTTGCCCTCGGCCTTATAGTCTTCCCATGCCTTTACATAGTCTTTCTGTTCGCTTGCCGTTGGCGCTATGATGCCTTTGCCTACGGCTGCTGCCGCCTCAAGGCGCAGAAAGGGGAATCCTGTCTCAAACTGTTTCAGCTGTTTTTCAATCTGCTGCTCACTTATACCTTTAGCAGCTAACTGTTTTAGGTCTTTTTCCTGTAACATAGTGTATGTTTTTGGTTTTCCGGCAAAGATACAAAAAGTATCTTGAATAAGCAAATTTTTTTTCAGGAGTTAAGAAGTTCAGGAGTTAAGAAGTTAAGTAGTTAAGTAGTGAATACTTATGTATTTGACTCGTTGGACAGCAGACGTAATGTCTTAACTCCTTAACTTCTTAACTCCCTGACTCTCTAAATATCTTAGCTATTTGTCCAGATTTATCAGTTTGTATTTCTTTGAACCCAGTCCTATCTTCTCTGCATAGTCTGTGATGTAGGTGCCGTGCTGGCGGTTGATGCGCTGGATTAGCGGCTTGTTGTCATCGCCGGGTTTACCTTGATAGTTGAACACCTTGTCAAGGCATGCCTGATCTACTGCCACAGGGTCGAGTGATGCCATGATGCCCATATCCTGCAGTTCTGGTTTTGCCGGGTGACCGTCACAGTCGCAGTCCACAGACATGTTGTTCATAATGTTGATATATACCACTTGGCCTGAGAAATAGTTGTGTACGGCCTGTGCTGCTGCCGCCATGGACTCAAGGAACAGGTCTTGTGTCTCGCCCTTGGCAAGATAGTCTGGTGTCCATGCTAATTTCGGGTCGTCGGTCTTGCCTGCAGTGTGTATATAGCTTTTGCCGGCAGTGGATGCTACGCCTATGCTGGCATTCTTCAACACACCACCGAAGCCGCCCATGGTGTGTCCCTTGAAGTGGGCCAGGTTTATCATAAAGTCGTAGTTGGCGAGATGGTCACCTACTATGTCATACTTTATGTGTGTCTTGTCCTGCACGGGTATGCGCATCTGACCGTATTCATCCATTATGTCCACGGCGAAGAGTGAGTCGAAGCCGTGCTCATGTATGGTCTCCCAGTGCTTGTTTATGTCCTGGCGTGTACCGCCGTATGCTGTGCAGCACTCTACTAAAGTGCCGTTAACCTCATCCACGAGGTTGCGTATCAGCGTAGGCTTCAGGTAATGGGTGTTGCCACCTTCGCCTGTCGATATCTTGACGGCTACGCGTCCCTGGGGCTTGACTCCCAGCGCCTTGTATATCTTTACTAATGACTCAGGTGTTATCTCTTTTGTGAAATACACCTTGCTCTGTGACATCGCTGCTAATGACATCATCAGCAACACTGCTAAAACTGTTGTCTTTCTTTTCATGGTTATATGTATTTTGTTAGTTATTAAAAAGTCCCAACCCTCCACTTTGTGGAGAGTCGGGACAGATATCTTTCAGTTAAAAGTGCAGGTTCACTCCACCCATGAAGGTGGCTCTCGGCATAGGATAGCCGGCATTAATCTCATAGCTCTGTGCCAGCAGGTTCTCGCCGCGTGCCCACAGTTGCAGCCACTTTGTAAGGCGGTATGCCACGGAAGCGTTGACCAGACAAACGTTCTGCTTGTCGTCAGCGCTGGTGTAGAGTCCGTTCAGATACATCACGCCGGCGTTGGCTGTCCATTTGCCGCAGGTGTAGTCAGCTCCGATGAAGCCTTTGTATTCAGGAGCGGCAATAACCTTTTTCTTCATACCGAGGAAAGAGTGGTTGGTGTTGATGCTGAAGTGCTCAGAGAAACGGTATGCCGCATCAAACTCAAAGCCCCAGTTCTTCAGTTCGCCGGTGTTGATATTCTTGCCTGCTACAGTCTGTATCAGGTTGTCGGCATTGATGTAGAATACGTTAGCACCATAGTTGAGGCTGCCCAGGCGTTGGCGCCATGACAACTCGTAGTTCCACATACGCTCAGCACGCAGCGTCTCGTGGTTGGCTGAGCCATACAGATACATCTCTTTGGTGGTAGGGTTGCGGAATCCTTTGCTTACAAAAGCCTTCAGTTCGCCGGTAGCTACCGGACGGATGATGATGCCGCCCTGTGGTATCCACTCGCCTCCAGCTACGGTGTGGTAGTCATAGCGTACGCCGGCATCGATGGTGAGCCACTGTGCCAGGTCCTGACGGAAGTCCACATATCCGGCATACTCATCCTCGTGGTTGCGTGCGCTCTGCATCTTGCGCTTCGGTGTAGTCACGCGCTCGCCGGTCTCACGGTTCGTATAGTATGCGTTGCCATAGATGTTCTGATAGTCAAAGCCGGCGGTCACGTTGTTGCCCTTGAAGAAGCTGATGCTCTGCCACAGGGAGAAACCTGCCACGGCGTCTTTTGAACGGAAGAGGTCTGTTTGCGGTGTGCCGCCGTTGATGTTATAGCCGTCATTAATCTTATGTATGCCGAAGTTGTCGTATATGCTTATTGCACCGCTGGTCTTGCCATAGTGGTTCTCCACTACAAGGCTTGCCGCGCCGCGTGTGATATACTGGTCGTTCTCAGCCTTTGGTACGCTTACGGTGCCGGGATTGCTTGCATTGAAGTGTGTGAGGTCGAGGTCAATGTATGCACTCCAGTACTGTGAGAAGTCATAGCCTAACTTTATGTAGCCGCCATACTGCTCAAAGCCCATGTTGGGACGGTGGTTGTCGGTGCGGCTGTACTGTGCTGCCACGGTAGAGAAGAAACCGCCCTTCCTTATCTGGTTGCTCACCTCTGCCTGTGCTGTTCCGTAGCTGCCGGCACCGAGGCTTACGTCGGTGAATACTCCGTCTTTCTTTGTCTTGCGTGTGATGATATTCATTACACCACCCATGGCGTTTGAGCCATAGAGCACAGAGGCTGGTCCGCGCACCACCTCTACGCGCTCGGCCATAAGTGTCTGGTAACTGTCGGATATGGGGTGTCCATATACTCCGTTATATTGTGGGTGACCGTCAATAAGCACCATGGCCTGACCGGCACCGCCAGAGAGTCCGCGTACACTGATGCCGCCAGAACCACCGGTGGAAACACCGTAGCCCATGACGCCACGGCTTGTGACAAACATACCCGGCACCTGCTGCATCACGGTAGGCAATATATTGCTTTGCTGTCCCACTGTCAGTCGGTCGCGATTAATCACTGATACTGTCATAGGTAAATGGCGTGTGTCTGTAGCGTTGCGTGTTCCTGTAACTACAACCTCATTGAGATTAAGAGAGTCATTCGCTGTCTCAGCGTGAGCCATGCCTCCAAGCATGGCAATGGTTAGAATAGTAATAGATTTTTTCATAGTTTGTATTTGTAAATGAATATATGCAAAGATACTAAGTTTTTCTGATAGACACGATA
This sequence comes from Prevotella sp., assembly GCA_017541085.1. Lineage (GTDB taxonomy): Bacteria > Bacteroidota > Bacteroidia > Bacteroidales > Bacteroidaceae > Prevotella. Next base: position 33,148 of record JAFXZU010000046.1, read on the forward strand.
TGTTTTTTCTTTATTTCTTTTGTCATGGTACGTTAAATCGTCATGATGTATCAAAAAGACATAAAAATGTATGTATCCATGACAATTTGCTTTTTGCGGAGAGTCAGGTAATAGTTGCAAAATAGAAGAGGAAGACCTTATAGAGAAGCCTTTGTAGCAGCTTTTTGAGGTGTTATTGTGTGGTTCTTGTGTCATTCGATAGCTTTCACACTGTCATTCGATAGCTTTCATGGTGTAAAGTGATAGCTTTCACATCGTGAAAGCTATGCTTTTACAACGTGATTTGATAGCTTTTATGACGGAAAAACGAGGGGAGGAAAACGGACTGGATGCTAACCGGGTGATAATTAACAAGTTCTGTAATTCGCGAGAATAAAGAATTTGCGAGCAACTTGTGGGTTGCTCGCAAATATCGCCGTATTTCGAGGGTACGGAAAATCAAAGTGTCACCAAAACAGGTGAAATAAAGACAAAAAGAAAACTGCCGGGGTGACTCTCGTCAGACCGGCAGTGTAGCTTTTTTTACTGTTCGTAATGTTAGATTACTTAGCAGTGTCAGCAGCAGCAGTGTCAGCAGCAGCTGTATCAACAGCAGCTGTATCAACTGTGTCCTGTGCAGCACCCTGCTCTGTCTTGTTACCACATGATGCAAATGAAATTGCAGCCATTGCTACGAACATGAAAACTAATTTCTTCATTTTTTCTAAGCTTTTAAAAATCTGTAAAACAATCTTGTTTATTAAAACATTGCAAAGTTAACCACTTTTTCCAATACTCACAAACATTTTTTTACTTTTTTTTTGACCATTTTTGTAACTTTTTTGCAACGTGTTGATAATATGATGATTACGAACTGTAAATAAAAGTTAAAATTATTTTGTGTTCGTGCACAAGGCTGTTTTTGACACTTTAGGGCGCCTTTTATTTGCCTGTACGGCGTTTTTTTAGTAACTTTGTCATCATAGATGGCGAACTTACTTCGTCTCTGAATTAATAATTTTCCCACGAGCCAATTAATGCTCCCTCCCTTTGGGAGGGCTGGGGTGGGGTTTTAACTCATAACTCATAATTCAAAACTTTGATAGATACATCGGCTTTTCAGGGCAAGAGTGCCTCTTATTATACTTTAGGTTGTAAACTAAACTTCTCGGAGACATCCACCTTCGGCAGAATGCTGGAGGAGATGGGTGTGCATACCGCCGTGGATGGTGAGAAGGCTGACATCTGTCTTATTAACACGTGCAGCGTGACGGAGGTGGCAGACCGCAAATGCCGTCAGGCTATACGGCGTATGATAAAGAAGAACCCGGGAGCCTTCACCGTGGTGACGGGGTGCTATGCCCAGTTGTCGCCCGAGCGTATATGTGATATAGAGGGCGTTGACCTGGTGCTGGGAAGTAATGAGAAGGCTAATCTTATAGGTTTTCTTAGCGAGAAGTGGGGCTCGGGTAACAGAGAGTCAACATATAAGGTAGAGAAAACACGCGACATAAGGTCATTCGCACCGAGTTGCAGTCGCGGTAACCGTACCCGCTTCTGGTTGAAGGTGCAAGATGGGTGTAACTATTATTGTACCTACTGCACCATACCGTTTGCGCGTGGTAACAGTCGTAATGCTTCAATAGCTTCGCTGGCAGAACAGGCGCGCCAGGTGGTCAGTGAGGGGGGCAGGGAGATAGTGCTGACAGGTGTTAATATAGGTGATTTCGGTCGTACCACGGGGGAGAGTTTCCTTGACCTCGTGAGAACTCTTGACAGTATAGAGGGCATAGAGCGTTACAGGATATCCAGTCTGGAGCCCGACCTTATTTCAGAAGAGCTGATAGAATTCTGTGCCGGCAGTCGTGCCTTTATGCCTCATTTCCATATTCCGCTGCAGAGCGGAAGCGATGAGGTGCTGCGCCTTATGCGCCGCCATTATGACACTAAGCTGTTTGCAGAGAAGATATATAAGATTAAGGAACTGATGCCTGATGCATTTATAGGTGTGGACGTGATGGTTGGCTGTCGCGGCGAGACCCCGGAGTGCTTTGAGGAAACTTACAGTCTGCTGGAATCGCTGCCGGTTACTCAGTTGCATGTGTTCCCTTACAGTGAACGGCCGGGCACGGCGGCGCTCAAGATTCCTTATGTGGTAAGCGACCAGGATAAGCATTTGCGTAGTCAGAGACTTATAGAGTTGTCAAACAGAAAGACGGAGGAGTTCTACACCTTATATATTAATAAGGAGGTGGACGTGTTGTTTGAGAAGGCGAGTCGTGGAAAAGCAATGCATGGTTTTACACCTAATTATGTCAGGGTGGAGCTGCCGGCTCGTATGGCATCAGATGAATATGACAACAAGATAGTCAGAGTGAGGTTAGGTGGTTTTAACCATGACAAGAGTGCGCTGAGGGTTGAGGCCATTGTTTAAGGCTCTTCCTCTTTTTTCTCCTTGCAATATGCAAGGTGGTGGCTGTGCTTGTGGCTTACACCTTATATATATATAATAGTATAACCAGATTATTCCATGTGTGGAAGATGTAGGAGGAGCCGTCGTTGGTCTTCTTCTTATTCCTTTTGATTAAGAGAAATAAATGAATACAGCAAATACATATACTTCATCCTCCCTCGGGGGGGAGCCGGCAGCTCACGGCAGTGTCTCAATAGTGATTCTCAACTGGAACGGCTCTGCTATGATGCGGAAATACCTGCCTTCGATTGTTGCTAACAGTGGTGATACGGAGGTGGTTGTGGCAGATAATGCCTCTTCTGATGATTCGTTGGAGATGCTGTCGCGCGAGTTCCCTACGGTGCGTGTGGTCACACTGGATAGAAACTGGGGCTTCGCAGACGGTTATAACAAGTCCTTTGCAAAATATGAGGAGGAGAACAGGGCAGAGAACAGGCCGCTGCCGGAGTACTATGTACTGCTTAACAGTGACGTGAGGGTAGGCGAGGGATGGCTCAATGCCATGACGGCGTATATGGATGCCCATCCGGAGGTGGCGGCATGTCAGCCTAAGTTGCTCAGCGATGTTAGTCCCGAGTATTTTGAGTATGCAGGCGCTTGCGGTGGTTATATGGATAAGTATGGCTATCCGTTCTGTCGTGGCAGGGTGTTTGGCACGGTGGAGAAGGACTGCGGACAGTATGACGATGTGGCTGAGGTGTTATGGGCCACGGGAGCTTGTCTTATGGTGCGTCGTGAGGATTACTGGCAGGCAGGCGGACTGGATGGACGTTTCTTTGCCCATTGTGAGGAGATAGACTTTTGCTGGCGACTTAATATGAAAGGCAGGAAGGTGGTGTGTGTGCCACAGAGTGTGGCGTACCATCTTGGAGGAGGAACACTGCCGCAAGGTAATCCAAGGAAGACATATCTTAACTTCCGCAATAACCTGACCATGCTTTATAAGAACCTGCCGCAGAGAAGGCTGCGTAGGGTGATGTTGGTGCGCCTGTTCTTGGATTATGTGGCAGCACTGCAGATGTTGCTGCTTAACCGTAGTGTGGGAGAGTTTAAGGCTGTATTTAAGGCAAGGCGCGACTTTAAGAAGTGGAAACAAGAGTTTAAGAGTGACAGAGAACTTATTCAACAGTCTGCCACTGTGGACTATCCCGATGGTATAAAGGATTATAGTTTGTTGTTCCGCTACTATGTCAGAGGGAAAAAGACTATGGCTTGAGTAACCGTTTGGTAGTTATTTTGTGCCAGTCAGGGGGTAAAATTATGTTAAAGTGGTAATTTTTTTGCAATAAAAGAGTTTATTTTCTTACCTTTGTCCCAAATTCGTTTTTGCGAGAGGTAAAAATGAATTGGTATCTATAAGTACATATTATCATATCCAGAAATAGGTATTATAGAATATGTATGATAGTTGTAAGGTAAGAATTATTATACAGTAATATACTAACGAATCAATTAACTAAATCAATCAAACAAATGACAAAGAACTACTTCAGACGTTTTGTCTGGTCATTCCTTGCATTGCTCGGAGTGACAGTAAGTGCTCTCGCTGTCAAAGGGGTTGTAGGCAATAGTCTGCAGACTAATGAAGCGGAGAGGACAGTCCTCTATTCCTGGGAGGGCAACGCTGATGGTGCTATTGAGTCAGGTGGTACGTCGACGGCAACTACCGTTGGCGACGTGACTGACAAGAACACCAACGATGTGGTTGATGCTGCTGGTGCAGACCTCACATCAGCTGACATTAACATGGTAAATAGTACCTACAGGGTTATTCGCTTACGTGGAGCAAAGGATTTTTCCACTTATGTGATTAATGTTGCTCTTGATAAGGAGCTGAAGGCCGGCGATTCCATCGCTATCACAGGCTATCGTAACAAAAACGCTGCCGACAAGCAGACGGGTGCTCTCATTAAGTTTGAGAAAGGCACTGCCACGGCAACTACTGTTGATGCGGATGGTCTTAACGGCTGTGAGTTCGTTAACATAGATACATCTGATGCATCTGCAGAAGATAAGAACAGAGGTACAGAACCTAACACAGTCAAGGTACTTGTGCCAGAATCTGCTGAAGGAAGTAAGTCATTCACTATGACGCGCGCCGTCACTGCTACAAACCTTTTCATCACAAAGATAGAGGTTATAAGCTATCGTGACGCTGAAGCTGCGGGTGGCGAAGGAAATGAAGGCGGTGAAGGCGGCGAAGGCTCTGGTGAGGGCACATCAGCGTCTTTCCGTGATTTCTCTGTCAATCTGGTAGATATACTTACTGCGGATCAGAAAGTGGAGAAGCAGGCACAGGATATGTATGTGGCTGTAGCGGAGGATGGCACAGTGTCACAGACTGATGCTGCGGAAGTAGCTACAAACGTAGTTCACCTCGTGGGTACATATTGGAACGACCATGGATGGACAGGTACTACTGCTACGGTAAAGGTTGATGGTCCTGTGGCTATCACGCTCGGTCGTTGTGGATATGGCGGCGGTGACATCATCGTTAAGAATGCGGATGGTGAGACAGTGGCTCAGGGAGCCTTTGAGAATGCAGGAAGTGGAAACTACTGCTATTCGGCAGGCAAACCGGAGAATTCCACCACGGTGAAATATGACGGTGAGGCTACTACGCTTACTATAACATATCCAAGCTATCTGCCTTATATAGCTGTGGCATCATACGACCCTTCAAAGGAGTGGAAGTGGCGTGACCTCAGCATCGATATGGTAAATGGTGCGCTTATAGCTGAGCAGCGTGTTGACGGCACATCCTATAAATTCGGTCTTGTGGCTGACGACGAGGGCAATCTCACTCAGGTTGACGCAACAGCTGATTATGCAAACATTGTGCTTGATGGAAAATATCATAATAGTCATGGATGGACTGGCACAAAGGCTACATTCAAGGTAGAGGGACCTGTCGAGGTGTCGTTGGGTAACTGCTACTATGGTTCAGGAACTGCTACTCTCAAGAATGCAGCTGGTGAGCAAGTGGCTTCTGTTTCACTCGTTAAAGAAAACACTTGTTGGGATCAGGATCACAGCAGTGTTGTGACAATGAAGTACACAGGTGAGGCTACAACGCTTACATTGGAGTACAACTCTTACCTGCCATATATTGGCGTTAAGGCTGTTGAGGCTACAGCCGTTAATGTGACTTACTCTCTCGAGGGCGTAGAGTGCGAGGGCGCACTGCTGACTACAGGAGGTGTGTATGCCGCAGGTGATACCTATAAGGTGCAGGGAAAGAACACTTCTTTATATAAGGAGGGCTATACACTCACTGGATGGACTGACGGCACAAATGTATATACTCTAGGTCAGGATATAACACTTGGCGAGGAGGATATCACTCTCAAGCCAGTGTTCACAGAGAATACTGTAACCCTTGCAGACCGTACAGAAGTTACGACAGTTAAGTTCCCGGTTTGCGTGAACGAGGGCAGCCAGAAGTTTAACGGTTCTGGTTTTACTGTAGGTCAGGCTACAATCGGTGACACTTTCATTGATGTAAAGGCTGTAATCGACGTTGCCGCTGGTACTACTGCCAAGTTCGCTTATAACAAGGATGAGTGGACACAGGTAGGAGCTGGCACAAAGATTACCGTTCCGTCATACAAGGGTGCCAAGATTTCTTTGACAAGCTATCAGGCATTCGGTGCTGACGGCAAGACTGCCACCACCATTGACGGTCAGAGCGACTACACTTCAGGTACAAGCGTGTCATATACCGTGGCTAACACTGCTGAGACAGTTGACATTGTCTTTGGTGATGACGCAGGCTATGTAACAGGCAATATCGTTGTTGTTCTCCCTGTGCCAGAGCAGGCATTCGTGCCTACGGTATTTGACAACACAGATGCAACAGTAACATGGAGCATGAGCGACTATAGCACTTATGCTACTCCTTCCAACATTAACCCTGCAGAAGCGTTCTCTCTTTGCACTGTAGCTCTCAATGCTACAGGTTCTGGATTGGAGGCTCCTACCGCTGGTGAGAACTCTGGTGTGAATATGCTTAAGATTGTATCAGCCGGTTCAGGTTCTTCTGCAGAATTTGTTGTTAAGCCATACAAGGGCGTTACGTTCAAGGCTACACGTGTAAGTGCTAAGATTGCACGCTTCGGTACTGACGGCGGTACGCTGACGATATCTGTCAAGAACTCAGATGGTGTGACAAAGACACTTGCTGAGAATCTTATTCCTGCACGTAACAACAAGACCAAGGCTGATGACGCACATGGTAGTGAGGCTAATTACGCCACTAACTTTGACATAGCCTTGCCTTCAGACATCGATTTCTCTACCACTGGTGAGTTTACACTCGTTGTGACAGAGAGCGGTCTCGGCAGTGGAAAGTCATGGGGTATCGCTGATGTTAACGTATATGGTACTGTTAACGGCGAGACTGAGGATGTTGCTAAATATTCTCTTGCAGCAAATGTAAATGACGAGGCAGCAGGTTCTGTAAATATCTATCCTGTAGCTGAGACATACGAGCAAGGTACAGAGGTACGCCTTACCGCAACAGAGAATTTCGGTTACGACTTCGTAAACTGGACTAATGCTGCCGGCGATGAGGTTTCTTCTGAACCAGTGTTCACACTTGCTATGACTGCTGACTCAGTCCTCACAGCAAACTTCGTACAGGTTAACACCTACGAGTTGAAGCTTAACGTTGACGGCGCAAATGACTATATGGTGAAGGTTAATCCGGCACCAACAGTCGTTGATGGTAAGAATATGTATGAGCAAGGTACAGGTGTACAGCTCACAGCCGATAGCTACGAGGGACTTGTAGCCTTCAATAACTGGAATGATGGTCAGACCAACTCAAACAAGACTATCCTGATGAATGAAGACCAGGAGTACACAGCTTTCTATGCAGACAATGACATCATTGCGGGCTGGGACTTCTACAAGGCTGGTAACGGTGGTCGTAAAGCAGACTATGCTGATGAAGATAATGATGCTGTAGTTCTGAACCTTGTTAATACCGATGACGCAACTGATATCAAGTCTTGGCTTGACAAGAGCACTGTCGCTGCAGGAGGTTATGAGACATTCAAGGGCGCTGCCGTTAACTGGACTGCTGGCTCAAGCAAAGGTGACGTAGGTTACTACCACTGGCAGACAAAGGTTAATGCACAGAACTACACAGATATCAATGTGCAGTTCCAGATGCTGTATAACTTCAACGCCTACCAGAGATACATCGCAGAGTACTCTCTCAATGGTACGGATTGGACAAGTTTTGGTTCACTTTCTATGACAAGAAGAACTGTCGCTTCATTCAGTCAAACCTTACCAGAGGCTTGTAACAACCAGGCAGAAGTCTATATACGCATGCGCGCCGACAAGACCTCAAATGTAGATCCTGTAGGCGAAAGCGCAGGTTCGGCATGGTCGGCTAACGACGGCAATACGTTGGCGATGTTCTTCATCACTGGTACAGCTAAGATTGTTGATGACGGCGTAGCTCCTGTACTTGTATCTCAAGTTCCAACCGATGGTGCAGAAGGTGCTTCTGCTACCGGTAAGATTGTCCTGACATTCGATGAGAAGGTCAAGGTGGCTGATGGCACTGTAGCACAGCTCAACGGTATGGAGCTTACTCCTGTTGTAAGCGGCAAGACTGTCACCTTCGAGTATAAGGGCCTGGAGTATTCTACCAACTATACCTTCACTCTCGCAGCTAACTCTATTGCTGACCTTACAGATAATTACATGACAGAGGCCATCACTATCAACTTCACCACGATGACACGTCCTGTGGTTGCCAAGCAGCTTTACGACTTTGTCGTTCCTGAGGACGGTACATTCAAGGAAGCTCTTAATGCAGCAGCTACACGTGCTGACAAGTCAAAGCGCTACCGCATCTTCGTGAAGAAGGGTGATTATGTAATTCCTGGTGGTGATGTTATCACTGCCGGCACAGGTTATGACTCTGGCGATGGTAAGGAATATGCAGATCCACGTACTTATTTCAACTCTCCTAATGTATCAATCATAGGTGAGGATCCAGAGAGTACATCAATAACAAACTCTATTACTGACGCTTCACGCAATCCTAATGCAAAGAACGCTAATGCCCTTGAGGGCATACGCACTAGTGGTGTGCTTTACCTGCAGAGCGGATGTAGCGATACTTACTTCCAGGACATCAAGCTGTGGTCTAACACTTCTGATGCTACAGGACGTAACGTAGTTCTCGTTGACGGTGGTAACCGCACTGTATGTAAGAACGTAACACTGTGGGCTTATCAGGATACCTATGTATCAGACAAATCTTCAGGTCTCTTCTACTTCGAGGGCGGTCTGCTGCGTGGTTGCACCGACTACATTTGTGGTTCTGGCGACATTTTCTTCAATGGCGTTACATTGCAGATGTGTAAGGGAGGCTATATCACTGCAGCACGTGACAACGTGAAGTACGGATATGTATTCAAGGATTGTACAATCAAGGGTGATGCCAGTGATGCAGACGGCAACTATTACCTTGGTCGTCCATGGACAACAGCTGCAGAGGTTTACTTCATTGACACCAAGATGGAGGCTGTTCCTACTGGTGCAGGCTGGCACGCATGGGGTGACGGCAAAGGTGGCTTCAGCCGCGGAGCAGAATATAACTCAATGACAGCGTCAGGCTCTGTGATTGACCTCAGCGCACGTGCAACAATGGTTGGTGACTTTGAGAACAATCCAGTGCTCACCGCTGAGGAGGCTCTTGAGATTGGTAATTTGCACAATATGTATGGCGACTGGGATCCAACTCTCCTTACAGAGCAGGCTCCACAGGTTAAGAACGTTGTCCTCGACGGCAATACCATTACATGGGATGACAGTGACTACGCTCTGCTCTATGCAGTTGTGAAGAACGGTTCTGTTGTCGCATTCACCACAGAGAACAGCTTTGATATCTCTACCGTTGATACATCCGCAGGTGCCAAGGCTGGTGCAGGTGTAGCTGATGAGGCTGACATATGGGCAGTACGCGCCGCTAACGAGATGGGTGGTCTTAACGAGGCTGTACCTGCTACAGAGGCTACCGCAGTCTCAGAGGTTGAGGCCGCTACAGTTAAGGCCGTAGCAAACGGTAAGGTTTACAATGTTGCCGGTCAGGAGGTTTCAGACTCTTACAAGGGCATCGTAATCATTGACGGCAAGAAGATTGTGAAGTAAGAAATTGCTTTACATAGGAATAAAGAATGGTATGCCTCACGGTAATGTGGGGCATACCTTTTTTTGTATATATTTTGAGGGTTGGAAATAATTGTTTAATTTTGCAACTACATATTACTGATATAATGAAAAGAAAGATACTTATGATGATATTATGCTACGTGATGGCATCCGCATGGATGTGCGCGCAGCATATTGTCACGCCGCTTAGTGAGAATGATGTCCTGCCCGAGTCGCAGTGGCGCGGGAAGTGGATTGGAATAGACCGCCTGTTGCCTGGCGAGGACATGACAAACAAGACGTGTGTCAACGCAAGATACCTTCGCACGGAGTTCGACTTGCGTGATAAAGCTATTAAGAGTGCCAAGGTATATATTGCCGCTGTGGGATATTATGACTTGTATGTCAACGGTAACAGGGTGGGTGGCGACTATGAGTTGAAACCGGTCCAGACCGATACACGTCGTAGCATCATATATAATGTCATAGATGTAACAACAGAGTTACAACAGGAGAACAAAGGATGCCTCGGTGTGATACTTGGCAACGGCCGTGCTGTGCCTATGCGCTATGCCAAGCATTCCAAGTGCCCGTTCTTCGGTTTTCCCAAATGCAGGGTAGAACTCCTTGTGACATACACTGATGGCAAGACACAACGTCTATCGTCAAGCGAGAAGACATGGAAGGCTACGGCTGAGGGGCCGATACGCTCAAACAATGAGTATGACGGAGAAGTGTATGATGCGCTTATGGAGATGGGAGGCTGGAGCGAAGTAGGCTTTGATGACAGTCGCTGGCAACAGGCAGAGCTGGCAGAGGTGCCGATAGGCGCACTATATCCGCAGACGGCGAAGAACCAGCGAGCAACTGCCTTGTCAGGACAAGAGATGAGGATACTCCGTCCCGGTGCTGCTGCCTCTTGCTCTGCAGGGAACAGGGGAAAGACTGTTGTCGTGGACCTCGGACAGAACATCGCAGGGTGGATATCACTGCGAGTGAGAGGAGAGAAGGGCGACACTATAAGAATAAAGTATGCAGAGCGACTGAATGCTGACACTACGCTGTATGTAGATAACCTGAGAGATGCCGAGACGGAAGACGTATATATCTGTAATGGCAATGAGAACGGCACACTGTGGTGGCATCCCACATTTGTGTACCATGGTGGCAGGTATGTAAGGATAACGGGTATGAAGGACGTAAGTCTTGACGATGTAAAGGCATACGTGGTCACTGATGACATGGATGAGACAGGCACATTCGTTTCAAGTAACAATACGCTGAACCAGATATACCGCAATGCTTGGTGGGGTATAAAGACAAACTACCACGGCTTCCCTACCGACTGCCCACAGCGTAACGAGCGTCAGCCGTGGCTTGGCGACCGCACCATGGGCAGTCTGGGCGAGAGCTATCTCTTTGATAATAACCTTATGTACACCCGTTGGATGCGCGACATCTGTGACTCTCAGCGAGCCGACGGAGTGTTCAGTGATGTGGCGCCGGCCTTCTGGAACTATTATAACGATGACATAACGTGGCCTGCCTGTCTGCCGTTTACCTGTGACATGCTCTACAAACAGTATGGTAACGATGAGGCAATACGCAACAGCTATCCGTATATAAAGAAATGGATAGACCATGTATGTACAGAGTATATGAGCGACGGCATAATCAATCGTGACAAGTATGGCGACTGGTGCATGCCACCCGAGAAACCGGAGATGATACACTCTGAGAACCCCGCCCGCAAGACTGACGGAGCACTGTTATCTACCGCCTATATGATAAAGGTGATGAACCTGATGAGTGAGTTTGCAAGCCTACAGGGGCTGACGGCAGAGGCAGCCGATTACCAGAGGCGTGCCGCAGACATGACCACGGCCTTTAACAGTAAATGGCTCACCGTTAAGCGAGGCACATCGCCTGTGCCTGGCCATCCGCTTTATCCTGACAGCATATACTACGGCAACAACACCGCTACGGCAAATATCGTGGCGCTGTCCTTCGACCTCGTGCCTGAAGACTGTCGCAGGGATGTGCTGAATAATGTGGTGGAGAATATCATTGTGAAGAACGGAGGCCATGTGTCATGCGGCGTGATAGGTATATCGCACCTTATGCGCACTCTGGCACGCTACGGTCGCGGCGACGTGGCTTACCTGCTTGCCACCAACACCACCTATCCCTCGTGGGGATATATGGCGGAGCATGGCGCTACCACCATCTGGGAACTATGGAACGGCGACACTGCCAATCCTGCCATGAACTCCGGCAACCATGTGATGCTGCTCGGCGACCTGCTGACGTGGATGTATCAAGACCTTGCAGGTATAAAGAATGCAGAGGGTAGCGTGGGTTACAGGAAGTTATATATGAAGCCCGACTTCTCCATACAGAACCTTGACAGCATAGAGTGTACATACCGCACGCCACAGGGTATGGTGCGTTCCTATTGGAAGAAGACACTCGAGCGTCTGCACTGGGAGGTGACACTGCCACAAGGCGTAACGGCAGAAGTGGTGCTGCCAGACGGAACGGTAAAGACTATCGGAGAGGGTAAGACGGTATATGACGTAGATATGCCATATAGAAGGAAACCCTATGTGGTGGATGACGAATGGGTATATGACCACTCCATATACCCTGAGACGCACTCCGCAAGCATAGTAGAACTGCGTGACGGCACACTGCTTGCCACCTATTTCGGCGGAACGAAGGAACGTAATCCTGATGTGTGTATATATACGCAGAGGAAGACAACGGAGTGGGAGAGACCGGTGCTCGCTGCCGACGGAGTATTCTCTGTCAATGACAGATATGCACGTTTTGCCGGTGTGGGTGGACTTGACAGCACCGCTGTAAGTGCAGCAGTCGGTCCGTGTAAGGAGTTGGGTATAGACTGGGAAGCGGCAAGACGCAAGACCACTTCCGTGGATTCCACATATCTGAGGAAGGCATGCTGGAACCCCGTATTGTTTGAGATGCCCGACGGAGAGGTGTGGCTGTTCTTCAAGATAGGAAACAATATGCCAGACTGGGCAGGCTGGGTTTGCAAGTCAAAGGACGGCGGACGCACATGGGGTGAGCGTGAGCCGTTGCCAGATGGATTCCTTGGTCCTATCAAGAACAAGCCCCTGATAGTAGGAGACAATCTGGTGTGCCCTTCATCCACGGAGGCAGGGGGGTGGAAGATACACTTTGAGTTGTATAACATGAAGACGGGTGAGTGGACAAAGGCTGCTCCGCATGCCACAGACTCATGTCTTTGCATCCAGCCCACGATACTGGTGCATCCTGATGGCAGACTGCAAGCCTTGGCACGCACGCGCCCTACCAATGCACAGCGCAAGGGGATTGACCAGACGCCGGGACGCATAGCCACCACATGGTCTGCTGACGGTGGACTGACTTGGAGTGACATGAGTTTTATTGATGCGCCTAATAACCAGTCGGGCATAGATGCCGTGACGTTACGCACCCCCGTGACTGTCAAGGCTACTGACGGCAAGAAGTACAAGAACCAGCGCTATGTGTTGATATATAATGACTTTGCCACCCTGCCAGGTACTAATAAAGGTCCGCGCACTCCTATCTCCCTTGCGTCATCCAGTGACGGCGTTACGTGGCATCACTTCTGCACATTAGAGGACTCGCCCATCAGCCAATACTCATATCCCTCAATCATACAGGGTAATGACGGCTCCCTGCACTGCGTATATACATGGCGCAGGCAGCGCATAGTCTATAAGCGCATAGTGTTTTAGATGTGTTTTCTGCGGTAATGAAAAAGGCTGAAGTCAACGAGGACTTCAGCCTAATTTATTTATTTAACAAACTTCCTGCCGTTGCGGATGTAAACTCCTTTCCTCAGCTGGCTTGTGGTTGCTTTCTTGCCCACCAACTGACCGTCTACGGTGTAGATAGAGCCATCGCGACGCTCGTCATCGGCAGTCACCGTCTCTACGCCCGTCTGGTCTAATACCGTCAACGTGCTCTTGATGTCGTCAGCCTCGTATGACCTGCTGATGTCAGTTTCAGTCATCAGGGCGTTCTTCACCACTACGTCATAGTCACCGTTTGCCACGTTATCGGCTATGTTGACCGTCAGGGTGGCTATCTCGTCGTCACCTTCCGCAAAGCTCTCGTCGTTCATTGAACTGCAGAGGAAGCGCACCGCACCGTCACTCACTTCGCTCACCATCAGCGTGTGTGCATCGCCGGCGGCAAGCCTGTCTGATGACAGCGAAGCCTTGGCATTGTTCGCTATTGTCACACCCTCCGGCAGATACAAGTCAAACTGGAAGCCGCGTATGTCGCTTGCGTTCCTCATGCGTACAGACAACTCCACCTGAGAGTTCTTGCTGCCGCTGACATTCTCCACGTATATCACGTTCTCTGCGTCACTATCATCGGTTACAGGCATTGCCGCGCCCTTGCTCATGGCAGCCTTTGCGTTGTTGCTTGCACCGCCGTATATAGAGCCGGTAGAAATGATGTTGGCTATACCGACGTAATCCCTTACATCAACTGTGCCGTTCACGTCCACGTCGCTTGCCTCGGCATCAAACACCGCTGGGGTATCACCCATGATATAGCTTGCCACGCCAGAATAGTCTATCTCGTTGACCACGTCATCGCCGTTGCTGTCACCCTGCAGGTTGAATTTCTCTATGAAGAAGAAGTTCTTCCACTGGTCCGCTGCCTGATAGTCGTCTATGCTTTCTGTCGGTACGTACAGCGTACACTCCCACTTGTTGATGTCGTCAAGCGCCTGCGCTCCGCACGTTGGAGGTACGGCAGCCCTGGTCTTGAACTTCGTCATTGACGTACAGTCAGAGAAAGCCTCCTTGCCTATGCTCTCCAGTTGTCTGCCGCAGGTGAGGTGCTCCAAACTGCTGCAACCGCTGAAGGCGTATGCGCCTATTGACTTCACTCCGTCGCCCATGCTCACGTCAGTCAGGTTCGTGCAACCATAAAACTCATAGTCAGAAATCTCCGTCTCCTTGTCCGTAAACTTCACCGAGCGCAGCGTAGTGTTACGATAGAACGGCGAATACCCTGCGCTGCTTGTCTTCGTATAGCTGAGTTTCCTTCCTATATACACCTCGTCAAGCGGACAGTCAGAGAATACCTTATTGTTTTTTAAGACTATAGGAGTGTTATCCTTGCTGTTCTCAAACCTTACAGACGTAAGGCTGCTGCAGCCAGAGAACGCATAAGTGCCGATGCTGGTCACGCTGTTTGGGATGGTCACCGATGTCAAGCCGCTGCAGCCCCCGAACGCACCCTCGCCTATGCTAGTCACGCTGTTGGGGATGGTTACCGATTTCAGGCCGCTGCAGCCAGAGAACGCATAAAAGCCGATACTTGTCACGCTGTTTGGGATGGTCACCGATGTCAGGCCGCTGCAGCCAAAGTATCTACAACTAATTAACTATCAGTACTTTCATTATTAAACGGTAGAAAAGTGAAGCAGTAGATTCTACAGATTGGGTGAAAGACGTATATTTAACGTTTTTAACATTTTTAAAAGGCTGCACAGATTAGAATGACAAAATTTTCTTACCACTTGCTTTGCCCCAAAACTGAGTAATACAACTTCTAGAGGTGATGAAATTCACGACAATACGTTTTACCTCTTTCAAGTCATATCAAATAATAGCGAATTGTCAAATATACAAGTCAATTATGCGAAAATTTATTCAAATAATCAGTTTTAAAATGAATTAACACCTCTTTTCGCGTGTATATGCGAACAATTTATTAAATTTGCAATTAATTTGAGCGAACTTAGTTAATATTGTGAGTTCACTAATAAATATTTGTTATCGTATGATAAAAGAACTAATTATTCGTGACTTCTTCTCGTTTAAGGGAGAGCACACAATCGAATTGAACTCAGGTGTTAATATCCTTGTGGGTGTTAATGGAAGCGGTAAGACATCCTTTCTGAATGCCATCACTATGCTATATGAGGGCATTGCTGGTAGCGGTTTGTCGGCTTTGTTTCGACAATGGGGCACATACAACGCAATAGTTAATGCGTGTGGTGAACAAAAACCTGATTGTTTTAGTGTAACTTATGTTTTCGACGCAGATGTTTTGAAAAAACTTGTTTCGGCCTCTCCTTTTAAGAAGGATGTTTACTACAAAATAACAGTATTTCCTATAGGTGACGGTACAAGTTACTCACTCTGTGAAACGCTTTATTCTGAGGATAGCAGAGGAAAGAAAAAAACATTCAGTTATCTTGAATTCCGTAATGGCTTTGGACAAATCTCGGTTCGTACAAAAAGCGGTATAGAAGTGGAAAAATATGAAGGCAGTATGCTGTCAGCACAGGAATTGGTGCTCAGACAGATTACCGATCCTCAAAGATATTTGCCATCTTTTGTTGTAAGAGAGGCTATTAATACGATTGCTGGATATTCCAAGTTCAATTTTGACAAAGTCCGTCAGCCTGCAGAGGCCAATGATATTAAACGTTTGATAAGCACAGGAGAAAACTTAAGTCAGTTGCTGAGTAACCTAAATAACAACTATACGTTCCAGTATGAGAAAATAAGGGAAAGCTTGAGCGACATAAATCCTAATTTCACGGGAATCGGTTATAACTTTTTTGGTAGCAGATTGTATCTTTCTCTTCGGGAGAGAAACCTGTCGCATGCTATAGATGCTCTCCACATGTCAGACGGTACCTTGAAGTACTTGCTTTTATTGAGCATTTTTCATAATCCGGATAGAGGCATGCTTGTTGATATTGACGAACCAGAATCATGTTTGCATCCAGACATGATCCGTTCTGTTTCGAAAATGATGAAGAGTGCAGCAAAGACATCACAGATTATTGTGGCAACGCATTCTGCTCTCTTGTTGAACGCTTTCGAACTGGATGATATTCTAGTATTTGAAAAGAATGACAGGAATGAAACCCATATCATTCGTTATAACGAAGATGATTTTGAGAATCGCGAGGGTGAACTACTCCCTGGGCAGTTATGGTTGAACGGCGAGATTGGCGGTAAAAGATGGTAGTCAATGTGTACGTGGAAGGTGGTATTGTCAATGGTAACGTTGATGCCACAACAAACAACAATTCCGAGGCTTTACGTGAAGAACTAAATCGCTTCATGCAACGAGCTTTAAACCGCAATGACATCAGCATTGTAGTGAAGAAATGTTCTGGCTATAAAGAAGCGGCCAAACAGTTTATCAATGCTACGGACGAGGCGGACAACTATTTGTATGTAGATCTTGACCGTAAGCCTGAATTGAGGGACGAATGGTTCAAGAGTTTGTCGGACGATGGAATTGAAATGTCACAGGATAAGTCAGACCACGTAAGTTTTTGGATTCAGGAGATGGAAGCCTGGTTCTTAAAACAACCTGAAGCTATTGAACGATGGGCAGAGGATGAGAACCTTAGACGTAAATCAGGACATAACAGTCCGTTGTCCGAGCATCCATCTATCAAAGATAAAGATATTGAGCGCTTGCAGCAGAAGGCATCGTATTTGATGGGGGTGATTCTGCGACAGGTATTTGCTCCACAAGAAAAAGGAAAAAAGAGTGCATCTGGTAAAATACGTGACTTAAAATATGGCAAGCTACGTCATGCGCCAGGAATCATTGCTCACTTGAATCCTGCAGACCTGATCACGAAAGATAATGAATTGAAATCATTCTGTGAGAAGGTTCAAGAAGAAAAAACCAGCAAATAAAGTCCAATATGGAAGTTAATGTTCAAAAAGCAGTAAAGATGTTCTTCTCGAACTCATCGTTCGAGATGATATATAACGAGGCATTAGCAAATGCATTGGATGCTGGTGCTAACGAGATTCGGATAAACATATCTTTACCTGACCCAACACAGCTCCAGAATCTACAACTAACAATTTCGGATAATGGCGTTGGTTTTGACGACTATAGGTTTGGTAAATTTAGTAAGCTCTTTGATGTTGAGGAACAATCACACAAAGGTCTTGGAAGATTAGTTTATCTCTGTTATTTTGAAAGAGTATACGTGGAAAGTACTTACAATGAAGGGACAAAAAAACGTACATTCACATTCGACGATAGATTCAACGGGGAAAATACAGTAGAAGACATTGAACCTTATCCATGTGGTTCATCTTTGACTATGCAGGGGTTTGCAGGAGAAAGACTTCACCGCAATGATAACATCAATCCCAATCACATCAAATCATTGCTGATGGAGAATTTCTATATGCGCTTGTATAAAAAGAGGCTTAATGATGAAAGAATAAGAGTAATTATTGAATCTCATGTAGGAGGCAGCCGAATTGAAGCGATTGTTGATACGGATGATATGCCCGATTTTTCCATTCTTCCATTAGAGCATCAACTTGATTTGTTCAATTCAATTGATTTGTACTATTCAGTAAGAGAGACTGACGAAGTGGGTAAGAAACCTATCACAGCAATAGCTGTGGATGATCGTTGTCATCAAGTTGCAATTATTGATGACGAGAATTTACCTGCGGGATATGAGATGATTTTCTTGCTGATTTCAGAGTCATTCCAAGGTGCTATAGATGAATCAAGACAGAATCTTACTTTGTCTGGAACTGACCTCGGAAATATCAAACGACTATTCAGAGAAGGAATTGCGCATGTTATAAATGAGAACTTTCCGAGAATCGCAGAAGCCAACAAGGAACGTGAAGAATCATTGAAAAATACTTATCCGCATTTAAGTGGCTATTTCAAAACAAGTGATATCGGATTTTCATCTCATAATGATATTCTGAAAGACGCTCAAGAACAGTTTTTCAGAGATCAGCGAGAGATTTTGTCTGCAACGACATTATCAGATGAACAATATGAGAAGTCTTTGACGCTTGCAGCTCGCTCTTTGGCAGAATACATCTTATTCCGCCAGAACGTAATTTCAAAGATGAAGGCATTCGACAAGGCTAATCTTGAGGCTGATTTGCATAATCTTATTGCTCCTAAGGGAAGCGAATTTCAAGAAGGTGAACTTTATAAAGATTTGTATCGCAACAATGTATGGGTGCTTGATGATAAATTCATGAGCTACTGCACTGTTTTAAGCGAAGCTGAGATGAGTAAGGTAATTAATGTAATTACAGATGGAGAAGTCAAGGATCCTGACGATGATAGACCAGATATCACACTGTTCTTCTCTGCTGATCCAACAAAAGGTGATCGTATGTTGGACGTTGTGGTTGTCGAACTTAAGAGATTGGGTATAACTCCTGAGCAGAATTCGATTGTTGAGTTTCAATTGGACACCAGAACTCAACGTCTCGCAGATTATTACGGACGTCGTATCCAGCGGATGTGGTTTTATGGGATTGTTGAATTTTCAGAAAAATATAGAATGCACCTAATTAATAATGGATATAGTCCTTTATTTTCTAATGGTAGCGTATTTTTTAAGTCTAAACCCGTTTATATGGATCTAGAAAAATCATCCAGTGTGGTACAGAACTCATACATAATGGATTTCAAAGCATTGGCAGAAGATGCAAATTCTCGCAATGAAACATTCTTGAAAATTCTGAAACACCAATTTGAAAATTCTCAATAATCTTTGTTGAACAACTGATTCCTTTAACAAATGCTTCGATTCTCAAATTTGACTAAAAAATAACAATATTTATAATCGTCATATATAACGGGCGGAAACTTGCAAAATATCGCAGTTTCTGCCCGAAATAATATTACAGAACTGAGTTGAATTCTTATGGCTTTGTGATAATATTCCAAAGCTCATCCTAGTTCTTGACCTCATCGTAAGTGACATGGCTGTCTGAGATTGCGGCGAAATGGCGACTAGCACATTCTATTTTCACGCTTTCTACTCGATGGTTGTCTTTCAGGCTATCCTTGTTGTAGCCTTTCGTATCAGCCACGAAGTAGATGCACTTGATGTCATTGCCCTTATGGAATACCACAGCCCAGTCCGGATTATAGTAACCTACTGGTGTGTTGATATAGAAGCCATTTGGCAGGTTCGAAGATGACGCTTATCTTTGCACCCTCAGTTGTAAATTCTCTTTCTTCAGACGGCTTGCCACTGATATATCTATATGCTATTTGAAATATAGGTTTAATACATTTGTCAATGCATAAAGTTGACCAGAACCAAGATGTTCTTTGAAAATAGGACATTTGTGATGGATATATTGTATATGCAATATACCATAATTGGGGTAAAAAAAATGAACTCCTGCGCCTGTCATTAAGACTTGCGCAGGAGTTTGACGTGTTGAATATGCGAATGGCTTCTATGCTTCTTCCTTCACATTTTCCTTTTCTTTATGAGTATATCCTAAAGA
>JAFXZU010000047.1:0-5443 GCA_017541085.1 Prevotella sp.
CTTCTCGTACTACTACAAAGTTTCTGTTTTATGTAATCTTTTCAAGTATCGCTTGCGTTTCTCCCGTTTGGGCGAAAGCGAGTGCAAAGGTATAGCTTTTTACACAAACTACCAAATGTTTTGAGGTTTTTTTTTGAAAAACCATAGCTGAATTGACGCAAGTCAACGAAAACGGGCTATTTCTTGGTAAATCTCCTTCTAAGCCATATCAACAGCTCATGATAAGCAGACAACTGTTCACGGTGTGAAGTTGTGGCAAAAGTAAAGGTGTCAGGAGCCGGCCCATACTGATCTGGGAAGATAATCATAAGGTTTTTTCCATGATAATGCTCTGTCAGTTCCTCCGGCAACGACTCCAAAGCAGCCTTATAAGAGACCGTTCCCTGTCTTGCCGTCACTACCACAAGCATCTCATCGGCATTGGTACTCTCCGCCAAATCTATCAATCCCACCCACTTTGGCATAGAGACATACTCGCCCCTCACGCTTTGGTATTGCTCATTAACATACTCTCTTACCAAGGCGAGAGTATCCTCCCTGCCGTTAAACACGATACGACAGCCTATAGCCTGCACAAACCTGCACAACCTCTCCAGCCATCTGTAGAATCCTGGTTCAAACTCAGCCCTTGACGGTATAGCCACCTTGACAGCCCTCAGCGTACTGAACGGTTGCATACAACGGGCTATTATTATCTGCCTTGACAATCCATTAAACACACTTTGCGCAAAGTCGCCCCAGAACACACGACTTGAGTTAGGATGCATGTGCACTCCGAATATAACCTCAGAACAGTCAAACTCCTTAAAGGCATGCTTAATGCCATTACCTATATTAGTAGCAAGCCTCACCTGAGTCTGCACCCTTACATCAGACGCACTGGCACGCTGCACTATATCATCCAGCAACTGTTGGCCCCGGCGCTGGTTAGCATCAGCCTCAGCGTCATCATATACCACATTGAGGGCTATCAGTCCTCTGTTTAGTTTCGGGTTACGCATAAGTATCGCGAGATTCAGCAATGTAGCCGCCGTCTCAGGATACTTCACCGACAACAGAATCTTCTCATCATTTCCTCTCTTGCCGTTGTCATCACCATCATCCATGCCATCCTTCTCTCTCAGCAGCACCACCTGTCGCGCCGCCCTGTCAGTAACGACGGTTGAGATTATACAGGTAAAGAGAATCATCACAACGACGCCGTTAAGCATCTCGTCGCCCACGAGATACACCCCATTGTCCACCTGTGTCTTCATACCTATCATCACGATGGCTATACCAGCCGCCGCATGCGCAGATGTCAAGCCGAACATCAGGTGTCCCGCCAACCAAGACAGTTTCATCACGAAGCAAGAGATATACGCCGCCAGCGCCTTACCCAAGGTACCCACCACCACTATACATATAACTGTAGTGATAATGCCGCCCCCTTCGAAAAGCAGTCTGAGGTTAATCAGCATACCCACTCCGATAAGGAAATAAGGAATAAATATCGCGTTACCTATAAACTCTATCCTGTTCATCAGCGGAGACAACGGCGGCACATAGCGATTGAGTATCAAACCACTGAAGAAAGCTCCGAATATACCCTCCAGTCCTATCAGTTCACTCAGCGCTGCACTGAGGAACATGATAGCCAAGACAAAGATAAACTGCATCACAGAGTCGCTGTACATCCTCAGGAACCAACGCGTGAGCCTTGGTATCATGAAGAGAAGCAGCACACAATACACAACGAACTTCACCAGGAAAAGAATCCAGAACACCACTCCAGGTCTTTCCCCTCCCTGCACGGCTCCCGTCGTGGCAGCCACGAGTATCAATGTAATGAGCAATGACAGCATCGACGCTCCCACAGAGAGTGTCGTCACCTTATGCTTCTGCAGTCCGTACCTTGCCACTATAGGATAAGCTATCAACGTATTCGTTGACATTATACAACTCAGCAACACCGAAGCCAGATGTGAGTATCCCAACACCCACACCGACGCCATATACATAAGAACGAAAGGTATTGCAAAGGTAAAGATACCGAATATACCCACCTGTGAGACATTCTTCTTCAGTCCCTGCAGGTCCATCTCTATGCCTGCAAGAAACATAATATAGAGCAGTCCTACGCGTCCGAAGAGTTCAAAGCTGGAATCTCTCTCCAGAATATCAAAGCCATATTGTCCCAGCGCCACACCCGCCAGCACCATGCCAATGATATGCGGAATACGCAGTTTTCCCATCACTATCGGTGCAAAAAGGATAGTGATGAGTACGATGAAGAAAATCATCGTAGGGTTAGTAATCGGGAAGTATTGTGTCAGTTCAATCATTGATTTAAGGTTTTCTATTTTATTTCAGTCATCCAGACCTACTATATATTATATATAAGGTGTAAAGATGTCTCAACATCTGTATTCATTTACCAGCCTCACCACCTCAGCCGCCTCTTCCAGCGTCATCGCCGGACTGACAGGCAGACTCAGTTCCTCCTCTGCCATCCGCTCCGTGAGCGGCAGATGCAACCGTGGGCTGTTCCACGCCTCACTCTCATAACATCTCTGCAGATGAGGAGGAACAGGATAGTGGCACATCGTCTCCACACCTTTTTCCTTCATCCACTCACGCATACTATCACGTTCCCCGTTTCCTACCATCACCGGGAATATATGATACACATTCTGCTCATCATCCAGTCTGCGCGGCAGGGTTACAAGAGGGTTCTCTATATGCTCATAATAATATCGTGCTATGTCCTGCCTGCGCTGGTTATCCTCCTCCAGATACCTCAACTTCACGTCAAGCACGGCAGCCTGTATCTCATCCAACCTGCTGTTTCGTCCCTTGCTGTCAAACACATATTTTCTCGCCGAACCGTAATTAGCCAGCGTCCTTATGGTGTCAGCCAGTCTCTCATCATCTGTCGTCACAGCACCGCCGTCACCCAGAGCCCCGAGGTTCTTCCCCGGATAGAACGAGTGCGCCGCGGCATCACCCAGACTGCCGGTCCTTCTTCCGTCAGTATGGCGGCAGCCATGCGCCTGTGCATTATCCTCTATCAGCCTCAAGCCATGCCTGCGACATATATCACCTATCCTGTCATCGAAAGCATTACGTCCATACAGATGTACTACGATGACGGCACGGGTGCGCTCAGTTATAGCGCTCTCTATCCTCTCCACATCCATCTCCAGCGTTGCGGCATCAGGCTCCACCAACACTGGCCTCAGCCTGTTATCGGTCACTGCCAGCACCGTCGCTATAAACGTATTGGCAGGCACTATCACCTCATCACCCTCGCTCATCTCTCCCCATTCCATATACGCACGGAAGATAAGCGACAGCGCATCCAGTCCGTTGCCGCATCCCACGCAGCACCTCGTACCGATGAAATCAGCGTAATGCCGTTCAAACAGCCCGTTCTCTCTGCCCTGCAGATACCAACCGCTGTTCACCACCCTGCTTACGGCCTCATTAATCTCTTTCGAATGAAGCCCCGTGACATCTTTCAGAGACAAGAAAGGAATCATTCTTCTAACTTATTGTTTTCTCGTATTTCAGGAACTCGTCGTAGTCGCGTATATAGTCATCCTCATCATACAGTTCCGATGCCATTACCATACACACTGCCCCCGACGAGAAATTGTCCAGCTGTCGCCATATCCCCGGCTTTATATACAGGGCCTGATACGGTCTGTCCAAGATGAATGTCCGCTTCACGTTACCGTCATCCAGTGTCACCCTGAAGCTGCCGTTCACCGCCACCATCAGTTGCGAGAGCGTCTTGTGGGCATGGCCGCCGCGCGACTCTCCCCCTGGCACGTCATACAGGTAGTACACGCGCCTCACGCTGAAAGGCACCGTCCGTCCGCCCTCCACCACAGATATATTGCCCTGCGGCGCATGGTGCTTGTCCAGTTCCACCACCGTGCAGTCATATACATTACTTCTTCTCATCCTTCCACTTTATAAATTCGTCATAGTCACGTATATAGTCATCCTCCGAATACACGGACGACGACACGACCATCGCCACCGAGTTGGTAGAGAAATTATCCATCTCCCTCCACATTCCATGCGGCACGTACAGTCCGTAATATGAGCGGTTCAGGTGAAACGTCCTTCTCTCCGTCCCGTCATCCAGGTGTATGTCAAAGCTTCCCGACAGCGCCGTGATAAACTCCTGGGCAGTCTTGTAGGCATGTCCTCCCCTGCTCTCACCTCCCGGCACATCATAAATCCAAAACACCCTCTTTATCTGAAAGGGCACATTAATCCCCTCCTCTATTACAGAGAGGCTGCCGCTCCTTTCACAGTATTTAGGTAGTTCTATTATCTTGGGACTGGTCATTTAGTATATTTAGGTCTTTTTTAGTTTTCAGCATACAAATTTACAAAAAAATATGATATAAAAAGCCTGTCAAAGAAAAAATATTAGCAACAGAGCCGTATTGTGCCCACTTTTGAATAAATTTTACTATCTTTGCAATACTATCTACCTATGCCAACAAAGGGGAGTGCAGAATAAAGTGCAGAATAATTGAGCTGTAAGTTGGAAACTTACGAGACAGGAATGACAGAACCACTATATAATGAAGAAAGAGGTTGACCCCAAGAGCACCAACCGTGCCATGGCCTTCGAGCTGTGGATGCAGTCGCCCATGCCTATGGTGACATTGGTGAAGACGTTTGACGTAAGCCGACTGGTAAGAATCAGCCGTCGGCACAAGCTGAAGTTCAATATGCTTATGTGCTGGTGCATCGCACGTGCTGCCAGCAGCATTCAGGAGTTTTACCTGCTGCCCGTTGACGGCAAGCTGATGCAGTACGACTCACTGGCGGTGGATGTCATAGTGCAGAACAAAAACGGCGGACTGAACTACTGCGACATTCCTTTCGATAATGATTTCGCTCAGTTTCGCGATGCCTATAACAGCATGACAGCAAAGGCTATCGCTGAGTGTACCGACCTGTCTGACGACGACAGGGCTGTAGTAGGCACATCTGTGGTGATAGCCACCGAACTGGACACTATCGTCAATCAGTGGTCTGGTCGTTTTGCCAATCCGTTCCTGGCATGGGGAAAGTATCGTCGCGGCTTCTTCAAGACCACCCTGCCCATATCGTTTCAGTTCCACCACACCCAGATGGACGGCGGCGAGGCGACACAGTTCCTCAATGCCTTGCAGAAGGAGATTGACGGGGTTTAGGGAAAACGAATATTTTTTGGACCACAGATTAAACAGATTAAACGGATTTGGCTCCGCACGAACTTCGCTATTACACGGATCGTGAAAGGATTGCACAGATTGCTAAACGAAAACGAAAACAAAAACAAAGACGAAAACGAAGATTTTTTGGACCACAGATTGCACAGATTAAACGGATTTGGCTCCGCACGAACTTCGCTATTACACGAATCGTGAAAGGATTGCACAGATTGCTAAACGAA
>JAFXZU010000048.1:0-22168 GCA_017541085.1 Prevotella sp.
CCGTTCGTACTGACGAGCAGTCTGGTCAGACTGTCATCTCTGGTATGGGTGAGCTTCACCTCGACATCATCATCGATCGTCTGAAGCGTGAGTTCAAGGTAGAGTGTAACCAGGGTAAGCCACAGGTTAACTATAAGGAAGCCATCACTCAGGAGGTTAACCTCCGTGAGGTTTATAAGAAGCAGTCAGGTGGTCGCGGTAAGTTCGCTGACATCATCGTTAACATCGGTCCTAAGGATCCTGACTACACTGAGGGCGACCTGCAGTTCATCAACGAGGTGAAGGGCGGTAACGTGCCTAAGGAGTTCATTCCTTCTGTACAGAAGGGCTTCGAGGATTGCCTCAAGAGCGGTGTGCTCGGCGGTTATCCTGTAACAGGTCTTAAGGTTACTCTGCTTGACGGTAGCTTCCACCCAGTTGACTCTGACCAGCTCTCATTCGAGCTCGCAGCACGCAACGCCTTCAAGAACGCTTGTCCTAAGGCAGGTCCTTGTCTGATGGAGCCTATCATGAAGGTAGAGGTTGTTACTCCAGAGGAGAACATGGGTGACGTTATCGGCGACTTGAACAAGCGTCGTGGTATGGTTCAGGGCATGGAAGAGGCTCGTAGCGGTGCACGCATCGTGAAGGCTATGGTGCCACTGGCTGAGATGTTCGGTTACGTAACAGCTCTCCGTACCATCACTTCTGGTCGCGCTACTTCATCTATGGAGTATGATCATCACGAGCCAGTATCAGCATCTATCGCTAAGGCTATCCTCGAGGAGGCCGGCGGTCGCGCTGACTTGGTATAATAGACTAAGAGAATAGGGCAGGGCATGTGAGCAAATGACTCTTTACATGCTCCTGCCACTATTAAATATTCAATCACAAATAACAAACAAACGACATGAGTCAGAAAATTCGTATTAAGCTGAAGTCTTACGACCACACACTCGTTGACAAGTCAGCAGAGAAAATCGTTAAGGCTGTTAAGGCTACAGGCGCTATCGTAAGTGGTCCTATTCCACTCCCAACACACAAGCGCATCTACACTGTAAACCGCTCTACCTTCGTTAACAAGAAGAGCCGTGAGCAGTTCCAGTTGTCAGACTACAAGCGTCTGATTGACATCTACTCTTCAACAACAAAGACTATCGACGCTCTTATGAAGCTCGACCTTCCTTCTGGTGTTGAGGTAGAGATTAAGGTGTAGTTTCTATCAGAAGCTAAAATAAAAACAGACACATTCGCACGTTGTGCGTGATGTGTCTGTTTTTTTATTCTTTTAATGTAATGAGGGTTGTAGGCACTTGGCTTATGCCTCGGCATCTGTCATGCCAATGATGCGCTGTGCTTTCAGCAAGTCGCCGTCGTCAACGAACAGCACGCAACCACTCATCGGAGGGTAACCACACATAATCTCGTTTTTGATTAACGACCGGATACCGTTGCTTGCCAGTCGTCCTTGCAGCAGGTTCGCATCGAAACCATTACCGCAATCGGTCAATCTCTGTAACTTCATAATTGTCAGGTATTAGTAATTCTACGATATGTCTTCAAATTCTCCGTAAGGAGAACACTTATTTCTTCTCTTATACAATTGCAAAGATAGAAATTAATATTCAAATCTCCAAATAAAAATACAATTATTTCTGTATTTTTGCTATTTTTCCTTATATATAGGTAATATGGTATATATGTGGAGAAAAAATAACGAGGTGGCAGAAAACAATGTTTGGTTTCTGTCACCTCGTTGTATTTGTTAGTTTCCTGAGTATGATATTCTTACTGTTTCCAGGTAGAAGGGCTCTTTCGCCATTCCTTAAGCACCTCAAGGTCGCTCTCCTGTATGTATCCGGTTTTTGCTGCTATGGCTGTTGTGTGCTCATAGTCTGAAAGTGTTACCAGACGTAAGTTGGCAGCCTTGAAAGCCTCCTCGGCAACAGGGAATCCGTATGTGTAGCTGGCAACCATGCCTACTACCTCAAAACCTGCGGCGCGCAGAGCGTCAACAGCCTTAAGTGAGCTGCCGCCGGTAGAGATAAGGTCTTCTACTACAACAACCTTCGCTCCCTTTGGCAGTGTGCCCTCTATCTGGTTTCCCATGCCATGGTCTTTGGGTTTCGGACGAACATAGCAGTATGGCAGTTGCAGTTCGTCAGCCACCAATGCTCCCTGTGCTATGGCTCCTGTTGCCACACCGGCAACAGCCTCTGCCTCGGGAAACTCAGTATGAACAAGGTGTACCAGCTCTTGCTTTACGAATGAGCGGAGCTCCGGATAAGCCAACGTCTGGCGGTTGTCTGTGTAGATTGGTGACTTCCAACCTGATGCCCATGTGAATGGGTCGTTAGGCTGCAACTTAATAGCCTTTACGGCAAGCAGTTTTTCTGCAAAAGATTCTTTTATATCCATAGTATTACAAAATATCTTCAGTAGTGATAGCTACCTTTTTCTATTCCATGGCAAAGGTACGTTTTTTTCCTGACTTCTCCCACTCTTGTAAGTTAAAAAGTGTGTATAACAGAAAAATATCAAGACATCGCAACTGTTTCTAATTGTTAAAAAGACGGAAGATTGTTCGGTTCGTATATTATTTTTTACGGGGACTGTAAAAAAAGCTAACTTTGCAGACAAATTAAAACTAACTTATACTCTTTATATGAAAAAAATATTTGTTTTTCTACTATCTGTCATGATGGCGCAGAATATAAAGGCAAGCTCCTACGCCTATCCTTATCTTACCATTGTCATGACAGACAACACCTCTAAGACATTTTCTGTGGAGAGTCTTACTATGACGCCTGTCAACGGCACGCTCAGGATAACCAATGCTGAAGGCAGTGAGACGCTCAACGTTACGGAGCTCAGTAAGATGTATTTCAGTGAAGATGTTCCTAATGCCATCGGTACTGCCAGCGCTGATGCCGAACAGAGTGCAACGATAACGCTCTGCACAATAACGGGCATAGTGATAGGAAACTACAGCAGCATCAATGCGGCGCATGACGCTATGCAACCGGGAACAATGTATATAGTAAAGAAAGGAAACAAAACTGTTAAAACAATAAGAAAATGAAACAAGTAATCATTGCCATACTTACACTCGCGTCATTCTGCAGCGCAAGGGCTCAGATGCTCAATGTGGAGACTGCCGACGGCGTGACATATAAATTCCCTGCCGCCCAGACCGGTGACATGACATATAACGCAACGGGAGACTCTGTCACGATAATGAACAAGAGACTGGCCGTCAGCGATATCACGGCGATGAAGGTTGATGACTCAAGCATGAGTGATGACTCCGTCAGCGTGGTTTACGACGGCGCTTCCGCAAAGATATATGTGGCAGGTAACATAGCACAATATCTTACCCCTGCTGTCAGTGGCGCACACGTCAACATTGCTGCTGCCGAGACACTGGCGCGAGAGATAACATACAATCTCAGCGGCTCGTCAACGGATGGAGAGTTTTATATGTCTGGTGCATATAAGGCTACGGTAGAACTTGACGGCTTGACCCTGAAGAACCAGAATCCTGTCACCTCAGGTGCGGCCGTCCACATACAAAACGGCAAGCGCATAGATGTGAAGGTTATCAGCGGTACGGAAAACACACTGGAGGATGCCGCCACAGGTTCACAGAAGGGTTGCCTCTATGTGAAGGGACACGCAGAGTTTAAGCAGAAAGGTACGCTCAATGTCATAGGTAACGTGAAGCACGGTATCAAGACAGGTGAGTACATGACAGTCAAGAAAGCTACCATCAACATCCTGTCAGCGGTGGGCGACGGCATATCATGCAGCCAATACTTCCTTATGGAGAGCGGAGAGATAAACATCAGCGGCACAGGCGATGACGGAATACAGTGTGAGTTGGACGGTGAAACTGCCGTAGCAGCTTCAGATGACCAACATACCGATGAGGATACCGGCAGCTTCTATCTTGAGGGCGGACAGATTACCGTCAGCTGCGACGGTACGGCTGTCAAGTGTATCAAGGGCGACGGCGACTTCAACATCAGCGGTGATGCCGTGCTTACAGCTTCCACCTCAGGTAACGGCGAGTGGGACACGGAAGACCTTGAGACCAATGCTGCAAGTTGCATCAGCGTTGACGGAAACATGAATATCAATGGCGGTGCAATGAGCCTTACCAGCACCGGCTCAGGTGGTGCCGGCATGAAGTGTGACGGTGTGCTGACAGTAAACAGCGGCGACATAAACATAAAGACCACCGGCGGACTGTACTATAACAACGGCAGCACCGAGAACCTCAACTACACAGGAGACACCGACCGCGTTAGCAGTAACTACTACTCATCTCCTAAGGGCATAAAGGCAGGAACAAAGACAGAGAACGGCAACACCACAACATATAGCGGCGCTATCTACATCAACGGTGGAACGATAACAGTGAACACCTCCGGAGGTAACGGCGAGGGCATAGAGAGTAAGAACACCCTCGACATCAATGGAGGCGAGATTACCGTAACGGCATACGATGATGCCATAAATGCCTCACAGGACCTTACCGTATCAGGTGGCAGAGTGTTCGCCTATGCAAAGAACAACGACGGTATGGATTCTAACGGCAATATGTATATCAAGGGCGGACTGGTATATGCTATCAGTAAATCATCGCCTGAGGTGGCACTTGACGCCAATACCGAGGAGCAGAAGAAACTCTACGTCAGCGGTGGCACAATCATAGCTATCGGTGGACTGGAGTCGGGAGCCAGCCTTACGCAGACCTGCTATCAGGCATCATCATTCACCAAGGGAGCATGGTACGGCTTATACAACAACGGCAATCTTGAGGTAGCCTTCCAGGTTCCGTCTGACAACAGCAGCATGGGTTCACCTATGGTGGTATCTACCAGCGGCACACCAACCTTGTTCACAGTGAATAACGTAAGTGGCACAAGTATCTTCAACGGTCAGGCATACGTGGACGCCAGCGCTACGAAGTCATCCACCACAGGTGTAAGCCTCTCAACATATACTTCCAGCCAGAGCGGTCCTGGTGGCCCAGGTGGAAGATGGTAACTCCAAACATATTCTGATTATATTATTAAGCCATCCGGCCATAGCCTCCATAGCGGAGGCAACGGTCTGGTGGCTTTTCTTTTATGGTTACCCTCAATAGTTAAATTGTGTAAAAAGTTATTTAATTTATAGTACTTTGTATTGCATAGTACTATAAACTTTTATACCTTTGCATT
The DNA here is from genome assembly GCA_017541085.1 of Prevotella sp. GTDB lineage: Bacteria > Bacteroidota > Bacteroidia > Bacteroidales > Bacteroidaceae > Prevotella. The sequence goes on from JAFXZU010000048.1 coordinate 5,208, forward strand.
GTTCAAACAACGTAATAGAGGAAATGAATACAGATAATGCAAGGTCACAGATGCGCAAGGGCATGCTTGAATACTGTGTCATGCTGCTGCTGAGACGCAGTCCAGGCTATGCCAACGACATCATTGAGCGTCTGCGCATGGCAGACATGATAGTGGTGGAGGGCACCCTGTATCCGCTGCTGACACGTCTGAAGAGGGAGATGCTTCTGAAGTATGAGTGGCGCGAGAGCACGCAGGGACCGCCACGTAAGTACTATGCTCTGACAATGGACGGTGAGGAGGCTCTCAGACAGATGGATATGGCATGGGGTGAGCTTACCAATACCGTGGATAAACTGAAAGGGATGTACTTGGACGGTTTATAGTTTACGGTTCACAGTTTACGGTTTACAGTTTACAGTTTATAGTTTACGGTTTACAGTTTACTGTTTACGGTTTACGGTTTGCAATTAGCAACTCATAATTCATAACTCATAAAAAGCCCACTGAGTCTGGGGTGGGTTCCTTAACTTTTCTTTCACGATGAAAAAGAATATACAGATAAATCTTTTCGGCACTCTATATAATATAGATGACGATGCCTACAACCTGTTGGAACAGTATATTGACAGTATGCGCCGTTACTTCTCCAATCAGGACGGAGGCGAGGAGATAGCCGACGACATAGAGCACCGTGTGGCTGAGCTGCTTTGGCAAAAGAAGCAGCAGGGCATGGAGGCTGTTGATATAGACTCCGTAAAGGAGATAATATCCCAGATAGGCAATCCGCAGGATATCGACGGCGACGCTGCTGACGCCGGCTCCGCCGTCACTGACGCAGAATATGTGGAGGCTGTAGAAACTCCTGTAAATGAGGAGAAGACGACGGAGAAAGGTCCTCGTCGCCGCCTTTACCGTAACCCTCAGGACAAGGTGCTGGGCGGAGTGTGCTCAGGTCTGGCGGAGTATGTGGGCAGGTTCGATGTCGTGGTGTGGCGCCTGGCCTTCGTCGTACTTACGCTTGTCCTGGCTCCCGTTACAGATTTCTTTGACCTCTTTGGCGGTATCTGCTTCGTACCGTTCATCTATGTCATACTATGTCTCATAGTGCCTGAGGCACAGACGCCCGAGGACCGTCTGCGCATGAAGGGAGACGAGGTTACACCTGAGAATATAAATAAGGAGATAATCAATAACACCACGCAAAGCGCTGCTGCAGCTACACGTGGCAGCAACGGCGCCGGTTGCCTTAAGGTCCTGGTGTTCATCTTCTTGGCCTTCTGTCTGCTGCCGGTGATAGGTCTGGTTGGCTTTGTGCTGTTCATGATTGTCTTCGCGGTGCTGGCGGTCTTTGGCACATACGGATATGACAACATCATGCTGCACTTTGTCAATGAGGACCTCAGCTTGTCGTCTGAATACATCTCCAACTACGGTTGGCTCCTCATATCAGGACTGGCGGCGGCATTGCTGCTCGTCATCATACCGTGCTACTTAGTTGTCAAGCGCATCATCGGCGGCCGCTTTCGCAAGCAGTCCCTTGTCGTCATGCTCATAGTATGGGTATTGTCTGCCGTATGGACGGCACTGGCGGCGGTAATATGCGGCACAACGCTGCAGAGACACATAAGCCGTGACCTCACCGCTCCTAATGACAGCATCACAAACGTGCAGCCCGACACCATCGATTCCTCAGGCGAGCTTGTTGACAGCATAGCCATCGACGTGAGGTCTAACGACAATGACGATGACGATGAGACCATCTAACATGATTACAATAAAATAAAAACATAACACTACTATGCAAAAGAAACTCACACGTTCCACCACGGAGAGTATGCTCTGTGGAGTATGCGGCGGATTAGCCGAGTACTTTGACTTCGACCCTACGCTCGTACGAGTGGCCTATGCCTTCCTAACTGTGTTTGCGGCAGGCTTCCCCGGCATATTACTTTACATCATTATGGCTATCGTGATGCCAAAGAACCAATAACCCATTAAAGCATTATTATCATGACACAATACGAAAGCGAAGTAAAGCAGATAGCGGCACCCGTCAATGCGGTGTACGCCAAGTTGAGCAACCTTGAGAACCTCCGTCCGTTCATTGACAATGCAGGAAACAATGACGCCCTGCGCTCGCAGATAGAGGCGGCGGGTTATGATGCCTCTGCCCTTGACAGTCTCCGCGACGTGCAGCTTACCGCTGACAGCATAGCCATCCCAGCCCCTATGGTGGGCCAGGTGTCCATGCGCATCTGTGAGCGTGAGGAGAACAAGTGCGTGAAGTTTGAGACCGAGCAGTCGCCCGTCAGTGGTAACCTGTGGATACAGGTGCTGCCCTCTTCCGACGGCGGCACGCGCATGAAGCTCACCCTGCGCGCCGACCTCAACCCTATGATAAAGATGATGATAGGCGGCAAGTTGAAAGAAGGCATCAACAAGTTTGCCGACATGCTCGCCATGATACCTTATCAAAGCTGATATGAGAAAGACATTATATAACCTCCTTGCAGCAGCCGCAGTGCTGCTCGCAAGCTCATGCGGAGCCGATGTAGTGGGAGAGTACACCAATCATCAGGCATATTTCTATATGGACTTCGGCTTGGGACATACCAACACATACCTTAGTGAGGCTCTCAACTCCACTAATGTCTTTACCGTCATCACCGCGAATCCCTCCATCAACATGTCTTCTACGGAAGGCGGAACCTATACCCTCAGTAGCGAGATGTATGGTGTGGCGAAGAAAAACGAGACCATCAGTGAGGCCGAACTCACTAAGAGACCGCGCCAGTTAGGCATAGACGGCAGGGGACTGATAGTTGGCCGCTCCTCATTCCAGGACGGAGAGCTGTATGTCTTTGACCGCCAGTGCCCCAACTGCTGGAACGCCAACAACTACGGTAACTACCTCCTGTCCTTCAGCGATGCCCATAACATGGTGTGTAATACATGCCACCGCACCTACGGACTGCTCAACGGCGGTGTGGTAGTATCTGGAGACAGCGGCGAGAAGTTGTTCAGATACCGTGCAAGCTATAGCAATCAGCTGTTCCGTGTACAGAATCCGCAATAGTTCCAACACCCACCGTGGAAACTATAGAAAACCTTAGGGAACGCGCCGTTTTTCTGTTCGTTAAAAAAAGTAAAAACATTTGTTTTTCTCAGCAAATATGAGTAACTTTGCGCACAGTTTCATAAGGTTTTACATTAATTGGGTCGCCGCAATGGTGGAATTGGTAGACACGAGGGACTTAAAATCCCTTGACCCGAAACGGTCGTGCGGGTTCGAGTCCCGCTCGCGGCACAATGAGAAAGATGTTTCATAACACTAAAACAGTCATGGCAACAATGTTTGTCGTGGCTGTTTTTGCTTTGCTGGCTACTGCCTGCACAGGCAATTCCAACGGCGTGGAGATAGAGGGACGACTGCTCAACATGAACCAGGCAGACTTCTTCCTCTACAGTCCTGACGGCGCCATACCCACCATTGACACCATACATGTCATGGGTGGACGTTTCGTGTATGAGAACTCGAATGTGAAGGAGGGCACGCTGGTCATCGTGTTCCCTAACTTCAAGACCATACCGGTGTTCGTCTCTCCCGGTGCCAGCATCGACATCAAGGGCGACGCCGCGCACCTCTCTGCCACGAAGATTACCGGCACCAAGGACAATAAGCTCTTCACTGAGTGGCGTGAGCATGCTGAGAAAATGTCACCACCCGAGGTAAGGACACATGCGGAGCACTTCATTCACGACCACCCCGATGCGGCGGCTGCCGTGTGGCTCGTCATGCAGCAGTTCATAGCCTGTCCTAAGCCCGACTACCGCAAGGCGCGCACCCTGCTGAAGGAGATAAAGCAACACAATGACAACGCTGCACGCGTTACCCAGCTCTTGGCTGCGTTGGACAAGGTGGGACAGTTTGGCGTAGGCGATCGCCTGCCTTCTTTCACCTCCACCGACATTAACGGCCAGCCGGTGTCCTCTGCCACGCTTCTCAACGGTTCCACAGCCATACTCTTGTGGGCATCATGGAACTATGAGTCACAGAATATGCTCAGACAACTGGCATCCAACCAGCGACTCACCGACGACCCTAAGAAACTGGACCATGTGCTGACCATCTGCCTAGATGCTGACATAGAGCACTGCCGTCGCACCCTGCGCAATAATAACGCTGCAGAGCTCACCACCATCTGTGACGGACAGATGTGGGACACACCCTTGCTGCGACTCTTGGCTCTCAGCAATGTGCCCGACAACATACGTCTGCAAGACGGCAAGGTCACAGGGCGCAGCATGCCTGTGCACAGCCTAACGAGAAACTAACATTCACCTTATATCTATAATAACAACATCATGATAAAGAGTTTATCACACCTTACCCTGCTGTTGCTCGCCATCCTTCTCTCTGGCAGCTGCAAACGTGGCGGCACTGACGGCGGCGGCGCGTCTATCGACACCATTCCCATGATGGTGCAGCAGATAAAAGAGTGCTCGCGTCTTTACACCGCCGAGTACAAGGTACATAAAATCATAACACACAGTGACACCTCCAAAATCTCTGCCACTGTGCTCGGACAGAAGCTTAACCTCAACCTGCCAGGCGGACGACGCAAGGTGGCCATCCCCATTGACGCGGTGCTCAAGGCATATATAGACTTCAGCAACTTCTCTGAGGACAACGTGCGCAGCGAGGGTGGCAAGATATACATTGACCTGCCCAATCCCCATGTCGTCATCACCTCAAGCAAGATAGACCATGAGGGAATAAAGAAGTATGTGTCAATAATACGCAGCGACTTCAGCGACGAGGAGCTGGCTCTCTATGAGAAGCAGGGACGCCAGGATATCATCAACGATATACCTAACCTCGGCATACTCAACACCGCGCGCCGCTCCGCGGCATCACAACTGCTGCCGCTCATCTCCATGCTCGGCATACCACAGGAAAATATCGTCATAACATTTGTAGAACCCAGCGAAGAGAAAGGAGGCCTTACATGGAAGATGGATTGACAGAGAACATGGCAACAGAGATAACAGAGGTTACCGTTCCCCAGGAGCCTGAGAAGAAGAAGCACGGCAAGTTCGTGGCGTTTATTATCGGTCTTGGCAAGTTCATCGGCTGGCTGCTGCGTATGTTGTGGAAACTGCTCAAGGCCATGTGGCGCAACAAGGTTGCCACGCTCATCGTCATGGCGTTGCTGGTAGTGGCTGTGGCAGTGCTCACGGTGGTGAAGTGCAGCCGTGAGTCTGACTCCTCTCTTGGTCTTGACTTCGGTATTAACAAGGGCATAGAGATAACCCCAAATGTGCTTACAGAGATAAAGAAGATAGGGCAGTGGGAGTTCCTCTCCATCAGTGATGAGGAGATGGTCGATACCGTGCGCAAGGGCTTCTTTACCGACGACGAACTGATACGCATATACTATGGCACCCTGCGTCTGGGCATAGACTTCTCACAGTGTGAGGGCGAGTGGATACGCACCGACGGCGACTCTATCATCCTTGACCTGCCGCCTGTCAAGCTCCTCGACGAGGACTTCCTTGACGAGGCGCGCACCCAACCGTTCATTGAGAGCGGCAAGTGGACCAACGCCGACCGCCAGGCTATGGCAGAGCGCGCCAAGGCCATCATGCGCCAGCGCTGCCTCACTCCAGAGAATATGGAGCGTGCGCAGAAGAATGCCGACCGCCAGTTGCGCGAGTTCCTGAAGAAGATTAATGTTGAAAGGTAAAAGAGATAAAGGATGCAAAGGAGAAGGGTTGAAAGACTGTAAAGTTCTTTCAACCCTTTAATTATATCCTCCCTCTACCCCCCTCCTTACTCCCCCAAGGGGGGGAGAGGTCGCAGCGTGTCAAACATAAGGGGTGGGCTTTTTTATATACCTGACTATTTGCAAGAGGACATGTTTTGGTTTCAACGGAAAGGATTTGTTCATGTCTGACTCTTCACGCATTTGGTGATAGGTTTTAGTATGAATAGCAAGCTTAGCTTGCTATTTTAATCTCATACGAAGATGCCTGATTTTATTTTTCACTTTTATTGATTCTGAATGTAAAAAAACGACAATCGTCGCAGGATTCATTAATTCCAGATTGTCATAAAGAAACCATGGCTTCCATGCGCCAGTGTCTGTGGAAATGTAGACATCTTGCACCTCGTCAAGTTTTAATAGAAGATTAGCATCACCATTATGCTGGGAGTAGCGCCTATCTTCCCTATCATATACAGGATACTGCTTCCTCTGGTATTTCACAGTATGATTTGTATCTCCTGTTCTAGTCCAATACCATCCGTCTAAAATCCAAACTATTGGTTTTGATTTATAATATGGGCCATATTTTTCTTTGATGTCTTTATTATACGGTGGAGGTTCCAACATACTATAATCTCCTTGTATATTCTTGTCTACTTTATATAGCCAATCAAGGAAGAAAGGTATTTTCTCCCCCCGATCATATAAAGAATCTACTATTGCATCTATGTTATAGTGGACAAAAACATTAAATAAAGTATCTGTAAGTTGCTCGACTTTCCGTTGTGTCGGCTCCGTTGTAACATAATATTTATTTGCATCTTTCTCTTTTATATCAGGCATTGATATAATAACATTTATATCCCCACTTGCATTCTTAAGTGGTAGGCAAAAATAACCATCAGAATCTGTTTTAACATACAACCTTGATATTTGAACATTATTTCCATAAATGGTTATGCCTATATTTTTGAAAGCCGTACTATTTTTTTTACTTTTGCTTACCAATTGCCCTTTTATTTGTGGATGAGGGAATTCTGGTACTTCATTAGGTAATCCATACACATTGATATGCAAAAGCATAAAACATAGCGTAGAAAGAAGAAAAACAAAAATACCTCTTTTAATATTATTCTGCATATCTCTACTATTTTATAAAATTATAAGTTCTGTACATTGACCTCCAAAATCCCATTGGAATAGTCACATTGCATTAAGCAAACTGATTTCACATTCACACTTCTTCTTCCTTCATCCCTTCCCCCTTCTTCCAAGACCCATCAATACTCCAAGACATTCCAGAGTTCCTTGATGCGCTGTTCGGGGTCCCACCTGTTGCCAAACACCCATTTGGCGGTAATCTGGTAAGGCTCCGGACTGCCCTCAGCCTCCTTCAGGTTGTTCTTCAGCCATCCGCTGTCGCCGCCGGCGCGTACGCAGTTATGGTAATAGGCGCGCAGTCCCCACTCGGTAGGGTCTGACTTGTCCTTGTAGGCATACCTTATGTTAGAGTCAGCCACGTTCTCCGTCATCGTGCAGTTCACGAGCACGAACTGTGCGTCGCGGTGATACCTGCCCAACTGCGTAGGACGCTTCGCATCAAAGCTGGAGTTGGTTATCACCAGCTTCTTTGTCTTGTCACCGTGACCGTCATGCCATATCATGGCGTGGCCGTCGCCGTAGAACTGGCAGCGTGTGGCATAGCACCATCCGCGCGGACAAAGGAAGTCCACGCCGGCGCAGCGTAGTGACAGGTCGGCATGATAGTACAAACCGCTGGCACCCGGTGCCCACAGCGACAGCGCGTCATTGCCGTCAGCCCATATATTACTGTTTATCACGATGGTGCGTGTGGCCCTGCCATATACCGCCATCTGGTGGGCGGTAGTAGAGTCAACCGTGGTGCCGTAGTTGTTATACACCGTCATGCCGCTTATCACGCAGTCGTCGGCACCCTCAAGCAGTTCCACAATGCCTTTTCCCACAACCTTCTTGCCCTTATACTCCGTAACGACAGGCTTGCTGTCAAGCTGTGCCATGCGTATGATGGTGCTGTCACGGTTCTCGCCCACCAATACTATGTTGGGACGGTCTATTATCACCTTCTGCTCATACACACCGTTGCGTATCAGTATGCGGTAAGGCTCCACGGGCATCTCCGGCGCCTTCTCTATGGCAGCCTGTATGCTCTCGCCGGCGTTTACCACGGCATCGAAGAACTCAGGGCGCTTCACCGGCTTGCGCTCAAGGTCCAGCACTCCCGTTTCGTTGGCACCCTTCGTGTCAAGGCTTATGCTTACCTTGCCCTGCGGGTCATACTTGTCTGCCCATTTGTTATACAACTTGTACACCTTTGCCGGAGAGTCGCCATACCACAGGTAACCGTTGCGGCGCTCCGCACCTATGTCCTGTAACTGGCGGCGCGGTATGCCGTCGCGGTCACACACATACGGCTCACAGTGCTGCAGGTCGTAGAAACGTGCCCATATAGGTCCGGCATCCTTGTCTGCCACCAGCTGCGTGTTGCAGTCGGGCTGTCCCTTCCTGCCCGTGCGCACCATCCTCACGCCCGTCAGTTTATACTTGTCAAGCCAAGCCATGGCGGCGTGTACGGCTCTCTTCACACGCTCGTCGGGGGCAGGCAGCTCCATCAGCAGCATCACTATGCCGGCGCTCTCCATGGAGCAGTATGACGGTAGCTCATACGCGCGCGCATTGGTAGGCAGCAGCGTCTCACGGTCGTGCTGCTGACACCATACTGTGAGTTTGCCGTCGGTCACTATCTGCGTGCGCAGTATGCACTCCACACCCTTGTCGAAAGCCTCGCGGGCCCTCTTGCGCATGGCCTTGTCAGTCAGCTTGCCGCCGTAAGGCTCCTCCTGCTCCGCTATGTCGCGCAGCAGCCTCATGGTGTTGACCATCGCACCGTCGTTATATGTTATCTGCAGGTGGTAACCCGAGGCAGAGGGCCAGAACTGCGGCCATCCGCCGTTGGCATACTGTCCGCTCAGCAGATACTCCACACCACGGCGGAATGCCTCGCGGTAACGCTTGTCGCCCGTGCCTTGGTAGAGCCTCGCCAGATACGCCACCTGCGTGGTGGTGGCGTTGTTGTCGATGGTAGAGTCGTCAAGACGTGCCTTGTCGCGCTCCACCTTGTCGCGCTCTTCCTTGCTGAGCGGCTTCGCCATGTCGATGTTCTTTGGCCATCCGCCCGTCACACGCTGGTATAGCAGCACCTGGTCGCCTATGCGGCGCGCCTCGTCCGTAAGGTAGAACTCCTTGCTCTTCTCTCGCATGGGCTTTAGCACCTTGTTCTGCTGTGCCGTCATCGGCACTGCCAAGAGCAGCGCGAGGATAAGTGTATAGATAGTTTTCATACAGTGTGTCAGTTGATTTGTTATGCCATGGCTTATAGCAGGCTCTCTATGGCCTTCTCCACCTCCGCCATGCTGCGCGTAGGCTCAAAGCGGCTTACCACCTTGCCCTCGCGGTCAATGAGGAACTTGGTGAAGTTCCACTTTATGTCACTCGTCTTGCGCCAGTCGGGATTAGCCTTGTCAAACATCTGCTCCAGCAGCGGCGTCAGCTTGTTGTCGGCGTCAAAGCCCTCAAAGCCCTTCTGCTCCTTCAGCCAGGTGTAGAGCGGCAGCTCGCCATCGCCGTTCACCTCTGCCTTCTTGAACTGAGGGAAATCGGTGCCAAACTTCATGCGGCAGAACTGCGTTATCTCCTCGTCGGTGCCCGGTGCCTGGTTGCCAAACTGGTTACACGGTATGTCGAGCACCTCAAAGCCCTTGTCTTTCAGTCGGCCGTAGATAGCCTCCAGCTCCTCATACTGAGGGGTGAAGCCACATCCCGTTGCGGTATTGACGATAAGCAGCACCTTGCCCTTATACTCTGCGAGGCTCACCTCAGCCCCCTTCTTGTTCTGTACGGTGAAATCATAGACTGTCTTCATGTTCTCTTTTTTTTGATTGTTAGTAGTATTGTTTTTTGTGGTGCCCTTGTCTTGTGCCAATGCCGTTATGGCGAGGAACACACACATCAGTAACGTTAAGATACGTGTCATAATATTATCAGTGTTAACGCTGACAAATTTACGTTTTTTTTCTGAATGCACAAAATAAAACACATAAAAGTTAAGGTGGGGGGTAAAAACCCCACCCTAAATAAAGCAGAAAAGCACCCCCTGCCAAACCATCCTCCGATAGGACATTTTTGTCATTTCGCCTTTTTATTTTTGTCAACGAAAAAACGCAAACCAGGAGAAAAGAAGGCACGAAAAACGAGAAAAAGACACTTTTTTTGTTCTTCCTACCCTCTTTTTTTCGTGAAAGCATAGCTTTTACAGTGTCATTCGATAGCTTTCACGATGAGAAACGATAGCTTTTACACCCTGAAAGCATAGCTTTTGCGACGCAAAAGCTATGCTTTTTTCATGCTTTTTTATAACCTATCACTGATTATCAACGAGTTACAACCCTCCGTAGATTTCGCTGTACGCGACCAGCAGGAAATAATTTTGAAATATCGCAAGCATGAGGCGTTAACGGAAGGCCCCAAATAGGACATTTTTGTCATCGGGTGACATAAATCAAGTCCAATTCAACACCGTATTCATATATTTCTTTGAACATGAATTGCCATAAATTGACCACGAATTTTTTAGTCATAGGAGTATCGAAATATAAAAATAAAGCCGTACCTTTGCAGCATAATTACATAACAAACTACAATATGAGAATACTTTTTATTATTTTTCTGGTTTGTATAACCTCTTCAGCTCATGCGCAGAATGACATGACGATTGAAGAGGGGATTTTCAAACCTTCGTGGCAGTCACTGTCTGAGAAGTATCATGCACCAGAATGGTTTACTGACGCAAAACTGGGTATCTGGGCACATTGGGGACTGCAATGCGTTCCTGAAGCCGGTGACTGGTATGCCCGGTCGATGTATCAGCAGGATCAAGGTAAATACCGTGAGCACTGCAAGCGTTTTGGTCATCCGTCAGAATTCGGTATGATGGACTTCATACCTATGTGGAAGGCAGAGAAATTCGACCCAGAGGCTTTGGTGAAGCTCTACAAAGAGGTGGGCGCACGCTACTTTGTGTGTATGGCAAACCACCACGACAATTTCGACAACTACAACTCACGTTACCAACTATGGAACTCGGTCAACATGGGACCAAAACGTGATATTGTGGGTGAGTTTGAGAAGGCTGCACGCCACAACGGCCTGCGCTTCGGCGTCAGCAATCACTCCGCCCATGCTTGGCACTGGTTTCAGACGGCTTATGGCTACGATGCTACGGGCGAGAAGGCCGGCGTGCGCTACGATGCCCACACCCGTACCAAGGAAGACGGCAAGGGCAAATGGTGGGAAGGCTACGACCCACAGCAGTTCTATGGCGGCTACAACATCGTCATACCAAGCGGTTTCACCAATGTGGACTCCATGGCCCGGTGGCATCAGGCAAACGACCGCGTGTGGACGGAGCGCATACCGGAGATGAACCCACAGTTTGCCAAAAACTGGTTTCTGCGCTGCAAACAGCTCATTGACGACTATCATCCCGACCTGCTCTATTTCGACGATGAGCATGACTTGCCGATGGAACACTACGGTCTGGAGATTGCCGCCCACATGTATAACCAGAGTATACGCTTGAATGGTGGTAGGAACGAGGCCGTCATCAACTGCAAGCGACTGACGGAAGAGCAACAGAAGGGTGTGGTGATGGACTGCGAACGCGGTGCCTTTTCCGACATCTCACCCCGTCCCTGGCAGACCTGCATGTGTATCGGCTCATGGCACTACAACCGCGGGCTCTATGAGAAGGGTGGCTACAAAACGGCAGAACGTATCGTCAAGACCTTCGTCGACATCGTCAGCAAGAATGGTAACCTGCTGCTGAACATCCCTGTACGTGGCGATGGCAGTATTGACGATAAGGAGCGGGCATTCCTCTCTGAGTTCAAGACATGGCTTGATGTCAATGGCGAGGGTATCTTCGGCTCGCGTCCCTGGAAAATTTACGGTGAAGGTGTGGTGAAGACCGCCAATTCTGGGTCGTTCCATGACAATGAACGATTGCAGGAGTCGCTGAGCGAAAAAGACATCCGCTTTACACAGAAGAACGGCACCATATATGCTTTCGTCCTTGGATTTCCTACTACTGATATTGTCAGTATCAAGGCTTTTGGCAAGAAGTCTGCGCAGATGAACGGAAAGAAAATCAAGAAGGTGCGCCTGTTAGGTTGCGACCAAAGAATTGTATGGAAGCAAGCCGACGATGCCCTCTACATCACCATGCCCGACATCAAGAACACTGGGAAAACCATCTGCTTCGCAGTCATATAAACAGTTTTTGCGGTATTTATACTTCAATATATTGAACGATTATGAGATGTAAATTGCATACGCAAACTGAATAAAGCCGTTTTAGAAGTCTACCTATGACATGGAGTTTGATGGAATTTCTATTTGCACTTACGGGCAGAAATCCATTAAGAATCTTTTTTATAATCTCAGGCTCTTCAAACCAGAAATATTTCTGAGCCGACAGGCTACAAAGATTTTCTCTGATTTCTGCTCCGTAGGAGCATGATAAAAGAATAAAAGCCAGTCACGCCATCAATCGGTGCGGCTGGCTTTTTCTTCTGTGTGAATACTATTTCCTTTGTTATGACGTTTATTATATAGTGAGGATTCGGCACTCCGTTCGCGGAAGAGGCAGGGAACACCAACCCTGACCAGCAGAACCACAAGTACAATGGCAAGGAGTTTGACACCATGCATGGACTGAACACCTACGACTACGGTGCAAGACAATATAGCTCCCTCGTCGGCAGGTGGGACAGAATGGATCCGCTGTGTGAGAAATACTACTCTGTCAGTCCGTATGCGTATTGCATGAACAATCCGGTACTTTGTATTGATGAAAAAGGTGAGGAAGTAAAAGTCTATGTGGGTACACGTAATAATCCAGAGAATAGGAATCTGTATTCATTAGGCACAAGACTTGCAGCGCATGATGCTCCCAATTCCATAATGATTGTCGCACATGGTATATATTCACATAAAGGTGATTATGGTATGAGTAACGGTATAAGAATAAATATATATCATCCAAGCACAGACAGTTGGCAAACGACTGATATAAGAAATGGTGCAGACTTGAATAAATTCCTTTCTGCCAATTCACAGGTATGGAAAGATGTACAATCTGGAAAGAAAGATGCAAGTGATGTAAAAATAGTTCTCTATGCCTGTGGTACAGGAAATGTAGCACAAAAGATCTCGTCAGATGAGAACTTCAAGGGTGTGACTATTATCGCGCCAAATGATAAGGTAAGTGTAGCCAAAGGTGCGACAAATGTGTCGGTACAGCATTTGAATCCTAATAGAGTTCCGATTGAGGGTAAGTGGAAAAGTTACCAAAATGGGCAACTTAAGAAAGAATATAGTGGAGACGAGAATTTACTTCCAGGTGCCAAAAACTTTAATTATAACGATGATATAAAATTGTGGCAGATATGGAAAAGGTAATAAAGATTTTTCTATGCCTTGTGGCTACTATTGTGGTATTTTTATCTATTTGGATATATTTTGCATTTTGTAAGTTTAACCAAGTATATGTAGGTATAGAAGGAGCAATGATTACGAAAGATGATATATTATATCATAAGAAGTTAGTTTTAGGTCATTACCATAAAATGCTTTTTCTCTATAAAGGACGTAAATTTGAAAATATATCATGTGTAGATTTAGAAACAAAAACAAAAGGAAGTATTGCTAATATTGAATTTAATTGGGATAATTCCATAACATGTCTTATTAATGATCATAAATATTGTATAATAGTTGATAGTGTTAATTTGACTTATAGTCGTATGCCATTTGATACAATAACATGGGAGCGAGGGGGGGATGATTCTATATTCTACAATATAGCATTCTATGACAAGAAGAAAAATATGATAGAATTATCGCGTCAAAAGTCTGATCTACCCTATGGTGGGAAACGACATGGATTCTGGATAAAGATTGGTGATGAAAATATAGTAACGGGTGAGACCTCTCCATTTGATTACTAAAAAATCAGTGCTATGCCCAGTCTATACGACTGTGGCATAGCACTGATAGAATACGACGATATGAACTACCCTAAAGCGAAATGTTTATTTGCCCTAACGGGCAGAAATCCATTAAGAATCTTTTTTATAATCTCAGGCTCTTCGATCCGGAAATATTTCTGAGCCGACAGGCTCCAAAGATTATCCTGATGATTTTCCATGATTTCTGCTCCGAAGGAGCATGGGAAGAGAGTGCAATAAGTCTAAATTATTGTGAAAGCCGTTAGGGGCTATAGTCCGCGAGCCTTGTATATGCGTTCCTTGGCATCGTTAATCTCCTGGAACTTACGCTTCGCCGCCTCCTTCACGTCATTGCCCAAAGTAGCCACACGGTCGGGATGATACTGCAGCGCCATCTTGCGGTAGGCGCGGCGCACCTCGTCGTCGGTGGCGGTGGACGGTATGCCGAGAACCTTGTAGGCATCCTCCAGAGTGGTGCCGCCGAGAGAGAACAGCTGGTCCACGGCCTTTACGTCAAGTCCCAACGCCAATGCTATGTCGCGCATCGCCTCCGTCTCCCTCTTGTCCACATGACCGTCGGCCTTCACTACGGACGCAAGGAAAGACAACAGCTGCAACCGCTGCTCCGGTTGCATGGCAGAGGCTACCACGTAGCATGATCTCATCACCCTGCTGCGCCATGCCGACGAACTCATGCGCTTGCGCTCCTCAAAGATGGTGAGCATACGCTTGTTACATGCGTCGGCGGTGCGACTGTCGAAGTTCTGACGCAGGAAGGTGCGCATCACCTCCATCTCAGAGTGCATGATGCGACCGTCAATGGCAATGACATACGCCGAAATCTCAAGCAGACTGTTCAGGAACAGGGTGCGTGGATTGTCGCTGGCATGCATGGTGTTACGGTTGTTGCGGCTGGAGTAATAGCTGCCTCTGTCGGCAGTGCCATACGTGTTGCCGTATGAGGAAAACCGCTGCGTATCGCCGTCGTGAGAGAATGTTGACTGCAGGAAAGAACCAACGAACCATCCTATTACGGCGCCGATAAAGCCGCCGAAGTATAAACCTATAAGTGCTCCTACTAACTTCAGTATCATAATAAATTTTGTATCAAACAGATAGCAAAGGTACGTTTTTATTTCTGTATATACAAATAATAATGGAAAAATTTGGTCATGTCAAAAAAAATGCCTACCTTTGCATCCGCAAATTGCGTCAAAGCGTCCAGTATGCTTGGCGTATGCTGCATAAATCATTTATTATTAACATTTTAAACTAAAAAGACAAAGCAATGATTATTGTACCTGTTAAAGATGGCGAGAACATTGAGCGCGCCCTGAAGAAGTTCAAGAGAAAGTTTGAGAAGACTGGTGTCGTTAAGGAGCTCCGTACACGTCAGCAGTTCAACAAGCCTTCTGTACTCAAGCGCCTCAAGATGGAGCACGCTGTCTATGTGCAGAAGTTGCGTCAGGCCGAGGAGGACTAAAAAAAGACGCGAAAAAATTTGGCGGTCTGAATAAAATTGCGTAAATTCGCAATATGATAGCCGAAGACTTTCTCAGATACATGGAGGCAGAGCGCGAGGCGTCGCCATTGACGGTAAAGACATACCGCGATGCCATAGACGACTATCTTATGTTCCTGGGGAAGCTCGAAGGTGATATCAAACTCGAAGATGCCGACAGCGACGTGGTGCGCGACTGGGTGGAGGATATGATGGAACGGGGCTACAAAGCTACCAACACCTGTAAGAAACTCAGCGCTGTGAAGTCACTTTACAAATACGCACTGCGCAAAGGCATTATAACACATGACCCTGCACACAGCATAAGTGGTCCGAAGAAACAGAAGGCGCTGCCGGTGTTCCTTAAGGACAATGAGGCGGAAGAACTGTTTGACGGAATAGAGTGGGACAGAGATGTTATAATAGATGTACGTGCGCGAACATTATTATTACTACTCTATACCACGGGCATAAGAAGGGCGGAACTGATATCTCTGAGGGATCAGGATGTGAATACTGTGACGCATGAGATAAAGGTGACGGGAAAAAGACGCAAACAGCGTATAATACCCATCGGCGAAGAGATGCTGGCAGAACTGGAGCACTACCGCAAGGTGCGCGATGAACAGCTGCCGGTTGTAGAGGGTGAGGAGGCGCTCCTCCGAAATGACAAGGGCGGGGCGATGAGCGAGATGCAAGTGTACGGCATCGTCAGACATTATCTCTCGATGGTGACGACACAGAAGAAACGCTCCCCTCACGTACTGAGACACTCCTTCGCTACGACGATGCTCAACCACGATGCTACGCTCAACAGCGTGCAGAAGCTGTTAGGTCACGAGAGCCTGAACACGACTCAGATATACACTCACGTGACATTCGAGGAACTAAAACGAACATACGCAAACGCACACCCACGCGAACAACAATGAGTGGGCTATTTAGTAACCATTAAAAAACATAATGCTATGGAAGTAAAAATTCAGGCCGTACATTTCGACGCAACAGAGAAATTACAAGAGTTCGCTACAAAGAAAGTAGAGAAGCTCGCCAAGTCTTACGAAGATATACAGAAAGTAGAGGTGCAACTAAAAGTTGTCAAGCCACAGACTGCGCTTAACAAGCAGACAAGCATCACGGTGGCTATACCTGGAAGCGGCTCGCAGTTCGTAGAGAAAACCTGCGACACATTTGAGGAAGGAATAGACCTCTGTGTGGATGCCCTGAAGGTGAAATTGACAAAATTGAAAGAAAAAACAAGAAATTATTAAAAAAACTTGCCTAAAAGTTTGGCAGTTTCAAAAATTATGCGTACCTTTGCACCCGAAATCAAATCAATGATGCGCTTACACAGTTAAGACGTCGCGTGATGGTTTCGATGCTTAGAAGAGATGCCTCTTTAGCTCAGTTGGCCAGAGCACGTGATTTGTAATCTCGGGGTCGTTGGTTCGAATCCGACAAGAGGCTCTCCTTAAGGCAAAGGAACACGGCAACGCAGGAGTGTAAGAGTGCGCATAATAAAGGGTGGTTACCAGAGTGGCCAAATGGGGCAGACTGTAAATCTGCTGTCTTTCGACTTCGGTGGTTCGAATCCATCACCACCCA
>JAFXZU010000049.1:0-41520 GCA_017541085.1 Prevotella sp.
ACCTCAAGTCGCATCGTGGGGTAAGGGGATGGTGGCTACATATTGATGTTGTGCTGTTGCTTTTTACTGAAAGCTGCTACTAACGACTCATAAATCTACCCTTAATCGTGTATTGGATGATAGTTGCGGATTTTAGGATAACGTCATTTTTTTTTAACGTTACTTCTTATACAACACCGGATTGGTGTCTGGGTCGTTATACATCTTCATTTGGCGGTAAACCTTCATATACTTACGTCCTGAGACGATATCGTCAAGAAGCTGGTCTATAGCCAGTGAGAGGTCGTTCTGCTGCTCCTTGAGCACCTCGAGTTTGCCGTGGCATATAGCAATATGTGTAGGATCAGCGTCGGTGCGCTCTGTCTGCTCCTTCATGTGCCATATCTTCAGCGCCAGGATAGAGAGGCGGTCGATGGCCCATGCCGGTGACTCGGTGTTGATGGTAGCGTCAGGGAACGGCTTGATGCCGTGATACAGCTCACGGAAGTATGTGTCTATATCCTCCACCATGTCGGTGCGATCCTGGTTAGACTTGTCTATCCTTCTCTTTATCTTCAGAGCCTCCACAGGGTCAATGTCTGGGTCACGTATTATGTCCTCCAGGTGCCACTGCACTGTGTCTATCCAACACTTGTGGTAAAGTATGGAATCAATAGACTGCCTGCGGTAAGGATTCTCCATAGGAGTATCTACGTTGTCTTTCTCGTGATAGTCGGCTATAGCGCGACGGAATATATCATTTGCTTTGTTTGTAAACATCAAGTTAGTTATGAGTTATTAGACACACCCCAACCCTCAATGGTCTTTACACCCCCTCCGCTTCGCTTCTCCCCCGTTTCGCGGGGGAGGACAACCCTGTGAGGGATGGGGAAAGTGGCGAATTATTGCATTAACTTATCTCTCCGTTATCTTTACGAGTGCGGAGCATTACAAAGTAAAATTAATGTTTTTTTACTAATTTATTCGTTTTGTTTTCTTTTTTTAATCATAATAATTAATTTTTAAGAAAGTATAACTTCTAATTATTTGTTTTGAACTACTTGTGCATATTTATATATTAACTTTGCAGTGAATTTATAACTAATAACTCATAACTTAATATAATGTTTACTGCTAACGAGAAAGAACTGATGATGCGCAATGAGTTGCGCGTGATAGAGGACATGAAGGAACTGCTGACACACAGTGCGGATGAGGGTTTGACATGGCGTGGTACCAAGACGGACCTGGTGGAGATGGTTCACATACTATATGAGAGTGAGGAGCTGACCGATGACGACGGTCTGCCTGTTACCTTCAAGCAACTGCTTTTGCGCTGCTGTAGTGTGGTGCATGAGCGTGTGCCGCGCAATCCTGCCACCTACCTTACACAGGCCAGACAGTGTAAGGGTATCAGGAGGGCTCCACTCCTCGTAAGGTATAGGGGGGAGTTAATGGACCCACCCCATCCCTCCCTGTGAGGGAGGGGGACGTCAATGTGTAAAGAATAAAGAATAAAGAGTAAAGAATAAAGAGTAAAGAGTAAAGAGTAAAGAGTAAAGAGTAAAGAGTAAAGAGTAAAGAGTAAAGAGTAAAGAGTAAAGAATAAAATTACCTCATGGCTGGTTCCCCCTCCCTCACAGGGAGGGTTGGGGTGGGTCTCTACATACTTCACTACATAGTATGATTTGCTTTCGGCATGAAAATGTAGTAACTTTGCAATTGTAAAAAGGAAACGATAACGAAGACGAAGACAGTCCTAACCTTTATGAACCTTAATAATAATATACTTTTATTTTATACTATGGAAAACACACTAATTGAAGACATTCAGCTAAGCGAGCACTTCCGCCTGTCGGAGTTTACGCGCTCTGCCACCGCCATTAAGTATGGCATAGACAACACACCCTGCATAGAGGACATAGAGGCGCTGCAGAGCCTCTGCATCAATGTGCTGGAACCACTGAGAAGGCGCTTCGGCGTAATACGCATAACAAGCGGTTACCGCTCGCCGATGCTGAATAATAAGATAGGGGGTTCGCCTACATCGCAACACATGCGCGGCGAGGCAGCTGATATTCACATGAGCAGCACGGAGGTGGCTAAGAAGATGTTTGCATACATTATGGCAAACATTGACTTTGACCAGATGCTCCTAGAGATGCACCGCGGCCGGGTGCATTGCCTGCACATCAGCTACACCGCTGAGCGAGTGAACCGAAGGATGGCGAAGGGAAACTATCAAGTGTAAACCACGACCCAATCCACGATCCCTCCCCTTAATCCCCTCCCGGGGGAGGGGGTAATAAATGTATCTGACTAAAAATATTATCCCGGGTTATATTATAATATAGTCTTTTTCATATTTACCCCTCCCCCCGGGGAGGGATTAAGGGAGGGGGTCGTTATTAACTTTTAATTAAAAAAATTATGGCAGCAATTCAGTATGTAACTTATCAGGACAATCGTAGAAATGGAACTAAGCTTTGGTATGGCCGCGCGGTGCATCCCACCACTGTTAACCTTGACCAGATAGCAGAGCGCATTCAGCAAAACTGCTCTATGAAGAAGAGTGATGTGATGGCGGTGCTCGTGGAGATGATAGAGACCATGAACTATGAGCTTCAGAACTCTAACAAGGTGAAGCTTGACGGTCTTGGCACTTTCTTTATCAACCTCCGCACCAAGGGCGCCGTTGCCGAGGACAAGTTTAACGCTAACGAGAATGTGGTGGGCTTCCGTGTGAAGTTCCTCGCCGAAGCTAAGAAGCAGAACGGCAAGTTCACCCGTACCTTCATCAACGGCCTCCACGTAATAAAGGCCGTGGGTAACTCCAAGAAGGAGGAGAACGGCGGAGAGTAAATAACAAAAGACCTACCCACACAACCTACCCACAACCCCTCCCCTTCATCCCCTCCCGGGGGAGGGGGTGAATATGGGATTGACTATGTGTTATAACCTGGGATATGATTTATAGTTAGTCAGATACATTCATTTCCTCCCCTCGGGTAGGGATTAAGGGAGGTGGTCTAATTATTAACAACTTAAAAACATTTCCCCTCTCCTCCTCTTGAGGAGGTTGAGAGGGTTTTTATCTATTATGAAAGCAATCAACAATAAGTGGAGCGTGATAATCAACGCTATTCTGACCGCAATAACAAGTATTGTCAGTGCGATGACGATGTAGGCACAGAGGATGTAAGCACAGACACTGTCTGTGCCTACGAGGGAAGGAAACCCTTCAAATAGACTCACCTAACAGACCCTCCAACAAAGAGACCCACCCTAACACTCAATGGTCTTTACACCCCCTCCGCTTCGCTTCTCCCCCGTTTCGCGGGGGAGGGCAACCCTGTGAGGGAGGGGGCTTTGCCCTCCGGGTGCATTAACCAGTATAAACAGACCCACCCTAACGCTCTTTGTATTGGAAGGAAACCATTTAGATAGTTATTCCGTATGGTTCCCCTCCCTCACAGGGAGGGTTAGGGTGGGTCGTTTTACTTCACCACAATATTAATAATCTTCTTTGGTACCACGATGGTCTTGATGATCTGCTTGCCCTCAGTGTACTTGGCAGTGCGCTCGTCGGCAAGAGCCATCTTCTCCACGTCGTCCTTAGAGGCGTCGGCAGGCACCTGCATGGTGAAGCGTGTCTTGCCACAGAACTGTACCGGCATGGTAATCTCAGAGTCCTTCATCTTTGACTCATCCCATACAGGCCACTGAGCGTCGCATACGGTGCCTTCGTTGCCAAGCTGATGCCACAGCTCCTCGGCGATGAACGGTGCGAATGGTGCTATGAGCACTACAAGGTCCTTCAGTATGGCCTTAGAGTGGCACTTCTGCAGTTCGCTGACGGCAATCATGAAGGCTGAGATAGAAGTGTTGTAAGAGAACTGCTCTATGTCCTGCGTAACCTTCTTGATGAGCTTGTGCAGGCTCTTCTCCTGCTCTGCCGTTGGTGCGTCGTCGTTGACGGTCCAGTTGCCCTCACGGTCATAGAACAGTCCCCAGAACTTCTTCAGGAAGCGGTGGCAGCCGTCGATGCCGTTGGTGTCCCATGGCTTTGACTGCTCCACAGGACCGAGGAACATCTCATAGAGGCGCAGCGTGTCGGCACCATACTTCTCTACTATCATGTCAGGGTTAACGACGTTGAACATAGACTTTGACATCTTCTCAACAGCCCAGCCGCACTTGTATGTGCCGTCGTCAGAGAGTATGAACTCAGCGTTGTTATACTCAGGGCGCCACTGCTTGAATGCCTCTACGTCGAGTACGTCGGCAGAGACGATGTTCACGTCAACGTGTATAGGTGTTACATCATACTGATCCTTCTTGTCAAGGCTGACGAAGGTGTTGGTGTCCTTTACTCTGTAAACAAAGTTAGAGCGTCCCTGTATCATACCTTGGTTGATGAGCTTCTGGAACGGCTCGTCCTTGCATGATACGCCGAGGTCATAGAGGAACTTACACCAGAAGCGTGAGTAGATGAGGTGACCTGTAGCGTGCTCAGAACCGCCCACGTAGAGGTCAACGTTCTGCCAGTATTCATCTACCTTCTTGTCAACAAGAGCCTCGGTGTTCTTCGGATCCATATAGCGCAGGTAGTATGCTGACGAACCAGCGAAGCCCGGCATGGTATAGAGCTCGAGAGGGAAGACGCTCTTGTTGTCTATCTTTGAGTTCTCTACAATTTTCTTGTTAGCCTCGTCCCATGCCCATACGGTAGCGTTGCCAAGTGGTGGCTCACCTGTCTCGGTAGGCAGGAACTTGTCAACCTGTGGCAGCTCTATAGGCAGGCACTCCTCAGGTATCATCTGAGGTATGCCGTTCTTATGATATACAGGGAATGGCTCGCCCCAGTAACGTTGACGAGAGAAGATAGCGTCGCGCAGACGGTAGTTTACCTTCACACGACCGATGTTGTGCTTCTCCACGAACACCTTGGTGGCCTTGATAGCCTCCTTTACTGTCAGTCCGTTGAGAGACAGAGACTCGCCGTCATACTCCACGCTCTTCTTGCCCGGTGCAGGAGAGTTGCTTACGATGCCCTCCTTGGCGTCGTATGACTCCTCAGAGACGTCGGCACCCTCTATGAGAGGTATGATAGGCAGGTTGAAGTGCTTAGCGAAGGCATAGTCGCGGCTGTCATGCGCAGGAACCGCCATGATGGCGCCAGTGCCGTAGCCGGCGAGCACATATTCTGAAATCCATATAGGGTTCTTCTCGCCTGTGAATGGGTTGATGGCGTATGAGCCAGAGAACACACCCGTAACCTTATGGTCTATCTGGCGCTCACGCTCGGTGCGGCCTGCCACATACTTAACGTATTTCTCTACCTCATCCTTCTGTTCAGGAGTGGTGAGTTCCTTGACCAGGTCGCTCTCAGGAGCCAGTACCATGAACGTAACGCCAAACATTGTATCGGCACGAGTGGTGAAGATGGTGAACTCCTTGTCAGAGTCAGCAACCTTAAACTGCACCTCGGTACCTTCAGAACGTCCTATCCAGTTCTTCTGAGTCTCCTTGATAGAGTCGCTCCAGTTGATGGTCTCCAGTCCGTCGAGCAGACGCTGTGCGTATGCGCTGACACGCAGGCACCACTGGCGCATCTTCTTCTGCTCTACAGGGAAGCCGCCGCGCACGCTGACACCATCAACCACCTCATCGTTGGCAAGCACAGTGCCCAGTCCGGCACACCAGTTCACCATGGTCTCGCCCATGAAGGCAAGGCGGTAGTTCATGAGGATGTCAGACTTCTTCTTCTCATCCCATGAGTTCCACTCCTCGGCAGTGAAGGTGATATTCTCAGAGCAAGCCACGTCAAGACCAGGGTTGCCCTCAGTCTCAAAGTGCTTTATGAGTGTATCGATAGGCAGGGCCTTCTTCTCCTTGTTGCAGTAGAAGGAGTTATACATCTTCTGGAACGCCCACTGTGTCCACTTGTAATATACAGGGTCGCAGGTGCGCACCTCACGGCTCCAGTCGAAAGAGAAACCAATCTTGTCCAGCTGCTCACGATAGCGGTTGATGTTATCGTTGGTAGTCTTCTCAGGGTGCTGACCTGTCTGTATGGCATACTGCTCTGCAGGCAGTCCGTAGGCATCATAGCCCATAGGATTGAGCACGTTGAAGCCCTGCAGGCGCTTGTAGCGAGCGTAGATATCGCTTGCTATGTAGCCCAAGGGGTGACCGACGTGCAGTCCGGCTCCTGATGGATAAGGGAACATGTTAAGCACATAGAACTTCTTACGGTTCTCATCCTCTGTAACTTTGTAGGTCTGCTGCTCCTGCCAGTAGCTGAACCAGCGTTTCTCAATGTCTCTGAAGTTGTATTCCATTTATGTATTGTTTTTTTGTCTTTGTTCTTTGTTTTTTCTAGTTTTTCTAGTCTTACTAGTTCTACTAGTCTTCCTAGTTTCCTCACTTCCCTCCTACTAGTTTCTTTATCTCGCTGAGTTTGTTGAGAGCCTCGAGAGGTGTGAGGTTATTGATGTCAGCGTTGAGAATCTCATCGCGTATCTGTTCAAGCACTGGGTCGTCAAGCTGGAAGAAAGACAGCTGTGCTCCCCCACCCTGCTCGGTCATGTTGTTAAGGGCATCGCGTGTATCCTTCTTGCCTGCCGCACCTACCTGCGAGGCCTCTTTCTCAAGGGATGCGAGTACCTCATTGGCGCGCTTCACTATCGTTGGCGGCATACCTGCCAGCTGTGCCACGTGGATACCGAAGGAGTGCTCAGAGCCGCCCTCCACCAGTCGGCGCAGGAAGATGACCTTGCCGTCAATCTCCTTTACAGACACGTTATAGTTCTTGATGCGTGGGTAATGGTTCTGCATCTCGTTGAGCTCATGATAGTGTGTGGCAAAGAGCGTGCGTGCCCTTGCGCCCTGATGCTCGTGCAGATATTCAACTATGGCCCATGCTATAGATATGCCGTCGTAGGTGGATGTGCCGCGTCCCAGCTCGTCGAAGAGCACGAGGGAACGGTCTGTCACGTTGTTGAGTATGCTGGCTGCCTCTGTCATCTCCACCATGAACGTTGACTCGCATGTAGAGAGGCTGTCAGATGCTCCCACGCGGGTGAAGATACGGTCAACCAGTCCGATGCGTGCAGAGTCGGCAGGAACGTAGCAGCCTATCTGTGCCATCAATACTATGAGGGCCGTCTGGCGTAGCAGTGCCGACTTACCAGCCATGTTAGGACCGGTGATGATTATTATCTGCTGGGGGCTTGAGGTGGCAGTGTCTCCGGGTGTTCCGGGTTTTCCGGTCTCTCCGGATATTCCGGCATTTCCGGCATTTCCGGATGTTCCAGAAAGATAGACGTCATTAGGCACATACTGCTCTCCTATGGGCATGTTAGCCTCTATGACAGGGTGGCGGCCCTGACGTATGTCTATCACGAGAGAGTCATCAACGACAGGACGCACATAATGGTGGTCCACGGCGGTGCGTGCGAAGGACAGCAGACAGTCTATCTCTGCCACCAGATGGGCGTTGCGTTGCAGAGGTTCGGTAAACTGCTGCAGGTATGCAATAAGCTCAGAGAACAGCCTGTTCTCCAGGGCGAGGATTTTCTCCTCAGCACCCATTATCTTCTCCTCATACTGCTTCAGTTCCTCAGTGATATATCGCTCAGCCTGTGTCAGTGTCTGTTTTCTTATCCACTCAGGCGGCACCTGATCCTTATAGGTGTTTCGTACCTCAAGGTAGTAGCCGAAGACATTGTTGAAGCCTATCTTCAGCGAACTGATACCCGTGCGGCGTATCTCACGCTCCTGTATCTTAAGCAGGTAGTCCTTGCCTGAGTAGGCTATCTGGCGCAGTTCGTCAAGCTCTTGGTTGATGCCCTGCCCTATCACTTGTCCCTTACCTATCATTGACGGTGGCTCAGGCACTATCCAGTGGTCTATATGCTGGCGCAGCTCATCAAGAGGGTCAAGGTTCTCCCCTACCCTGCGCAACACCGTAGTGTCGCTCTGTGTGCACAGCACCTTTATGGGTTTTATGGCAGCGAGGGCTCCCTTGAGCGCCACCACCTCGCGTGGCGTGATACGTCCCACTGATACCTTTGCCACCAGTCGTTCCATGTCGCCTACGCGGTGCAGCTCATCGTCTATCACGTCGCGTGAGTCGGGATGGCGGAAGAAATAGTCCACCACGTCATGGCGCTCCTCTATTCTCTGGCGCTCCCTCAGTGGGAAGACGAGCCAGCGGCGAAGCAGACGCGCTCCCATAGGCGATATGGTGTTGTCGATGACATCGATGAGCGCTGTGCCTCCCTCATGCAGCGGAGTGTTGAGCTCCAGGTTACGCACGGTGAAGCTGTCAAGGCGCACATAGCGGCTGGCGTCGATGCGGCGTATCTGTGTGATGTGACCGAGATGCGTCTGCTGCATCTGGTCGAGATATACGAGTATGGCTCCCGCTGCTATAAGGCCGTCGGTAAGACTCTCTACACCGAAGCCCTTCATATTCTTCACCTTGAAGTGAGAGTGCAGGCGCTGACGTGCTGTCTGTTCAGAGAAAGCCCAGTCGTCCATCTCGTAAAGGCAAAGCTTGTCGCCAAACATCTGTCTGAGCTGTCCGCGGTAGTCGCGTTCCACGAGCACCTCCTTAGGCTGGAAGTTGGCGAGCATCTTGTCTATATATTCTTGGTTGCCCTCGTCAACGAGATACTCACCTGTGGAGATGTCGATGAGTGACAGTCCCAGGGCAGCCTTGCCGAAGTGTATGGCACACAGGAAGTTGTTTTCCTTGTAGTTAAGGACATTGTCGCGTATTGCCACACCAGGTGTCACAAGTTCTGTGATGCCTCGTTTTACGAGTTTCTTTGTCAGCTTAGGGTCTTCCAGCTGGTCGCAGATGGCAACG
The DNA here is from genome assembly GCA_017541085.1 of Prevotella sp. Lineage (GTDB taxonomy): Bacteria > Bacteroidota > Bacteroidia > Bacteroidales > Bacteroidaceae > Prevotella. Next base: position 8,858 of record JAFXZU010000049.1, read on the forward strand.
CGGCGTCCGGCGCGGATAAGACGTGGCAGGTAGGTATCGAGTGCATGGTGGGGGAAGCCCGCCATGGCATCGCCCTGACTGGAGCCGTTGTTACGCTTGGTAAGCGTGATGCCCAGTATTCGAGAGGCCTCTATGGCGTCATCGCAATAGGTCTCGTAGAAGTCGCCGCAGCGGAAGAGCAGCAGCGCCTCCGGATGCTTCGCCTTGAGGTCGAAAAACTGTTTCATCATCGGCGTAAGCTCGCCGTCTTTCTTTGCCATTGTATTATTGTGATTTTTTCTAGTGTTTCTAGTTTTACTAGTCTTACTAGTCTTACTAGTTTCTCTAGTTTTACTAGTTTCTCTAGTTTATTTCCTTTTCCTTTTTTATTCCCTTCCAAGTAAAGTATGCTCCGAGGATGATGAACGGCACAGAGAGAATCTGTCCCATACCCAGTGTCATGCCTTCCTCGAAAGCCTCCTGCACCTCCTTGGTGTATTCTATGAAGAAACGGAAGGTGAAGATGAGCAGTATGTCGAGTCCGAAGAAGAAGCCTGTGCCTACGCGCTCTGGGTTCTTTCTCCAGTAATACCACAATACGAAGAAGAAGCAGAAGTATGCTATCGCTTCATACAGTTGTCCAGGGTGGCGTGGCAGCATGTCTATCTTCTCGAAGATGAACGCCCATGGCACGTCGGTAGGACGACCTATTATCTCTGAGTTCATCAGGTTACCCAGTCGGATGAAGCATGCTGTGATAGGCACTGAGATGCTTATGGTGTCGAGCACCTGTATGACGGGCATCTTCATATTGCGGCAGTAGAGCAGCAGTGCGAGTATGATGCCTATGGTGCCGCCATGACTTGCCAGTCCCTCGTACCCTGTGAAGTGCCATGAGCCATCAAGAGTCTGGCGTATAGGCAGCAGCATTTCTATGATGTGTGTGCCTGACGACAGGAAGTATCCGGGTTCATAGAACAGGCAGTGGCCAAGCCTTGCGCCTACGAGTATGCCTATGAAGCAGTATAGGAACAGCGGCTCAAACTTCTCCTCGGCTATTCCCTGTTTCTTATACAGGTATTTCACCGTAAGGTATGACAGCAACAGTCCCACCAGCCAGCATGTGCTGTACCAGCGTATGGCAACCGGTCCGAGAGAGAATATCACCAGGTCAGGGTTCCAGTGGATGAATAACAACCCCCCTCCTGCTCCCCCGAGGGGGAGTGTATTTGTTAATGTTTGTATCATAGAAAGAAAGTCTGTATGTATGATAGAAAGTGTAATATTTCCCTCCCCACGGGGAGGGTTAGGGAGGGGGTTTTAGACATTAAACCTGAAGTGCATGATGTCGCCGTCCTGTACCACGTATTCCTTTCCTTCGATTGCAAGCTTTCCTGCCTCGCGTATGGCGGCCTCAGACTTATACTCCATGTAGTCGTCGTACTTTATCACCTCGGCACGGATGAAACCCTTCTCAAAGTCGGTGTGGATGACGCCGGCACACTGCGGAGCCTTCCATCCCTTCTTGAAGGTCCATGCCTTCACCTCCATCTCACCTGCGGTGATGAAGGTCTGCAGGTTCAAGAGTGCGTAGGCCTTCTTGATAAGGCGGTTCACGCCACTCTCCTCCAGTCCCAGTTCCTCAAGGAACAGCTGCTTGTCTTCGTATGATTCGAAACCGGCGATGTCTTCCTCTGTCTTAGCAGCCACCACCATTGACTCGGCGCCCTCCTCTTTTGCGATGGCGTCGATTTTTTTTGTCCATTCGTTACCGTCCTTGGCACTTGACTCATCCACGTTGCAGACGTACAGCACTGGTTTTGACGTCAGCAGGAAGAGGTTCTTGGCTGCCTGCTGCTCCTCCTTTGAGTCGAACTCCACGGTGCGGGCGTTCTTACCCTGTTCCAGACACTCCTTGTAGGCTGTCAGTACGGCGAGCTCAACCTTGGCATCCTTGTTGCCCGTAGATGCCACCTTCTGCGTCTTGGCGTAGCGGCTCTCTATGGTCTCGAGGTCCTTCAGCTGCAGTTCGGTGTCTATTATCTCCTTGTCGCGTATAGGGTCGATGGTGCCGTCCACGTGAGTGATGTTCTCATCCTCGAAGCAGCGCAATACGTGTATGATGGCGTCGGTCTCGCGGATGTTACCCAGGAACTTGTTTCCCAGTCCCTCACCCTTTGAGGCACCCTTGACGAGTCCAGCGATGTCAACTATCTCACATGTAGCAGGTACTATCCTGCCAGGGTGTACTATCTCAGCGAGCTTTGTCAGTCGCTCGTCAGGTACTGTTATCACGCCTACGTTAGGCTCTATTGTACAGAAAGGGAAATTGGCTGCCTGTGCCTTAGCGCTTGACAGACAATTGAACAATGTGGACTTACCTACGTTAGGTAGTCCCACAATACCACATTTTAATGCCATATTTATTTTTTATATAAAATCCTTAACTTGCAAAGGTACGAAAAAATGCTGAAAGTGCAAAATTATCTCTTGTGTCTTTTCGCATAGAACAACTGTGACAATCCTGTGCGCCTCATTATCCAGTCCACGCAGAGGCTGCCTGATATGCATATAATGAGTGACAGGAACAAGAAGATAAGTCCTGTAGTGTCAAACCTCAGGTAAGGTACGAGCGGTTTGCACAGGAAGGTAAAGATAGGTGAGAAGAGAAAAAGCGGCATGGAGTTGCGTCCGAGGTAAAGCAAGGTGGCGCGCGCCTTGCCGCTTGTGTATTTGTATATAAAAAGCAAGCTGCTGATGATAAGCCATACCATCAGTGCGCCGCCTGCTGTCTGCATCTGCAGGTTACAGGGGTGCATGGCGAGCAGTGTGAAGGCAGCGATGGAGAGTGCTGAGGGTTGGAACACATTGGTAAACGGAATGTTACTGTGTTTCAGTGCCACGCCTGCCAGGAAGTACATGGTGCAGCCGAATGCCATGATGCCGAGGCAGTCGGCGAGGATATAGAAGGCGATGCCCAGCATCAGGAGCCTTGTGACGGTCGTCAGGCGTGGCAGTCTTGACACCAGGGCATATAGCAAGCCACAGATGATAAGTGTCTGCAGGTACCAGTATGGCCCTATGGGGTGCAGCAGCAGCCTGTCAAGGAATACGGGTACGGTAAGATGGTCTATATGCTCCCTGATGGGCAGCACGGATGCCATGGCGATATATCCGCTCTCCATGATGGCGTATGGCACCGCATAGCTTAGCATGGACAGCAGAACCGCTTTCCAGGGTTTGCTTACATTCATCAGGAAGCCCGACATTATCAGGAAGCCCGGCATGTGGAAGGTATATACCACCTGCTTGGCATAGGGATGCAGCTCACTGAAATAGACCAGGTGAAAGCTTATCATAAGTATGATGAGCACACCCTTAAGGAAGTCTAATTCGTTGATTCGTTGCTTCATGATGAATACCCTTGAGTATTGTTTATATCAGTTCCTTGATAATCTGCTGCACCTGCTCAGTGCGTGTCATGGTGTAGAAATGGAGCACGGGGAAGCCTGCCTTCTGCAGTTTCTCGCCTTGCTTGATGGCCCATTCCACGCCTACCTTCTTCACGTCGTCGTTATTCTTGCACTGTACCACGCGGTCCACCAGTTCCTGTGGCAGGTCCACGGCGAAGGTCTGAGGCAATACGGTCAGCTGTGTCTTTGAGGCAAACGGCTTCAGTCCGGGCAGTATTGGCACGTTGATGCCTATCTCGTTGCACTTGTCTCGGAAGGCTATTATCTTGTCGGTGTCATAGCATATCTGTGTGGCTATGTACTCTGCGCCGGCATCCACCTTCTGTTTCAGGTAGCCCAGGTCAGTGAGGTAGTTAGGCGACTCCACATGTTTCTCTGGATAACCTGCCACGCCTACGCAGAAGTCGGTGTTATGACTGGTGTCGGGCTCGCCGTCAATAAAGCGGCCGTTGTTCATGGCTATTATCTGCTCCACCAGTTGCTCGGCATGTGCGTGTCCGTCTTTCTCAGCCACGAAGCGGCTTGTGCCTGGCATAGCATCGCCACGCAGTGCCAGCACGTTTTGTATGCCGAGGAAGTCAAGGTCTATGAGTGCATCCTCAATGTCATACTTTGACTGTCCGCCGCATATCATGTGAGGCACCACCTCTATGCCGTACTTCTGCTTTATGGCAGCCGACACGCCCACCGTTCCCGGACGGCGTCTTACTATGTGCTTCTCTATCAGTCCGTCGGGGCGCTCCACGTATTTCATCTGCTCGCGACTTGAGGTCACATTGATGAAAGCCGGCTCGTATGGCAGCAGTGTTGTTATAGCATGGAATATCTTATCCAGTCCGTCACCCTTCAGTGGTGGCAGCAGTTCTATGGAAAATCTTTTTCCTCCTTTTTCCTCAGCCTCTTTTATTATGTCAATTACTTTCATGTTCTTCCTTTTTCTCAAACTGCAAAGTTACATATATTATTTTAATTAGCCAAACGGTCACACGTTGAAGTACTTCTCAGGTGTGTTGGCGAATATCAGTCCGCAGATGCTCTCGCCGGGGTTTATCATGTAGGTGTCGGTGAGCGACAGTCCCATGCTCTCCCCTACCCCGAGTATCTGGAACACCTGTTCCTTGAGCTTGTGCTCCGGACAGGCACCGTAGCCGAATGCCATGCGTATGTTGCTCTTGCCCCAGTGCAGCGTGTCCTTGAGGTCCTTCGACAGTTTCTCTGCCATAGCCTCCGTCAGTCGGTCGGCAAGGAGCTTCGCCATGATGGCATGATACTCGTCGCCGTCAGCACGGAACTGCTCCTGCAGCTCTGCCAGACCTACGCCGGCACTGACGATGAACGGGCAGACGTAGTCAACCCCAACCCCCTCCTTTGGTTCCTCCCCGAGGGGAGGGGTAATATTACCATTTGCTGAGTTATAGTTTTCAGCTGTATTTTCAGCGGAAGAGCGTAACTCCTCCCCTCCCCTCGGGGAGGGATTAAGGGAGGGGGTCGATTGGGTTAGATAATCCGCCAGACACTTCGTCTCCTCCTCATCGTTGAGCGAGCGGCGCATTGGCAGACGGTATTCCTTGCCGTCATCAGCCTTTATCACTATGTTGTCCTCATCATCGCTCCATGCAGGCAGTATCTGTGCCTTCATTTGCAAGCGCAACAGGCGCAGGCGTATTATCTTGTCGAGCAACTGCTGTGCGTCGTGCCACAGTTTACGTGCCTCACTACCCTTCTCCGGGTCGTCGAGCACCTCGGGGAAGTGTCCCTTTATGCCCCATGCAGAGAAGAAGAAATGCCAGTTGATGAGCGGCACCAGCGGGTCGCAGCACAGGCATCCGCCCTTCGGGTGGAGCAGTGAGTGATTATCAGTATGCAAGGGCTTGCGTGCCTCTGCCGACGGGATAGCTATCTCGTCGGCTTTTTTTATGTGCCTGCGCTTGCGAGCCTCCTCCAGCGTGAGCAGTTCCTTGCGCGCCTCCTTGCTGAGGTAGTTCTCGCGTATGATGCGCTGCTGCGCCTTCAGTTCGGCTATGTATTCATCCTTGTCGTCAGCCATGAGGTGACGTATTATGCCCACGTTGTCGGCAGCCGACGGCGAGTGTATCACTATGCCGTCAGGATATTCAGGAGCCATCTTCACCGCCGTATGCAGTGTTGATGTGGTGGCACCGCCCACTATCACTGGTGTCGTCATGCCACGGTGGCGCAGTTCCTTCAACACGCGTATCATCTCGTCGAGCGAAGGCGTGATAAGTCCTGACAAACCGATAGCTACGGCATTCTCCTTCTGTGCGGCATTGACGATGGTCTCGCAGTCAACCATCACTCCGAGGTCTTTCACGTCATAGCCGTTACACTGTGTCACCACCGACACTATGTTCTTGCCTATGTCGTGAACGTCACCCTTCACCGTAGCCATGATGACGATGTTATTTTCAGAGTTTTTCGGATTACTCGGATTGCTCGGAGTATTCTGAGCACTCTGATTAGCCTTCATATATGGCTCCAGCACTGCCACAGCCTTCTTCATCACGCGGGCAGACTTCACCACCTGCGGCAGGAACATCTTGCCATCGCCAAACAAGCGGCCCACCTCCTCCATGGCAGGCATCAGGTAGTTGTCTATCACACCCAGCGGAGTGCCTGCCTGCTGGTAAGCCTCCTCGGTGTCAGCGTCTATATAGTCGGTCATGCCCTTGAGCATGGCATATTCTATGCGTTCGTTCAGGGTGCCCTTGCGCCAGTCTGCCACAGACTTCTCGGGGCTCTTGCCACCGCTGGCAGCCTTCTTGGCATCCTCCTCAGCCTTTACCTTCTCTGCATACTCTATGAGTCGTTCTGACGGAGTGATGTCGTCAGAGTCTTCGGTGGTGCCGGGTTTTCCGGTTTCTCCGGGCTTTCCGGATTCTCCGGTATTCTTTATATTCAGCACTACCGGCTCCACCACTTCCAACATATCCTTAGGTATGTCCTCATAGCGCATGTTCATGGCAGGGTTCACGATACTCATGTCGAGACCCTCCTTTATGGCATGGTGCAGCACTACGGAGTGCATGGCCTGGCGTATCTTGTTGTTACCACGGAAAGAGAACGACAGGTTGCTTATGCCGCCCGACATGTGTACCTCGGGCATCTCCTTGTGTATCGTTGCGCAGGCAGCAATGAAGGCGCGACCGTAGTCGTCGTGTTCAGGCATACCCGTAGCTATGGCAAGTACGTTAGGGTCGAAGATAATGTCCTCGGTAGGGAAACCTATGTCCTTCAGCAGTTTGTAGGCACGGCGTGCCACCGTTACCTTACGCTCGTATGAGTCTGCCTGTCCCTCTTCGTCAAAGAGCATCACCACCGTAGCGGCACCCATGGAGTGGATGTATCGCGCCTTGGCAAGGAACTTCTCCTCGCCTTCCTTCAGACTTATGGAATTGACTATCGACTTGCCCTGCACGCACTGCAGTCCTGCCTTCAGTATCTCCCACTTAGAGGAGTCTATCATCACCGGCACGCGTGCTATCTCTGGCTCAGAGGCTATGAGGTTGAGGAACGTCGTCATGGCATCTACGCCGTCAATAAGACCGTCGTCCATACAGATGTCTATGACGTGTGCGCCGTTGTCCACCTGATTACGTGCTATGGTCAGCGCAGTCTCATAGTCCTTCGCCTGAATGAGCTTCTTGAACTTCGCCGAACCAGCCACGTTGGTACGCTCGCCGATGTTGTAGAAGGCGCCTCCTTCTTTCCTCTCCACCCTCAGTGCCTCCAGTCCTGACAGCACCATGGGTTTCACTCTGCCGTCATTGCTGTCACAAGGCAACGGGCGCGGCTTATAGGCGGCATCCTTCAGCGTCTCGCTTAGCTTCTTTATATGCGCCGGAGACGTACCGCAGCAGCCACCGTATATGTTCACCAAACTCTCTGCCGCCACCTGCTTAGCCACCTCAGCGAAGGTCTCAGGCGTCTCGTCATAGCCGCCCATCACGTTAGGCAGTCCGGCGTTAGGATGCACGCTGACAGGGCATGGCGCTATGTCAGACAGTCTGCGTAGCCACGGCAGCAGTTGCTTGGCACCGAAACCACAGTTAAGGCCTATCGACAACAGGTTACCGTGTGTCAGCGAAGCACAGTAAGCCTCCACCGTCTGACCGCTCAGTGTACGACCAGATGCATCAGACAACGTACCGCTGCACATGATAGGTATGTCCAGTCCGCGTTCCTCGCCAAGGTCTGTGATAGCCTTCAGCGCCGCCTTTGCGTTAAGGGTGTCGAAGATAGTCTCAACGAGCAGTATGTCGGCACCGCCGTCAATGAGTCCGCGTGCCTGCTCGTGGTAAGTGTTATAGAGTTGTTCAAAGGTAATATCTCTGTGTGCAGGGTTATTCACATCGCCGCTCATCGACAACGTGCGGTTGGTAGGACCAATGGAGCCGGCGATGATTATGCTCTTCCCCTGCCCCCTCCCGAGGGAGGGGCTTAATATGGTGTCGTTGGTATCTCTTGAAGTGTCATCTGTTGTTCCACACTGTTGCTTTGCAGAAGGCATATCCTCCCCTCCCCTCGGGTAGGGGTTAGGGGTAGGGGTTGTCTCTATAGCCCTGCGCGCACACTCTGCCGCTGCCTTGCTTATCTCATAAACAAGGTCCTGCATTTCATAGTCGGCAAGCGAGAAGCAGTTGGCATTAAATGAGTTAGTCTCTATGATGTCTGCTCCAGCCTCTATGTATGCCCTGTGCATACCTATGATAGCCTCAGGCTTAGTTAGACACAACACATCGTTACACCCCTTCAGTGGCACAGGATGATCCTTGAACCTCTCCCCTCGGAAGTCCTCCTCGGTAAGATTCAGTCCCTGCAGATATGTTCCCGTCGCACCGTCAAGTATAAGGATGCGCTCGCGCATTATGTCAAGTATTTCCTGTCGTGTCATTTAGTCTGTTCAGAGTGTTTGTATGTGTATTCTTTCGGGTGCAAAGTTACTCTTTTCTGTACGAATGTGCAAGTTTTCCGTCTTTTTTACTTATCACAGGTAAAAAATTAAGCCGCAAGACCTTAAAAGTCCTGCGGCTTTTTCTATTGTGTTAATACATCAAGTGTTGCTTGCTCTTGTTCTTCCATCCGGCATCGCTCTTGTATTTAGAGAAGTAGATGACCAGATTTGCGTCGCTCTTGTACTTAGTGAAATAGATTTTCTTCTTCGCGTCACTCTTGTATTTGCAGAAGTACCACTTGCCTTCGTTGCCACTTGCGTCGCTCTTGTAGTCACATTTGTAAACTACCAAGTCGGCATCGCTCTTGTATTCAGTTACATAAACCTTCACGTCGGCATCGCTTGTGTATTCGCATGAATACACAGTCTGTGCCTTTATGGCTGTAACAACCATAATCATCAGCATGGAAATGAATAGTCTTTTCATAATCTTACGGTTTTTTAGTTATATATTATGCATTATACATTATGAATTATCTCACTCTCACCAGTGTGCTGCCCTTGTGTCCCACCTGCACTGCATATATGCCGCTGGGCATGTCTATTTTCTTTTCTCCGTTCACGCCAAGGCTCATTAGCAGCTGTCCGCTGGTGGAGTATATGCGGCAGGGCAGGGTAGTGTCGCCCTCTGTCTTTATCTTTATGCCTCCCTCCACAGGGCGTACGGTGGCGCCTCCGCTAAGGTGCTCTGTCTGCAGTCCCTCCACATGGTCTATGCCGAGGATGTAGAGCAGTCCCTTGTAAGCGTCTATCTCGCCGTAACCATACTGATTATTAGGATATTCCAACAGTTCCTCAGGATGGCGTGAGGTGTTTGCGAATACATCCATTATGTCCTCGCGCGTCAGCATGGGATTAGCCTCCAGCCACAGGGCTATGATGCCTGCCACGCATGGTGTTGACATCGACGTGCCGTTCATGCGTGTCCATGGGTATCTCTCGCTGTTGTAGTTGCTCCAGGCGCATGAGCCATATACGCTGGAGTTCTTAGAGTAATACAGGCTGTTCTGTGCTGATGCCACGCGATAGCCGGGGGCGGTGATGTCGGGTTTGATAAATCCGTGCAGCGACGGTCCTATGCTTGAGCCATACCACCGTTTGCCGTTGCCCAGCTCCCAGTATGCCGTCATGCCTACGCCTATCACCGCCGGCAATGCTCCCGGTGAACCGATGTTGGCGCCAACCTGTGCACCGAGCAGGGTAGGGGAGTACTGTGTGCCGTTTATCAGTTCGCCGTTCTGGCAGAACACGTCGGCTGCCACACCGCTGCCTATAACCTCAACGCCGTATTTCACCTTGGAGAACGACTTCACCTCTTGGTTCAGGAAGATATCATACCCCACAGACTCAGGGTCAAAGCCGTTGTCAGCAGAATAGACTCCAATGCTCAGTGAGTCAAGTTCTGCTATGTTGGAATATGTCTTATAGTCATTCCACTTCAGTCCTGATTGGCTCCTGCTCTTTGTGTTGCCGGGTTTGAAGTCAAGGGTTATATCTTTGTATTGATTTGTATTATAGTCTGTTATGCGCAGTGTCAGTGTTTCTTTTGTGCTTATGTTGAGCACAAATGTTTTGTAGCTTGATGATACTAAGCCTCCTACGGTGTCTGTTGCCTCCGACTTAGGCATGTAGCGGCGGTGTGTGCCGTTATTACCTACTGATGCCACTATGATGTGTCCTGGCTTTTGTGTCAGACCGTTAAGATACTCGTTCATCAGCGCGTCCTCGTCGGTCATGTCTTGTATGCCACTGATGCTGTAGCTTACCACGGCAGGTTTGCCTATGGTGTCGGCATACTCAAAGATACGCTGGAAGGCAAGGGTATTGAGTGTGGAGGTGTTTATCTGCTGTATGTTTTCTGGCAGATAGATGCCGTTGGCTCCCACCAGTCCTCCCACGGCGTATATGTCGGCGTTATATGCCATGCCGCGGTAAGGTGTGTCCCATCCTGAGCCGGCGGCAATGCCCATGGTGTGTGTGCCGTGTGTCTGTGTAGGACTGTCGGTGGTGCGTTGCTGTTGTATTATCGCCGTGGTGTCGGTGAGCAGTGTTCCCAGAGGAAACTGTGCCTTGCCGTTATATGTGGCGCCGTCGGGAATATCGAGAATGTCCCATGCGCGCACCAACCTTATGTGGCCGTCGTCAATGGAGCGGAACGTAGGGTGTGTGTATTCTATGCCTATGTCAACCACTCCCACCACGGTACCGTTGCCGTCATAGGCCTGGGGCAGCAGACTCTCTATGGCGGTGCCGTTGCCGTCTTCTTTCCATACGGGTTTTATGCCAATGCATGAAGCCACGCTGTCAAGGTCTGCCTCGGCTGTGTTCGGCTGTGCCTCTATCCTTATAATACGCTCATCCTCAGATAGTTTTCCAAGTTCGCTGACGGGCACATGGCATATATGCACATTGCCTTGATGAGCCACGCTGTAGTCTTTCACGGCATCATCGTCAAGTGTTTTGACAAACACCAGTGTGGCATCCTGCTGCTGGAGTGGGGTAGGGTAGGAGCCCTTTGCCTCTGCCGCTGATGTGATGTTATGTTCCATCACCATCTGCCTCACATAACGTGACATCTTGCTGTATTGCTGTGCATTAGCAATCAGTGCCAATATCGAGGTTATTGTTATAATCAACCATCTCATTTTCAGTATTTTTTTATTTCTTGTTTTGTGAAATTGTTTCGCGTGAAACATTTTTTTTCACTATAGTTCCTATAGTATCTATAATATCTATAGCCCCTATAGCTACTATCCCCTTTAGTGTGCTTCCAGCCAGTTCTTGCCCCATCCACATTCCACTGTCAGTGGTACGCGGAGCTCGGCGGCATGCTCCATCTCCTCTCTCACTATCTGCTCCACCTGACTGTGTTCCTGGGGAGAGACGGAGAGGTTAAGTTCGTCGTGCACCTGCAGCAGGAGATGTGCGTGCATACCCTCGCGATGCAGGCGTCGCCATACGTTGACCATAGCCACTTTCATGATGTCGGCAGCGGTACCCTGTATAGGTGCGTTCACGGCGTTGCGCTCGGCAAAGGCGCGCACCGTACCGTTTCGTGAGTTGATGTCGGGCAGGTAGCGGCGGCGGCCCATGATGGTAATGGCATAGCCTGCCGTACGGGCGTCTTCCTTGCAGCGCTCTATGTAGTCTGCCACGTTGGGGAACTCCTTGAAATAGTTGTCTATCAGTTGTTTAGCCTCCTTGCGGTCTATGCCTAATCCCTGTGCCAGTCCGAAGGCTGATATGCCATAGATGATACCGAAGTTAGCGCTCTTTGCCTTGCTGCGCTCCTCGCGTGTCACCTCGTCAATGGCTTTGTGGTTTATCTTCGCCGATGTGGCGGCGTGGATATCCTGACCGGTGCGGAAGGCCTCTATCATGTGCTCGTCACCGCTGAGGCTTGCCATGATGCGAAGCTCCACCTGACTGTAGTCGGCGCTGAGGAAGTCCTCTCCTTCCTCGGGCAGGAAGCAGCGTCGTATCTCCTTGCCGTCCTCCGTGCGCACTGGTATGTTCTGCAGGTTAGGGTCACTTGACGACAGTCGGCCGGTGGCTGTAACACACTGATTGAAAGTGGTATGCAGATGTGCGGTATGACTGTTTATCAGTCGTGGCAGTGCCTCCACGTATGTGCCGAGCAGCTTCTTCAGTGCACGGTGGTCAAGAATCTTGCCTACTATCGGGTTGTCAGCGCGTAGTGCGTTGAGTGTCTCCTCGTTGGTAACATACTGGCCTGTCTTTGTCTTTTTCGGCTTATCCATTATCTGCATCTTGCCGAAGAGTATGTCTCCCACCTGTCGTGGTGATGCTATGTTAAACGGCTCTCCTGCCAGTGCGTATATGTCTTTCTCCAGTGTCACAAGGCGCTCCTCCAGTTCGCGTTGCACCTTCTGTAACTCCTTAGTGTCCAGACGAATGCCGTTTATCTCCATCTCTGCCAACACGGCGGTAAGTGGCATCTCCACCTCAAGGAAGAGCTGTTCCAGTCCGTCCTCTCTGAGTCGTTTTTCCAGTTCCTCACTTTGTTTGTATAGTCTTACGGCTCGTTCTGCTGTCCACTCTTCTTCCGTCCATGTCTTGGAGTGGTGCAAGTCGGGGTTTATCAGATAGTGGGCTACCATCACATCCCATAGCCTACAACTCTCCATAAACTCATATATCCTCACTCTTCCCTCATCAGCTATATTCTCCTCCCCCTTCTCTTTCCTCTCATCCAGTCCTTCCTCATCCAGTCCTTCCTCTTCCAGGGCCCTCTCTTTCCTTGTAGGCGAAGACAGTGTCTTCGCTCCACCTTCTTTCCCAAACAAAGACTTGAGTAATTTTTTTGCATCGTGCACGACAATTATTTTTTCCTTATAACAACTCTCGTCTTGCAGGAATTGTGTCACAAAATCGTCTTCGAGCACAAAAACCTCTTCTCCGTCTGTTGTAATGGAGATTTTCTCTATTTTTGAGCCAAAAATGTCGTTTGAGGTGGTTTTTTCGTCTAGAATGAATTTTTTTGTTGACAAAATTTTAGCCCTAAATTTTTCCCAAACCTCTTGATTATCAACTTGTTTTATGTTCTCAGATGGCAAAATACCCCCATTTTCCTTGCGATATTTTTCATCAACTGTGTCATCGGCTTGAAATTCTTCAAAGAAATTGAGTTGAGCGTTAACACTTTTTTGCTTTTCTGCAACACTTTTTTGCATTTTGCCTTTTCCGCCTCTTTTGTCACTGTCAGGGGCAGCGGTGTCGCCCTCGGTGCCAAAAAATTTATTGGCGAGGGTTTTGAACTCCAGTTCCTCAAAAATTTCCCTTACCTTCTTTTCCTCACCCTCGGTGATGAGCATCTCGTCCATGGTGACGTTCACCGGTACATCAGTGCGGATGGTGGCGAGAGTCTTTGACAACTTTATCTGGTCAGCTGACTGTTCCACTTTCTCTCTCAGTTTTCCCTTCACCTCAGAAGATCGACTGAGCAATCCCTCGATGGAGCCAAACTCCTGAATGAGTTTCACAGCAGTCTTCTCACCTACGCCAGGACATCCCTGGTAGTTATCAGACGAGTCGCCCATCAGTCCCAGCAGGTCTATCACTTTGTCGGTATTGTCTATGCCATATTTCTCGCATACCTCCTTCGGTCCCATATCGTCATATCCTCCGCCGTGACGTGGACGAAACATATGTATCTGCTTGGTTACCAGCTGAGCATAGTCCTTATCGGGTGTAAGCATATACACCTGCAGACCTTCTCTCTCAGCCATTCCCGCCACAGTGCCTATCACGTCATCGGCCTCAAAACCATCCACCTGTAGGGTAGGGATGTGGAGTGCCTGGAGCAGTTCCTTTATAATAGGTATGGAGAGACGTATATCCTCTGGAGTCTCCTCACGTTGTGCCTTGTACTCAGGGAAGAGCTCATGTCGGAATGTCAGTCCGTGGTCAAAAGCCACAGCTATATGCGTAGGCAGTTGTCCTATGGTAGGCTGCACCTTGCGCATCACCTCATGCAATGTATTGGTAAATCCCATCACCGCACTGGTATTCAGCCCCTTAGAGTTTATCCTTGGTGCGCGTATCAGTGCATAGTAACTCCTGTATATCAATGCATAGGCATCAATCAGAAATAATATCTTTTTGTTATTTTCCATCATCCATTACTTTTATTCTCTCATCCCTTTTCCTTTCTCTCTCTTCTCTCTTCCTTCCTCCCTCTTCTCTCTTCCTTCCCTCTTCTCTCTTCTCTCTTCCTTCCCTCATCCTTCATCCTTCCTTCCTCCTTCCTCCCTCTTCCCTCTATGTCCTGTATGTCGCTGTATTACAGCGACCACCTTTCCTCCCCCTTTCTCCCAACTAACAAAATTAATAATAAAAATTCAAATAATCATTAATAATCAAACAAATACCAAAAAAAATTTGTAATTTTGCATCTGAAAGAGTAATATTCCAACAGAAAGACGTGAACGAGTTTCTTAATATAATAAAAGGTCCGATAGAGGCAGAACTTGACAGCTTTAAGGCATTATTTGACAAAACGCTGACTCATAATGACAGCGCACTCGGTTCTGCTCTTGAACACATCAAGAAGCAAAAAGGCAAACAAATGAGACCTATGCTCATATTGTTGATAGCCAAAGCATTAGGAGAGGTAAATGACACTACATATCATGCCGCAGTGGCTCTTGAACTGCTACATACCGCTTCGCTCGTTCATGATGATGTGGTTGACAAGGCTGACGAAAGACGTGGACAACAATCTGTTAACTCTTTGTATGACAATAAGATAGCAGTGCTTGTGGGTGACCACATCCTTTCTACTGCGCTCCTCTCTGTGTGTAAGACGGGTAGGGTAGACATCATTACATACTTGTCACAGCTGGGACAGACTCTCTCTGACGGTGAGATACTGCAGCTGACAAGTAACAAGCAGCAGCTTATCAGCGAACAGGAGTATTACAATATCATCAGACAGAAGACGGCGGCTCTCTTTAAGGCGTGTGCCACCATGGGTGCGCTCTCTATTGGCGCTGATGCTCAGAGGATGGAGCAGGCAGAGAACTTCGGTCAGACTCTTGGCACCATCTTCCAGATCCGTGATGACATCTTTGACTATTTCCCCTCATCAAAGATAGGTAAGCCCACCGGCAATGATATGCGTGAGGGTAAGCTTACGCTCCCTGCCATATATGCTGTGCTCCGTTCTGATGACGAGAAGATAAAGAGCATAGCGCAAAAAGTGAAGCAACTCTCTGCCTCTGCTGAGGAGATACAGCAACTTGTGGCTTATACTATAGACAATGGAGGCATAACCTATGCCGAACAAAAAATGCAGGAGTTGCATGCTCAGTGTCTGCAGTTTATTAACAGTATCTCTCAGACTGATATAAAGAAGGCTCTCACTGCATACCTTGATTATTGCATTAACAGGGAATTCTGATTTCTTGTCTTTTGAAAGCGTTATAACTCTCTATACGTCTCCTGGTTCCTCATGAGCATATTATTTATAACGTAACACAGCAAAATAATAATGACAAAATAAAAGCTATCACTTCGCATTCTGAAGTGATAGCTTTTACTTTCTAATTCGATACCTTTCATGAGGTAAAAGCTATGCTTTCTTATTGTAAGGCTATAGCTTTCACACCTCCATTCTATAGCTTTCATTTTCTCAGCACTCCCTCCCTTAGGGAAGGGATGAGGAGGGGTTCTTTCTTTTGAGTGGGGTAGAACCTTTCTTCCGGATGGCACTCCCTCCCTCACAGGGAGGGTTGGGGTGGGTCTCTTTCTTCCGGAGGCACCCCCTCCCCTTGGGAGGGAAGGGGTGGGGTTTGGATTGCTTCTCTTATTTTAATCCTTCAACTCCTCGATAAGAATATCAGCCAAGCGTGATGTTCCTATTCTGAACAGGTCATGACAGAGCCAGTCCTTGCCGAGTACCTCTTTTACTATAGTATAATATATTACGGCATCCATGCTGGTATTAATTCCTCCCGCAGCCTTGAAACCTACCTTACGGTTTTCGCGCTTGAAGTATTCGTTTATCTCTTCGCACATCCAGAGTGCAGCTTCAGGAGTAGCTCCGATTTTCTCTTTACCGGTGCTTGTCTTTATAAAATCTGCTCCAGCCTCCATTGCAATTCTTGAAGCCTTGCGAATATTCTCCTCTGTCACTAGACAACCGGTCTCAAGTATCACTTTCAGTTTTGCTCCATAACCGTCGCATACAGATTTCATCTCTTTTATCTCATCTGTCACACCCTCCATGTCTCCGCTCAGAAACTTTCCTACTGACAGCACCATGTCTATTTCAGTTGCACCGTCTTTCAGTGCAAGGGCAGTCTCAACTGTTTTTACCTCAGCAAATGTCTGAGAAGAAGGGAAGCCTCCTGATACACATGCTATCTCTACACCTTCCACATCAAGACACTCGTTTACTATTTCTGCAAAACAAGGATATACACATACCGCTGCGGGGTGGGGCAAATCAGGGTGCTCATTATCCCATGCATTCACCCTTTCTACGAAAGCCATCACCGATTGCTCGCTGTCGGTACATTTCAGTGTGGTAAAGTCCATACTTCCAAATAAAAATCTCTTCACATCCAGAGTATCATTCTCTGCTGCTTTACTGATAATTTCTTCAATTTTCTTCATATCTATAAAGTGTTAATAATCTATAACTTATAATACTAATGTTTCACGTGAAACAAAATTCGTTTTAATTGATCAGTTCGCCAGAACTCGTTAGTTTATCTTTTATATTTCATGTATTTGTACTGTGAACAGATATCCCATATTCTCTCCCCTCCCTCGGGAGGGGATTATGGGGAGGGGTTGTGAGGGGTCGTGGGGGGTTGTGAAATGGCTTATGTTCCACGTGAAACATTATCTCCGTTATTTTCTGAAAAATAGTCAGTTAGAACTTTGGCTTTGGCTGGTCCGATTAGGGCGGTGACGTCGGAGGGGGCGCCGCCGCAGGCGGCGCGGATATTTTTTACGGTTTTGTATTTTTGTAGTAATATCTCTTTTGTCTTCGGTCCGATGCCTGGAATGTTATCGAGTTCGGATTGCAGGGCGTGTTTCGAACGTTTGTCTCGGTGGAAGCTGATGGCATATCGGTGTACCTCGTCCTGCATCTGTGTCAGAATCTTGAAGAGTTCACTTTCTGGTTTTAGCTGTATTGTTATGGTTTCTTTTTCGCCAGCACCGTTGTCTTTTAGGAATAGGAGTTCCTGTGTGCGGTGCTTGTCGTTCTTTGCCAAACCTGCGATGGGGATGTTAAGATGTAGCTGGTCTTCCACTATTTCGCGTACGCAGTGCATCTGTCCGATGCCGCCGTCACATATTATAAGGTCCGGAAGGTCTTCACCGTCGCGATAGCGACGGAAAGTTACCTCTTGCATTGAGGCATAATCGTCGGGACCTTCTACTGTCTTTATGTTGTACTTGCGGTAGTCCTGCTTGCTTTTCTTCATACCTTTATATACTACCATTCCTGCCACGGCATCGCTGCCTGATATGTTACTGTTATCGAACAGTTCGATGCGATAGGGTAGTTTCTGTAGCCCGAGCTTGTCCTGCAGCTCCTTCATTAGTCGCGTGTATTTCTGCTCAGGGTTCAACTTGTCCGCCTGTTTCAATCGGTCTATTCGATACTGCTTGCAGTTCATCAGCGAAAGCTCCAACAGATGGTGTTTGTCGCCACGCTGCGGTGTGAAGAAGGTGGCGTCGTCCATCTGCCAGTCAATGGGGAAGGGGACTATTATCTCCTTTGCTTTGCTGTGAAAACGCTCGCGTATTTCGATGATAGCGCTGAGTAACAGGTCCTCGTCGGTTTCTTCGAGCTTACGTTTATATTCGTACGTGAACGACTGGTTTATTGTGCCGTTGGTTACGTGCATATAGTTTATAAACGCATTCTGGCGGTTGTCGTCGTCATCTATGCAGAATACATCGACATCTGTTATGGTATGACTCACCACCTCGCTCTTGGCGCAGAACTGCTCTATCATCATATATTGACGCTTCAGCTCTTCAGCCTCCTCGAACTTCATTTCCTCGGCCTTGCGCATCATCTCGTCATATACCATCTGGCTCAGTTTTCGCGTGTTTCCCTTCAGTATCTCCCGTGCCATCATGATATTCTGCTGATATGCATCCCATGACTGTCTGTCCACGCACGGAGCCATGCAGTTCTTTATGTGGTATTCCAGGCAGGTCTGAAACTTACCCTCCTTTATGCTCCTTCTTGACAGCGGCAGTCGGCAGGTTCGTGGTTTATATAACTTATGTATCAGCTCCAGTATGGTGTACATTGAACCCAGGTGAGAGTAGGGTCCATAATAAGTACCGTGCTTCCTGTTTATCTGTCGTGTCTTGAATATTCGCGGGTATTCCTCGTTGGTTACGCATATAGATGGATATGTCTTACCATCTTTCAGTAATACGTTGTATCGTGGATTGTACTTCTTTATCAGGGCATTCTCAAGTAGCAGGGCATCCTCTTCTGTGTTTACTACAGTGTATGAAATGTTCCATATCTTCGATACCAGTACCTTTGTCTTGAATCTATCTACTTCTTTATGGAAATACGATGAGACGCGTGCTTTTAGGTTTTTCGCTTTACCTATATATATTATAACACCGTCCCTGTCATAGTACTGATAGGAACCGGGCTTCTCTGGCAGACTGAGAACTATCTGTTTCAGTCTCTCCAATCTCTGTATGTTTTCTTCCTTTGTCATTATCTTTGTTTCACGTGAAACAGCGCTTAAGCCGCATAAATACTGGCTTCCCTCTTTTTGTTTCTGTTTCGAATTATACGAATTGTCCGATTATGATAAGACTCGTATTCAAGAATTATTCGTGCTATCAGCGTTATTCGTATTCATCTAAATTGTTTCGTTCTGAATTTCCGAATTGCCCGAATAGATTCTTCTATTTGCATCGTAAACTTGTTTGTTAGATAAGTTATGCCTGCGTTTGTCTTATTTATTCGTGTTGTCCGAGTGCTTGCTGCAGATATTTGCAGATATTTGGCATTGATAGCTTGTGCAAGTGCAGTTCAAGAGATTTCGGGTGCGTATTGACAATACACTGTGAACCATACGCATGTAAGTAACGCCAGGAAAGGGTAGGGAGCGTTGTTACAACGTTGCAAAATTACAAAGTTTTTCTCTGACGCAAAAATTTATTTAGAAAATTTATATATTCTGTGTTTTGTTGAGCAGGAAAAACAATTATGCTAAAATATACGAAAAATCCGCAAGTTGATTTGTTCAACCTGCGGATTTTTCGTTTGTCCTTAGTCCTTATGTTGCTGGCTGGTTTCTATAGTTAACAGCCTACAGAGCAGTCCGTGTAAATCTGTTCTCTGCGACCGTTTTCTTCGGGGAGTATATTGCGGTATATCTTCTTAGAATCGTTTGACCAGAATGCGGTCTCGTTTCTGCGTTTGGTTCCTTCGTCATTTTTTGTAAAAATGCTCTTGGAGATGATAGGTATGTTCTGAAGCATAGCTACGCCGTATGTGTTGCGGAAACCAAGACCTCTTTCTGCGGGAGGGCAGTTGCGTAGTATCTTTCTTTCGTCACCTGGCAACACTGCAGTATTCTTGTTTTCGCCGTTGTTGCCGCTCCTGTGAAAGATTGCAGTCTCGCCGTTCTTGAAGGAAACACCGTTGTCATGGTCAGTGTTCTGCCATATTACGATTTTGTTTTCTGTTCCTGATTTTGCGCCAATAATATGAGACCAAATCGTGGAATTTGCGTTTACTGACTGTGAGAGGATTGCTGTGAAAGCTACTGCGATAAAATTAATCTTTTTCATAATCGTATATGTTTTTAGTTTGTTAATAATTTCTTTTTTCTGTGCTTGGGTGTCGTTCCTGATTGGTTTTCCCTTTCAGGTTTCGTCCCTGTTTCTGTTTGCAAAATTACGGCAATTCCTGTTTGTGAACAAAAAAACGCCTGCTTTTCGTCCCCGTTCGTTGCGACACAAGCCCTATATTGCGACAATTCCCGAAAACCACGCAGATATCTGTCGCAAAGAAGGGTAAGGGAACGGTTTAAAAAGCATCAGAAGCTCTAATGTGTCTTTGTCTGGGGATTATAGGACTTTAGGATATACATCATAAGAAATATAAATCCTTTTATTCTTCAAATCTGTAGAAAAAACAAACATAAGGGAGTAGAAAAATATATTCATCTTTTGCGGAATTTTTGTAATTTTGCACCCAGATACTGTTGTAATCAAGGAAAATATACAATATACAAATGAAGACTTTTCTTTTTTCTTTCTCGCTTCTTCTTGGTACTGCCGCTGCCATGGCTCAGGGAGAGGGTAGCGCGGACTATTCCGCCGGCATGGGGCTGAAAGATGCCTACAAGGACTATTTTACCGTCGGAGTGGCAGTTAACCAACGTAATGTTTCTGACGAGGCACAGATGGCTATCATCAAGAAACAGTATAACAGTGTGACGGCCGAGAACGACTGGAAGCCGGGTATGATACATCCGAAAGAGGGTGTGTGGAACTTTGAGAGGGCAGACAAGATAGCTAACTTCTGCCGTGAGAATGGCATAAAGATGCGTGGTCACTGCCTGTGCTGGCACTCGCAGTTTGCAGACTGGATGTTTGTGGACAAGAAGGGCAAGCCGGTAAAGAAAGAGGTGTTCTATGAGCGTCTGCGCGAGCATATCCATACCGTTGTCAACCGTTACAAGGACGTGGTGTATGCGTGGGATGTGGTGAACGAGGCTATAGCCGACGGCGGTAGTCCAAGACATGGACAGGAGCCTAACCCTTATCGTCAGAGCCGCCACTACCAGCTCTGCGGCGACGAGTTCATAGCCAAGGCATTTGAGTTTGCACGCGAGGCAGACCCTGATGCCCTGCTGTTCTATAATGACTACAGCACCGTGGACCCTGGCAAGCGCGAGCGTATATATGAGATGGTGAAGAAGATGAAGGAGGCAGGCGTTCCTATTGATGGAATAGGTATGCAGGGACACTATAACATCTATTTCCCTGATGAGGAACTGATCGATAAGGCCATCACTCGTTTTTCAGAGATAGTAAGTCATATACACATCACCGAACTAGACCTGCGCACCAATACCGAGAGCGGCGGTCAGCTGGCATTCTCACGTGGTGAGGCAAAGCCGCTGGCTGGTTATATGCAGACGCTGCAGGAAGACCAGTATGCACGTATCTTCAAGGTGCTGCGCAGACATAAGGATGTGATAGACAATGTGACATTCTGGAACCTCAGCGACAAGGACTCCTGGCTGGGTGCAAACAACCATCCGCTGCCATTTGACGAGAACTACAAGGCGAAGCGTTCGCTGAGGATTATCCGCGATTTCAACGCTGCGATGGATAACATTCAGCCGAAGGAAGACTTCACTCCCAACAAACTGAATCAGCCGGGACAACAGTATCCTATGGTTAACTCGGAGGGCTACGCGCGCTTCCGTGTGGTGGCGCCAGAAGCGAAGTCGGTAATCGTGAGCCTTGGACTGGGTGGCCGCGGCGGTACCGTGCTGCGTAAGGATAAGGACGGCGTGTGGGTAGGAACGACAGACGGACCGATGGATCCGGGCTTTCACTATTACCATATTACCATTGACGGCGGCGTGTTTAATGACCCCGGCACACATAATTTCTTTGGTGGATGCCGTTGGGAGAGTGGCATAGAGATACCTGCGCCCGACCAGGACTTCTATGCCTTGCGCACGGATATCCCTCATGGAACGCTGGCGAAGGTAAGGTTCTATTCCAAGAGTCTGGACAAGATGCAGGAGGCTACGGTATATCTGCCCGCAGGCTATGGCAAGCTGGTGAAGGGCAGACAGGAGCGCTACCCTGTGCTGTACCTGCAGCACGGCTGGGGTGAGAACGAGACAAGCTGGTCTGTGCAGGGCTGCACGGGAGAGATAATGGACAACCTCATTGCCGACGGTAAGGTAAAGCCGTTTATCGTTGTCATGGCTTACGGACTCACCAATGATGTGAAGTTCGGCGACATAGGCAAGTTCACTGCCAAGGAGTTTGAGACTGTGCTCATTGATGAGCTGATACCATATATCGACGCCAACTACTTGACAAAGGCAGACAAGTGGCATCGTGCCATGGCAGGGTTGTCAATGGGTGGTATGGAGACAAAGCTGATAACCATGCGCCGCCCGGAGGTGTTCGGCTATTGGGGACTGTTCAGCGGCGGTACCTATATGCCAGAGGATATCAAGGACCCAAAGTCAGTGCGCCTAATCTTCGAGAGCTGTGGCAGCAAGGAGAACCCCGATGGTATTAAAAAGAGTGTAGAAGCCTTAAAATCAGCAGGTTTCAATGCTTACGGACTGATATCAGAGGACACTGCTCATGAGTTCCTTACATGGCGCAGGAGCCTGAAGGAGATGGCACCGTTGCTATTCAAATAAGCTGGGTGCCGGAGGGGGAATATAGAACAAAGGCAAAGTCGTCCCATCGTCTGCCATATCATAGCAGACAATATGATATTTTTCCGAAAAAGTACGAAAAAAAACATGCCATTGCAAATTTTTCTACCTTTTTCGGATGTTTTTTATACCAAAATCTCCCATCTAACCGGTAACTTTGCAGCACCTTATCAAATTGAAAAATGAAAATCGAGAATAGATAATATAACTCTATAAACCACAATGAAAAAAAGACTACTTCTGCTAAAAATCCTTCTTCTCGGAGCTGTCTGCTCGCTGACAGCCCAGACATCCGTCCAAGAATCTGCGTTTTCATCGCAGACTACCAGTTTTCATGACCGTGCCGTTGACCTTGTAAAACGCCTCACTCTGGCAGAGAAAGCCCAGCAGATGGGCAACATGGTCGATGTTGAAATCAACCGCGACGGCATCTATCTTCCCATCTATCAGTATTGGAACGAGGCCCTGCATGGAGTAGCACGCTCAGGTGCTGCCACCAGTTTCCCTGAGTCAAAGGGTATGTCGAGCTCATGGGATCGTCAGCTTATCTACGATTGTGCCAGCGTCATCAGCGACGAGGCGCGTGTGTACAATAATCTATATAAGAAAGGTCTTAACTATTGGTGTCCCACCATCAACATGTCGCGCGACCCACGCTGGGGACGCGACGAGGAGAACTACGGCGAGGATCCCTTCCTGACCGGCCAATTGGCCGTGCAGTTCATCAAGGGCATGCAGGGCGAGGATCCCAAGTATCTGAAGACCGTAGCCTGCGCCAAGCACTTCGCTGCCAACAACTACGAGCAAGGACGTCAGGGTTCTACATCCTATATGACCAAGCACATCCTGCGCGAATACTATCTCCCCGCCTTTGAAATGAGTGTCAAGGAGGGCAAGGTGAAGAGCATTATGTCAT
Organism: Prevotella sp.; assembly: GCA_017541085.1. GTDB lineage: Bacteria > Bacteroidota > Bacteroidia > Bacteroidales > Bacteroidaceae > Prevotella. The sequence goes on from JAFXZU010000049.1 coordinate 32,141, forward strand.
CCTATAACGCCCTCTCCACCGACATCAACGAGCAGAATGCCGCCGGTGTGAAGTTCGGCGACCCTGCTGCCAAGGGTAAGGCTTGGGGCGGCAAGCCCAACGCCATGAACGATTGGCTGCTCAACGACATCCTGCGCGGCGAGTGGGGCTTCAACGGCTACGTCACCAGCGACTGTGCCGGTGTGTCATGCATATACCGTGCGGTGAAACATTTCTACTATGGCAACACCCTCGGCACGTATAATGAAAATGATCCAGACATCATGGCTGAGTATCAAGCCCGTGCCACTGCCGATGCCATCAAGGCCGGCAACGATATGAACTGCGAGTTCAAGAACCGCACCTCGGTATTCCAGACCGCCGTAGAGGCAGCCATCGCCAAGGGGTATATGACCGAGGCCGACCTTGACACAGCCCTTGTCCGCGTTCTGGAGACACGCTTCGCACTGGGTGAGTTTGACGCTTCCACACCCTGGAGCAGCTATGGTGCAGAGCGTTTAGAGAGCGAGGCAAACCAGGCAATGGCACTGAAAGCCGCTCAGGAGAGCATCGTGCTGCTGAAGAACGAGAAGGCCAACGCCAATGACGCAGCGCCCCTGCTGCCCATCAGCACCGACAAGAAGGTGGCTCTCATCGGCCCATACGCCAACCAGATTATGCTGGGCGACTACAGCGGTACGCCAACCTATACCACCACACCGTTTGAGGCCTTCGCAAAGAAACTGAACTTCACCGTCAGCGACGGCACCATTCAGGCAGAGTCCTTCACCGGCAAGTCAAGCGGTGCCAACGGTGTTGATGCCAGCTACCCCAACGAACTCGCCAATACCGCACCAGACCATTGGTTCTGCTACGAGAACGTGGACTTCGGCGCAACACCATGCAAGGACTTCATCATGGCCTGTGCCACAAAGAACACCGGTCTGGCAACAGTCAATTTCTACCTTGACAGCACCGAGGGCGCGCCCTTCCTGTCGGTAGACAACATAGATACCAACAACTGGCACAATATGACTATCGTCAGCGCTACCATCGACGAGGGCAAACGCCCGTCAGGTGTCCACAACCTATACGTGAAGTTTACGGGCACCAACAAGTATGCCGGCAACTACGACTACTTCCGCTTCTACAACGACGGCTATGAGCCACTTGAGAATGCCGGCCCGCTGTTTATGGTGCAGACCAGCGAGGGTGTGAACAATATAGCCACCGACGACATGATTGCACGCGCCGTCGCCGTGGCACAGAAGGCCGACGTAGTGGTATTCCTCGGGGGTACAAACTATGAGAAACTTGACAACCACGAGACAGGAACCGAGAGCCACGACCGCTTCGTCATCACACTGCCAGGCAATCAGGAGGCTCTCTTGCAGGCTCTCTATGCCGTAAACAAGAACATAGTGCTCGTGCTCGAGACCAATTCCTCTATGGACATCACATGGGAAAAGCAGAACCTGCCTGCCATCCTCGAGGCTTGGTACGGCGGTCAGGCACAGGGACAGGCCATCTGCGACGTCATCTACGGCGACTACAACCCTGGCGGAAAGCTGACCTCCACATGGTATAACAGCCTCAGCGAACTGCCCTCAAAGACCGACTCAAAGTTCGGTGCCGACGGCATGCTGGAATACAACATCGACGACTGGGGATATACCTACATGTATTACGGCAAGGGCACCGGCGCCAATGTCAGCCGTCAGGCCGACAAACCCATGTATCCCTTCGGCTACGGGCTGAGCTATACCACCTTTGCCTATAGCAATCCCACCATCAGCAGCACCGAGGCACGCTGCACCATCACGAATACCGGCAACTGCAAAGGCGCCGAGGTAGTGCAGGTTTATGTCAACTTCCCCAACTCTGCCGTTCCTCACATGCAGAAGCTGAACCGCCGCCTCGTGGGCTTCGACCGCGTAGAGTTAGAGCCAGGACAGAGTGCCGTGGTTACAATACCTATCAACGAAAAGCAGTTGGCCTACTATGACGATACCACAAACGCATGGCAGGTAGAGGGCGGTACGGTGAACGTATATATCTCAGCATCATCTGCCGACGACCGCCTGACAGGCACCATCACTACGACAGCCCACAAACTGGAGGACAACACCACTGACATTCGTCGCGCAAAGGCTGACACCGGCAAACAGAATACTCCGAATGCCAAACAGGTATATAACATTCAGGGAGTACGCCTTGATACCGACATCAACTCACTGCCCCAAGGACTCTACCTCGTAAACGGAACGAAATTCATCAAATAACTGTTTATCCAAGAGTCCGCAATAACATCACGATTCATATTATATGGGCATAGAAACCACGGAAAGAACAAGTTCCACTGAAAAAGGATGATTTTCTAGAAATGGAGGTATATACGAAATATGCACCGTGAAAGGGCGCGATATATTGTTGCGCACACTTTTCACGGTGCATAAGTCTTTTGTTGTATGCAAGTATTATCCCTTTGCGGGCATAAGGATGTAGATGCCTACGATGCCGGCGCCACTGCCGAAGCATTTTGCAGGCTGTGTGCTCAGCTGGCGGATGATGAGGAAATGGTCATGGAATGTTACGCTGAAATGGTAGGAACCCTCGCAACAGGCGGCGTTGAAATCGCCGGTATTCTCGTCGGGATGAATGCCACTGACACCGACAAGCGCGTCGTTGCCGCCGCCGTAGGCCTCGGAGTCACGTCTTATGGTGAGCGTGAAAGACTCTGTGTCGGGCTTGTACCATAGCTCCAGTTCGCCTCTCACTCCCATGTGGTTCTGGTAGAGGTACATGCCTCCGTGTTCCCATCCTTTGAGACTGAAGGTCTTGCCTTCTAAGTAAGGGCTGCTGTAGATATCATTCTGACGGTTGATGGGGTATGCGTAGGGGTCAGAGTATTTCTTCAGCTTGAACTTTTTGCCGTCATTCTGCGTTATGCCTACGAGGTCGCCGTTCTTTATCTCCGCCCTTAGGAAATAGATGTGTGTGATGCCCCCTTCGCCTATCTCCCTGTATGCCTTGATGTCAAACAGGTTACCGTTTTTTGCTCCTGCCACGTTACATACTATTGTATTGCCGTCGATGTACTGGAATATCTCTCCAGTCATCACGTCATCTTTTACTGCGCATGCCATCTTCACCTCGGTGTTGTCAAGCTTGCCCTTCCAAAAATAGTAGGAAACCTCGCCGGCGCTGGCTGTTATGGCCATCAGCAGGCAGAGTATAAGTATAATACTGCGGTGTCTCATATCTTCTTTCTTTTTATATATCCCTGTAATAATCGGAGAAATGGGTTATTCCACGTAATTACCTGTCTTGTCGATTACCTTCCATACCCGGGTGCCGTCTTCCAGCTTTACCTGCACCTTAGCCTTGCCGTTCTCGAAGGAATAGGCGTTTTCCCACTGGCACGGTATGACAATCTTGCCCGTCTTGTCGATGTAGCCGTACTTCCATGTATAATCCTTAACGACAGCCACGGCAGCGAGTCCCTCTGAGAACCAGCCGCCATATACAAACTGGCATGGTATGACCAGATTGCCGTCGAGGTCGAGATAGCCGTACTTCTCGTCAGCATCAACGACGCAGCCCATACCCTCCTGGTAATAGCGGTTGCTACGCCACTGGCAGGGACTGATAACCTTGCCGTTCTCATCAATGTAGCCCCACTTGCCGCTCTTATCCTTCACACAGGCTCTTCCCTCAGAATAAGTTGCCTGATAAGCCCACTTTTGCTTTGCGTGAACGCCCATAGAAACGACGGCAAGGAGGACTGCCAAAAACAAATTCCTCATATTCATGATAGTCTAAGATGGTATTTTACTTCTTCTTGATAGAGGCCACGACAGCGTCGAAGACAGGCTTATATTTAGCCTCTTCGCTGACAAGGAATGTCATTTTGCCGTCGATGTTCATCTTGTCTAACTTGAAGTAATAGTACTGTACAACGTCACCAGCCACCATGCGTATGGTGAAGAAGCCCTTGTTGATAACGGGCTCATCTACCTTCCAGCCTTCGTCCTTTCCGGCGAATTCGTCCTTTTTCTCGTTTGCCCACCAGCTGAGATTCTCTTCTTTTATCTCAGAATACTCGTCGGACCACACTGAGAGTTTGTGCTTGTCGTCCTTCTTCCACTCGTTGACTACACCAGGAGTCCAGTCGTCGATAACGTCAGCATACTCCTTCGGATGCTGAACAGTGAAGTCCTTGCCGTCAAATGTCACCATCTCTGCTGTACTCTTAGGAGCAGAGGTGGGAGCAGCCTCCTGGCTGGGTGCTTTTTCAGCCTTCACCTCGGTGTTTTCAGTCTTCTTTTTCTTGCCAAACTTGAAAGATACGCCGTTTACACTTATTTGTGCGTCAGCAACAGTGTTAAACGCAAACATGGCAGCAAGTGCCATCACAGTTGTTTTTAATGAATGTTTCATAAATTTTAATTGTTATAATAATTATTGTTTTATTGTTGTTTTCCAAGCTCTGCTTGCTCTGTAGATAGAGGGAGTAGGAAGGAGATAGAACTCCTTCTTACTCCCAACTTTATAGAATCAGTATTGTTATGGCTGTGGAACAGAGAAATAGAGTCCGTTCCACTTTGCCGTTCTCTTGCGCTGACCTACCTCATACCATGTGGTGATGATGATGTCCTTGCCCGTGCGAGGCAGTTCGAAGGTGTTGCGGTCACCCTCGCCTGCGTCAAAGAGGTTAAGGTACAAGTCACCGAAGTATGGCGTCATCTTCTTTGTGGCGTTGGTATATTCATAGAGGTTGAGGCCGTCATACTCTCCTGGCTCGCTGATGCCGTCATTGGTAGTTTGCACGTTGTAGGCAACGAGCTTGTGCTTGCCGTCCTCAATGTTCCAGTAGCACATCTCGGACTTAATCACATAGCCGTCCTCCATAATCTCATGGCATATATAACCGTTCTTTACATCTACTACGAGCCTCTCGTCGGCAGGCTGTGCCTTGCCCTGGCGGTATCTATGAAGTGCGTTTTGCAGTTGGGCTATGACTGCGTTTTCCACCTCATCTCCCTCTGGTGGAGTGTAGTTGACCAGTGCCCATGCAAAGTCCATGATAGTGGGCTTCGCACCCTGATAATTCACCTTAATCTGTGGCTGCGCCGCCATTGTCAGCGTGAAGCATGCCATTAGGATGGCTAAGAATATCTTTTTCATAATTGTTTTTATTTTTTTGTATATTGTTACTTGGCCTTGAACGAAGCGAGTATCTTTTCTATGAGATGTCTATACTTTGCCTCGTCCTTCTTAAGGAATAAAAAGCGTCCGCTGAAGATGTGCTTGCTTGGTGTGTTAACCAGATACTGCACCTGAACAGATGGCACGTTGTCCTCTTTACCTTCAGAGATGACATAGACGGCCTTGCCCTTAACAACACATGGCTCAACCTTCCAGCCTTTCATAAACTCTTTCTGGTCCCTTGCAGTGCCTTCGCCCCAGTTCTTGATGTCTGCGTCTGAAAACTCCACATCAGCGCTGACTCCTGCGTTGAAATGGCATGGAGTGCCCTCAACGTATGCATTGAATACATCGTCCGTCCATTGCTCCTCTGCAGCGTATTCGGCAGGATACAGACAACTGAACATTTTGCCGTCAAAGGTCTTAAGACCGTCATTCTGGGCACTTGCAATCAAAGTCATGGCAGCAAGAACCACGAACATAAATACTTTTTTCATAATTGTTTTGTATTAAGTGTTTTATGGATTTATAAAATGCGTGAATTAAGCAAAACAGAGGTTAGCAGATACAATTTATCATCTAATAACTAATTACCTATACATACTTGCCATTAAAAGCAAAATAGGATTTTCAAGTATGCTACTCAACTTTCGCAAACTTCAGTTGAGAGGGTCTTTTTTTCTTGTAAACGCTACAAAGTTAATATAAAACCTCTACTCTTACTCCTTTTGCTTGTTAAATTTAGTTAAAAGCACAAATATATCTGTTTTTTGCAGATATGCCAAAGGTTTTTATCGTATTTATTTACAGCTAATACAGTTTCGTACCGACTATCCTGTTATGCAAAAAACAATGCCGCCGGTATTCATGCGGTAGATGCTCCTTCTAACTATAACATAGTCAGTAAATTATAAAAGCTATCACTTCGCGTTCTGAAGTGATAGCTTTTACGTTGAGAAAGCATAGCTTTCACGGTGTAAAACGATAGCTTTCATGAAGCCCTGTGAAAGCCACTGATTTTCGGTGCTGAAAAACTTACCTTCCCATAAGGACGAGCAGCACGTTGATGTCTGACGGACTGACGCCCGGTATGCGTGAAGCCTGTGCTATGGTCTCGGGGTCTATGCGCGACAGCTTCTGTCGTCCCTCAAAGGATATGGCGTCGATGTTCTGGTAGTCAAAGTGTCCGCGTATGCTGATATTCTCCAGACGGTGCATCTTCTCCGCTTCCTGTCTTTCGCGCTCAATGTAACCGCGGTATTTCAACTCGGTCTCAGCGGCTACGGCAATCTCCTCGCGGCGGTCAGTCAGTTTGCTGATGACAGCGTTAAGGCGAGGCAGCGATGGTGCCAGTTCCAGAATGTTAACCCCCGGACGTGCTATCAGTTCTGAGAGCTTGCAGCCGCCTGTCATAGGTGTGGAGCCGATGCCCTCGAGGAAAGCGTTGACCTGTCGTGGCTTCACGTTGGTCTCGTCGCATAGAGTCATGATGTCCCTGATGCGCTCCTCCTTGCTCTTCCACCATTGGTAACGCTCAGATGACGCAAGGCCGGCATGGAAAGACTTCTCCGTCAGACGCTGGTCGGCATTGTCCTGCCTGAGCAGTATGCGATACTCCGCCCTTGAGGTGAACATACGGTAAGGCTCGTCTACGCCCTTTGTTACCAGGTCGTCGATGAGTACGCCGATGTAAGCCTCGTCGCGTGCCAGGGTGAAAGGCTTGAAACTGCCCGACTCATTGCTTATGTTGCCACTTGCTCCGAGATGACCGGCATAGAGAGCCGCATTCATTCCGGCTATGAGTCCTTGTCCTGCCGCCTCCTCGTAACCCGTGGTGCCGTTCACCTGTCCGGCGAAGAAGAGACCGTCACATTTCTTCGACATCAGCGAGTGGTTAAGCTGCGTAGGGTCGAAGAAGTCATATTCTATGGCATATCCCGGACGGTAAATCTTCACGTCGCGCAGGGCGGGTATGGTGCGCAGCGCGTTCAGCTGTATGTCCATAGGCAGTGATGATGAGAAACCGTTGAGATACATCTCGTTGGTGTCGGTGCCTTCGGGCTCCAGGAAGAGCGGGTGGTGGTCCTTGTCGGCGAAGGTTACGAGCTTAGTCTCTATGCTCGGGCAGTAACGCGGACCGATAGACTTTATCTGTCCGTTGTAAAGCGGAGAGTCCTTGAGTCCGCTCTTGAGTATCTCATGACACTCAGGTGTGGTGTCAAAAGTCCAGCACGGCAAGTGGGCGAGGGAAGGGGTTGCCTTTGCCTTTGCAGCGACACTGTCGCTGCTTACGAGGGAAGCCGTAGGGTTAGAAGCCGCCGTTGTGGTGCTTCCTGTCATATAGCTGAAGAGAGATGTTACGTCCTCTCCCGGCTGCTCCGTGGCATCCTCGAAGTGTACCGAGCGCTTGTCTATGCGCACTGGCGTGCCTGTCTTCATCCTCTGCGACGTGATGCCCAGGGCGTTGATGCTCTCCGTAAGATGCAGCGCCGCCGGTTCGGCACACCTGCCCCCCGGCACCATCTTACGGCCTATGTGCATCAGTCCGTTGAGGAACGTGCCGGCGGTAATCACCACGGCAGGGGCATACAGTTCACAGCCCCAGATGGTGCGGACGCCGGTGACCCCCACCCGAGGGGTAGGGGTTGTTATCAGTTCCTCCACCTGGTCTTGCCAGATGTCGAGGTTAGGTGTGTTATCGAGCATGGTGCGCCATTGCCAGATGAACTTCCCTCGGTCACACTGAGCTCGCGGGCTCCACATGGCAGGGCCCTTCGACTTGTTGAGCATACGCAGTTGGATGGCACAGAGGTCGGTGACCATACCCATGCCGCCGCCCAGGGCATCCACCTCGCGCACTATCTGTCCCTTGGCAATGCCGCCCACGGCAGGGTTACAAGACATCTGTGCAATCTTGTTCATGTCCATCGTGACGAGACAGGTCTTCGCACCCATCCTCGCCGCTGCGTGAGCCGCCTCACAACCGGCGTGGCCGCCGCCTACTACGATAACGTCGTAATATAATTTCATTTCAGTTTTGTAAAGTATATATGCTAAAAAGATTATACGAGTTACAATTTACTTGCAAAAGTAAGGAAAAAAAATAAAATATTTTTGCTAATTCATAAAAAATATATAATTTTGTGTAATAATGGGCATGTTGTGAACATTCAAAAAACAAAATAATTTATCTTAACAACAAAATCAAAATCTTATGTGGTTATTTAATTCTTCGATTGGAAGGAAGGTGGTAATGTCTGTAACAGGCATGGCACTTATCCTGTTCTTAACATTCCACATGTCGATGAATGTTGTGGCATTGTTCTCTGCTGAGGGCTACAACATGATCTGTGAGATGCTCGGTGCCAACTGGTATGCAGTAGTGGCAACTATGGGTCTTGCAGCATTGGCTGTCATTCACATTATCTACGCCTTCATTCTGACAATGAAGAACAGGGCTGCGCGTGGTTCTGAGCGTTATGCTGTGACAGAGAAGCCTTCAAAGGTGGAGTGGGCAAGCCAGAACATGCTCGTGCTCGGTCTTATCGTATTGCTCGGTCTGGCTATGCACCTGTATGACTTCTGGGCAAAGATGATGCTCGTTGACCTCGTAGGCAGCGGCGACCTCGCTCACAGCACCGACGGTGCTTACTGGATTCAGTATGTGTTCTCTAACACCGGACACGTAGTATGCTACCTCCTGTGGCTCTGCGCTCTGTGGTTCCACCTGGCACACGGCTTCTGGAGCATGTTGCAGACAATGGGTCTGAGCGGCAAGGTGTGGTTCACACGCTGGAAGGTTATCGGCATTGCTTATGTAACAGTGCTCTGCGCAGGTTTCGCCAGCGTAGTGGTATGGTTCTACATACAGAGCCTGTAAGCAACCCCTACCCCTGACCCCTCCCCGAGTGGAGGGGGAAGTCACGTATTTTATAAGACAAAAAGATTTTCAAAAACTTAGAAATTACCCCATAAAAACCTTCTGACCATACATTCTCCTCCCCTCTCGGGGGAGGCACAAGGAGGGGGGTCGGTTAATTATGAAAACATTAAATTCACGCATACCTGAGGGACCAGTAGCAGAGAAGTGGACCAACTATAAGGCTCACCAGCGTCTGGTTAACCCAAAGAACAAACTGAAGCTCGACGTCATCGTCGTGGGTACGGGTCTGGCTGGTGCCAGCGCCGCTGCA
>JAFXZU010000009.1:0-111036 GCA_017541085.1 Prevotella sp.
CTCCAGGACGGGAACGTAGCAAAGGTACTTGGTTGTAGCGGTGCGATGTAAGTAGCTTGCCCACCTGCCTCTTTAGCTCAGTTGGCCAGAGCACGTGATTTGTAATCTCGGGGTCGTTGGTTCGAATCCGACAAGAGGCTCCAAAAAGCGGTGATTCTCATTTGGGAATCACCGCTTTTTAGTTATGAGTTCTTTTAGTCGGCTTGCAGCCTTTATAAAAGCGTCGCAAGCGCCGAGCGATGAGTTATGAGTTCTTGCTTAGGCACGCTGTGACGCTTGCCTAAGCAAGAACTCATAATTCATAACTTAAAAACAAATGCAGTCCATGTTAACATGGGCTGCATTTGTTTTTTACTGCATTTCCAAAACTATTCCCATTATCTTCTTGCCGAGCTCGTCAGCCTCGTCCATGGTGTGTGCCTCGCTGTAAACGCGGATGATTGGCTCTGTATTAGACTTGCGCAGGTGTACCCATTTGTTGGCGAAGTCTATCTTCACTCCGTCAATGTCGTTTACCTGGGCATCAGACTGTGCGTTGTACATCTCCTTAACCTTCGCCAAGATGGCATCAACGTCGGTATCGGCTGTCAAATCTATGCGGTTCTTGGCTATGAAATACTCAGGGAAGGTCTTGCGCAACTCGCTCACCTTGCAGCCTTTCTGTGCCAGTGAAGAGAGGAACAGCGCTATGCCTACCAGTGCGTCACGACCGTAATGGCTCTCAGGGTATATCACTCCACCGTTGCCCTCGCCGCCTATCACAGCGCCTACCTCACGCATCTTGGTGGTTACGTTTACTTCACCCACTGCAGCAGCGCTGTATGTGCCGCCGTGCTTCTCTGTCACGTCACGCAGTGCGCGTGTGCTCGACAGGTTGCTGACGGTGCTGCCCGGTGTGTGTGTTAGTACGTAGTCTGCCACGCTGACGAGGGTGTATTCCTCGCCAAACATCTTGCCGTCCTCGCATATGAAAGCCAGACGGTCAACGTCAGGGTCAACAACGATGCCGAGGTCATAGCCTCCGCCGCGCAGGGTGTCCATTATGCCGGTGAGGTTCTTCTCTAAAGGCTCCGGGTTATGTGCGAAGTCGCCGTTGGCCTCGCCGTTGAGGAAGGTGTATGTCACACCGAGACGGTCGAGCAGTTTAGGCAGGATGATGCCGCCTACGCTGTTGATAGAGTCAACGACAACCTTGAAGCCGGCTTTCTTGATGGCCTCACGGTCCACAAGCTTGAGGTTAAGTACAGCCTCTATATGGCGCTCGTCGAAGTTTTCCTCTGTATATTTGCCTATATGGTCAACGTCAGCATATTCAAAGGCCTCCGCCTCTGCTGTTGCCAATACCTCTGCTCCGTCGGCAGCGGTGAGGAACTCGCCGCGGTTGTTCAGCAGCTTCAGAGCGTTCCAGTGGCGTGGGTTGTGTGATGCGGTGATGATGATGCCACCGTCGGCACCAGCCATCGTTACTGCCAGTTCGGTGGTCGGTGTAGATGCCAGTCCGATGTTTATTACGTCATAGCCCATACCGAGCAGAGTGCCGCATACTACGTTCTTTACCATCTCGCCAGAGATGCGTGCGTCTCTGCCTACTACAATCTTGTTTGAGCCGTTTGGCAGACTCTTACGTATGAAGGTGGCGTATGCTGATGTGAACTTTACGATGTCTAAGGGGTTGAGCGTGTCGCCCGCAGGTCCGCCGATAGTACCGCGGATACCTGATATTGATTTTATTAGTGACATTGTTTAATTAATAATTAATAATAAGAGACCCACCCCAACCCTCCCTGTGAGGGAGGGGGCGCAGACTGAGGGAAATGAATTATAAATTAAGAATTATGCATTGTGTACTATGAACAGTGAACAGTGAACAGTGAACTGTGCACCGTGAACCGTTCTTAGTTTCCTCTTTGATATACAATGTCATAGAAACATGCATAGACATTGCTGGTGGCGTTAGGTTGTCCCTGGTTGTGCGGAACGATAATCTTGACGTGTGCCAGACGGTCCTCTTCTGATGCCAGTCTGCCCAGGTTGATATACCTCAGCGGTATCAGCCATCCTGAAGGTACTGAGAGTGTACCATAGATGTTAGGCATATTGCCGTAAACGAAAGAGGCGGTGAACGTGCCGCTGGTATTGCGCACTGTCATTTTCTCACACAGGGTGGATTTGCTGAAAGAGTTGTCGTTGGTGCTCTTCAGTGAGTCACCGTTGATGTTGTATTCTGTGTATCTGCACAATACGTCTGCGCTCTCGCCGTTATCTAATTTCTTGAACAACTCGCCAGTGCCTTTCTCCACTATCTGCATATATACACCAGTGGAGCTGAACAGCACATACTCGTTCTTGGCTGTGTCGGTAGTCTCGCCCTGAGCCTTGAAGTCAGACTCGCTGATGACTCTTATGGCTCTGCGGTTAATGTTGCAGTTGCCGTTGATGAAGTTGTTGATGTATCCTCTCTCGCGTTCTTTCTGCTCAGCGTATGTCTCCTCTTTATTACAAGAGGTGAAGAGAGTGATGCCCAGCATGATTGCGAGCAGGGTGTAAAGTGTCTTGTTCATTGTCTGTATGTTATTTTAGCTTGTCGGCGTATGCCTTTATTGCTTTGTCAACGATTTCCTCGGCTTCTTTCAGAGAGCACTCCAGTCTGCCTCCTGCAGCGTTCTTGTGTCCTCCTCCGTTAAAGAAACGTGCGGCCATCTCGTCGCATGGGAAGTCATCAACAGAGCGTGTGCTTACCCATACGAGGTTATTTTTCTCTGTGTCCTCGCGCAGTGATATGGAGAGCTTGTGGCCGAGTATCTTCAATGGTACGTTTACCAATCCCTCTGCATCGCCTTTCTTGAAGTGGTACTTCTTCATGTCCTCCTTTGAGAGTGAGAAATATGAGGCGTGGTATGGAGGGTATTTTACCTTCAGGCTTTTGTTCATCACGTATCCCCACAGTCTCAGCTTGTCCACGCTGAACACATGATATATGTTGCGGTATATTTTGTCCTTGTCTATGTCTTGGGCAAGCAGATACGCTATGATGAGGAATATCTCGGGTTTGCTGCTGTTGTAGGTAAATGCTCCCGTGTCGGTCATCATACCGCAATAGATGTTGACTGCCATGTCTTTTGTCATGGCGTCATAGCCGCCCAACTGCCATATCAGTCTGAACACCATCTCTGAGGTGCTTGACATCGTTGGGAATGACACAGTCATGTCACCTTTGATGTCGGGCTGCTCATGATGGTCTATAAGAATGACCTTGCCTTGGCAGAGCGACAGGTCTGGTTGCAGCTCCTTGCCTACGCGTGACGTGGTGTTGAGGTCAAGATAGCATATAAGGTCTGAGTCCTTGAGCCATTGCCTTACCTCCTCCGTCTTCTTGTCATAGCGCATCACTTGCTGCTGCATACCGGGCAGCCACTGCAGGAAGTCAGGAAACATATCGGGAGCGATGACGGCTGTCTCCAGTCCCTGTTGCCTGAGGTATGCTGACCATGCCAGTGATGAGCCGAGGGCGTCGCCGTCAGCGTTCATGTGGCATAATATGGCTGCTTTCTTTGAATTGTCGATGAGGTGACGCAGTGATGTCACCTCATCGGCATTCAGTAAGTTGATATTCATCTTTAGAACAGTTTGTTAGGATATACGCCGTCCTCCACAAGCTTTGCTATGCGTGCGACGGTGTCAGGACGGTCCTCAGAGTAAGTCACGCCAAACCATTTGCTTGTGGTGTCAAGCACCTTGCAGGTGGCTGTACCCTCATTGATGAGCTTGTTGACCATCAAAGGAATGAAGAACTCTGACTTCAGGTTCTTGATGTTCTCAGGGTCAGAGAGGAACTCCTTGAAATACTCCTCGCTGTGCTTGAAGTAGTCAGGTGTGAAGCCCCACATGTTCATTGACACAGGTGCGTTGTCGTCTATGTTCACCCACTCGCCGTCATCCTTGTTGTCAGCGCGGTAAGCCACCTTTCCGTCCTCCAGACGTGCTATCTTCGTGCGCTCCACGCATGTTGTGAGACAGCCGTTGTCGTCTTTTGAGCAGATGCCGCGGCTTACGGTACCGTTCTCTGACAGTGTGTTGCCTACGCGGAAACCTACCATGGCATACTGACCTGTGGCACCCTCTGGCAGTTCGCTGAGGAACTTGCCTATCACCATAAATGCGTCACGGTTATAGAAGTCGTCGCAGTTGATGACGCAGAAAGGCTCCTTGATAACGTCCTTGCCCATCAGTACGGCGTGGTTGGTACCCCATGGCTTCTGACGGCCTTCTGGTACGCTGAAGCCCTCTGGCAGTGCGTCTATAGACTGGAAGCAGAGCTCGCATTTTACCTTACCCTCATACTTTGAGAGTATCTGTGTGCGGAACTGCTCCTCGAAGTCCTTGCGTATAACCCATACAATCTTGCCGAAGCCGGCCTGTATGGCGTCATAGATGCTGTAGTCCATAATTGTCTCACCGTTTGGGCCGAGACCGTCAAGCTGCTTCAGTCCGCCGTAACGGCTGCCCATACCTGCAGCGAGTAGAAATAGTGTTGGTTTCATTGTTCTTTTTTAGTTTATTAGTTAGTCTTTATTCCTTAATCCTTACTCCTTACTCTCTACTCCTTATTCTCTACTCCTAATTATTAAGCGGGTTCCATCCCTGTGCCAGGAGGTCAAACTCGTTGCCGTCGCGTGAGATGAGTTTCATTCCCAGTTCAGGCTTAGTTATATGACCTATCACCTTCACGCCCTCCATCTGTTGTAAAGTCTCGTTGTCGCCTATCGGACAAGTGAAGAGCAGTTCATAGTCCTCGCCGCCGTTAAGTGCACAGGTGGTGACGTTCATGTTCAGTTCCTCTGCCATCACTGCCGTCTGGTAGTCTATCGGCAGGAACTTCTCAAACACCCTGCAGCCTGTGCCAGACTGCTTACAGATGTGGTGCAGCTCAGATGACAGTCCGTCTGAAACGTCCATCATGGCCGTAGGGTGTATGCCTGCATCGCGTAGCTGCTTGAGGACGTCGCCGCGTGCCTCTGGCTGCAGCTGGCGCTGTACAAGGTATTCCTTGCCGGCGAAGTCGGGCTGCCATGCCTCGTTGAGCTGGCTGCGCAGCGCCTCTATAGCCTTGGCGTCCTTAGTCTCTTTTATCTTCTCCTGTATCTTGCGCACCTGGTCGTAATACACCATCTTCTCACGCTCAAGCAACTGCAGTCCCATATATGCTGCTCCGAGATCACCTGACACGCAGATGAGGTCGGTGTCTTTCGCTCCGTTGCGATATATGATGTCCTCCTTGCGTGCCTCTCCTATGCAGGTGATGCTGATGGCAAGGCCCGTAAGACTTGATGTGGTGTCACCGCCAATGATGTCGATGCCCCATTTCTCGCAAGCCATGCGCAGTCCGTCATAGAACTCCTCCATGTCTTCCACCTGGAAGCGTTTTGACAGTGCCACACTCACCGTCATCTGACGTGGCGTGCCGCCCATGGCGAAGATGTCGCTGATGTTTACCATTGCAGACTTGTAGCCGAGATGGCGCATGTCCACGTATGTAAGGTCGAAGTGCACGCCCTCCATCAACATGTCGGTGGTAACGAGTGTTTCTGTACCGTCATAGTGCAGCACGGCGCAGTCGTCACCCACACCCTTCATGGTGGAGGCGTTTTGTGTCTTTATGTCTTTGGTCAGGTGGTCTATAAGACCAAACTCACCCAGTTTTGCTATTTCCAAGTTGTTTATTATTAGACCCACCCCAACCCTCCCTGTGAGGGAGGGAGCGCAGATGGGGAAATTATTAATTGTTAATTCAAGTTTCGCAAATGCTCAACTTGTCAGGTTATATCACCTTACACCTCTAAGCGAAGCGACCTTATAACCTTAAAACCTCAACGAAACTGAAGCTTGCGAAAGTTGAGTTGTTAATTATGCATTATTAATCACTCCCTTGAATATCTCCGTCATCAGCGGCTGTGCCTTGTTGGCTGCCTCCTGCACTTCTTCGTGCGTGGCTGTCTCGGGCGAGTCGCTTATGCCCATATTCGTTATTATGCTGATGCCAAACACACGAATGTTGCAGTGGCGTGCTACTATTACCTCAGGCACGGTGCTCATGCCTACGGCGTCAGCTCCCATCGTATGGTAGGCGCGGTACTCCGCCGGAGTCTCATAGCTTGGTCCCTGCACACCTATGTAGGTGCCGTGAACCAGGCGTATGCCTTTCTCCGCTGCTATGCGGTCGGCGGCGGCAATCAACTCATGGTCATACGGCTCGTGCATGTCGGGGAAGCGCGGTCCCGTAGGGATGTTCTTTCCTCTCAGCGGGTGCTCGGGGAAGAAATTGATGTGGTCGGTGATGACCATCAGGTCGCCTACGCGGAAATCCTTGTTTGCTCCGCCTGCGGCGTTACTTACGAGGAGAGTCCTGATGCCCAACTCATACATCACGCGTATGGGGAATGTCACCTCCTGCATGGAGTAACCCTCGTAGTAATGGAAGCGTCCCTTCATGGCCAATACCTGCTTGCCGCCCAGTGTGCCGACGATGAGCCGTCCGTCATGTCCCTCCACCGTCGATACGGGGAAGTTCGGGATGTCCTTGTATGGCATCTCCCATACTATGTCTATCTCAGAAGCTAATTGTCCGAGGCCTGTCCCCAGCACTATCGCTGTTGTCGGCAGGTTCTGCGTGGTTATCTTCCCTGTGGATGTCATCTGCTGTGACAGCCACTGTGCCGTTTGTTGTATTTTCTCGTACATAGCTTAATATTCTGTTGTTAAATCTCTCTTCATCATCCTGCATGAATACCACGTGGATGGGCTGCACGTATAAGGCTTGTCTCACCTCCGCTGAGAGGTTGGGCAGGTGCTCCAGTCGTGTGGCGTCCTTTTCCGTGGTGATGATGATGGCAGGCTTGTTCATCATCTTAAACTGGGTGTTTATCGCCTCCGCGTCAGACTTCGTGTACTGGTGGTGGTCGCTGAAGTGCATGGGCGTGATGCTCGTACACTTGCCTTTCATGTCAACCATTATCTGCTCCGGGGAGGCTATGCCGCTTAACAGCAATACATTGGGCAGCAGTCCCGACATCTCCAGAGGCTTGCCCTCCTTGAATAGTGGCTTGAGCGGCTGCTGCTCCATTGTGGTGAAATACAGCTCCTGGTAAGGGTATAGGTTCATAGCGCGCTGTAGCACCCTTATGCCCATAGGCGTGATGTCCTTCGGACATTTGGTCACTATCACGATATCGGCGCGGTCCTTGCCTCTCTTCGACTCGCGCAGCCTGCCCACAGGCAGCAGCTCGTCATATACTATCAGGCGGTGGTAGTCCACAAGCAGTATGTTGAGGCCGGGCTTGATATACCGGTGCTGGAAAGCATCGTCAAGTACTATCACCTGTGTGTCGCTCGTGGCGTCGTCGCCGGTAAGGCGGTCCACACCGTGACATCTGTTTGCATCAACGGCTACGTATGCATCTGGGAATTTCTGATGCATCTGGTAAGGCTCGTCGCCTATCTGAGGCATGGTGGTGTCGGCTTTTGCCAAGTGGTAGCCGTGCGACTTGCGTTTGTAGCCACGGCTGAGCACTGCCACCTTGAACTCCTGGTGCAGCAGTTCTATAAGATACTCGGCATGGGGAGTCTTGCCAGACCCTCCCACAGTGATGTTGCCTACGGAAATAATGGGAAGGTTGAAGGAACGTGACTTTAATACACCGTTGTCAAACAGCATATTGCGTATGCCTACCACCGCCCCATATATCCAGGACAGCGGCAGCAGCCACTTGTTCAGTTTTATGAAATCGCCTTCCTCGCTCATCGTTTGTCAGGAAAAGCCCCGGCTGTTCCTTTTTCTTTAATCCTTAATCCAACTTGCAAAGTTACGAAAAAGTTTTAAGACTGTGAAACTTTATTACATTTTATTTTATGCGCGTTAGTGTCAAAATGTCAATATTTAACCTTTTTTCGTAACAAAGTGTCATTTTGTGAATTTCTGTTCGGAAATGCGAAATAGAGTGAATGTGGTGGTGTTTTTGCCCTTTTGCAGACCCAAAAACCGTGTTTGGAGTGTGAAGTGATAGCTTTCATGTTGTCATTCGATAGCTTTTACACTGTAAAACGATAGCTTTTACATCATGAAAGCATAGCTTTTACGACGTGATTTGATAGCTTTTGGCGGCTTGTGTAAAATTGGAAAAATGGAAATAACTGATTGTCAAGTGGTTCTAAAACACGAATTTTTGACGTTTTTCTGTCCGACTTTGCGTTTCGTTGGGAAAATCGCAGGGAAATGGAGTTTATGAAAAACACATTGCTATAAAAAGTGTCGTTTTTATAGCAATGTGTAATAATCTAAAATTATTCGTTTTTCTAACATATAATTACCATTAATACCCGCAAATTTTTCATTAATTAATTCTTTCTGTAGATTATAATTTCAAAATAATTCTTTTTAATAATTAGTGAAATTCGTCTAATCCGTCTTAATCCGTTGTTAAATTATATCCATTGTAGAAAGGAAATCAATGTAATCCCTGTAATCTGTGGTCGTATAATTTAATCAGTGTCATCCGTCTTAATCCGTTGTTTAAAAAATCCGTGTCCATCTGTGTAATCTGTGGTCGTACTATTCGGTTTGTCCGTTGTCCCCAAAAATCCCTGTAATCTGTGCTATCAGTGGTCGTTTTCGTGTAATCAGTGTCAGTTCACTGGTAGTATCCACTCGCAGCGTGCCTGTATCGGACTCTGTTTCTCCAGAGTGCGTACCATGAGCAGTGGCTCGTAGAACACCCCAAGAGTCTCGCGCATCCGTTCGTCGAGGTTGTTACCGTTGCCGCTGATGGTAGCAAACAGTTGCTCTGTCCAAGAGGCGGGGCGGGGGAGAGGTGTAACGGCGTACTTCTCTATCTTTGCCAAGCGTGCCGCCTGCTTGATGGCATCGGTAAGTCCGCCGAGCTGGTCTATGAGTCCGATACGCTTTGCATCGCCGCTGGTCCATACGTGTCCCTGGGCTATGGCCTTCACGCTGTCGGTGGACATGTGTCTGCCGTCAGCCACACGCTTGCAGAACAACTCATAGCCGCGCTCGATGTATCTCTGCAACATCTGCTGTTCGTCGGCATTGAACGGGCGTGCCTGCTGTGCGAAGTCGAAGTCGGAGTGCTTATTGGTCTTCACTACGTCATAGTGCAGTCCCAGCTTATCCTGCATCAGTCCCGTCATGTCGGGGAATACACCGAAGATGCCGATGGAACCTGTCAGCGTAGTGGGTTGTGCCACTATCCATGATGCCCCGGCGCTGAGGTAGTAGGCTCCTGATGCCGCCATGCCACCCATTGACACCACTACGGGCTTCTTCTTGCGCAGCTCAGCCACAGAATGCCATATCTCCTCGGAGGCGAAAGCGTCGCCGCCGCCGGAGTTGATGCGTATCACCACCGCCTTTATGTCATCGTCTTTGGCAAGGTCGTCAAGGTCACGCACCATGTCTTTGCTTATGATGCCAGCGTCGCCCATCAGGGTGCCTGCCGCCTGACTCTGTGCTATGGTGCCTTCGCAGTAATACACTGCTATCTGGTCTTTTGCGGTTGAAGGTGCGTAGTCCTTCATCTCGCCGCAGGTCACCTGTGGTATCTCATCGTTGTCGTCAAGTCCCAGTTTCTTCTTTATTTCTCTCTTTACCTCGTTGGCATACATGGTGCGTGTGACAAGGCCGTATTTTATAAGCGTCTTGGTGTCGGCGAGTGTCACCATGCTGTCTGCCAGCTGGTTCAGTGTGGCGGTGTCAGTCTTTCTCGTGCGGCTTATGTCCTTCGTTACCACATCCCACAGGTTACTGATATAGCGTGTCACCTGCTCACGGTTCGCGTCGCTCATCTCTGTCTCGGTGTACTGCTCGGTGGCACTCTTGTATTTGCCAACCTTTACCACCGTCATCTTCACGCCTACCTTGGCGAGCAGGTCCTTCAGGTACATGGGCTGTGACGCTATGCCGTGCAGGTCTATCATGCCCTGCGGGTTTATCCAAACCTCGTCGGCAGCAGAGCAAACGTAATATGCTCCCTGTGTATATTCGTCACCGTAAGCCACTACGAACTTGCCTTTGTCGTCGCCCTTCTTCTGTGGCTTTATAATCTTGTTCTTTCCTTCCTTGTGGGCGGCGATATCATCGCCGCCGTCTTTGCTGCCTTTGTCGCCACCTTTCTTGTACGCGGCGATATCATCGCCGCCTCCATCGCCGCCGTTCTTAAACCGCTCCACTGCGTTGCGTATCTCCTGCAGGGAGGCATAGTCGGTCTGCAGCAGTCCGGCCTCTATGTATAGTCCCTTAATCTCCGGGCATGCAGCGGCTTTGTCTATAGCCTCAGTGATGTCGCTCAGGGCCTGGCTCTCCACGCCGCCCATGCCGAGCAGTTCGTTGATGGCATTGTCGTCAGTCCGCTCAGTTATCTGTCCCGACAGCTTTACCACGAGTACAGAACCGTCCTTGACGGATGTGGCAGGTTGTGATGATGAACATGCGGCGGCTGCTATCAGGGTGCATACGCCTATTACCGTTATTACGAAAAACGTAAGCAACAGGCCAGTGACTGTTGCAAGAGTGTATTTGAGAAAATCTTTCATTATGTCGGCAAAAGTACAAAAAAAATGTTGTGTGGACGACGAAAATCCCTTATTTATATTTTCGCGTGCAAAAAAATGGCTCTAATTATTCCTTCATTTAAAATAAATTCTTAACTTTGTAGAGTTAAAACTATATATATGAAAAAGACTATACTAACTATTCTATTCTCTTGTGCTTTGGCGGTAACTACACATGCTGAGGCTAAAACTTATGATTTTAATAAGTCCGTGGGAGTCTATTCCTCGGCAAATGACGCCGGGTGGGATTTCTCTGACGCGGCAGACCAGGGTGCGCGCCTGACAGGACGCTCTAAGGCTTTGCCTTCTTCTCCGATATATTTCTCTGTTAATGTGCCCGACGGTAACTACCGTGTCACTTTGGTGCTGGGCAGTAAGAAACGTGCCGCTGAGACATGGGTGCGTGCTGAGAGTCGCCGACTGATGTTACAAGGTGAGAAGACTAAGAAAGGCGAGTTGCGTACAGTGTCTTTCGTTGTTAACAAGCGTAACACTGTTATTGATAATAAGCGGAAGGTGCTTATTAAGCCAGGCGAGGTGGGCTCACTGACGTGGGATGATAAGCTGACGCTTGAGTTCTGCGGTGCTGCTCCTGCTGTGCAGAGCGTTACCATAGAGCCTGACACCACAGCGGTCACCCTCTTCCTCTGCGGTAACAGCACCGTGGTGGACCAGGGCAGGGAGCCGTGGGCTTCATGGGGACAGATGTTCCCTCGTTGGTTTACTGATAAGGTTTGCGTGGCTAACTACGGCGAGAGTGGTCTTACTGCCACTTCTTTCCTTGCGCAGCTGCGTCTTGACAAGATACTCAGTGAGATAAAGAAGGGTGACTATGTGTTCTGTGAGTTCGGTCATAATGATGAGAAAGAGAAGGGTCCGGGCCGTGGAGCATGGTATCATTACAGCATGGCGCTGAAGACTTTCGTTGACCGTGTGCGTGATAAGGGCGGCAATATCATCTTCTGTACGCCTACACAGCGCCGTTTCTTTGAGAAGGACGGTACTGTGCGTAACACCCACGGTGACTTCCCGGCTGCTATGAAGGCAGTGGCAGAGCGTGAACAGGTGCCTGTCATTGACCTCAACGCCACAACAAAGACTCTCTTCGAGGCTATGGGCGAGGATGGTTGCCGTAACCTTCTGGTACATTATCCTGCAGGCTCTTTCCCTTGGCAGGAGAAAGCCTTTGCTGACAATACCCACTTCAATCCTTTCGGTGCGTATGAACTGTCAAAACTCATCGTCATGGGGCTGAAGCAGATGGGCAGTCCGCTGGTATCATACCTGAAGGCTGACTGGCAGGACTTCTCTCCGTCACAGCCTGACGTAAGGACAGATGACGGCGTGTTCCCGTCACCAGCTGTGGGTAAGTTCTTCCCGTGGCCGGAGTCCATATTCAACGACAATCGCAAGCCTGACGGCAACTGATAAGAATTGTTGGGTGGGTAGCAATGGTTGAGTCAGTCTCGGCTGTTGAGTATGCTGCAGCTGTTGTGTATGTTGCAGTATCCCCCCGCTGTTGAGTGTGTCGCAGTTGTTGTGTATGTTGCAGCTGTTGTGTATGTTGCTGTACCACAGCAACCCCCAAAATAAGAGAATAACTAAAAATCAAAAGATAATGAAAGTACGAAAACTATTGGTAATGATGCTGGCTCTGTTGTCTGTGACAGCAGTGCAGGCACAGCGCTTTACTGACAAACTGGACCGTGGCGTGGTGGCAGTAAACACCACCGGCGGTGTGTTCGTCAGCTGGCGTATTCAGGCAGAGGAGTACTACGGAGTGAAGTACAACCTCTATCGTGGCGATACTAAGATTGCCGAGAATCTTACCGTCTCCAACTACAAGGATGCCGGAGGCTCTGCCTCAAGCACCTACTCTGTGGCTGCCGTCGTTAACGGCATAGAGCAGGGCAGGTCTAATCCGGTAGCCACATGGGGCACCGACTATCTGGAGATAACTCCAAAGCACCCTGCGGAGATTAAGTCAACCCTCAGACCTAACGATGCCACCGTGGCTGACGTTGACGGCGACGGCATTGTGGAGATTATCATGAAGTATGACAATCTGAGTGAGAGCAGTCAGAGCTACCCTAAGTATGGTCCTGCATTTGACGGTGTGGACAGTCATGAATACACCATCTTCGAGGTCATGAAGCTCGACGGCACCGTGCTGTGGTGGATTAACTGCGGTCCTAACATGGGTGACTTCCAGAACAACGAGCAGAACATCGCAGCCTATGACTGGGATATGGACGGCAAGGCTGAGTGTATCATGCGTGCCGCTGACGGCACCACAATTCACATGGCTGATGGCACTACTTATACCGTAGGTAATGCTGATGCCAATGTGCGTGGCGCTACGGGTGGTGGCACCAACTGGTTTGTCATAACCAATAATGAGTACCTGCTCTATATGAACGGTGCTACAGGTAAGCCTTATCAGTGTCTGCCTTATCCGCTCAAGCTCCTTGAGAGTGATGAGAGCGACGTGAACAAGGCATGGGGCGACGGCTATGGTCACCGTGCTTCAAAGCATTTCTTTGGCGCACCGTACCTTGACGGACGCAAACCATACATATTCCTCGGACGTGGTATCTATACACGACATAAGTTCATAACGTACGAGGTGGATACTCTCACTCATGAGCTGAAAGAGAACTGGCGCTGGTACAATAATACCAACGGTCCTTGGAAGGGACAGGGCTATCACAACTATGCTATTGCCGACGTTGACTGGGACGGACGTGACGAAATAGTATTCGGTTCTATGGTTATCGATGATAATGGCTATGGCCTTTCTACTACAGGTTACGGCCATGGTGATGCACAGCATCATAGTGACTTTAACCCTTACGTTCATGGTCATGAGATTTTTGCTTGTCTGGAGGAAAGTCCTGTATATGGTAACAACTATCGTGATGCAACTACATCTAAGGTGTATTATAAGTTTACCGCCACAAAAGATGACGGACGTTGTATCATGGGTAACTTTAATAATTCTGTTCCTGGCAGCTTCGGTTCGTCAGGTGGTGACTGGGCTACACCGGTTAGTTCTATTACTAATTCAAAACTTACTAATTATGGTACCAATGGCATGGCGCAGAACTTCAACTGTTATTGGGACGGTGACCTCTGTGAGGAGACGTTCAATGGTACCGGCAACCCGAACAATGATGACCATCCAGGTGCTATATATAAGTATGGACAGGGACTGATGAAGGAGTTTACGGGTACATATACCAATAACTGGACCAAGGCTACCCCTTGTTTCATGGGTGACTTCCTCGGTGACTGGCGTCATGAGTTCATCGTGCGTACAGCCGACAATAACATACGTATCTATACCACTACCTATGAGACTCCATGGCGTGTGTATTCTATGTGGTATGACCACCAGCAGCGTAATGCTACCGTATGGCAGATGAACGGATATAACCAACCACCTCATACCTCTTACTTCCTCGGTGAGTTGGAGGGTATCACCACTCCGCCACCTGCACTTACCATGACTGAGCGTACGGAGGTGGCTAATGGTAAGACTATCAGCCACAGCGGTAAGACTGTCATCACTTGTGAGACTAACGACATGACTGTTGCAGTGGAGGATGGCGCTACTCCTTATATATATATAGATAACGCTCCTTCATGGGTGCAGGGTTCTGCTCCGTCAGAGTGTACCACCAAGGATACGCCTATATCATACACTTATTACACCCATACTCTTACAGGTGGTGCCTTCGCAGGCGATATGCGCCTCGTGAAGCAGGGTGACGGTATCCTCACTCTGCCTAACGTTACTCAGACATACACAGGTCCTACAGAGGTGTGGGCAGGTACTCTTAACTTCGACGGTACACTGCAGAACTCACGATTGTGGCTTAATCGTTTCGGTGAGCTGAATACTGATGGTGGTACGTTCGCTAAGGGCATACAGGCAGACTATGCCTCTATCATCCGTCCTGGAGGTAAGGAGGCAAAGGCTTCTTCTATAACCACAGACTCGCTGATACTTAATATGGGCGCTATTGTAGAGCTTGACATATACAGCGACGGCTTCGCAGCCGACCAGATCAATGCTAATGTGTTGACAATAGAGAAGAAGAACTGGGAGTATGGCCCTGAGTACTCTACTCCTGTATTCCGTGTTAATGCTCATGCTGCGGCTGGCGAGGAGGCTATCGCCGATGGTAAGTATGTATTGGGTACAGTGAAGAAGGTGGTTGGTAACCTCAGCGATATCGTGGTTGACAACCTCAGCAACCAGAAGGCTGAGCTCTCTCTTGAGGGTGAAAAACTCTGTATGACCATAACAAACTTTGAGGGCATACCGATGACATGGATGGGTGACAAGAGTTCTAACTGGAACCTTGACAATGAGGCTAACTTCATAAAGAACGATGGCGGTGACGAAACAAACTTCTTCACAGGCTCACAGGTTACGTTCAATGATGTGGCTACAAACTTCAACGTCAACATCGACGGCAAGGTATCTCCACGTGAGGTTATCTTCGACAATACCCAGCAATATACTGTCTCTGGTGACAGCATCGTGGGCCTCCCAGAGTTCCTGAAGCGTAACACTGGTTCGGTATATCTCAATAACCTCAACCGTGTGGGTAACACAACCATCAGCGGCGGTAGCGTCTATGTGTCAGCACTTGCCAACAGCATAGGTACTGACGTAGGTTCTCTGGGTGATATCAACAAGACCATCACCCTCACAGGGAACGGTACACTGGGTATAAGCAATTCTATCACTAATGGACAGAAAATTATTTGCGCTAATGACAATGGTGTTATCAACACTCCATCAGGTGTAACCCTTACACAAGTCGCTAATATAGCAACATCTAAGAATGGCGCTCTTACAAAAACTGGTGATGGTACGCTGATTACTAGTGGAACACTTACACCATCGGGTATTACACTTAATGGTGGTACATTTACTCATAATGGTACGGCTTATTCAAAGACTGTAACCCTTGTTGGTAATGTAAATATATCTGGTACAGGCTTTAATAGCTCAACCTTTGCTGTTGCAGATGGCGCAAAGGCTGTGTTCACAGCAATTAATAGAACTACGGCTTCAAATACCATCAGTGGCGGTGGACAGATTACCGTATATTCTGCAGCAGAGAAAGGTACTAACTATTATGCCACACGTACGCCACTTCAGTTGAAACTTTCTAACTTCACTGGTACTCTCGTGGCAGATGCTGTATATTCAGCTGATGGTAGGTTTACATTTGACACAAGCACAGGCTCAGATAAGTTTACACTCAACATTCCTGCAAATCGTTACGTGCAGAACTCTGGTAAGACAATGCGTATCGGACAGCTTGCGGGTACAGGTACTCTTGGCGGTACATGTTCATTCACTCAGTCAGGAGGTACAGCAGTCAATACCTGGAACGTAGGTAATGACAATGACTTTACCTTCGGTGGTTCAGTGGTTGATAATGCGAACTTCACTAAGATGGGCTCTGGTACCATGACGGCTTCTGCAGCATGGAGCACTACGGGTTCTGTGAAAGTATCAGAAGGTGAGCTGCGTTGTGCACAGGGCGCCTCTCTTGGTACTGGTACATTGACCATTGCAGAGGGAGCAGTACTTTCGGGTACCAGTGGAACTACATCCAGTGCGGCAAAAGTTAGGCCTGTGACTAATAGCTCTGTGACTGTGAACGGTACGTTATGGCCGTCAGCAAGTGCAACGTCAACCAAATGTCTGTGGTATTTTGCCGACAAGACATTGAACTTTGCATCTACAGGCATATTGAAGGTAGGATTGCAGGGATGCGCCACAGCGTCAACTGCCAATAATACTGCGATATTGGGTGATGGCAGTAATACTACAGTGAATTTTGCTGATGGTGCGACGATAGAAGGATATCTTTCTAAATCATACTCTCCGTCATTCACCAGTGAAGAGAAAACCGATTCTTTCCGCATACTGGTTAATGTGCCAAATATAATTGTGAACGGACAGATTAACTATAACCTGCCGACACTGCCAGAGCATTATTACTGGAAGAACCTCTATGATAACACTCTCTTCGCTAAGACTGGCTGTCTCTATGTAGGTTACCTGGCTCTGCCTGGTGATGTCAACGGCGACGGCAAGGTGACAATGACTGACGCTAATATGACAGTCAACGCCACACTGAAGGGCGCTGCAAATATCCCTGGCTTCAGCATAGTCCATGCTGATGTTGACGGCGATGGAGTGATAACCATGCAGGACGCCTACGAGATTGTCAACATCATATTGGGAAAAAGATAATGGTGAAATAAGCATTCGTTGAATATACACGGCGAGATTGTAAGTTAAATGTTGCAATCTCGCCGTTTTTTGTGTTAAAACATCTTTATGAAAAAAAAAACAGGCAATTATTTTGTCAGTTCTCTGAAAATTCGTAAATTTGCGTGTAAAACTTAGGGGGAGGGCTTAAACAATATAATTGTCAGGAAAAAAAAGTATTTAACAATATTATTAACTAACAACAAAACAATTATGAAAAAACGTTTACTTTCATTGGCTGCGGTAGCGTTGACAACGCTCTCTGGCTTCGCGTTTGAAGAAGGAGAGTTTGTTTATACACCGCAAGGTAAGTTCCTAATTACGAGTTCAGATAATATCTGTACTAATGGCCTTTTTGCTGAGGGTACAGATGGATGGAATAGTTTGGAAGGAGAAGAAACTCCTATTTCGTCTTTTTTAGCTATTAATCCGTCCGGAGATAATGGCTTGGATGTGAATTCCCTGAAAAGTACAGACGCAACAGCGGCTCATGGCGCTTACTATACCTGGACTCCAGCAGATCCAAGTGGTTGCTACGTTGTGAGCTTCAAAATAAAGGCTGCTACATCTGCAGTGCCTGCTGTGACAACACAGACATGGTATTCAGTTGCTGATGGGGTAGTTACACATGACCATCTTGTAGCTGGTAAGGGCGCCTATGTGAATCTGTTTGGTAACACAGGTACTGACATTACCTCTGGTGCTGATTTCGTTTCTGCTGGTAGCTCTTTGATGCTCTCTAGCGAGTGGCAGACAGTGTCTTTCGCTGTTGTGGGTGACGGAACAGAGCGTACTTGGTATTTGCTGTTCAAGGGCATGACTCTCGGAAATGAGATTGCTGACGTCCAAATTCAGGAGGCTGTTCAGGGATATGACGATCGTAAGGCTGCGAAGATACTCGGACTTGCAACGGCTGTCAGGGATATCTATGATTGGCAAGCTCACTTCTCAGAGAAGGAGGGTTTGAAAGATGCCTTTGAAGGTCTGGATGAGAATATTGATGTGGTGGAAAAACTGACATTTGAGGACGGAACAGATGGTGACGCTGCAGTGCTTGACCTTGAGGATGTGTTTAACTCATTCCTTACTACTTACTTCGAGGATTATTTCCCTGGTTGCTCAGCTAACACATACTGGCCTACTTCTACAACACAGGTCCGTGGCGTTGCAACTTTCGGTGATTGGGTAGCTACATCTAATCCTGGTCGTGGCATTGGTCACTATTGGAACAAAAAGGAAGAACAGATGCCTACGCTCATATTTGGTAACTATGGTTATGGTCAGCCACTTGGTACACAGACTATGACAATGACTAAGACCCTGGAGCCTGGTATATATGTTTGGGCTCTTGACGGTATGCGTTATACTCAGTACACTTCATGGTCAAACAACCAGGGCTTGAAGATTGGTCAGATGCAGCTGTTCATTGGTTCAGATACAACAGACGTTGTGGCTCTGAATACAACAAACTTTGATGGCGGCACCTATATCGTGATGAATATCACAGAGAAGAAAGAGGTAGGCATCGGTGCTATTCTCTCTAACATCTCAAGCGATTATGATTCCCCGACTTTGGGTGGTTCATTCGAGGTCGCTAACCCTGTACTTCGTTTTATGCTCGCAGGTGAGTTTAACGGTGACCAGCTGCTCTATTGGAGCAAGGTTAAGGAGCAGATTACAACAGCTGTAAACGCTGTTGAGAAAGCTAACGGCTATATTGCAAGTGCTGACTATGCTTGGGGTAAGGATTCTCTTCAGCTTTGCCTTGATACAATTGCGCCTGTTGCAAGTTTCTATGCTGCAATGGACTCTGCTTCTGTTATAAGAGATACATATCAGGAGGGATGGACTACTTCTGCTACTGCTGAGACTTCTCTGATGATATATGAGGTATATACTAAGGCGGTGAAGGACATTCTTGCTGCAAACAGAAAGTTTGAGGCTGTTAATAAGAATATCTCTAATCTGGAGGATGCCATTGCTAATGCTGAGGACTTGTCTAAACAGCGTATCTTTGATGCTGCTACAGGAAAGGACGTATTTGCTCAGGCTATAGCTGATGCCAAGGGAGTACTTGCTACAATGAAGAAATCTCAGTACTCTGAGGATAATGTCGCTACAATTAATACGGAAATACAGAAACTCGCTGATGCGTCAGACGCCTTCCGTGCTTCTGTTCCTGCGTCTGCTGTAGATGTAATTGCTGATATTGATTTCTCTGGTACTTTTAAAACGAATGAAGAGACAGGTGGTGCAACGGTAGTTGGTGCAGTTAACACTATGGAACTGCCTTCTTACAGTGAGTTCAGTGGTGATGCCTCTACATTTGAGAATGGCTATGGTGCAGCTGAGCCAAAGGATTCACTCGGAATACTGCGTGTAGGTAACGGAAGCGCTACTGTAAATATCGATGCTGAGAAGCAGGTTTCTGGTACAAATATCTTCCACGCTACATTTGATTACTACTTCGCTCGCCTGACAGGTGGCCAAAATGCGCCAAATGGTGTATATGCCGGATTTGATTTCTTGGATGAGAATGATGTTCGTGTAGCTGGCTTCAATTTCAGCAAGTATTGGAACCAAGCAGAGTATGATGACTTCGGTCTTAGTGATTCTTACGCTTTGATGCCAGGAATCGGTGGAAGTGGTCAGGAAAATGCTATGATTGCAGGTGCTTCTAATAAGACTCACTTCGAGATTGTTCTGGATTACGGTAAGGGTACAATGTATTGCACAATTACAACTGCAAGTGGTACTGCTACAACCACAGAGGTTGCTATTCCTAGCGATTCTCCTATAGCTAAGTTCGTTGTTAAGTCAACTCATAACAACACTGGCCGTCGTTGCTGGTTCGATAACTTGTTTATCGAGAAGGTTGAGGCTGGTGAGCCATCAGCAGTTTCAGAGGTTAAGGCTGCTGACGCACAGGCTAAGGCTGCTGCCAAGAAGGTGGTTAACGGTCAGCTCGTAATCGAGACCGCTAAGGGCACATTCAACGCTGCCGGTGCACAGGTAAAGTAAGAATAATCTTAGAAGATATCTAAGTAAACATTCTTAGAGAATAAATATTTAACCCTGCCTATTCTGTAGGCAGGGTTATTTTTTTCAGAAGTGTGTGCCGTAATCTCTCATAATGTTACCTCTCAGATTATTACGAATATTGAATTATATTATGATTAAGAGAAAAAAACTTGGCTTTTCCTTGCATGATAAATATTTTTTTTTGTACCTTTGTAGGTGAATATCAAAGAACTGCATTATATGAAGAGAATTTATATACTTATAACGGTGTCTATGATGGCATTCCTCGGTGCTAATGCCGAGGCTATAGATATGTCAAACGTGAATGACGCTTTGTATTTCGAACGCGTAGAGGTAAAGGCGGGAGATAATGCCACGTTGCAGATAAAGATGAAAAATGCAAGCAGTGTCGGCACGTTCGGTACAAAGGTAACGATGCCAGAGGGCTTCTCTTTCGGTACAGACGGAAATGACCCGGATGTAAGTCTCCTGACAGAAAGGACTGGTAGCAGTACCTTTGCTGTTGCCAGTGCATTCCAAAGTGACGCCAATGCAATAAAGATTGGTCTGCTGCAGACAGAGGGCACTAACCTCGGAGGTAATGACGGTGCCGTTATTGCTATGAACGTTAAGGTAGGTGCTGATGTGCAGGTAGGTTCTTATGAGGTGCTCTTCTCAGAACAGGAATTTGTAGAGGCACTATCTTCTGCTAATTATTATCCTGCAGATGCAACGTCTGTCATTGTGGTTACCAGCGCTGACGGTATTGACGGCGTAAGGGCTGACGGCACAAAGGCTGCTTCACCGGTTAAGAGAATCGTTGACGGTAAGCTTGTCATCGAGACTCTCAATGGTACATATAACGCTATGGGTGCTCAGACAAAGTAAAGATTAACAAAATACAATATGAGACTACCGAATGATATATTCATTCGGTAGTCTTTTTCGTTTATGTCTGCTCAGGGAAGAAAATACAGTGAGCAGAAGGTTTAATTTATTCTAAGAAATTTTAAAAATATTATGTTAAAAATTTGTATAATTAAAGAAATATTGCTTATTTTGTAGTCTAAAACTCAAGCGAGGGCGTATTGCGCCCGTTCGTTTTTGCGACCTAAGAACAATAACACTTTGATAATAAATAAAATAAAATAAACTAACTACTTCAATCTTTATGAAAAAACTCTTTTTCTATGCAACTCTCATTTGCATTGGAATGGTTTCATGCTCAAAAGATGAGCTTGTGCCAGAAGGCGAGAAACCGGAATGGTTGGGAGAGAGCATTTACGAAGAACTGAGTAACCCGAAGAACTTGACGGGTACTTTCAACACTTATAGAAGGTTGATAGATGATCTCGGTTATGACGTAGTGCTAAATCAGACAGGTTCAAAAACTGTTTTCCCGGCTAATGATGAGGCGTTTGCTGCTTTCTTTGAAGGGGGCAACAATAAGTATGGTGTGTCATCATACGAAGAGTTGTCCTTGGCTATGAAAAAACAACTGTTGTATTCATCCATGCTTGACAACGCTTTGTTGGTAGAGATGTTGTCAAATGTTTCCGCAGGAGATAACTCTGTGGCAAAGGGCATGGCGGTGAAGCATAATACTAACGTGAGTCTGATAGACTCTATTACAACATTGTTTTCACCACAGATGCCTGCTAATAATAAGTATTTTGACTACTACAGGCGTAAGGGTGGCTTGAATGCGTTGTATGATAATACAATACCAGGAATGGTACATCTTACACGTGAGTATATGTTGGCTAATAATATGTCAACGACTGGTTCTGGCTCTGATTTTGAGATAATAACTGGTATTCCTTATCAGGAAGGAGCAGCTTATGTCTTTGATAAGAGAATAATTAAATCAAACGTTACTTGTCAGAACGGATATATACATCAACTTGACGGTGTGCTCGTTCCTCCTGGTAATATGGCAGAGGTGTTGCGTGGTAATTCTGATACCAAGGTGTTCTCAAGAATGTTAGACTATTTATGCGCGCCTTTCTATGATTCCAAAGCTACAAATGACTATAATAGCTGGGCAAGAATAAATAATAAGGCATTAGTTGACTCAATATTTGCAATTCGCTATTTCAGCCAGTATTCTCAAGGTAGTACATTGGTTAAGCATGTGACTGACGCTAACGTGCATTCCTCTGATACTTATTTGGACTATGATCCAGGTTGGAATGGATATTATCCTAAGGCTTCTTCTACCTCTTTGGATGCGACTATCACAGACCTTGGATGTATGTTCGTTCCTACGGATGATGCAATGTGGAAGTATTTCGGACAAGGAGGTAGCGGTGCTTACATTATAGACAACTATGGCAGTAAGAGAGGCGGTTCTGTAACAATTCCTAATACAAAGGAGAATTTTTATGAGAATCTGGACTCTGTATTCCAGAAAGAACCTGGAATTCTTGTGTCATATTTGAAAAATATGATGAAGCCAAGTTTCGCAAGCAGTGTGCCAAGTAAGTTTGCTACTGTTATGGATGATGCCGGTGACTTCATGGGACTTAGTCTGTCTGACCTTCAGGTAAGAAGTGATGGCAAGTATGATGTGCAGATTGGTAATAATGGTGTGATTTACAAACTAAATCATGTAATTGCTCCTGCTCGTTTCCAATCAGTAATGGGACCGGCATATATATATGATGATTTGCATATCATGCGTGAGTTGCTTAATGATCATACAACAGGTGGCTCTTCTTCTACTCTTGGAGCAGATATGTACTTCTACCTGATGGCTATGAGCTCTAATTACGCACAGTTCCTGCCACAGGATTCTAAATTCGATTTTATGTATCTGGATCCGACATCATTGTGTCATAGTGATTGTCTTAACCCTGATAAATCCTTTGGCAAGGCTCATGCCCTTCATTTCTATTATGATCCAGAGCAATCAAAGGGAGGTTTCAATATTTGGGTAGATAAGTATTATTATGATTTCTCTACAGGTGAGTACAAACGTGATGATACTTATGCTCCAAAGAACGTAAGTGAAAAGGATTTCAATTCGCAAATACAGGATATGCTCAGTTATCATACTGTTGTGCTTGACGAAGGTGAACAATTGGGCGAGAACCATTATTATATGACTAAGCATGGTGGTGCTATCTATGTTGAAAACGCAAAGGTCGGCGGTAAGGTATATGGCGGCATGCAGCTTTATAATGGTGTGAAACCAGCAGAGATAAAGGCTGTATATAATAACCTCACTAATGGTGCGTCATTCCGTCTCGACGGTATAATACAACCATCTATAACAAGTGTATATGATGTTTTGTCAAGTTCTATATACAGCAAATTCTTTGAGTTGTGTAATGGATTGACAAGTGAGTCTGACATTATGTCTTGGGCTGGTATTTCAAGTGATATCAGACCTTCTTCAGGAAAGTCTGAACAGGAGATGTATTCTGTCTTTACAAATGCTGGTGGTAAAACCTTGAATTATAATGTAAGGTTGTTCAATGCGTACAACTATACACTGTACGCTCCAACGAATGACGCAATGACCGTGGCAGAGGAGGAAATGGGATTGCCTACGTGGGATGAGATACGTTATATATATGAAAAGTATGACCACGATACAGAGCATGAGATTACTGAGGCAGAGATAAAAGATAAAGCATTGGTTAAGGCAATGATAGATGCATTACGTGATTTCGCATTCTATCATTTCCAGAATTCTTCTGTTTTTGCTGACAACAAGGTAAAGACCGCGTCTTATCAAACATTCCTTGCTAATGATTTGGGTGTTATGCAGAAAACGTATGTGTCTGGTGGTAGTGGCGTCTTGACAGTTACGGATGTGGCTGGACAGAAAATTAATATCTATGGAACTTCACCATATTCTAACTTTATGGCGCGCGACTATGTATTCGACAATACAAATACGGTGGCTAAAGAAATCAAGTCATCTTCGTTTGTAGCAATTCATGCAATATCCAAACCTCTTTGTTATAACGTCTCTAAGCGTTATGACAATGATTTTAAGAATCTAAAATAATAACAAGCATTATGGCAAAAACAAAAATAAAGATAGTCTTCACCTTGTTGTTGTGTCTCGTCGCTCAGATGATTTATGCACAAGGTAAGGTGATATCAGGTACAGTAGAAGACGCCATGGGACCTGTCATGCTCGCCAATGTAACAGAGCGTGACGCTAATGACCGTATCGTGAATGCTACGCAGACTGATATGATGGGTAATTTCTCTATGGAGATAAAGAGTACCAAGAATATGCTTGTGGTCTCATACGTGGGTAGCAAGACTTGGAAAAAGAAAATAGGCGAGGAAACAACATTCGCCATCAAACTGGAGGATGAGAAAACTACACTTAACGAGGTAACGGTGCGTGGTCGCCGTGCTAACTCAGGTGGTCTTAATATCCAGAAGAAAGAGATATCTGTGTCACAGCAGACCTTCAACCTCTCTGAGGTGGAGGGTATGGCATTTACTTCTGCCGACGAGGCTTTGCAGGGTGAGATTGCCGGTCTGGATATCGTGAGCAACTCTGGTAACCTCGGTGCTGGTACTACGATGCGTCTGCGTGGTGTATCAACCATTAATGGTAGTGCAGATCCTCTCATAGTTGTTGATGACAAAATCTTTGAAACCCCTGACGATTATAGCTTTGATGGTGAGGTCGATCCAGAGAAATTCTCAGCTCTTTTGTCGGTAAGTGTGGATGATATCGCTGATATTAGAGTGCTGAAGGATGCGGCTGCTACTGCTATATGGGGTTCACAGGGCGCAAATGGTGTAATTATGATTACAACTAAGCGTGGTGCACGTGGAAAACCAAAAGTAAACTTCTCATACAAGTTTACAGGTACATGGCTGCCGAATGGCTATGACTTGTTGAATGGTGATGATTACACAATGTTGATGAAGGAGGAATTGTATAATCCTGGACAACAAAGTAATGCTACCACAACTATACGTGAATTGAATTATGACAAGTCATGGGCTGATTACGAAAATTGGAATAATAACACGGATTGGGTAAAGGCTGTAACTCAGTTTGGTCAGCAACATGAATATAATCTTAATATATCAGGTGGTGGTCAAAAGGCTACATTCCGTATTTCAGCGGGCTATAACCACCAGACAGGTACTGTCATCAAGCAGCGTCTGGATCGTCTGACCACTCGTCTCGTGCTTGACTATAATGTATCTGATCGTATTAAGTTTTCTACAAACTTCGCTCTGACATATACGGATAACTTGAAGAACTATACTTTGGGTAGTAGTGCTGACAATTCTTCACACAATAACTTGTTGAATATGGCATTACAGATGGCACCTAATGCTTCAATATACCGTCAGGATGCGTATGGAAATGATACAGGTGATTATTTTATCATGAACCCAGTGGTAAAGGGTATGACTCCATATGATGGAAACTATACCTCGGAAAAACTGAGTTCCGTTGCTGCTATCGGAAACCCTGTAGCTTATGCAAATAATTCATGGCAAAAAGAGCAGGTTTACCAGATTGTTCCTGACTTCAATATCAAATATGAGTTACTCGGTACTGAGGTTGGAAAAACTCGACTGACGTTCAATGGACGTGTCTATTTTGATATATATGCAAAGTCTGCTCCTACTTATCTGCCAGGATTGTTGACTTCTTCTAACTGGACATCTGATAAATATAATGAGTTGACAAAGACTGATGCTAACCAGTTAAAGATTGGTACACGTGCCGAGTTAGTCTTTACTCCTTATTTTAGAAATGAGGATATCAGCCTTACGATGCTTGCACGATATGAGGCTTTCACTACTAAATACACTTCTCAGTATGAGGCCCAGTTTGATGTTCCAAATGGAATAACTTCACCAAGTGTGGTAGGTGTATATAAGAGTTTGAGCAGTTCTAATTCACGTTCTGCAACACAGAACTGGCTTTATAATGCGCACTTCTCATATAAGGAAAGGTATATAGTAGGCTTCTCTTTGAGAGCTGACGGTGATTCTCGATTCGGTCCGGAGAATCCTTGGTTCTACGCCCCATCAGTATCTTTGCGTTATAACTTAAGCGATGAGAAGTTCTTTGAGCCTCTTCGTAAGGTCGTGTCAATGTTTGCTATTCGCGGTTCTTGGGGTATTACTGGTAGTTCAAAGGCTTCGGCAGATATGTTCTACAATACATATACAACAGCAGGTTCATATGGAACAGGTCATGGTACAGCTCAGAACGTTACGAGTCTGGATATGTTGAAGTTGGAGAATTTGAAGCCGCAGAAGAAAATAGGTTATAACTTAGGATTCAATCT
The DNA here is from genome assembly GCA_017541085.1 of Prevotella sp. Classification (GTDB taxonomy): domain Bacteria; phylum Bacteroidota; class Bacteroidia; order Bacteroidales; family Bacteroidaceae; genus Prevotella. The sequence continues at coordinate 26,233 of JAFXZU010000009.1, forward strand.
CGGTTTGTTGAATGATAAACTGGAATTTGATTTGAACCTTTATAAAGAGACTACTAAAGATTTGTTAATGCAGAATGTCTCTATACCTTCAACAACAGGTTTCGCTACAATGCGTTATGGCAATATTGGCGAGATGACCAATAAGGGTTGGGAATTATCTGTGAGTGGTAATAAGTTCATAAAGATAAAGAAGTTTACTATGTCGGCAAATTTCAATATTGCCCAGAACCAGAATGAACTTGTTTCCATGGATGAGAGAGTCTTGAATGCACTTAACGATACGTGGACACCGGGTAACCGTGGTGCAAGTTCACGTCTGACACGTGTACAGATAGGCAATCCTTTGTGTTCTATATATGGTTATGAATATAAGGGCGTATATCAGTATTCATATGACTATTTGTCAAATTATAATACTGAGAAGCAATTGTCTGACCCAACATGGAACTCAGCAAAGTATGAGGAGTGGATTAACTCACAGCTTTCTGCAGGACGTACTTTCCCAATTGCAACAGATGCAAATGGTAAAGTTATTATGACCAGTAATGGTGAACCACAGCATTTGGTATATAATTATGATGAGGGTTCATCTACATATACCTTCCAAGGTGGTGACGCTATATATGAGGATCTTAATCATGATGGTCAAATTAATAACCTTGACATAAAGTACTTAGGTAACTCTTTGCCTAAAATGCAGGGAGGTTTCAGCTTGACATTACAGTATGGACAATGGAAGATGGTTGCACGTTTCAACTATCGTTGGGGAAACAAACTCTTTAATACTGCGCGTATGAACCTTGAGAGTATGTATAATACAACTAACCAGTGTTCAACGGTAAATTGGCGTTGGCGTAAAGATGGAGATCAGACAATGATGCCACGTGCGTTATATACCTATGCATATAACTATCAGGCTTCCTCAAGGTATGTAGAGGATGGTTCTTTCCTCCGTTTCAATAATCTACAGATTAGTTATAGCTTCCCAAAGAAGATGATAAAGGCATGGGGATTGAGTTCTTTGTCTGCATCATTTACAATGAACAATATCTTCTGTTGGACAAAATACTCAGGCATAGATCCGGAAATATCAGCATCTACATATGCACCTGCAATAGACGGTGCTAACACTCCGCGTTCTAAGTCGTTTACTGCATATCTCAATATTGGTTTCTAATTTATTACAAGAAAAGAAAGGGTTATTTATATTATGAAAAAGATATTTTCAATTATTTTGGCAAGCATAGCTTTCTCATCTTGTGTAGATACCGTGATATTGCCATATAGCAAGACTACAGATGAGAACTATTGGAAAACGAAGGATGAAGTGTCGTCAGTCATTGCGAAAGCATATCTTAACATGTCAGATGCTACATTTATGCGTAACCTTATAATATGGTCTGACTATCGTTCTGATGAGTGCGTATATAATGAGAATATAACCGAGGGTCTGCGTGATGCTTTGGTTGAAATGTATACACAGAACACCCAACCTACGAATACTTTCGCTAACTGGGCATCGCTTTATTCCACTATAAACTATTGTAACATAGTTTTGGAGAAAGCTGGTCAAACAATGAGCGTTGACCCTGCATATACGGAAGATGATTATAAGACTCACAGATCGCAGGTTTTGGCATTGCGTTCATTATGCTATTTCTATTTGGTAAGAGTGTTCCGTGATGTTCCAGTAACTCCAGGTGCATACTTGTCTAATGCTCAGGATATGGAGATAGCTCAGTCTGATCCAAACAGTGTGTTACAGTATTGTATTGAAGGTTTGGAAGAGGCAGAGAAGGATGCTATGTCATCAGATGCATATTCAGGAACGAATACATGGCGTAATTATGGCTACATAACCAAGAACGGAGTATGGGCGATACTTGCCGATGTCTATCTGTGGCGTGCCTCAGTCAATCATTCAGTAGCTGACTACGAGAAGTGTATACAATATTGTGACATGTTGTTGGAAACCAAACGTACGCAGCATGTGAAGCATGATTGGGAAACTGAGGATGATACTAATCCTGATAATCTGTATAGTTATCTTGAGGCTTACACAGAGATATTTGGTGAGGGTAATTCAGAAGAAAGTATCTTTGAATTGCAGTTTGAGAAAAACACCAGTGTATCTCAGTTGTATAATAAGTACAAGAACAATAATTCTGCATACGGATATTTGAAAGCATCTGCTACCTTTGGTAATATCGGTTCAAATAATGCTTTCGTTAAAACTTCTGATATGCGTCTGTGGGAGAGTATCTTCTCTGCAAACAGTTCTGCGGATAGTTATGATATTCGTAAGATGGTGGCATTGAATGGACTTAATGGTTCAGCTAGTGCGGACAAACGAAGTGAGCGTCTTTATGACGATATGCAAAACTGGATTGTGTATAGGGTCACAGATATATTGCTGATGAAAGCAGAGGCAATGATTGCAAAATATATGCTTGAGAATAACTGTGACGGTATGACAGACATAGAAGGAGACTATACCCGTCAGCAAGTGTTTAATATAGTACAGTATGTAAACTCTAGATCTATACCAGAGGATAAATTAGGTGATGATTCTTTGACGTGGGCAAGCTACAAAGCACAGGATATGGAAAATCTTGTCTTGCAGGAACGTGCTAGAGAATTATGTTTCGAAGGAAAGCGTTGGTTTGATTTGATGAGATATAACTATCGACATGTTGAAGGTGTTAACTACAATGATATTCTTGCGAATCAGACTAGTTATGTGAACAATTATGACCCAATGTTGAGTTTGGTTGTAAGAAAGTATAGTTCTGGTTCGTCTGCTATGAAAGCAAGAATACCAACGGAACCATATCTCTATATGCCTATTGCTGATAGTGAGATGAAACTGAACAAAAAGTTAAAGCAGAATCCTGTGTATACTACAAAGGAAACGATAGAGAGACATTAATTTAAGAAGTTAATATTATGAAACAGTATATAAAGAAAAAAGGATTTGGACTTATTGCTGCGTCTGTTGTATTGGCAATGGGTGCTGTATCATGTAGTGAAGACATAGATGAGTCAAATCTATACTCTTTTACCGGACAAACCATTGAGGATTATTTGGCGAGTACAGACTCCTTGTCGGCATTTAATGCTATATTAATCCGAAGTGGATATTCTCGCAATATGTCCACGTATGGACAATATACTTGTTTCGCTCCTATTAATAAGGGAGTGGATAAGTATTTGTCACAGTTATATAATGATGAAGAGGCAGCTGAGGCTGGTCGTCCTCATAATGGAATAACAGAGACGGCGGGATTTGATGATCTTGATGTACTTGATAAGGTACAGTTATTATCAGATAGCTTGTGCTTAGAGATCTCAAAATATCATTTGTGTCCAGAAATACATAGGACAATAGATGTGCAAAGCAGCAATTCTTCATGGATGACCATGCAGGATCGTGTGATTACTGTAGATTATGCAGGAAGTTCTCTCGCTTTGAATGGTAACTCATATGTCATAAATGGTGACAATGAGATGACTAATGGATATGTACATGTATGTGATTCTGTGTTACATTTGTCTAATAGACTATGTAGTGATGAACTTACGCGTAATGAAGACTTCAAGATCTTCGGCGAGGCTCTTAAGATGACGGGTCTCGACAAAGCCATCACCAAGGTAAGCAAGGGTATAACTTACTCAATGAGTGATGCGGAGCGTATGGATCGTGACAAGAACAAATTGTATTATCCTAAGGAGTGTAAGATACTTTATACAGTATTTGCAGAATCTGATGAAGTGTTTGCAGAAAAAGGAATCCATAGTGTTCAGGACCTTATAGAGAAGTGTAAGGAATGGTATGGAGGAGCTGCAGGTTGGTATGATTACCTTAGTGAGACCGGTAATACGGTAAGCACAGGGACAGACTATACCAATGAGTTTAATGTACTCCATATGTTTATGGCTTATCATATTCTCGGTGTGGGTATGCCTGTTGATAAGATTGTCTATGAGTATTCAGCTACGAACTCGAATTGGAACTTCTCTTTTGGATATGAACCAAATGACTATTTTGAGACGATGCTTCCAAATACACTTCTCAAGTGTTGGGAGTTGAATCCTATGACGACTAAGGATTTGTATATCAACAGATATAGAAAGAACAATACGTTGACAGATCAGATAGCAACCTTTGGTTCAGAAGAGATGCATCCGATTGTATTCCCGGGCGTGAAGGTTGATAGAACAAAGAGTATTAATTGTTACAATGGATACATACACCGTATAAATGATGTATTGTTGTATGATGAGAATGCTCGCAATGCGTTGAATGAACGTATGCGTTTTGATTCTTCTACCTTCTTGGGAGAGTTGATAAATAATAATATAAGAGGTGCTTCGGGTGGAGAAATAAGCGTGCGTAACTCAGGTGGTGATGGTAACCGCGTTGCTTTCCCGTTGAATTTCTTTGACAATATTGTATGCTACAATAACTCAACAGTCTTGCGTTTCTGTGTACAGGGTGCATGGCGTGCCCATGAGTCAGATCAGATGCAAGGATGGGATCAGTATGATTTCGCTGTGAAATTGCCACATGTTCCGACGGGTGAATATGAGATACGTGTGTTCTATCCGCCTATGGCTAGAGGAGGACTTATGCAGTTCTATTTGGGTAATAGTCCTGCAGTGTCTTCGATGAAAGCATTGGGATTACCATTCGATGCGCGTGCCAATGCGATGGAGGATAAGTCTATCGGTTGGACAGATCCTGCAACGGAAGATGACTATGGAGTACAGACAGATGCAGACATGCATCTCCGTGGCTATATGCGTGGTCCTTCTTCATTCTCACGTGGAACATACAACAGTATAAAGAATAAGCTGATATATGACGCAAGCGACCCTTATTCAGCAGCTTCGCAGATGACAGGTAGTACGAGTTGTCGTACAGAGTCTGGTTATGGTACAATGATGGTGCGTCATATAGTCGCTACCACAAGAATGGAGCAGAGTAAGGACTATTGGTTGCGCATCAAGAACCTTATTACGGATGATAAGGAGCTGGGATGGTCTTTTGACTTTATCGAGATAGTACCGGTAAGTGTTGTTAACAGTCAGATAATGTCTGAGGACTGGTATTAATTAGAAAGACACATAGTATAACCAACTAATAGAAATGTTAGATATGAAAAATATAAAGAAAATAGGCATGATGTTAGTGGCGGGCGTAGCGCTTGCCACTACATCCTGCTCTGATTTTGCAGACTTCAATGAGGCCTATACAGAGACAGATATGAGGGCTGGTAATACATTATGGCAAAATATTTCCAGTGATCCTGAGTTGTCAGATTTTGCTGCCTTGGTAAAGAAAGCTGGATATTCAGAGATATTTAACGCTCCTGGCGCATATACAGTGTGGGCTCCTAAGAATGACACTTATGACATTGAGCCTTTGTTGTCAATGGATAGCGTGAAGCTTGTTAAACAGTTCGTTCAACAACATATGGCAAATTTCATTATGCCATTGAACAGTACTGTTGATAATAGTGTAATGTCATTAAATGAAAAAAAGCATCAGTTCACAGCAGACGCTTATGATGATGTGAAAATAATATCAGGTAATAATCCTTCTTCAAATGGTGTCATTCATATATTGGGAGGTAAAAGTACGTTCTATCCTAATATATATGAATATTTAGATGAGGTCCAGGGATGCGATAATTTCGTGAAATATATTAAGAAGTATGAGACCCAGGAGCTTGATACCAAGAATTCAGTAGAGGGCCCGATGAAAGCAGGTAAAGTAACATATCTTGACTCTGTAATGATAACGGGTAATACTATCACAGAAAGAAGAATGGGAGCTAAGTTGACTTCTGAGGATTCCACATACACAGTATTCTTCCCTACAGATGAGGCTTGGGAAAAGAATACCGCTGTAATTAGGCCGTGTTTTAATTACATTGATGCTGTACCATATTGGGATTTAGAGGCTGTAGCAGGAACAGATAAGGCTACAGCAGCTACGTTTAAGCCTGCTGCTAATACGACAAAGACGGTATCAATTAAAGGAGAGTATTATACGGATTCTCTTACAAATTTGTTAACAGTGGTGGATCTTGCGTATTCAAACAAGGATGTATATAACAAACCATTTGAAACTGGTAATGTGGAATCATATGATACATTACGTACAACTTCGCGTGATTATTTGACAAATGTACAGGAGATACTTAATTCTTCAAAAGAGGTTGTAAAGATGTCAAATGGATATGTTCATCTCACAGATAGTATTCCATATAAGTCTAATGAGTGGTATAATCCTACCTTGTCGTACGGAAGCAATTCTGTTGTAATGCGTAAGGGCTATATCAGCGGTGGTACCTTTACTGTTAACAATGAGAGCGTGCCATATAAGGAATTGGAAGACAGAGATAGCCTGTTCCGTGAAGTGCCAGCGTGGTTTATGGAAAGGATATTCAATAAAGACAAATCGGCCAATTTCTCTTATATGTGTACGCAGAATCTGAAGACATCAGGTACTGCACCGGAGTTGGATATCGCTTTGACTAATATGCGTTCTACTAAGTATCACTTATATGTGGTTACTGTTCCTGAGCAGATTACAGATACCTTAGCTAATCTTAAGGTCTATAACCTCGCATTTGTCATGAGTTATACAGATGCGGATGGAAATATCCAGAAGAAGACTTTGAGCTTGAATGAAAAACCTGCATGGGCAGATAATAGTTGGAGTAGTGCTGAGCTAAAGAAACATATTCCTTATAAAGATGGAACGTCCATAGCTACAGTGCCAGGTATTATCAATGTTATTGACCTTGGCACCCATGAGTTCCCTATATGCTATGTAGGCTTAGACGCTTATGCATCTCTTATGATATGTCATACGAAAGCGTTTTCTACATCAAAGAACAGGAGTACATATGAACAGAAAATTCGTGTGGCAAGAGTATTGCTTGTGCCAGAGGATGTTGATAAAGAAATAAAATAATTGTTATGAAGATAAACATATATGATATTTTGCAGCGTCAGGGTCTTAGACTCTCACTTTGCGCCTTTGCGATATCGTTCTGTACCATGTCCTTCGCACAGGATGAGACAGAGGATTTTGAAGAGGAAACAGAAACAATAGCCCAGCCAAAGCGTAAAACTGTTGTTGATGACAATGTAACGTATACAATACATGGCGTTGTTAAGGATAATGCAACAAAGCAACCGGTAGCAGGTGTACGTTTGCAGGTGTTGACGGACAACAGATATGCTGCTATGACAGATGCGGAAGGAAAGTTCACGATGAAAGTGCCTTTCTTTGCAACTAGTCTCTTTGTGCAAGCCCCTCGTTATTTGTCTCAGCAGGTGTCTATCCGTGCCAAAGACGAGCAGTCAGAGGTAAAGATATCCTTATTAAAGGATGCATATGCTCCGATGTATGAAAATGGTACGGATTATACCGCGCGTAACAGTTTTACATCTCATGGTGGTGGTGTAACTGTTGATGCAGAGATACAGGAAAGACTAGGTGCGGATGTCCGTTCTATCATTCATTCTGGTGATATGGATGGAGGTGCCTCAATGTTTATTCGTGGTATCAATTCGCTGAATTCCAATTCTCAGCCATTGGTTATTCTTGATGGTGTGGAACTTGATATGCAGCGTAATAGTACGCAGTTACATCAGGGAAACATATTCAATATGCTCTCTACAATATCTCCTGAAGATATAGACAAGGTTACAGTCCTTAAAAATGCTACAGCGCTTTATGGTGCGCGTGGCGGTAATGGAGTTATTATAATTACAACTAAGCGTGGTCGTTCAATGGCTACTCGTATTGATGCGAAAGTATCACTGGGAGTGGAGTTTGAGCCTAGAGCTTTAACAATGATGAACGCAGCTCAATACCGTAACTATGCTACTTCATTGCTTGGTACAGTACCTTCTGTAATAGAGAACCCGGTTATTATGCAGAAATTGAATTTCCTCAATGATAATCCGAATGGGTATTATTACAATACATATCATAATGATACTAATTGGAGAGATTATGTATATCGTTCAGCTCTCACACAAAACTACAGCATTAACGTGCAGGGTGGTGATGATGTCGGTATGTATAATTTGTCTGTAGGTTATGTAGAGTCACAAGGCACGGTAAAAGAGACAGAGTTCAACCGTGTTAACGTACGTTTCAATACTGATATAAACATCTTGGAGAATTTCTATACGAAATTCGATATGTCTTTCTCGCGTACTAATAAGCAACGTTTTGACGACGGCTTTGCTGCAGACCTGTCTCAGGGAACAATTACGTCTCCTGCTGCTCTCGCTTTGATAAAGAGTCCTTTGCTCAATCCATATCAGTATAGCAAATATACTGGTGGCTTTACCTCTCTTATATCAGAGGAAGACGAGTTACTTGCGCAGGTTGGTAGTGAGTTCTCTTTGGCTAACCCTGTAACGTTCTTTGACAATGCAACAGGTGATAACAAGAACAAACTTGAGAATACGTCATTTAATATCAAGTTGGAGCCGACTTTTGAGTTTAACAGGAATTTGAAACTTACGACAGCATTCAGTTATACGCTTAACAGATATTCTCAGAAATACTCTCGTCCGTATAATGCAGTACCAGCGTTTATGATAGATGGCTTGGGTACTGTAACTGCAAATTTCTCTTCTCTGTTCTCTAAGAGTACTAATGTGTTGAGTAATACACATCTTGACTGGACCCAGAAGTATGGTGGTAATTCTATAGCTTTGACAGGTGGTTTCCGTTATAATTATTTTTCTTATGACAGCGATTACCCGAGTTCAACAAAAGACAATGAATCTACCAATGACCGTAACCCTAATCTTGGCGATGGTAAATATAAAAGTATTGACGGCGTTAATGATGTGTGGAAGAATATGCAGTGGTATGTTAATGCAGACTACGATTACGCAAGTAAATATTTCGTGACATTGTCATTGTTAGGTGAGGCAAATAGTCGTTTCGGACAGAATATATCATCATCAACAGGCATTAAGGTCGCTGGAGTGCGTTGGGTAATGTATCCTAGCATTCAATTAGGTTGGGTGATGTCAAATGAGGACTGGTTCTCTAAAAACTCTTTCGTGAACTATTTGAAGGTATATGCAGGATTTGATGTCAGTGGTAATGATGATATATCAAACTATGCAGCTCGTTCTTCATTCATGTCTGTTAGATATAATGCGAATGCTCCAGGTTTACAGTTTGTGAATATAGGTAATGATAAGATCAAGGCTGAAACCACGTTGAAGTACAATTTTGGTTTTAAGGCGAATATGTTTGATAACCGTTTGTCTGTGGGCTTTGATGCATATTACCATAAGACAAAAGACTTGTTAGCGCTTAAGAAATTTGACAATCCGATAGGCGGTATCACTAACTATTGGACAAACGATGGCGTGTTAGATAACCATGGCTTGGAGCTCGCTATCAGTGGTAAGCCGATTGAAACAAAGAACCTGCACGTAGAGCTTGGTGCTACCATGGGTACCTACAGAAACAGGATATGTCATCTTACTGACGGAGATTATACAGCATCTGTATATGGTGACAATAATATCCTGATTAAGTCAGGAGCATCAATAGGAACGTTCTATGGCTATCAGACCACAGACCATGTATTCAGTACTGAAGCTGAGGCTGCTACAGCCTATAACGGAACTGATTATTTGAAATATATAGATGACACGGGTGCCGAGCAAAAGTTTAATGCAGGTGACGTACACTTCATAGACCAGAACGGTGATGGTTTCATAGATGAAAAGGATAAAGTCGTAATCGGCAATTCAAATCCAGACATTTATGGTAATATCTTTGCAACGTTGACATGGAAGCGTTTCACTGTTAATATGGCATTCAACTATAGTGTTGGAAATGACGTGTATAATTATCAGCGTTCAATTTTGAATTCAGGTTCTACATTCTATAATCAGCAGGTACATGGTACAGGTTATTGGAGATATGAGAATCAGATTACTGATATGCCAAAATTAGCATATGGTGATCCTAAGGGTAACAACCGTTTCTCTGACCGTTGGATAGAAGATGGTTCATATCTTCGTATGAAAACTCTTAGTGTAGCATACCAGATACCTATCCCAGAGTCTTGGCAGTCATGGCTGCAGGGTATTTCTGTATGGGGCGAGGCACGTAACCTGTTCACAATAACCAAATATACAGGTAATGATCCTGAGTTCTTTATCAGTAATAACCAGTTATTCCAAGGCATAGACTGTGGTAATGTTTCTATGGGACGTTCTCTGGTTTTTGGTGTCAAGATTAACCTCTAATTTCAAAGACAATGAAAAAGATATATATATATAGTAGCATTGATTGCTATAAGCTTTGCGTCATGTCAGGATATGCTGGAAACAGACAGTAGCCGACAGGCTTTTGATCCAGACTTGAATCAAAAAACAGACTCTGTTTTTAGTGCCTTTGGTATATTACAGACTCTTCAGCAAGTGGCAGACCAGTATTTCTTTCAAAATGAGATGCGTGGAGACTTGGTGGATGTAACTCCAAATACGAAAGTGGATTTGCGTAAATTGTATGATTTTACAGCAGATGAAACAAATAAGTATGACAGTATCCACCTTTATTACAAGGTCATTAATAACTGTAACTATTATTTAGCTCATCGTGATACTGCATTATATACAGGAAATGTGAATGTCTCTATCAATGAGTACATTGCTATTGCATCAATACGAGCTTGGACATATCTTCAATTAGCACGTATCTATGGTAATGATATAGCGTATGTTACAGAGCCTCTGATGACAATTTCGCAGATAAACAATAGTAATTATCCGAAATATGACATAAAGACTATATGTGAGAAAGAGGCTGAGTTCTTATCCGGTCTGCGCAGTAGATATCCTGGTGCTACTGTTCCAAATATGGGCGTAGTAGACGGCTTGATGGGTGAGACAAACTGGGGAACGAATAAGAGGTTTGCTCCTTCTCGTTGTTTTATTCCTATAGATGTCGTTTTGGGTGATTTGTATTTGGAAGTTGGTGAGTATCAAAAGGCTGCCTATTCATATTTTAATTATTTGAATACGGAAGGTGATGTGACCAGTAACTTCTGTAACAGCTATTCTCCGAGGGGTACCAGAATTATCTATAGCGATGTATGGCCAGAGGATTATAATAGTGTTCAGACTTCAAGTCTTATCGCTAGTAGTGCCGGCTGGAGTTCAATATACTTAATGAGTTCAATGCCGAATGATGTGATTACTTATATACCTATGGCGGTTAATTTCTTGGGTGGAGAAGTAACAAATGTTCCAGATGCTTTCGGATACGATTACTATGCGAAAGAGATTACTCGTTATACTAATGGAACTAAAATAAACAGAACACCAGAAAAGGAAGAAATACAAGTTATTCCATCAAAGGAGTTTAATACGTTGACGGACACTGCTACATATTATTATGTGGCTAACAAACTGAAATCAACGGATCTTAAATATCCAAGAAATTCAGCCAATCTGGGTGATGGACGTGGTAATATATTGAATCCTGGTATAGATAAGGATTCAGTTTATACATGGGTAAATAAGCCTTCTTCTGGCAATATAATATTGTACAGAACTACAACTGTATATCTTCATTTAGCAGAGGCGCTAAACCGCATGGGTTATCCAGATGCTGCTTTTGCGATATTGAAAGATGGTATGCAGTATGGTTTGCACAGTGTCATCAATGATGGAACAAAAGACAGCACTTATTACATTAAGCCTGAGACTTATGAGATGCTTTCTACAACGATACCATTCTTCAGTGATGCTAATGTTGGAAATTTTACAAATACATCATCTTCAAATATCAAGAGTCCAGTAGATTGTCCTATAGTAGGTATACATAGACATGGAGCAGGTATTGTAGAGGGCTTTGACTCTCCATATCAATTTGAACCAGTGTTGAATGGAAAATTGGATTATTTGAATAAAAAGTTCAATTTGGGTCTCAGTGAGTATACAAAAGAAGACTCTATAAACGCAATGGAGGATTTGCTATGCGATGAGATGGCATTAGAATTTGCTTTTGAGGGATGTCGTTTCGGTGATTTGCAGCGTATGGCGCGTCATAAGAATGAGAGCGGCCTTTATGGCGGCGGCTTCGGTGACGCATGGCTGGCTGACAAGCTGAAAGGCAAAGGTAAAGTCATCACCACACAGAACTGCTATCTGCCGTTCAAGTGATAAGGTGGCGACTAACAGAATTATAATATGCTAAAACGGCAGCTGCCTAAAACGGCAGCTGCCGTTTGTCTTTCTGATGCAAAAAAGACAGATGTAAGATGTCAAGATGAGCCAGGTCGTGTTGTTTATGACAGTGGTCAATGGTATTCAGTCACGACTTATGAGGGGACGCCAAACGATTAAACCTTATTCCAGCTTGCTGCGTCATAAATATAATCATAACCTAACAAAACAAATCGAAAGAACTACATTAGATAACCTAACAAAATGAAACAAAAGACACAATTTTTTTACCTTAAAATTAAAACTGCTATGATAGGAAGACTGAGATTGCTTTTTTGTTTGCTTGTAGTGACTTTGTGTGCAAAGACTACGGCTACTCCGATTGATGACCTTGAGACAATGTTGCGTGATAACCCTCAGGTGCAGGAGAAAATTTACGTTCACACAGACAACAGCGCTTATTTCGTCGGTGACACACTGTGGTATAAGGCATACGTTGTTAGAGCCGATGACCTTACTCCTACTAATATGAGTAAACTGCTGTATGTGGAGTTGCTTACGCCCGACGGCTACCTTGTGGAGCGCCAGCATATCGTTGTCAATGGCAACGGCTATACCTGCGGACAGTTTATACTTGAGGACTCCCTCTACTCCGGGTTCTATGAAGTGCGTGCTTATACACGTTGGCAGCTGAACTTCAATGTCAAGGAGAGAGAATATACCCATGACGAGGAACTTAAGTTCTATGGAAAGAAAAACGCCGCTGATTTCTACAGGGACTGGGACGGACTTTACTCCCGTGTGGTACCAGTATATCAGAAACCGACGGAGAAAGGCAACTATATTGACCGTTATATGTCACACCGTCCAAAGACACGTATCTTGAAAGACAAGGACTATCTCACCATGTCCTTCTATCCGGAAGGCGGCCAGCTGATAGAGGGTGTGCCATGTAATGTAGCCTTTGAGGTAAAGGATAACCATGGAGAGAACTTTGACCTTGAAGGAACGCTCAGCAATGGCACCAAGATAAAGACACAGCATCTCGGTATGGGACAGATGACCATCACACCTACCGAGACACCCCTTACGGCTACTTTTAACTGGAAAGGAAAAGACTATACCTTCAAGTTGCCTAAAGCACAGAAGCAAGGCGTTTCATTAAACTATGATGCACAGAAAAATTCAGTGGCATTATCAGCCAAGGGTGTCACTCCTGCCGCATACGCCGTGTTGTGCAGAGGAACACTGGTTGCCTTCCAGCGTGTTACGTCAGGCAATATACAGTTGAACAAATCAGAACTGCAAACCGGCGTAAATGAACTTATAATATATGATGAGACTGCCCAGCCGCTTGCCTCACGCCTTTTCTTTATTAATAACGGCGACTACGGCAAGCCGATGAATGTCACCTTGCGTACGGCAGGTGCAGAGATAGGGGCAAAGACAACCGTTGATGCTTATGCGCCTATAGACGTGAAGGTAGAGGCTGGTGAACAGCATCCTGCCACCATCTCCCTGGCAATACGTGACGCGCAGACTGACGAGCGTGGATATGACAACGGAAATATCATGACCGATATGCTGCTGTCTTCAGAACTCAAAGGCTTCATAGCTTATCCCGCATATTACTTTGAGAACAATGATGCGCAACACCTGTCAGACCTCGACCTGCTGATGAAGGTACAGGGATGGCGCAGGTATAAGCGTGCAGAGCAGTTGCGATATGAGCCGGAAAAGGGACTGACCTTTGAGGGTACAGTATATACGGTACCAGCCGAGGCCAATATATTGGAATATGAAGACCTTGCAGGAGTAGGCAAGAAAGCCTCCACCATTGCTGACAAAATGCGTGCAGAGCAGGGTATAGATGCCTTTGACTCGCCTGTCGTGGCTCAGACGGAGACAGTATTTGATACAGAAGAAGGCAGCGAGGAGACGATAGAGTACTCAGAGGGTGATGGCGACGGCACTACAATTATAAGTGGCAGGGCAAGGAAAAACATTCTTGTTGAGGCCGAGATAAACAAGAACGGCGAGATGGCAGGTGCCATTGCACGAACAGACCGTTACGGACACTTCAAGATTAATATGCCTCCATACTACGGATGGGCTTACCTCTTTGCCAAGGCATACAACCGTAGCGACTCCTTGACAAAGAATATGCAGACAGGCAAGCATGACAAGGAATTCTTGAATGAGCGTGCCTTCCCAGACTTCTTCGTAAAGCAGGATGTATGCTTCCCTCGATTCTGCAAACCATATTCATGGTATCAGACAAACTCTCCACAGTTACAGTTTGTTGACGAGGATGATGACGAGAATATACCTGAGTCCAGCAAACTGGCTGGTACGCACCAGTTGCAGACGGTCGTGGTAAAGTCACGTCGTCGTGGTCGTCGTGCTATAGACATGAAGAAACCAGCCATAGTGATGGATGCATACGATTTGTATAATGAGTTGTCAGACCGTGGACTGATGTGTGGCATAGTTGATTTCCGTGTATTCCCTGTCAAGGCCGCAACGTATCTCTTCGGTAATATGGGCCGTGATAATCAGATTAACATACGTGCGCTGGTTAAAGGTACGTCATTCTATCGTAACTATACCCCTGGTAATAACGAGTTTGACAAAGATGTGTCACAGGCAGACGTGTTCAATACTCTCCGCCTCGAGCGTATGCAGTATGTCAAGGCATACACCGACTATGAGTTGCGTACCGACTCAGGCGACGTGGTGGCTGCAAACGTAGCCGACGTGACGTTCGATTTCGTGCCGATAGAGAACGACGGCAAGCGTCCTACATATCGTGACCGCCGCTATATCATGGACGGCATAGCCTATCCGGAGGAGTTCTATTCTCCTGACTATAGCAATGCAAAACCGTCAGAGCCTAAGGACTACCGTCGCACCCTTTACTGGAATCCTAACGTGAAGCTCAACAGTGACGGTACGTTCAGCACCACGATATACAATAACAGTCGCGAGACGCGCGTTACTGTCAGTGCGGCAGGCGTAGGTGCAGACGGACAGATGTATTATAGGTGACCCCACCCTTTAGTTCCCTCCCGAGGGAGGGATGATATTACTTTTTAGTGAAAAAATAAGTTTAAGTGATGATAAAGAAGAAAGAAGAAGGAGTGAATACTTCCCATCGCATAGGTGATAGGAAGTATACACTCCTTCTTCCTTATTACCATGCTGGCGTCATAGAGGCAGGATGTGATGAGGCTGGGCGCGGATGCCTTGCCGGCAGTGTGTATGCCGCAGCGGTTATACTGCCCCCTGACTATCATAATGACCTGCTCAATTATTCCAAGCAACTGACGGAGAAGAAACGCTATGCCTTGCGCACAGAGATTGAGCGTGACGCCGTGGCATGGGCTGTTGGAGTATGTACAGCGCAGGAGATAGACCAAATAAACATACTCCATGCCTCATACCTCGCCATGCACCGCGCACTTGACAAACTCAGTGTGCGACCAGAGGAACTTATCATCGACGGTAATAAGTTTGATGCCTATTATCCTGCCCCCCTCCTGCTGTCAGAGGCAAGAGGAGGCGCTGATGACAATGTGCTGAATGGCGTTCCGGGTAAGGACGAGCGAAGTGTGGAGTCATTTCAGAAGAACAGACAACAGACCGTACAGCATGATTTGTTTGGTAATGAGGTGGAAATGCCTGTGAAGAAAAAACGCAGCAGCGCCATATCCTCCGGAGGAGGGCAGGGTGGTGCCCTTCCCTTTACCACCATCGTCAAGGGCGACGGCAAATACCTGAGTATAGCGGCCGCCTCCATTCTTGCCAAGACATACCGTGATGACTACATGAATATGCTGGCAGAGCAGTATCCGCAGTATGACTGGCTGTCAAACAAAGGCTATCCTACGAAGAAACATCGTGCTGCAATAGCCGAGTACGGACCAACACCATACCACCGTATGACGTTCACTTTGACGTAAGAAAGAAAACTACATAGAATAGGACAAAATCGTTTTTTCACTGTCTGAAAAACATCCATAAAAAAACTCAAACTAGGAAGAAAAACTCCCTCTGAAGGCATGAAAATCATGTTTCGGAGGGAGTTTTTTGTGTTTTTTGTCGTAAAGTGATAGCTTTTACACTGTGAAAGCTATCACTTTACCCTCTAAAAGCTATGCTTTCATGTGGTAAAAGCATAGCTTTTGGAACGAAAAAAGGGCTTTTCAGCCCCCCTTTTTATATCCCTATACTGATTATCAGACAGTTACAAACGCTCTATATTTTCGCCAGAGCGAACCACTGGGAAAAAATTTTGAAATATCGCGAGCATGAGGCGTTAACGAGAAGCCCCGAATAGGACATTTTTGTCATCGCCTAACATAAATCAAGTCTAATTCAACAACAAATTCAGACTGTTTTTTCGAACACAAATAACACTAATCGAACGATTTTGCGAAAAAAAAGACCGCTCGAAAGTCTCATTCGAACGGTCCTTTTCTATTACATACGGAACACTATTTTATCAGTGTGCCGTTGATTCTGTATTTCTTGCCGTTATGCAGTATGATAATCTGCTGGTTGCCGGCATACTTGCCGTTACGTTGTGCAGCTGTCTCGCTGCCGATGCCAGATATACCGGTGTACTCTTCTTCCTCCACATACTCGCCAAACATAATCTTGGCGTTAGCAGCGTTGGCTGGTCCTACGAGATAAGCACCATAAGCGTTGAGCGTAGATGCAGCACCGCCCTTCTTTATCTGTGCATTATGTGCAACTCCATACTTGCCATACATAGAGAAACCAGGAGTGTAGTTGCCGTACATTGACCAAGCACCGCCAGTGAATGTCTTAGACTCAGGACTGTGCACTGCGATGTTAGAGAATGTAGGTGCATCCAGTGGCTTGCTCAGGTAGATGATGCATGGCTTGTTGGCCTCTATCATCTGCATGTTGACGAAATACAGGCTTGTTACGCCGTTGCTCTCCTGCACATCGCTGAGATATGCCACGTAAGCGTCAGTGTCACCACCGGTGAATGTTTCTACAGACATATTGAACGGCAGGCAGAGGGTAGAGTAACCAATGTTGAAGTCTCTATCAACCTTCACTGTCTGGTAGATACCTTCGGCATAGTCTGGTGCTACTGTTGGTGAGAGCGTGAGGTCAAGCCAAGCATTTGCTGTCAAAGTGATGTCGTTAAGACACAGACCGCCATTATTCTTAGCTGTGTAATAAGTCCATTTTCCTATATATATAAGGTGGTCGCTCAGAGTGTACTGTTCAGAGGTGTTACCCTCAATGTCTGTCACGGTCATGATTGTGCCGTTTGATGATGCGTTGATATTGATGTGATACCAATATGGAGACAGGTTTGCGGTAAATGTTCCGGTCTCGGTGCTTCCCAGATAAAAAGAGCCTGTAGAGTTTGCAGCTGCGGTTTTTGCCTCGGTAGTAACCTGCCAGTGACACAGTGAACTATTATCCTTATCAAAGATGGTGAAAGTAGCAGTCTGTGCACCAGAACTGCTTTTACCGTCTGTAGGAATGACTGCAAAATCAAAGTCAAGAGAGTAGGTAGAGGTCGTAGTGTATTCCTCGCCTACGTTATTCAGGGCAGAGTAAGTGAATGTTGTTCCATTGCTGCTACCACCGTGGTATCTACAGTAGTGACTTCCATCTTCTAATGCAGTCTGAGCAGAGAAATAACGATCGCCTTGAGCAGAAGTCCAAGAATCATCTATGGTAGAGGCATCCTCGAAGTCCTGTGAGAACAATACTTTGTCGTTGATGACTTTCTCTGTAGGCTCGTCGCTCTCCATTTCGTTTTCTATGCTGCTGTTCACGATGACCTCAGGACTGGTGACATAGCCACCGGCTGCCTCTAGTTCATATATAATGATGGTGAGAACCTTGTCATCATCATTGAAGTATGCATCAGAGATGTCGAAGGTATAGTCCTCATAGGTTGTAGAAGACTTGGTAGAGCCCCATACTGCATCGCCAAGCAAGGTGATGCTCTTGTCGGCGGTGTTATACGTCATGTCGCTTGTCCATGTTGATGCATTGTAGCCAACGCCCCATCGTGTACTGCGCTTGTTGTCGGTAGAGCCGGAACCCTTAAACTTCAGTGTGACGCTATTCACGTTCTTGTATTCTGACAGGTCAACCTGCAGGTATGTTATCCAGTTTACTCCCCAGTCTGTACGTGGGAAGCCGACAGTGCTACCAGCATTGTTATAGCCGCTTCGTGCTGTTGTTACCTCACCATAGGAAGTGTCAGCATCGTCATAGTTTACGTGTGTCATCTTCACGTCTGCGGCATTCTCGGTATGCACAGCCTCAGGGTAGGTCATGTGTGAGTGGTCAACGGTGAAGAACAGCGTCATGTCGTCAGCAGTGCATCCACTGTACTGCGCTGTGTAGTTGTAAGTGTCACCGTCTGCGGCAGTCATAACCGCAGATACATTCAGTACGTTGTCATTGCTGTATGACACGGTCATGTCAACGTCAGCCTCCTCCATGTCGGCAATGAACTCCTCCATGTCGGTCCAGTCTTTGTTGACTGTAACATTATATGCCTCAGAAGTGTGGCCGGCAGCAAGGGCGGTGCCATCGGCAAGCAGACTGATGTACTCGGCGTAGTCAGCACGGTCAGCGGTAGAGTGGCCGTCGCCGTTCACAGCAGCGAGAATCCAGTTCTGGTTCTGCTTCTTGCCACCATAGTTCACGAACTTGAAGTTATAAGTCTCACCCTTTGCAATGGTGTAGGAAGGAGAGAACTCAGTCCAGATAGACGAGATGTTGTATTTAGAACCGATATAGAGCTCGTTCTCGTAAGACACGTTCAGGTATATCACACCGTCAACATTCTCGAGTGTGCGTATGGTGTTGTTGGCAAAGCCCGTAGCACTCTCTATGACGATGTCAGATATGTCACCGTTGATGTTCTCAACGTTACACAATGGGTATGTTCCCACGGTAATCTTTGAATTGGCGTTGTTCACCTCGAATACAGGAGAGAGGTACTTAGGACCATACTGCCAGTCCTGAGTGCGCAGGTTAAGGTTCTCCACGTTGAGTACGTCATACTTCTTCAGACTCTTGTTGACGTTGAAAGCCACCCTTGCACCCTCGTGGAGGTTAAGAGTCTTGAAGTTAGCTGATGTATATTCAGCCTCAGGCAGAGAGCCGTCGCCAGTGGCGTTGTCCTTACAGATATAGAGCTTAGAACCGTACTCCATAGTGACAGGCTGGGTGAACGTGCCGGCGGTATAGAGATTAGTGTGGCGGTTCATCCAGACCTCACTGTTAGGCAGCGTGCCGCTGAAGGCGAGAGAGCCAGCCCAGACGTTAGTGTTGCCAGTGTAAGAGTAGTTCCTTTCAGCCATCTTCAGCATACCGTCACCCTGTTTTGCCAGCGTGGTAGCGCCGGTCAAGTCGCCGTTGGCTGATGTGCCTAACTGTGTAGTGCTGTATGAGTAAGTGATAGAGTAATTGTCATCGTTACCAGAAACGACAGAAGGTACGTTTACTGTCAAGACCTCAGGTGATGCTCCGCTGGCATCAATGTCATAGCTGCCTGCGTCACATATCATCACATGAGTATTGTTGTTGGCAGAAGTGATGGTGCTGCCGCTATGAAGCTCCGTACGACCAGAGTTGGTGTATGGTGGTGGAGCCACGGTTATACCCTCCAGATCACCAAGGAAGAAAGATGTGTGAGGTGGCTGGTTGTAGCCGAATGACTGCCACACCATGGCCTGACGGTACTGATGGTCATTCCACAAAGAAGGAATGCGGTAGTCGGTAGGGGTGTTGGTGGTGTAGATGTAGAAAGACTTATTGTCATTGGCACGTAATACCAACTCTTCACGCCAGTCGCCAAATATATCACCCTGTGCGCAAGGGTTCTTCTTTGTACCGTTGTTGCTGAGGGTGTTTACAGTCTGGAATATGCGGTTACCCATTTTGTTTACATACATTGGGTTACCTGCGTTACTTGCACCTGGGCCGTTTAGGGTTTCCTCGAGAAGGTCACCATCCCAGTAAATGCGGAAGTTCAGGGCAGAAGGGTATGGAGTTCCGGATCCTGGACTCCAGTTGTTAGGTATCTCTGTAAGAACCTTGACGGTGTCGGCGCTGAGTGCTATCACTCCGTCTTTAGAAGAGGCACCGATACATCCCGGGTACTCGTTAGTGAGGTTTGCAGCCATACAGCGGCCGTCGTCACCAGCTTTGCCACCAACTACAGGGGTATTATATTTGTAATAAACCTCGCCAGTTGTTGCGTTACGGAAGTTGTTGCCCCAGTATGGGTATTCCTCCAGACAAGCGAAAATCTCCTGTCCTTTGCGGAAAGGATCGAGGTCGCCGTTGTGCAGGGCATCACCGTGTCCGAAACCAGTGGTATGCAGTCCCTTGCCGTTGTCGTCAATGACCATGGAACCGTATATTATCTCATCTCTGCCGTCCTCATCCACGTCGCCTATAGAGAAGTTGTGGTTGCCGTTGCCAAACCAAGGGCTTGAAGAGTCAAGGCAAGACCACTGCCAGCGCTCGGTAAGTGCATGTGTGGCAGGGTTTATGTCATAGGCTATCATCTTGTGGCGTGTGTAGATACCACGACCTAAATAAAGGCTTGGGTTTCTGCCATCAAGATAAGGCGCGCCTACGAAATATTTGCTTGAGCGGTGACCGTAACCGTCGCCCCAGATGTTTTCTACCTTGCTAATGTATGCTGCTACGTCATCACTATTAGGATTGCTCCAGTCTATCTCGGTAGAGAACTCGCTTGACTCCAGACGCTTCAGCGGATACTCCATGGTAACGTATGGCTGTCCTGTAAGTCCGTCAATGTATAGCAACCACTCCGTGCCGCAGTTAGTGAAGGACATGTTGGCTGTATGAGAAACATAGTTACGTATGTTCTCGTTAGGTGAACCGATGGTTATGGTAGAGCCATCGGCCTTGTGAATTATGGTGTTACCGTATGCACGATATACAATCTCGCAACGGCCATCCTGGTCCCAGTCGTAAGCCACGGCGTCCCATTGCTCGTCAGGACCATACACGGTGTTAGGTCCGCAGTCAATCCACCAGAGCAAGCCAAAGTTGATGCTTGACGCATATACTTCTATGCGGCAGAAAGCTGTAGTGTTGTCTGTAGGGAACAGAGCGTCACGGTCTGTGTCGTTAGTACGCTTCAGTATGAAGTCTATCTGTCCGTCACCGTCAACGTCGCCTAATGAGATGTCGTTTACGCCATAGCTTTGAGCCACATCGTCAGAAACAGTGTGGTTGCCGCAGGCACAGAATACGAGTGTGCCGTTACGGTCATATACGTCAGCCACAGGTATCTGCTTGTAATAGTTGTTGCGTTTCCACTGGCTGTCATACTCGTATGTAGTCCATGGGGTTACGGCAGTGCATTCAGTCTGCTCAACGCCGTTCTTTACGGCCTTGATGGTATAGGAACTGCTTGTAGAACCACCAGCGTCGGTATAGTTGGACACTAGCAGTGGGGTGGAGTTAATCTTGGTGCCGTTACGATAAACGTTGTATGTAACGTTGTAATATTCCTCAGGCTGTATGCGCCAGCTAAGGTAGATGCCGTTGTTGTTAGGCAATGCCACCAGTCCACGGTCCAGCTGGTCGGTCTTTCTCTGCGCGCTGGCAGTCATTACAGTAATCAGGGCGAGGACTATTGTTATGATATGTCTTTTCATTTTCATTTTGTTTTGTTGTTTTGCAATTAAAGAAAATACATGTCCTGGGTTGTTTAGTCAAACAATCCGTTAAACTCTCCGTCGTCATCATCGATGTCGCCGGAGGTTGTTCCGTTGCCGTTGTCCCTGATTTGGGTGTCTTCCCTTGACGCCTGCAGTAACCGCGGGACAGTTACTACATAGGTCTTGAGAAGAGGAATGATGTAATCCTTTTTCTTAATCATAGAATAATATTATAATTAGTTATTTTGCGGTATTGGCGTTGAGGCTAATATTGTGCCTCGTAGGTCTCTTCCTCCTCCTCTAAGAAAAACGAGCCGTTAGCTTTGGCGTCGGCCTCGCCGTTCTCACTTACCGGTATTGCTGAGTCTGCCATTATGGGCATGGGAGACAACGTTACCACTTGGATGTCTGGTTTTATGTAGAGGGTATTTTTACTCATAGTTATTTCCTGATATATTTCTTTCTGTCCTGAATGTAAATGCCTTTTGGTGCCGCTTGGGTATCGGAGAGGTGCAAGCCTCCTACAGAGTAGGTTGCTGATGGAGTGTTGACTTTCCGGGCCTCGTTGACTGTAACCGCTGTGGGCTGGTATTCCTCGCCTTCCACTATGATGCTGAAGGAAGGTTTAGCATTGGTGCTTGTCGCTCCACTTACGGTCATGTACCAGCGGTTGGGTTTTATGGTTGTCTCACCGGTAGTACGGTGGCTTATGGTGCCGTTAGACATGTAATAGTAGTTGTTGCTTGCGTTAGCGGTTACAGAGCTGTTAAGACCTGTGAAGGTATATGTGCCATTGTTTGTTTGGCATACTTTCTGACCATTGGCTGCTGCATATAGTTTGTTGTCAACCGGTACTATCGTTACGTCACCGTCAGCCTTTGCCCTTATAAGGTATGGTGTGTTAGGCAGTGTCGTTCCAGTCGTGACTTTTGTAACTATGAGCATGTCGTCATCATCATCGTTTACCACGCCGTCGCCGTTTGTGTCGCGGTATGGCCTGAAGGCATTAATCTCTGCGATGTCGAATGCATCGGTATAGTCATCAATGTCTATGGCGAACGGAACATACAGCGCCGTCCATTTGTTGACAAGTGAAGTGGAGAAGTTCTTCGTGAATGTCACCTCGTCGTATGTCTTGTCAGCAGTCAATGTGTACTCCTCACCGTCGGTCAGGGCGCATGTAGTTCCGGGGCGTGTTATGGTAACGGAAGAGAAAGTGGGGTATGGTGATGCTCCACGCATGATATACAGCGTTCTGACACCAGTGAAATCAGCTGTGAACTCGAAAGTGTTGCTGTTTATATTGCTTGTAGAACTGTTTGTGTAAGCTGAGGCTACGAAACCACCGTCACCCCCTGTTGTGGTCAGTATGTCGCCAGACTGCAGTGCGTGGTCAAGTTCTATCTTTACATAAGAGTTGCCAGAGCCTCCCAAAGTTATTCCACTTGACTTTATATAGACTTTTGCATCGTTGTGACCGTTATATAGCGAAGCCGTGCCTCCTGTAACAGTGGCATAGTTGGCAAGGTCTATGGTTGACTTGCCATTTATGGTGATATCGCTTGTCGCAGTGGTTGTCAAGGAAAATAATGTTCCGCTTATGTCATCCTCTGGGTCGCCTTGCTCGTTTTGCTCGCTTTGTTCGTCAAGCGGATAATATTCCTCAAAAGAGGCAGAGGCACCGGCGCGTTCCGCCTTGGTGATGTCCTCTACGAGGTAGTTGGCGTACACCTCAAGGTCAGTGTAGTATCCGCGTGAGTCAAGGTTGTAGGTGGCAGCGTTGTTGACAGAGTTTGACAGACCGTGGGCTGTTTCCCAATCGTCGGGAATACCGTCATTGTCAGTGTCGGTAAGGGCTGTGCCGCTGTAGGTGGGCCAACTGCCGACGTCGCTCTGAGTGTCAATGAGGCCGTTGGTGGAACCATTGCTACCAGAGTATGTAAATGTGCCTTCGGTTGTTTCATAGGCTATGCGTGTGTCCACAGCATCACGGCTGAGGCTGGCACCAGCATACTGTACTGTTTTTGTGAAGGCGTCATCCGCACTGTGTGTGGAGATGGTGTTATATTGGTTGAAATCGTTGTCAGTTGAAATGAAACGGTTGTCGGAAAGACAGTTTGAAACAAAAGAGTTGAAGTTGTAGCCAGAATCGAAGCTGATGTTGCTGCAGCTTGTAGATGATGTGGTAAGGCTTACGGTTGTGCCGTTTACCTTATTGCCGTTGATATAGAACTTGCCCGGCACGACATCATACTGGTCGCTGCTGTTACAGTTACTGCATTTCGTGGTAGGGTTTAGCAGACGGTTATATTTGGAGTTTGCAAAAGTGTTAGGACCTGGCTTGTAGTAGTTGTTAATCATGTTGAACTTCTTAGGCTCCAGTCCGGATTTGTTCTCGCCGCCATACGTAGAGTTGCCACCCCAGTTATATACCACGTTGTTGATATAGTCAACGATGCCTGCGTGTTCTGCCAGATAGCCATGGTCAAAACGCGGGTTGCGCGAGTCGTGATGTGCCAAAAGGTTGTGATGGAATGAAGCCTTGTCGCCTCCCCATATACCGCCGTAGCCGTGGCTGCCCTTGTCGTGAACGGAATTTCGGAGTGACTCAGACATTATGCACCATTGCAGTGTGAAATCCTCGTTGCCGTAGAAGGAGGCGCACTCGTCAACACACCATGACACAGAGCAGTGGTCGATTATAATGTTCTTCTTGTAACTGCCTGTCTTGTGACTTGCAGACATGGCATCGTTCTCATTCTGCTCAGTGTCACCCATGCGGCAGCGTATATAGCGCACGATGACGTTGTTGGCGTTGATATGGAAGGTATAGTTCCTAAGGCAGATGCCGTCGCCGGGAGCAGTCTGGCCTAATATGGTGCAGTCGTCCTTCTCTATCTTCAGGTCAGACTGCAGTTCTATTATTCCTGCCACGTCAAAGACGATGATACGTGCTCCGCTGGTCTTGATAGCCGCACGTAACGAACCAGTGCCTGAGTCGTTGAGGTTGGTGACGTGGATTACCTGGCCGCCACGTCCGCCTGTGGTGTAACGACCGAAACCTTCTGCACCAGGAAAAGCAGGGGCAGAGAGAAACTGTGCCTGCATGGCGCTGGCGCAAAAGAATAATGTTGCGATTAAGCATAATGTCTTCATTCTGTGAAGACTGTGTTTGAATATCTGTGTCATGTTCTTTATAGTCGGAAATAATTTACAAAGTTACTATTTTTTGTCTTTTCTCTCTATATTATAATGTTAGGAGATGTTGACATTTAACATATTTTAAGGACGATTCGGACATATTTGTCTATGAAACAGAACTGGGTATGAGTATATGTCTTGTTAAGGTTCTGTCAGAGTTGTACTTAACGACAAGACAGACTGTCAGGGTACTATGCTCTAACAGTCTGTCTTGTCACCGTTTTGTAAATTGTATGGTGTGGTTTTATGTATCTGTATTTTATCAGTCCATTCGGTCGCGGTAGTCCTCATACGAGTAGTGACGTAACGTTTCCAGGGTGCCGTCGGTGTGCAGTAAGGCGATGTCAGGATGGCTTACACCGTTGAACATGGTGGTTTTTACCGTGGTGTAGTGGTTCATATCCTCGAAGATGATGTTCTCGCCAATCTGCAGGTCATGGTCAAACTGCCAGTAGCCCAGGTAGTCGCCACTGAGACAGCTGCATCCGCCGAGACGGTAGGAGGATTGAGGGGAAGATGTCTCTATAGCTCCGCGCACAGCGGGCATATAAGGCATCTCAAGACAGTCGGGCATGTGGCATGTAAACGACACGTTGAGAATGGCGGTTCTGATGCCTTCATCCTCCACAATGTCAACAACTTGTGCTACAAGCGGGCCTGTCTGCCAGCCGAAGGCACTGCCGGGTTCAAGTATCACGTGCAACCACGGATAGCGGCTGTGGAAGTCGCGCAACAAACTTATAAGCAACGGTATGTCATAATCGGCGCGAGTCATAAGGTGGCCGCCGCCAAAGTTTATCCATTTCAGTTGTGGGAACCATGGTGAGAAACGCTCCTCTATGTGTTGCAGAGAGCGTTGGAATACATCGCTACCGCTCTCGCAGTGGCAGTGGCAGTGAAAGCCGGTGATATCGGGCGGCAGCTGTGGGGGCAGCGCAGTGGAGCGCACCCCGAAGCGTGTGCCAGGTGCGCAAGGGTTGTAGAGCAAAGTCTCGACCTCGGAATACTGAGGGTTGACACGTAGTCCCAGCTGCAATTTTGGATTCTGTCGTGTGGCGCGCTCGTGGTACCGCTCATATTGGGAAAGGGAGTTGAAGGTAAGATGGCTGCTTATGCGCGCTATGTCGTCAATCTCGTAGTCGGTGTAGGCTGGTGAGTAGGTGTGGGCGGGAGTGCCAAACTCCTCGTATGCCAACCTGGCCTCATGCAGTGAACTGGCGGTAGTGGCACCGATGTATTCCCTGAAGATGGGGAATGTCCTCCAGAGAGCGTATGCCTTGAAAGCAAGGATAATCTCAACGTCGGCTTCCTTTGCCACGCTCTTGATAAGCGAGAGGTTGTTACGCAGTTTCTGCTCCTCTAATACGTATGTGGGGCGGTTTATCTGTTCGTATATCATTTCTTGTTCCTTTTACGAAAAACGAATAATAAGACTAAGACTGTGACAGATGTTAATACAAGTGTAAAAACTCTGTTTTTCCAGCCAATCATTTTCCTTTTGTCAAAATTTTACTGCAAAGTTAACTTTTAATTTCTATAAAATTGCATGATTAACATTTTTTTCTTAATTTTGCAGTTGTGAAACTGATAATAATGACTCAGCCCACGTATTTCGTGGAAGAGGACAAAATACTCACCGCATTGTTTGACGAGGGGTTGGACTTGTTGCACGTCAACAAGCCGGGCTTGGAACTGACATATGCGGAACGCTTGTTGTCATTGCTGCCACAGCGGATATTAGACCGCATCAGCGTGCATCAGCATTACTTCCTGAAGCAGGAGTTTGACCTTAGGGGAATACACATAGACCGTCCGGAGGATGCCGTTCCGGATGGGATACGCAGGCATATAACACGTAGTACATCTGATGTGAATGACTTGAAAGCCATGAAGAAACAGTGTGACTACGTGATGCTTCATTCATTGTTTGACTCACTGCATGACGGTGTGAAAGCATCGCTCTCAGAGGCAGAGATGCGTGAGGCGCATAAGGCCGGACTGATAGACAAGCATGTGTATGCCCTTGGAGGAATGAGCCTGGAGACCATACCATACGCCAAGGACCTTGGCTTCGGCGGCGTGGTGATATGTGGTGACTTGTGGAACCGTTTCAGCATACAGCATGAGGTGGACTTCCACGGGGTGATAGAGCATTTCAAGAAACTGCGTAAGGCGGTGGGGTGATGCGCAACAGAGTGTGATTAACAGTTAACTAATAATATCCTACATATAAATGGAAAAAGATTCCTTTCTTGTATTCTCAGGCACGGCTACACGTTATTTAGCCGAGAAGATTTGTGCCAGTTTGGGTTGCCCTTTAGGCAATCTCGTTATTACACGCTTCAGCGACGGAGAGTTTGCTGTAAGCTTTGAGGAGAGTATTCGCGGTCGCGACCTCTTCCTGGTGCAGAGTACATTCCCTAACTCAGACAACTTGATGGAGCTGTTGCTGATGATAGACGCAGCCAAGCGTGCCTCAGCCCGTACCATCAATGCTGTGATACCGTATTTCGGCTGGGCCCGTCAGGACAGAAAGGATAAACCGCGCGTGTCTATCGGCGCAAAGCTTGTTGCCGACCTGCTCAGCGTGGCTGGTATAGACCGTCTGATTACTATGGACTTGCATGCAGACCAGATACAGGGTTTCTTTGATGTTCCTGTTGATCATCTGTATGGTTCAGGTGTAATATTGCCTTATCTGGAGAATCTGAAACTTGACAACCTCGTGATAGCTTCTCCAGACGTTGGCGGTGCAAAGCGTGCCAAGAGTTTTGCCAAGTATCTTGACTGTCCGTTGGTGCTGTGTAATAAGACACGTGCCCGCGCCAATGTCGTAGCAGAGATGCAGATTATAGGTGATGTGAAAGACAAGGATGTTGTTATTGTTGACGACATGGTTGACACTGCCGGCACCATAACAAAGGCTGCAGACATAATGAAGGAAGCCGGAGCACGTTCAGTGCGTGCGGTAGCAAGCCACTGCGTGATGTCAGGTCCGGCAAGTGAGCGCGTGCAGGAGTCAGCCTTGGAGGAGATAGTATTTACTGACTCCATACCTTACTCTCAGCGTTGTGCCAAGGTTAAGCAGCTCAGCGTTGCTGATATGTTTGCAGAGACCATACGCAGAGTTATCAATAACGAGAGTATTTCGTCACAGTATATTATATAATAAAAGTTATGAGTTGTGAGTGGTGAGCGGAAGACATCTTTGTCAAAGCTTACAGTAACTCATAACTCATAATTTATAACTCATATTTCATAATTGAGAAAATTTGGGTCGCATTAACAATATATGGTATTATCTCTCGCGTCATAAGTATTTCATCACTATTGTGGTGTGTGTGGTGCTTGTAGGGGTAGTTGACGAGAACAGCGTGCGCTCTCTCGTTATGTTGTCGATGCAACTGAGTGAGAAAAAAGAGCAACTACGCTCTTATGAGGAGCAGTTTGAGCGTGACTCCATAAGGCTGAGCAACTTTGAGGCGAGCATGAAAGGCGTTGAGACTATAGCTCGTGAGAGATATAAGATGAAACGTCCTGACGAGGATGTCTTTGTATTGAGTACAGAGAAGAACATCGGACGTGAGGATGAATAGTCCACCTTAATATACAAGAAACAAAAAGAAACGATGAACATTTTAGAACTGTCAGAACAAGAGATTGGTCGCAGAGAAAGTCTGCAAGAATTGCGCAACATGGGCATAGACCCGTATCCAGCTGCAGAGTTTCCTGTGGATGCCTTTTCAACAGAGATTATAGAAAATTTCGTTGACCTGCCAACAGAGAAAGACGAGGAAGGCAATGACGTGCCAGGTAAGGCTACGGCAGAGAATAGTCGTGTGGTATGCATAGCTGGCCGTATGATGAGCCGTCGTATTATGGGTAAGGCAGGCTTTATGGAAGTACAGGACTCTAAGGGACGCATACAGGTGTATGTGCAGCGTGACGCCATCTGCCAGGGAGAAGACAAAGACTTATATAATAAGGTGTTCAAGAAGTTGATGGATATAGGTGACTTCGTTGGCGTGAAGGGTTATGTGTTCCGCACCCAGACGGGTGAGATTTCCGTGCATGCCATGGAGCTTTCCATATTGTCAAAATCTCTTAAGCCACTGCCTATCGTGAAGTATAAGGATGGTGTGGCATACGACAAGTTTGATGACCCGGAGTTGCGCTATCGTCAGCGTTATGTTGACCTGGTGGTCAATGACGGTGTGAAGGATACATTCCTGAAGCGTGCTACAGTAGTACGTACACTGAGAAGAATACTTGATGAGGCTGGCTACACTGAGGTGGAGACACCTACACTGCAAAGTATTGCCGGTGGTGCGAGTGCACGCCCGTTCATCACTCACTTCAACGCTCTCAATATACCGATGTATATGCGTATAGCTACTGAGCTGTACCTGAAACGCCTTATCGTGGGTGGCTTCGAGGGCGTATATGAGATAGGCAAGAACTTCCGTAACGAGGGTATGGACAAAAACCACAACCCGGAGTTTACCTGCATGGAGTTGTATGTAAGCTATAAGGACTACAACTGGATGATGTCGTTTACCGAGAAGGTCTTGGAGGAGATATGTGTAGCTGTCAACGGTAAGCCAGAGACAGTGATTGACGGTAAGACAATATCGTTCAAGGCTCCGTTCCGTCGTCTGCCTATACTTGACGCCATCAAGGAGAAGACAGGCTTTGACTGTAACGGTAAGACAGAGGAAGAGATACGTAACTTCTGTAAGGAGAAGGGTATGGAGGTAGACGAGACCATGGGTAAGGGTAAGCTCATAGACGAGCTCTTCGGCGAGTTCTGTGAGGGTACGTTTATTCAGCCTACATTCATTACAGACTATCCTGTGGAGATGTCACCGCTTACAAAGATGCACCGCTCAAAGCCGGGACTGACAGAGCGTTTTGAGTTGATGGTAAACGGTAAGGAGCTTGCAAATGCATACTCAGAGCTTAACGACCCGATAGACCAGGAAGAGAGATTCATTGACCAGATGAAGCTTGCTGACAAGGGTGATGATGAGGCTATGATAATAGACCATGACTTCCTGCGTGCATTGCAGTATGGTATGCCGCCAACCAGCGGTATCGGCATAGGCATAGACCGACTGGTGATGCTGATGACAGGTAAGTCATTCATACAAGAGGTGCTCTTCTTCCCACAGATGAAGCCGGAAGCAAAGACTCCACAGAGCTCTGTGGCAGAATGGGCTGAGGTAGGCGTAAGCGAAGAGTGGGTGCCGGTATTGCGTAAGGCAGGCTTTAACCTTGTGCAGAATATCAAGGAAGAGAAAGCACAGGGACTGCAGCAGAAAATCGGCGATATAGTAAAGAAATACAAACTTGAGATGCAGAAGCCTTCTGTAGCTGATATACAGGGTTGGATAGATAAGGCGGCAGAGGCGTAGAAATATGTTTGACTGCGGAAAGATAGCTATAATAGGTGGCGGCAGTTGGGCAACGGCCATCGCAAAGATTGTGGTGAACAATACTCACCACATAGGGTGGTATATGCGTAGGGATGACCGTATAGAGGATTTCAAACGCATGGGACACAACCCCGCTTATCTCACGAGTGTGCATTTTAATCTAAATGAAATCACGTTCACATCTGATATCAACCAGATAGTGCGTGATTATGACACGCTTGTGTTTGTGACGCCGTCGCCTTATTTGAAAAACCATCTCAGGAAACTGAAGCAGAATATACGTGATAAGTTTATCGTTACTGCGATAAAGGGTATAGTGCCAGATGAGAACCTGGTGTGCTCGGAGTATTTCCATGAGGTGTATGATGTGCCATACGACAACCTCGCTTGCATAGGCGGTCCGTCACATGCGGAAGAGGTGGCTATGGAGAGGCTGTCATACCTTACAATCGGCTGCTCTGACAAGGACAAGGCAGAGAAATTTGCCGGAGTGCTGAAGGGCAGGTTTATCAAGACAAAGATATCTACAGATGTTATAGGCATAGAATACTCGTCTGTATTGAAAAATGTATATGCCATCGCTGCTGGTATCTGCTCTGGTTTGAAATACGGAGATAACTTCCAGGCGGTGCTTATGGCCAACGCTCTGCAGGAGATGTCGCGTTTCCTTACGTGTGTCCATCCTATAGAACGCCGTATAGAAGACTCGGTATATATAGGCGACCTGCTTGTTACCGGGTACTCTAATTTCTCGCGCAACAGGACTTTCGGAACTATGATAGGCAAAGGATATAGCGTGAAGTCGGCACAGATAGAGATGGAGATGATAGCAGAGGGATATTTCGGTACCAAGTGTATGAAGGAGATTAACAGGCATCTGCATGTTAATATGCCGATACTTGATGCTGTATATAACATACTGTATGAGCGTATAACCCCGGAGGTTGAGATTAAGTTGTTGACAGACTCTTTCAGATAAGGGAAAGAACGAAAAGGCCATAGCTCTTAGCCTGTAACTCTTGACTCATAACTCATAACTTATAACTTAGAATTATGATACTACGTGAACAATACATTGCGTCGCCGGAACGCTATGCGGAAGAGGACAGAATGTACCGCCGCTGCGGAAAATCCGGTGTACTTTTGCCAAAGATAAGTCTCGGTTTCTGGCATAACTTCGGATATGCAGACCCGTGGGAGCGTCAGCGTGAGATAACGCACTATGCCTTTGACCACGGTATAACGCATTTTGACTTGGCTAATAATTACGGTCCGCCGTATGGCGCTGCCGAAGAGAATTTCGGTAAGCTGATGGATGATGATTTCCGACCGTATCGTGATGAATTGTTCATAGCCACGAAGGCAGGATATGATATGTGGCAGGGACCTTACGGCAACTGGGGGTCAAGGAAATATCTGATGGCAAGCGTTGAGCAGAGTCTTAAGCGTATGCGTTTGGATTATGTGGACTTGTTCTATAGCCATCGCTATGACCCGGAGACTCCGTTGGAGGAGACCTTGCAGGCTTTGGTGGATATCGTCAGACAAGGTAAGGCTCTGTATGTGGGAATATCCCGCTGGCCGTTAGAGGCTCTGAAGAAAGCCAAGGAGTATCTCAGTGCTCATGACGTGCCTCTGTTGATATACCAAGGTAGGATAAATATGATAGACCGTGCGCCTATAGAGGAAGGAATACTTGATTATTGTGCAGATAACGGTATAGGATTTATATCCTTCTCGCCATTGGCGCAGGGACTACTGACAGATAAATATCTTAACGGCATCCCAGAAGGCTCGCGCATGACACACAGTGTGCACCTTACGGCTGACAGGTTGACGCCAGAGCTGGTGCAGACACTGAGACAAATGGCAGAGGAAGCCCGACAAGAGGGACATCCGTTGGCTGACAAGGCTCTGAAATGGGTATTGGGACAACGAGGCGTTACTTCCGTACTGGTGGGCGTGAGCAAGGTTGAGCAGTTAAAACGTAATATAGAGACGGTATTGTGAATTTACCGGAGTATAAGGACATAAAGATACGAAAGACGCAGAATGGGAAGTACGAGGTACTTGACATCCTGCGTCATCGTTTTGTGTCGCTGACACCAGAGGAGTGGGTACGACAGCATTTCGTAAACTTCCTGGTTACGGAGAGGCAGTACCCGGCAGCGTTGATGGCTAACGAGATAGAGATTTGTGTAGGCGACAAGCGGCTGCGTTGTGACTCTGTGTTGTTTGACCGTGGCGGCAAACCGCTGATGATAATGGAGTATAAAGCGGAAAGTGTGACGCTCACTGCTGATGTGGTAAGGCAGATTATGACATATAATATGATGCTCCATGCGCCTTACCTCACGGTGAGCAATGGCACCAACCATTTCTGCCTGTTCCACGACAAGGAGGCTGGCAGGTGGGTGCGGTTGCCCGACATTCCCCTCTATTCGGAGTTAATAGTGTGAGCTTGTTTTTTAGACTGTTTTATGGCTTGCAGGACGGCATTTTTGAGTTAAGCTAAAACAGGCAAAAATCGATTTTGTCCTATTTTGTGCTTTATTTTAACGCCTCATGCTTGCGATATTTCAAAATTATTTCCTGCTGGTTGCGTACAGCGAAATCTTTAGATAGTTGTAACTACCTGATAATCAGTATAGGGATATAAAAAGGGGGGCTGAAAAGCCCCTTTTTTCGTTCCAAAAGCTATGCTTTTACCTCATGAAAGCATAGCTTTTAGAGGGTAAAGTGATAGCTTTCACAGTGTAAAAGCTATCACTTTACGACACAAAACACAAAAAACTCCCTCCGAAACATGATTTTCATGCCTTCAGAGGGAGTTTTTCTTCCTAGTTTGAGTTTTTTTATGGACGTTTTTCAGACAGTGAAAAATCGATTTTGTCCTATTCCGGCCTTTATTCTTCGTCAAAGAAAAAAGAGTCGTCATCTTCATCATTCCAGCCAAACATGGCAGGTTCTGTGAAGGCCTCCATAGCACGGCGGTCTTTCTTCGTAGGACGTCCTGTTCCCTTAGCCCTGTCTACGAAACCGCTGATACGTGCCATCTCCAATAACTCGTATTGCTTTGCGTCGGTAACGTTCTCATATACTTGATTGAGTAACTTCGCCCCGACACGGTTCTCTATTGCATTGATAATCTTAAATGAATATGTTACCGGCGGTTTCCTCACATGTATTGTTTCGCCAACCTTTACCGTGCGTGATGGCTTTGCGCTGGCGTTTACCGGAGGAGTGCTTGTGGTGTGGCTGCTGTCAGTTACAGCTACACGTCCGTTCTTGCATGCGTCAGCAGCCAGGGTGCGTGTCTTAAAAATGCGGGCTGCCCACAGCCATTTGTCAAGTCGTGCAGACTCTTGCTGCTTAAGGGTGTTCATCACTTTTTGTTGTATTGATTCATTGTTATGTCAATGCCTGCGAGACAGAAACTCTTGATTACCTCGCATGCGGTGCTGATGACAGGTGACAATGTCTGTTTGTCTTCGTCAGAGAGCTTTCCCAATACCCAGTCTATTTGTCCGCCACGCTTGAAATCGTCGCCGATACCTATGCGTAGGCGTGCGTATTGCTGACCTATCAACTGTTGTATATGTCCCAGACCGTTATGACCTCCGTTGGAGCCTTTGCCCTTAAGGCGCATCTTGCCGAGAGGGAGTGCCAGGTCATCTACGATGACGAGCAGATGCTCAGTGGGAATGTTCTCCTTCTCTAACCAGTATCTTACAGCGTTGCCACTGAGATTCATATAGGTGGTGGGCTTGAGCAGGAAGAGTTTCTTGCCCTTGATGCTCGTTTCGGAAACATAGCCGTACCTGCGGTCGTCAAATGTCACGTCTTGCTCTTTGGCAAAGGCGTCAACAACCATCCATCCGGCATTGTGGCGGGTCTCATGATATTCTGCTCCAGGGTTTCCCAGACCTACAATTAGAAATTTGTCCATTATAATATAATGATGTATGCTATACGAAAAATGAAGAGTGAAAAAGTCTTACAGATGATTGCCATACCGTAAGATCTTTTCACTCTTCACTTCTATTGTATTATGTAACAAGATTTATGCTTACTTCTCAGCCTCAGCAGCAGCTGCAGCAGCCTGAGCGGCACGTGTCATCTTGACAGAGCATACGATAACCTCAGAAGGTGTAGCAATATCGATGCCGTCGAATGACAGGCTGCCAACCTTGATGCTCTTGCCGATCTCGAGGTTTGTAACGTCGATATCGAGCTTCTCTGGTATCTGCTTGTATGGAGCTGTTACCTTAATCTGACGGATAGACAGGCTCATACGTCCACCGAGACGTACACCAGCAGCCAGACCGACAAGGTTAACAGGTATTCCGACAGTGATAGGCTTCTCAGGAGTGATTTCGAAGAAGTCAACGTGCAAGATAGCGTCTGTTACTGGGTGGAACTGAATCTCCTTCATGATGGCGATGTGTGCCTCACCGTCAATGTCAAGGTTGATGACATAGATGTTTGGAGTGTAAACAGCCTTGCGGAGCTCTGCGAATGGGATAGCGAAAGCAAGTGCCTCTGGTGCACCGTTCTCGTTTTTCTTCTCACCGTAGAGGTTACATGGGATAAGTCCCTCCTTACGCATTTCCTTAGAAGCTTTCTTACCAATCTCGGTACGCTTCTTTCCTGAAAGATTGATTTCTAACATTTTGTGTTACTCTAAATTAAGTTGTTAATGATTAAAATTAATGCTTAACTCACCATCACACAGGATGCTTGTTGTAAAAGCGAGTGCAAAGGTACTCAATTTTATTGATATACGCAAAGAATAAGAGATAATAAGTGTAAAAAAAAGTAAAAAACAGGTGCATTGCTTTGAAAATACTACTATTTTTCTTAACTTTGCAGTTTCAAGGGAGTAGTGTGTAAAGATATATGAACACAGCGATCTTTAATAATTGTTAGATATGATAAACAGAGACATAATAAGAAGAAAAGCGGTACAGTTAACTTATGCTTATTTCCAAAACGGATACCATAATATAGAGAACGCGGAGAAGGAGTTCTTGTTCTCTTTGTCAAAAGCATATCATCTTTACAATACTTTATTGCTGTTGGTCGTGGCTGTGACCAAGATGGCAAGAAAACGCTATGACGTTGCAGCGGCGAGAGCAGATAGAGAGGGGCAGGAGAGGCCGTCTGACCGTTTTGCGTTTAATAAGTTCGCTACGCAGTTGGAGGAGAATACTATGCTTCGTACCTTTGTTGAAGAACAAAGGAATGTCTGGGATGATAAGGTGGAATTTGTGAAGAATCTCTTTCTGAGAATAGAGGAAAGTGAGATGTATCAGGAATTCATGGCTTCTGATGATGACAGCTATGATGCTCATCGCGAATTATGGAGAAAGATATACAAGTACTTTGTAGAGGACAACGAGGACTTGAGTGCTTTGTTGGAGGAGGAGAGCTTGTATTGGAATGACGACAAGGAGATAGTGGATTCTTTCGTGCTGAAGACGATAAAGAGGTTTGACGAGAAGAATGGAAAGAATCAGGAGTTGTTGCCGGAATACACCGATGTGGAGGACAGAGAGTATGCACGACGACTCTTCCGTGCCGCTATTATGAACTCAGACCAGTATCAGCGCTATATGACGGAGGCAAGCCGTAACTGGGATTTCTCACGACTGGCATACATGGATGTCGTGATAATGCAGTTGGCAATAGCGGAGATGTTGACATTCCCGGCTATACCTGTCAGTGTTACGCTGAATGAGTATGTGGAGTTGGCCAAGGAATACTCTACCGGCCGTTCCGCTGGATACATCAACGGTATGCTGGATACTATAGCAAGACATCTTATCAATACGAATAAGATGCATAAGACAATGCCCGAGAAAAAACAAGTTAAATAATACAGGTAATAAGGAAAAAAGAAATGGAAAACTATTCAATGCTCATTATGATGGTGGCTATATTTGCCATCATGTATTTCTTTATGATACTGCCACAGCAGAAGAAACAGAAGGAAATCCGTAATTTCCAGAATTCCCTGACAGAGGGTACAAAGGTTATCACAGCTGGTGGCGTGTATGGTGTAGTAAAAAGAATAAACATAGAGGACAATACTATAGAGATAGAGGTTTCAAGGGGCGTTAACATTGTGGTAGAGCGCAGCTATGTGTTTGCCAATGCCGCCTCTCAACAACAGAGATAAGGTACGGTTGTGACGTGGCGTATCAGATATAATGCGATAAGGAATTTCTTGCTCCATCTGTGGAGTAAGGAGTTCCTTGTGTTTTTGTCATTTCTGATGATAAGCACATTGTTCTGGTTTATGTCCACGTTAAATGATACCTACGAGACGGAATTTACCGTAGAACTGAAGATAGGTAATATTCCTGAGCATGTGGTCATAACCGAGGATTTGCCTGAGAGTTTCAAGATTACTGTAAAGGATAAAGGATTTAACCTCCTGCGATATGCTTACATTAACCCGATACCGCCTTTGACGATATCTTTCGGAGCTTATTCAGGGGCAGGAGGCCATGGGGTGGTGAAGTCATCTGATGTGCAGAAGATGATGGGGCGCCGTTTGTCGGAGTCAACGAAGATAATTTCGGTGAAGGCAGACCATTGGGATTTCTATTATGCCTATGGCGGACAGAAAAAAGTACCGGTGCAGGTCAAGGGTAAGATACAGGCTATGTCTGATTACTATGTCATGCGTACAACTGTATCACCTGACAGCGTGGTGATATATGCCACGGAAGAAGCATTTGATACGATTAATGTTGTATATACAGAGCCTTTGATGCTGCATGACTTGTCATCATCTGTGGTGGTGCAACAGCGATTGCAGCATATATATGGTGCGAAGATAGAAGGTACTGATACAGCCAAGGTCTCTGTTACAGTGGACAGATTGACAGAGGTGATGATAAGCGTCCCTGTGAAGCCTGTCAATTGGCCTGATAACATCCAGATTAAGACATTCCCGGCAAAAGTGAGTGTGCGGGTGTCTGTTGGAGTGTCAAACTTGAGAACAGTGAAGCCGGAGTTGTTTACCGTCGTTGCTGATTATAAGGATTTGCCAAAGAACTCGCATGGCGGTTTTCCTATCAAACTTATTTCGCAACCAAAGGGTATAGTAAGGGCCAACCTGAAGAACTCAGAGGTGGATTATGTAATAGAGAATCTGAAAAGATGAAGCATTGTTGCATAACAGGCGGTATAGGCACAGGTAAATCCTATGTGTGTAATCTGCTGAGGAAACGTGGGATAGACGTGTATGACTGTGACAGCGCAGCTAAGCGTCTTATGCGTACCTCTGCTTATATCAGGGAACGTTTGACGACATTGATAGGTGAGGATGCGTATAATGATGATGGTACGCTGAATAAGCCTGTCGTTGCAAAGTTCCTGTTGGAGTCAGAAGAGAATAAACAGTCTATTAATGCCATAGTCCATCCAGTTGTAATGGAGGATTTCCTGGCATCGGGGCAGCAGTGGATGGAGTGTGCCATATTGTATGAGGCTAAATTGGAACACTATGTAGATACTGTCATTGCAGTAAGTGCACCTTATGAGGTAAGGGTGGAGCGCGTAATGCGAAGAGATGGTATCAGCAGAGAGAATGCGGAGGAATGGATAAATAAGCAAATGCCGCAAGAACAGATAGAGGAGCGTTCCCAGTATGTCATATATAATGACGGCACATCATCTCTTGAAGCGCAGGTTGACAGCATATTGAATATATTGAAGGAAAATTATACATTAAGATAGAAAAAAGAAAAATAAAATGAAAAAAACAATTCTTGCCATCAGTGGCAAACCAGGACTTTATGAGCTTGTATCCCGTTCAAAGAATGGTCTTATAGTAGAAATGCTTGACGAGACGCATAAGCGTAGTACAACGTTTGCCAATGACCGTGTTACTTCTTTGGCAGATATTGCAATGTACACAGATGAAGAGGATAAGCCTTTGGGTGAGATTATGGCAGCTCTTCGTGATATGGAGAATGGAAAGAAGGTAAGTATAAAGTGGCGTAAGGCTTCATCAAGCGAACTGCAGGAGTATTTCGCAAAGTTCGTTCCTAATTTTGACAGGGATCGTGTACACAGCAGCGATATTAAGAAGTTGTTGCAGTGGTATGATCTCTTGGTAGATGCTAAGATTACGGATTTTGAGGAAGTGCTGAAGCCTACTGATGGTGATAACATAGACGACAGGGCGGAAGAATGAGACGTGACGAGGAGGGCTTAAAGCAACTTGGTAGCAAGACTGAATATGGGCAGGACTATGCTCCGGAAATTCTCGAGGCATTTGAGAACAAGCATCCAGAGAATGACTACTGGGTGCAGTTCAATTGCCCTGAGTTTACTTCCCTGTGTCCTATAACCGGTCAGCCAGACTTTGCCGAGATAAAGATACTGTATATCCCGGATAAGAGAATGGTAGAGAGTAAAAGTCTGAAGTTATACCTTTTCTCATTTCGCAACCATGGCGATTTTCATGAGGATTGTGTAAACATTATAATGAAAGACTTGATACGTCTCATGGATCCCAAGTATATAGAAGTGACGGGTATATTTCTGCCACGTGGCGGAATATCAATATATCCGTATGCCAATTATGGCAGACCGGGAACAAAGTATGAGCAGATGGCTATACACAGGCTAGAGAATTATCAAACCAAGTAAGTGCCAGGGAGTTAAAATGTATGTTTGGCATTCATTTTGTTATAATGTCAATATAATTTATTCCTTGGTATAATAAAAAGACGGTAGGAACGTTATTTTATAGAAATATTAAAATAAGACAATGAGACAGTTAAAAATTCAGAAGAGTATCACCAATCGTTCCAGTGAGGCACTTGACAAGTATTTGGTAGAAATTGGTCGTGCCCCTCTTATTTCCATTGATGAGGAAATAGAGTTGGCACAGCAGATCAAGAAAGGCGGACCGGCAGGTGAGCGTGCCAAAGACAAGTTGGTGACGGCTAATCTACGTTTTGTTGTTTCTGTTGCGAAGCAATATCAGCATCAGGGATTGTCGTTAACGGATCTTATTGATGAGGGAAACATTGGTTTGATAAAAGCTGCTCAGAAGTTTGATGAGACACGTGGCTTTAAGTTCATCTCCTATGCTGTGTGGTGGATACGTCAGAGTATCCTGCAGGCTATTGCTGAGCAGAGTCGAATTGTTCGTTTGCCGCTTAATCAGGTTGGTTCTTTGAACAGAATCAATCATGAGATAAACAAGTTTGAGCAAGAGAACCAGCGTCATCCGAGCGTCGGAGAGTTGTCTGAGGCTACAAATATTGATGAGGACAAGATTGGTCAAAGCCTTATGGCGGATGGTCATCATGTCAGCATTGATGCTCCTTTCCAGGATGGTGAGGAGAACTGTATGCTTGACGTTATGGCGAGTGGAGAGGACTCACGTACTGACCGTACTGTGGACCATGAGTCTATGTCGCAGGAACTCAACGCCGTTCTCAACCGTGTCCTCAAGGAGCGCGAGATTATTATAATACGTGAGTGTTATGGTATTGGTTGCCCAGAGAAAGGACTTGAGGAGATAGGTGATGAATTAGGTCTGACGAGGGAGCGTGTAAGACAGATACGTGAGAAGTCAATAGCAAAGCTTCGTGACAGTGGTAATGCTAAGATATTGATAAAATATTTAGGTTAATCTCTTAAAAACATAAGAAGACATTGAATCATCTCGTGATAATGGCAGGTGGAGTAGGTAGTCGTTTCTGGCCTATGAGCACCGAGGAGAATCCGAAGCAGTTTATAGATGTTTTGGGAGTAGGCAGGTCTCTGCTGCAACTTACGTATGACCGTTTTAAGGATATATGTAGTCCTGACAACGTATGGGTGGTTACAAGTGCTGCATATGTAGAGAAGGTAAGGGAACAATTACCTGAGATGCCTGCTTGCAACATACTCAGTGAGCCATGTCGTAGAAATACTGCTCCATGTATAGCTTATGTTAGCCATAGGATAAAGGCAAAAGATTCGAAGGCCAATATCGTGGTAACTCCAAGTGACCATATCGTTATGAATATCGCGGAGTTTCAGCGTGTAGTCAAGGAAGCATTGTTGTTCACATCAGAATCAGATGCGATACTGACTTTAGGCATCAAACCAAGTCGCCCGGAGACAGGTTATGGCTATATTGAGGCTGATATGTCAATGGCAACCATAAGCAACAAAGATATCTTCCGTGTTAACTCTTTCAAGGAGAAACCAGACCTCTCTACGGCACAGGAGTATGTAAGTCATAATTATTATTATTGGAATGCAGGCATCTTTGTATGGAATGTCTCAACGGTGGTAAATGCCTTCCGTATGTATCAGCCGGCGTTGAATGATATCTTTGAGTCAATGGCGGAATACTTCGGTACTGACAAGGAGCAGGAAATCATTAATGAGCGTTATGCGGAATGTGAGAACATATCGGTTGACTATGCCATAATGGAGAAGGCAGAGGAAATATATGTGTTCCCTGCAGATTTCGGTTGGTCTGACCTTGGTACATGGGGTTCTTTGCATACCCTGTCAAAGAAGGATTCAAACAACAACGCCCTGATTGGAGAAAACATAAAAACCTTTGAGACTTCTAACTGTCTTATAAACGTAAAGGATGCAGAAAAGGTGGTAGTTCAAGGTTTGGACGGATACATCGTGGCAGAAAGGGACGGCCGTTTGTTGATTTGCAAGCTGTCTGAGGAACAGAGAATAAAAGAGTTCAGCAAATAAGGAACTCTCTGTTATTATAAGAAATAACAAGTACATAGCTATAAAATCAGTGACACCGATGCGAACTATATGCATCGGTGTCACTGTTTTTATTTGTCTGTATATTGTAGAACTTATCTACTTTTTTGCATTGGACTTACTATATACTAGATACCATTACTCTAATTTGATGTCATCACTCTTGCTAAATGTCATCGCTTTAGCCCAATGTCGTTGCTTTAGCTTAAAGTTTTATTTTCTTCTTTGCGTAACTACCCTCGTTACCAAGTCGTGTGAGTGCAGTAACCACATATATCTTCTTCTCTTTACCTCTGTTGTAAGGCAGTTTGTACCATGGGTTGGTGGTAATACCTACAACGTGTGAGTCGTTACTGATGTCGATATCCTCTTT
The DNA here is from genome assembly GCA_017541085.1 of Prevotella sp. Taxonomy (GTDB): domain Bacteria; phylum Bacteroidota; class Bacteroidia; order Bacteroidales; family Bacteroidaceae; genus Prevotella. The sequence goes on from JAFXZU010000009.1 coordinate 67,938, forward strand.
CGGGTCAAATTGATATACCACGTATTTTACGGGTTTGTTGCGCCATGAAGAGTAATTAGGCTCATTCCAGAAAAGCATATAGCCGTCTTCCGTCCATATAGGCTTGAGCTTGGTTGGAGCGTTTGGCTTTGTGTCGTCAATAAATGGCATTAACGGCTGTTCTGCGTGCGTACTCCAATAGTTGTTGCGCAACATTGTACCGTAGTTGCCAATATTGTCAACGGCAGCCTTGGCGTACCATAGTACTGTTCCGCTGATATTTGGCAGGGTTTGGTGCATATAGTACTTTGCAGCCATCTGGTGTTGCTGAGGATAATTCAAGTCAGCATTCTTTACGGTACGCTCTACGTCCTCGCCGATGTATAGAGGCCTGTTGGATGCATACTGGCTCCACCATCTTATTAAAGTGGCATAGTCAGCGGCCTTGTGTCCTATCTCCCAGTATAATTGTGGTACACAGTAGTCCACCCAACCGTTGTTAATCCATGTGAGTACGTCTGCGTACAAGTCATCATAATTCTGCAGGCCGTTAGTCATTGAGCCGCGTTCCGGGTCTGACTTCTGGTTACGGTATATACCGAAAGGTGATACACCGAACTTCACCCAAGGCTTCACTGCGTGTATGGTGTCATACAACTGATGTATGAATCTGTTTACATTATCGCGTCGCCAGTCGCCGATGTTGTTAAATCCGCGGTTGTCATTAAGAAACTCTTGGTTGTCTGGTATTACGCATCCGGCGGCAGGGTAGGGATAGAAATAGTCATCTATATGCAGACCGTCAACATCATACCTGCGCACGATGTCGGCTACCACCATACATGTATAGTCAGTGTTCTCCTGTTTTGCTGGGTCCAGTATATATAATCCGTCATACGGAAACACCAGGTCAGGTCTTCTTAGTGCAATGTGTGTGCGTGCCAGTTCCTTTGTCACCTTTGTCTTCGCACGGAACGGATTAATCCAGGCATGAAGTTCCATACCCCTTTTATGGCACTCTGTCACCATCCATTGCAGAGGGTCCCAATATGGCACTGGTGGTTGTCCTTGTTTGCCAGTCAGGAAACGGCTCCACGGCTCGTAGTTGCTCTCATACAAGGCGTCACACTCGGGACGCACTTGAAAGATGATGGCGTTTACACCATCCTTTTGCAACTCGTCAAGTTGATAGGTCAGAGTCCTTTGCATTTCCTCTGTACCCATACCTTGAAACTGTCCGTTGACGCACTGTATCCATGCTCCCCTGAACTCGCGTCTTACCGCTGCTGTTGTATGCAACAGCTGTAAGGTGAGTAACAGAAGAAATGTTGTGACAAACTTAATAGTTCTCATATATATATTATTTACACACATCCAGTGTATTATAAGTTTTCCCCACTTTGTTCCGTGGCTGCGGAAGCATTCTCTTGCTGCGGATTACCTTCTTTCTCTGTTGGTGCAGGTGTTATAGGGTTGCCTTCCTCATCATACATTACAGCTCCTGTGCCTAAAGAGTCAACATCAAGGGTGTCGCTGCGCGATACCCAGTTGTATGAGCATTCATACATACCTCTGCTGATGTCTCCATCCTTCGGTTTCTCATATTTGCCGTGGTAACGTGCCAAGGTCGGGTCTGCTAATACTTTCTCTATGAAATATCCGCATAGAGGCAATGCGGCACGCGAGCCTTGTCCCAGTTGTCCGGTCCTGAAGTGTATGCAACGGTATTCACCTCCTACCCATGTGGCGCATACCAACTTAGGACTTGTTGCTACAAACCATGCGTCAGAGTGATTGTTAGAGGTACCTGTCTTACCACCAAACTCACAGTCAGGGTAGTTCATGACAAACTTCCACAGCGGTTGTGAGGTAGCATAGCCCTCGGTAACGCCGGCGTGCAGTATCTGTTGCATAAGGAATGCCGTCTTCTCTGTCACTGCCTGTTTCGTCTCCGTTGGAGCCTCATATATGACGTTGCCCTTTCTGTCCACAATCTTTGTTATGAGTATGGCACGCTCATGGGCCCTTCCGTTATTGGCTATACAGCTATAAGCGTTAGTCAGTTCCAAGAGAGTAACGTCGCTTGAGCCGAGCGCCAGTGACGGGGCATCCTCCAATGGGCTCTTGATACCCATGTTGTGAGCAGTCTCAATGATGTTCTTTATGCCCATCTCCTGTCCTAAACGTACGGCAACAGAATTGACGCTTCGAGCGAAAGCCGCTCTCAGAGGCATAGAGTCACCTGTGAAGTGTCCGTCAGAGTTTGTTGGACGCCATATCACGTTTTTCTTCTCTTTCTTGTCCCATACCTCCATTTGGAAATACTCATCCCTGCGTTTGTCACAAGGTGTCAGTCCCTGCTCCATAGCCTCAGTATATACAAAGAGTTTGAAGGTAGAGCCTGGCTGGCGCATTGCCGTTACCTTGTCATATTTCCAGTGGTCAAAGTCGATGTCGCCTACCCATGCCTTTACATATCCTGTCTGTGGTTCCATGGCCACGAAAGCACAGTGCATGAAACTTACCATGTAGCGTATGGAGTCCATGGTTGACATCTCTTTCTCCACCTCGCCCTTCTCATAGTCAAACACTTTCACGGTATGTGGCTTGTTGAGGTAATAGTCTATGGAGTCCTGGTTACCGTTATACTTGCTTGTGAGATATTGGTATACCGGTTGTTGCTTGGCTATGTCCTCAATGAAGTGAGGTATCACGTTATGGTTCTCGTCCTGCCATGGCTGCATACCTCTCCAGTGGTCGTTGAAGCGCTGCTGTATTATCTTCATGTGTTTTCTGGCAGCCTCCTCTGCATAGCGTTGCATCTTAGTGTCAAGAGTGGTGTAAATCTTCAAACCGTCGCTATAGAGGTCGATACCCTCTAGGCGCTCGTCCTCCTCACTCAGCTGTTTGATATACTTCGCTACAGCCTCACGGAAATACTTCGCCTGTCCGTCATAGTTATCCTCCACGTTGAACTCAGATACGTCAATGCCAGTATTCTTGGCATCAACATACTCTTGTGCTGTGAGGTCGTCATGGTTACGCATGTTCTCCAGCACCACATTGCGTCGTGCCAGTGCGTTATCAGGATGTGATATAGGGTTGTAGAATGTCGTGGCTTTCAGCATACCCACCAGCACAGCTGCCTGTTCTACTGTCAAGTCCTTAGGCAGACAGTTGAAGTAGGTCTTTGCTGCAGTCTTGATGCCGTAAGCATTATGGCCGAAGTCCACGGTGTTAGCATACTGTACCAATATCTCGTCCTTGCCGGCCTTGCGTCCCATCGTGCAGGCGAAGTATAACTCCAGCTTCATTGCCGTAATCCATTCCTTCGTCTTCATTATGAGCATCTTCACGCCCGGTACCTTGCCTAACAGTCCGGTGCTGTAGTTGGTACGTGTACGGAACATGTTTTTCGCCAACTGCTGCGTGATAGTTGATGCACCGCGTGCTCCTGCTCCGGTGGCAGCATCCTTCACAGCTCCGAGCAGTCCCATAGGGTCTATGCCCCAGTGACTGTAGAAACGCTCGTCCTCTGTGTCGATAAGAGCTTTCCAGAACATCGGGTTCACCTCATTAAATTCTACAGGTGTGCGGTTCTCATTAAAGTATTTACCCAATAACACACCGTCAGCAGAGTACAGTTCCGAAGCCTCGCTCGTTCTGTGCTCACTTATCTCTGCCCAGCCCGGCGACTTGCCGAACAACCAGAACAGGTTCATATCCACTGCTCCGAGATAGAGCAGGAAAAGTACCACCACAGAAGCAATGGTGGAAAGAGTTTTTATGTACCAGGGACGGCCCTTGAAACAGCCTTTGTAGAAATTCCAAAAGCGTGTGCACTGCTGTCTTGTTGCTTTTAATACGTTAATGAGTTTTTTCATAGTGTATTATATGTTCATATATTTCTTCAGTATCATTGGGATGAAACCAAGTCATCTCAGTGTCTTTCTTATACCATGTTAGTTGTTTTCTTGCATACTCTCTTGTGTGGCTCTGTATCTGTCTTACGGCTTCCTCAAATGTTATGTCTCCGTCAAAATAGCTGAACATCTCCTTGTATCCCACTGTGTTCAGCGCATTCTCTTTGCGGTGGCACATCATCTTCTCTGCCTCCTTTACAAGACCGTCGTCAACCATTGTCAGTACACGCTGGTTGATACGTTCATACAGTTCGCTGTGGTCATAGATAGGTTGTCCTCTCTTTATCTTTGCTATGTGTGAGCGTGTCAGTCCTATCTTGATTATGTCAAACGGCCTTTTCTTTTTCTCCCCAGTGCGAAAGGTGGAGTAGGGCATCCCCGTCTGATGGCACACTTCCAATGCGTGCACTATACGTCGTGGGTTATTCTTGTCCACCAGTTCCCAGTGTTGTGGGTCCAGTCTCCGTAATTCCTCAGTAAGAGCCTCAAGTCCCTCCGTCTCTAAACGTTGTTTCATTCTCTCTCTGATGTCATCCCTTATCGTGGGTATGTCATCGATACCCTTGCATACAGCGTCAATATACATCATTGAACCTCCGCAAAGCAGTGCCGTGTCGCCCTTCCATTCATTCAGCAGCGCCATCACTTCCTGCTCATACATAGCAGCAGAGTAATAGTCAGTTATGCTCTTTGTTGCCACGAAATGGTGTCTTACCCTTTTCATCTGCTCCTCAGTCGGTGCAGCGGTGCCTATAGGTATCTCGCGGTATATCTGCCTTGAGTCGGCATTGATGATATCAGTACCCAACCGCTCTGCCATCGACAGGCACAACTCGGTCTTGCCCACGCCGGTAGGTCCTGTTATGACAATCAGTGTCATCTTATTATACCGCGCTCGGCTTTCTCTATAAAGTCAAGTACATAGTTTATCTCAGGAGTCAGCTCCATCTTGTTGCGTACCTCCTCGATACCCTCCTTGATGATACCCTTAGAGTATATAGTGTTGTAAGCCTCGCGTATGGCGAGAATCGTCTCGTTGGCAAAACCGCGGCGGCGCAGGCCAATGAGGTTGAGTCCTGCGAAGCGTATAGGCTCCTTGCCTGCAATGATGTAAGGCGGAATGTCCTGTGATGTGCGGCATCCTCCCTGTACCATAACGTATCCGCCGATATGCACGAACTGGTGTACCAATACGTTGGCAGATATAATGGCGCAGTCGTCCACCACCACCTCTCCGGCAAACTTCGTGGAGTTGCCTATGATGCAGTTGTTACCTATCACGCAGTCATGTGCAATGTGCATGCTCTCCATCAGCAGGTTGTTAGAGCCTACCACTGTCTTTCCTTTGGAGAATGTGCCACGACTTATTGTCACGTTCTCGCGTATGGAGTTGTTGTCACCAATCTCACAGGTGGTCACCTCTCCGTGGAACTTCAGGTCTTGTGGTTTTGTGCTCAGGCTTGCCCCGGGCATTATCTCGTTGTTAGAGCCCATACGTAGTCCCTGGTGCAGTGTTACGCTGTTCTGCATTATATTATTGTCACCGATTACCACGTCGGCGTCAATGTAGCAAAAAGGTCCTATTACGTTACCGTCACCGAGTTTGGCGTCGGGATGTACGTATGCCATCGGACTAATCTGGTTTGCCATAGTAGCTTCGTAAGTTATGAGTTATGGGTTTTGAGTTATGAGTTATGAGTTGTTGGTTGTTGGCCTTGTAACTCATAATTCATCACTTATTCTTTATTATCTGTCCTGTGAATTTAGCTTCAGCCACGAGGGTGTCGCCCACGAAGATGTAACCCTGCATAGACGATATGCCGTGGCGTACCGGTGCCAGCAACTCAACCTTGAATATAAGAGTGTCGCCAGGCACCACCTTCTTCCTGTACTTCACGTCATCAATCTTGAGGAAGTAGGTAGAGTATCTCTCTGGGTCGTCAAGGGTGTTGAGCACAAGCAGACCGCCACACTGTGACATGGCCTCCACCATCAGCACGCCAGGCATCACTGGCTCCTCAGGGAAGTGTCCCTGGAAGAAAGGCTCGTTGGATGTTACGTTCTTTATACCCACGATGGTAGTGCCGCTGATGCTTATCACCTTGTCCACCAGCTGCATAGGGTAGCGGTGAGGCAGCACCTCGCGTATGCGGTTCACGTCGAGTATAGGCTCTTGGTTCGGGTCATAGATAGGAGCCTGTATCTCGTGCTTGCGTATCTCCTGACGCATCAGTCTTGCAAACTTGTTGTTGATGGTGTGTCCGGGGCGTGTGGCAATGATACGTCCTTTCAGCGGCTTGCCTATCAGGGCCATGTCACCGATGATGTCGAGCAGCTTGTGGCGCGTACACTCGTTCTCCCAAGTCAGTGGCTTGTGCTGCAGGTACCCCAGCTTTGTGGCGTCCATGCGTGGAATTCCGAGGTAGTCGCACAGATTGTCGATGTTCTCCTGTGGCTGCTCGTTCTCGTATATCACAATGGCATTGTCCATGTCGCCACCCTTTATCAGTCCGGCATGGAGCAGTGGCACTATGTCTCTTACGAACACAAAGGTACGTGCTGAGGCTATCTCAGTAGGGAACATCTCCATGTTCTCTATTGTGGCAAACTGAGAGTTGATGAATTTAGACTCAAACGAACACATAGCCGTAATAGAGAACTCCTCATCAGGCAGTATTGTGATGCATGAGCCGGTCTCCTCGTCCTTTACCTCTATCTTCTTGCGTATGATATAGTAGTCCTTTGGGGCGTTCTGCTCCTGTATTCCTACTTCGTTAATCTTCTCCACATATTGTATGGCAGAGCCGTCAAGTATAGGGAACTCAGGACCGTTAACCTGTATCAGACAGTTGTCTATGCCCATGGCATAGAGAGCAGACAATCCATGCTCTACTGTGCTCACACGCACGTCATCTCCCTTGCCCAGTACGGTGCCGCGCTGTGTGTCAACAACCTTCTCTGCCACAGCGTCTATTATTGGCATACCCTCAAGGTCTATGCGTTGTATCTTGTAGCCGGTGTTCTCGGCTGCCGGATTGAATGTCACGGTTAGGTTAAGACCAGTGTGCAGGCCCTTGCCGCAAAGAGAGAAACTTCCCTTTAACGTGTTCTGTTTATTCATTATATAGTTGTTTTGTTGTTTTGTCGTTTAGTCGTTTATAAGATTGGTCGTCAGGGGACAACTTGTGTTTTCTTATTCCCCCAGTTTCTTTTTCAGTTCGTCTATCGTCTTTTGCATCTCGTTTATCTGACGATAGATATCCGGCAGACGTTTAACCACCGCGTGTGAACGGAAATAGTTTGTCATAGGAAGTGGTGGTGTGCCTATAAGGCTTACACCATCTGGCAGACTGCCTGGCACACCAGACTGAGCGCCCAGTTGTACCTTGTTGCCTATCTTGATATGTCCGGCAATGCCCACCTGACCGCCGAACATACACCATTCGCCTACCTTTGTAGAACCGGCAATGCCCACTTGTGAAGACATCACTGTGTTTGCACCGATGTCGGTGTTGTGTGCTATCTGCACGAGGTTGTCGAGTTTCACGCCTTTCCTTACGTATGTGCTGCCCATGGTTGAGCGGTCGATACAGGTGTTGGCTCCCACCTCCACGTTGTCCTCTATGGTAACGATGCCGAGCTGTGGTATCTTGTCATATCCGTCAGCGGCAGGGGCGAAGCCGAAGCCGTCGGCTCCTATCACACATCCTGCGTGGAGTATGCAGTTGTTGCCTACCTTGCAGTCGTGATATACCACTGCATTGCTGTATATCTCGGTATTTGTTCCGATGGTGGCGTTCTCGCCTACGGTTACGTGTGGATGCAATACGCAACCGTCGCCGATTGTCACATTAGGACCGATAGCTACAAACGGACCGATGTAGCAGTCCTTGCCAATCTTTGCAGTAGGTGCTATGAAAGCCAGAGAGTCGATGCCTTTCTTCTTGGGCTTCAGTGAAGCATACATCTGCATCAGTTTGGCTACCGCCTCGTATGCGTTCTTCACGCGTATGAGTGTAGCTTTCACGGGACGCTCCAGCTGCAGGCTCTCATCAACGAGCACTACGCTTGACTCAGTCTCGTATATGTAGTTCAGATACTTCTGGTTTGAGAGAAATGATATAGCGCCAGGCTTGCCCTCTTCAATCTTTGCGAATGAGGTTATTTTAGCCTGACTGTCACCCTCTATTCGTCCTTGTATCAGTTGCGCTATTTGTTCGGCGGTAAATTCCATCTTTGTTTTTGTTTATTGTTAAATAATCAATAATTAATGTTCCTGAGTGTTATTAACAGTCTCCTTATTAATTATTAATTATTTTGTTCAGCTCCTTCTCCATCTGCTGCTGCAGTTCCTTAGCCTTCTCACCAGCCACTTCTGCAAATTTCTCGGTATTGTCTGCGAAGATGATGCCGCGGCTTGAGTTTACGAGCAGTCCGCAGTCTTTTGTCATGCCATAGCGGCATACCTCCTCAAGTGAGCCGCCCTGTGCTCCTACACCCGGTACGAGTAGGAAATGCTCTGGTGCCACCTTGCGTATGTCCTTGAACATCTCGCCGCGTGTGGCTCCCACTACATACATCAGGTTGTCCGGGGTACCCCATTCCTGACTCTTCTTTATCACCTGCTCAAACAGACGGTTGCCCTCCTGGTTGGTGGTCTGCTGGAAATCAAACGAACCCTTGTTAGATGTCAGTGCCAACAGTATCACCCATGGCTTCTTCTCTGCCTCGTATGTAAGGAAAGGCACTACGCTGTCCTCACCCATATATGGTGCTACGGTCAGGGCGTCCACCTTATACTCACCGAAGAAAGTCTTTGCATACATCTTTGACGTGTTGCCTATGTCGCCGCGCTTAGCATCAGCGATGATAAACTGGTCAGGGTAGTTCTGCTGTATGTAGCTTACTGTCTTTTCAAACGCAGCCAGGCCTTTCACACCATACGCCTCATAGAAGGCAAGGTTTGGCTTGTATGCCACGCAGTAGTCAGCTGTAGCGTCTATTATCTGCTTGTTGAAAGCGAATATAGGATCCTCCTCTTTCAGCAGGTGCTGAGGCACCTTGGCGAGGTCAACGTCAAGTCCTACACAGAGGAATGACTTCTTGTTGAATATATTTTGTATAAGTTCCTGTCTTGTCATGATGGATACTCAAGTATTATTAGACCCACCCCAACCCTCCCTGTGAGGGAGGGAGCATGAGTTAGGGGGGAGTGGAGATTAATTATTAATTATGAACTATTAGTTATGAACTGTGAACTGCTTACAGTTCCGCCTCCTTCATCTTCTCAGCGTTCTCAGCCACGGTGAGTGCGTCAATCATCGGCTGTATGTCGCCGCCGAGGAAACCGCTCAGGTCATGCGTGGTGTAGCCTATGCGGTGGTCGGTCACGCGTCCCTGTGGGAAGTTGTAGGTGCGTATCTTGGCTGAGCGGTCGCCGGTTGAGACGAGGGTCTTGCGTCGGCTTGCTATGTCGTCCATGTACTTCTGGTGCTCGCGGTCATATATATATGTACGCAAGCGCGAGAGCGCACGTTCCTTATTTTTTGGTTGGTCACGTGTCTCTGTACACTCTATCAGTATCTCCTCTGTTTCGCCGGTGTTAGGGTTCTTCCACATATAGCGTGCGCGCACACCAGACTCCACCTTGTTCACGTTCTGACCGCCGGCACCTGAAGAGCGGAAGGTATCCCACTTTATCTCGCCCTCGTTGATTTGCACGTCGAAAGGCTCAGCCTCAGGCAATACTGCCACGGTTGCGGCTGATGTCTGCATTCTGCCGTTTGACTCTGTCACTGGCACACGCTGTACACGGTGCACGCCAGACTCATATTTCAGTATGCCATACACACCGTCGCCGCTCACGGCGAAGTCTATCTCCTTGAAGCCGCCCACGGCGCCTTCGTTGGCGTCGGTGACGCTCAGGGACCATCCCTTGGAGTCGCAGAAACGCTTATACATATTGAAGAGGTCGCCTGCAAAGAGACAAGCCTCGTCACCGCCTGTGCCGGCGCGTATCTCCATCTGCACGTTCTTGGCATCCTCCGGGTCCTTCGGCACGAGGGCTATCTTTACCTCCTCCTCCAGTCCGGGCAGAGCAGCCTCATTCTCGCTTAGCTGCTCGCGCGCCATCTCCTTTATCTCGGGGTCTGTCTCGTTTATCAGCAGGTCCTTGGCCTCTTTTATGGCCTCCAGGCAACTTATATAGCGTTTGCGTATCGCCATGATGTCACCCAGATCCTTGTATTCCCTTGTCAACTTGACGAAACGCTGTTGGTCGGCTATCACTGAGGGGTCGGTGATAAGTGTCGTCACCTCCTCGTAGCGAGCCTCCAGTCCGTCAAGCTTCTGTAATATGCTATTCATCTTTTGAGTTGTGAGTTTTGAGTTGTGAATTATGAGTTGCGACCTGCAAGTCGTGGTTTTATACTCAGTTTTTGAATTTCAGGACACTCATAACTCATAACTTATAATTCATAACTTGTTAATATTCAAATACACCATACTCGCTCTTTATTGTCAGCGACTTCTGTCCCTCCTCTATGTGTCCTATCACCTGTGCGTCGATGTTGAAGCTCTTGCTTATCTCGATGACCTTCTCCGCCTGCTCAGGACTAACGTATATCTCCATACGGTGTCCCATGTTGAACACCTTGTACATCTCCTTCCAGTCAGTGCCGCTCTGGTCGTGTATCAGCTTGAACAGTGGTGGTACAGGGAACATATTGTCCTTTATCACGCGGCAGTTGTCGTTGACGAAGTGCAGTACCTTGGTCTGCGCTCCGCCGGTGCAGTGTACCATGCCGTGTATCTCAGGGCGCATCTCGTCAAGTATGCGCTTGATGACAGGTGCATAGGTACGTGTCGGCGACAGTACCAGCTTGCCGGCGTTCACCGGAGCACCCTCTACTTTGTCCTCAAAGCGGCAGCCGCCAGAATATACCAGTTCCTCAGGCACTGCATGGTCATAGCTCTCAGGGTATTTCTCGGCGTAGTACTTTGCGAATACGTCGTGGCGTGCAGATGTCAGTCCGTTGCTGCCCATGCCGCCGTTGTACTCCTTCTCGTATGTAGCCTGTCCGAAGCTTGCCAATCCCACAATCACGTCGCCCGGACGTATGTTGGCGTTGTCTATCACGTCGCTGCGCTTCATGCGGCAGGTTACGGTAGAGTCAACGATGATGGTGCGTGTCAGGTCGCCCACGTCAGCTGTCTCGCCGCCGGTGGCATAGATACCGACACCCATCTCGCGCATCTCGCTCAGCAACTCGTCAGTGCCGTTGATGATGGCGCTGATAACCTCGCCCGGTACCAGCATCTTGTTTCTGCCGATGGTAGAGCTTACGAGAATGTTGTCCACTGCACCCACGCAGAGCAGGTCGTCGGTGTTCATAATGAGGGCGTCCTGTGCTATGCCTTTCCATACAGACAGGTCGCCGGTCTCTTTCCAATACATGTAGGCAAGGCTTGACTTTGTGCCTGCACCGTCAGCATGCATGATGTTACAATACTCCTCATCACCACCGAGAATGTCAGGGATAATCTTGCAGAAAGCCTGTGGATAGATACCCTTGTCAATGTTCTTGATGGCGTTGTGTACGTCTTCTTTGGCGGCACTTACGCCGCGCAACATATATCTGTTGTCCATTTTGGATGGTTTTTCTTTGCTTATGTTTTTTTCTTCGTTTAAGGATATTATACGATACAAAATTATAAAAAAAATCTATAATACACAAGTTTGAAACCTTTTTTTTCTGTGTGCCATATAGTGTCTAGTTGACAAAGTGTCATGATAATTCGTGTTTTTCTTTCATTGTGATATTTTTGGACTTGCGGTCTGTAAGTTTAATCTGGAGAATGATTTGGTGTCAGATGTCTGTAAATTGCTACAAAAATTCCTGTTGATGGCGTTTTTTGTTGCGAAAGCTATCACTTTACAGTGTGATTTGGTAGCTTTCATGTCCTGAAAGCATAGCTTTTACACTGTGAAAGCTATGCTTTTATGGTGCTTTTTGCGTCGTTATGCTAATGGAAGGTTTGGCGGTGTTTTTGTAACTTGCTGATTTTTAAGTGTGTGTAAAATTCGTAAAAAGTGGGTGCTTTTTTGCCCTGTTATCGGTTTCTTTATAAATTCGCCAAGCATTCTGCGTTATGGAAAATCAGAGTGTCAGTAAAATCAATAAATAGTTAGCAAAATGTCATATTCTTTGCTTTCGTGTGCCGTTCGAAAGTTATCATTATTTAATAAACATAAATTTTGTGTTATACAAAAAAATTACTACCTTTGCGTTTGATTAACCAAAAAAGCGAGGGGCACGCCCCCCGATACCATAAGCAATATTCAATAATAAAATGTACAGAAGAGAACTGCCTGACTGGAAGTCAGAATATCTTGATCCGGAGTTAGAGACCATGTCCCGTGAGGAGATAGAGAAGTTGCAGGTGGAGCGCCTTAAGGCTACGGTGGCTCACTGCATGAATAATCCTGTCTATAAGAAGCGCCTTGAGGAGGCTGGGGTGACACCAGAGAGCATAACAAAGGTAAGTGACATTCGCCGCATACCGTTCACCACCAAGCAAGACCTGCGTGAGAACTATCCGTTCGGACTGGCGTCTGTACCGCTTACGGAGTGTGTCAGACTGCACTCGTCATCAGGCACCACAGGTAACCCTACTGTCATACTGCATACGCAGAAAGACCTTGACGAATGGGCTAACCAGGTGGCGCGTAACCTTTGGATGGTGGGATTGCGTCCTAACGATGTGTTCCAGAACTCATCAGGCTACGGAATGTTCACCGGCGGACTGGGTTTCCAGTATGGTGCGGAGCGTCTCGGTATGCTCACCATACCGGCTGCGGCAGGCAACTCTTTGCGTCAGATAAAGTTCATGAAGGATTTCGGCACTACCGCCTTACACGCTGTGCCGTCATACGTGACACGCCTCTACGAGGTGATGCAGGAGACGGGCGTGGATCCACGCAAGGATACCAAACTGAAGGTTCTCGCCATTGGTGCGGAGCCTCACTCTGAGGAGCAGCGCAAGCGTATCGAGCAGATGCTGGGTGTGAAGGCGTATAACTCTTTTGGCATGAGTGAGATGTGCGGTCCTGGTGTGGGCTTTGAGTGTAAGGAGCAGAATGGTCTGCACTTCTGGGAGGACTATTACATCGTTGAGATAGTTAATCCTGAGACCCTTGAGCCTGTGCCTGACGGCGAGATAGGCGAGCTGGTGCTCACCAGCATCAACCGTGAAGCTATGCCACTGCTGCGTTATCGCACGCGTGACCTTACCCGTGTGCTCGGACGTACTTGTAAGTGTGGCCGTAACCATGTGCGCATAGACCGTATGAAGGGACGCTCTGACGATATGATGGTGCTGAGGGGTGTCAACATTTTCCCGATACAGATAGAGAAGATACTGATGCAGTACAAAGAACTGGCAAGCAACTACCTTATCACTCTCACCACAGACGAGAACAACGACAACATGACCGTAGAGGTAGAGTTGGAAGACCAGTTCATCGACGACTACCCACTTCTCACTAAGTTGCAGAAAGATGTAACGCGTGCCTTGAAAGACGAGATACTGCTCACCCCGATTGTCAAGCTCGTACCGAAGGGTACGCTGCCGGTAAGCGAGGGCAAGGCCGTCAGGGTGGTTGACAAGAGAACGGTATATCAATAAACGGATATCTGATAGTAAGTAAATCAGGAGGCAACGCCAGCGTTGCCTCCTGATTATTTAAGCGCCCTGTGTGTACTCATCATTTATAATATCTCGGGAATAGTTGAAGACCATAATCAGTCAAATAGAATTGTGTGGTATGTAAAACCAAATATTCGTGTAAAAAAACAATTGGTTAAATTTGTCAGTTTGACAGTTTATTATTACCTTTGCCGCTCGAAAGAAGAAGATATTAACCGATGAGAACAATTAGCTTTATTTGTGTAGCAGCCGTAATGATTGGCTGTACCTCTACACCGAAGGTGGTAACAGATGTGACGGAGATATTACCTCCGAGAAAGACTACTGACGTGGTGGTATATGACGTCAACGATAGTATGCCAGCAAATGCCCGGAGTATAGGTAAGTTGAAGGTGACAGACGGAGGATTTACGCCTACAAGAAAATGTCAGTTTGTTGATATGCTCTCTATTGCTTTGGGACAAACAGCTGAAAGTGGTGGTAACGCACTGCACATTGACGAGCATAGGTATCCTGATTTGAGATCTACATGTCATCGTATATGGGGTACAATGTACATCATTCCCGACAGTATTGTTAATAAATACCCCTCACAATCTATACAGGAGGTGGAAGAGAGATATGATGAAGCCCTGTTGGAAGCGATGGTGGCAACGCAGCTCGAACAAGAAGAAAAGAGGAAGAAGGAACTTGATAATCCGAAGAATGTAATCATGGTCAATGCTGGTGTATCATGGATTACATCTGAAATTCAGACTCCATTACACTTGTATAAGAATCATGCGGGTTTTGGCATGAACGTAGATTATCAGCATATCTGGGGCAGTGGATTGGGTTTAGGAATTGACTATTTGTATTACAACACCTCTTTTGATGGTGATATCACATACAACACCCATTATATTGGTCCGAGTATTGTTGGCAGTATGATGTCGAGAAACTCTTTGTGGAGAATGAATTTGGCGCTTGGTATAGGGTATGCGTATAACACTGAAAATGTGAGCGCAAGTATTTACGGATATCCATCGTCAAAATCAGAATCGTCTGTAGGATTCTTTGGGCAGATAGGAGCAGAGTATAAGTTGGCAAAGCATGTAGGTGTAGGTGTTCAGCTCAGTTACCTTACAATGAGGTTAGACAGGCCTGAGGGATATGACACGAGTAAATATAAATTCTACGGTGTTAAACGCTTTGACCTTATGGCAGGTCTGCGCTTTTATCTGTAATCTGCTCCGAAGGAGCATAATAAAAACATAAAGTCAGTCACACTATCAATCAGTGCGACTGGCTTTTTTCTTCTGTGTAAATACTATTTTCTCAACTATGACGTTATAATAATAGGTTGTCATCAATGATGGGGAGCCTTATGTTTGCGTAAAACGAATGAATATAATATAAAAGATGATGAACGAAAACAATGATATGAAGGCTGGACAGAGTGGGTTCAGAACTTTGACAAGACAGCAGTCAGGACTGTTGGCTGTTGGGGCACTGATGATGGTGCTCGGTGTGGGAGGAGTGATATTTGGTGGTAGCATGGGACTCACGTTCGTGAAAGTATGTACGATAGTGTTTGCTGTGGGTGCGGTGACTTTCGCCCTGATGCAGATGATGCAGACGTATAATGGTAATGACATGACGTTGCGCAGGTTGAGGCAGATAATGATTATAGGGAATGTGTGCTTTATCCTCGCCGCACTGCTGATGGTGGAGAGCAACTTCCAGATATTGTTCCCATACGTGGCTACTACGATAGACGGTTATAACGGATGGGTACACTATGTATATAACAACTGGGTGATAGCACTGCTCATAGCCGCCATACTCCAGATGTATACCACACACAGAATAGCGAGCGAACTGAAAAAGAGAGAGGAAGGAAGAGGGTAAAGTATAAAGAGTAAAGAGTAAGGAGTAAGGAGTAAGGAGTAATGTGAAAAGTATAGAGAAACACCGTGGACATGGCGTCCGCGGTGTTTCTTTTTGTTTACAAATCATAAAGGAAACGGTGCAGATATTAAAAAAATCTTAATCCGTATTCAGTTTAATTAATAAGAACTAAAAAAATTTATCAGTTCAGTATTTATTCTTACTTTTGCAGTGCAAAAACAATATTATGAAAAAATACTACACTATAATAAGCATCTTCTCGTTAATGCTTATTACTTCATGTACAAAGTATAACGTTACGGGTACGTCCAGTTTGCAGAATATGGACGGACACATGTTGTATCTGAAGGGAATAGTCAATGACGAGTTGTGTAATATAGACTCTTGTGAGGTGGTGCACGGGAAGTTTAAGTTCTCGGGTACGCTCGACTCTGTGCAGGTTGTGACACTGTGTATCGATGATTCACCTATTATGCCTCTGGTACTTGAGGACGGTGATGTGACGGTGGAACTGAATGAGCAGCGCCTGCAGTGTAAGGGCACACCGCTTAACGATACCCTCTCGGCTTTCAACAAGAGATATGAGACGCTGATGGCGCAGTTTGATGACCTGACACATCAGCAGAGTCAGGCGATAATGAACGGTGAGGATATGGACGTGGTGAACCAGCGTCTGGAGAGTATACATAACAAACTGGTGATGCAGGAGGATAGGATGCTCTCAGCTTTCATAGCCGATAACTTTGACAACTGCCTTGGTCCTTATGTCTTCCAGATAGCAACAAGCGGATACCAGTATCCTGTGTTGACACCATGGATAGAGGCACTGATGACCAAAGCATCGGAGAATTTCAAGAACTCACCGTATGTGAAGGAGTATATGCAGTTGGCAAAGCAGAATCAGGACATCATGACGGGAGTGGCAGAGGCGCCTCAGCAACCTCAGCAACCACCGATGTTGCCACAGAATGCGGATGGAAAATTTGACGGTCCGCCTACTCCAAACGAAATGGCTAAACCTGTAGAGTAATTAGTAATGAAGACACTGATAAGAAAAGGAACGCTGGTTAATGAGGGACATGTTGTTAAGGCTGATGTCCTTATCGTTGACGACAGAATAGAAGATATCATACAAGGAGGAATTGACACCCAGTGTGCCAATTCCTTTGATGTTATAATTGATGCCGAGGATGCGTATGTGTTGCCGGGAGTGATAGACTCGCATGTGCATTTCCGTGAGCCGGGACTGACGCATAAGGCAGATATGGAGACAGAGAGTAGGGCTGCAGCATACGGTGGTGTGACCACAGTGTTTGATATGCCTAACACTAAGCCGCAGACAACGACACTCGCCGCATTGGCAGAGAAAATGGCTGTAGCCAGGGAGAAGATGCACGTGAACTATGCTTTCTTCCCCGGTGCTACCAATGATAATATAGATGAGCTGCGACGCCTTAATGTGCATGAGGTGCCGGGCATCAAACTCTTCATGGGCTCGTCAACGGGTAATATGCTCGTGGATAAGGAGCAGGCTCTTGACGAGGTGTTTGCCTTGGCTAAGGAGATGGGGCTGCCGTTGATGGCACATTGTGAGGATACGGAGACTATCAACGCCAATATGGCGTACTATAAGCATTTGACGGGAAAAGAAGACCCCGATATACAGCTCCATCCATTGATAAGGAGTGAGGAGGCGTGTGTGAAATCTTCCGAGCTGGGTGTAAGGCTGGCGCGTAAGCATGGCACACAGTTTCATATAGCGCATGTTACGACAGAGAAGGAACTGGCTCTGCTTGGTGACAATATCACAGGTGAGGCCACTGTGGCGCACCTGATGTTCTCTGCTCCGGACTATGACATTCTCGGTGCACTGATAAAATGTAACCCCGCGGTGAAGATGACGAAAGACAGGGAGGCACTGCGTCGCGCGCTGACTGCTGCCAGCAACGCTATACTTACGGTATCGACAGACCATGCACCACATGCCCTGGAGGAAAAGCAGGGTGGGGCAGCACGTGCCATGTCGGGAATGCCGATGGTACAGTTCTCACTGATAAGTATGTTGTCGTTAGTTGACGAGAAGGTACTGGGTATAGAGAGGGTTGTTGACCTGATGTGCCATAACCAGGCAAGGCTGTTTTCTGTGCGTGAGCGTGGATTCCTGCGTAAGGGATATAAGGCGGATGTCGCCGTGGTGCGCAGGAGTGATACACCGTGGACGCTGACTAAGGATGTCATACAGAGTAAGTGTGGATGGAGTCCGATGGAAGGCAGGCAGTTTAACTGGCAGGTATGCCAGACTATGGTTGATGGCAGGTTGGTATATGACAACGGCTGCTTTAATGGAGAGGTGCATGGTGAGCAGGTGGCTTTTAGATAGTATATATAAGGTGTACCAGGTTGTGGTGCTATGTCCTGTCATCTTCATTATGAGTGTATGGGCTGGTACCACGATGGCTGTGATGTGTCCGTTGACGGGCAAGCACGGTGACTGGTGGGGCTCGTTTGCCTCACGCTGGTGGGCGCGCATTATAATATGGGCATCGCTGATACCTGTCACTGTGGAGGGTAGGGAGAATATAGACAAGGGAACATCTTATGTCTTCGTGGCCAACCATCAGGGTGCGTATGATATCTTCCTCGTATGTGGATTTCTCGGTATGGAGATACGCTGGATGCTGAAACGCTCGCTTGAGAAGATACCTTTCCTCGGTATAGCCTGCCGTAAGGCTGGTTATATATATGTGGACAAAGGTAATCCAGGAGCAGTGCGTGCCACATACCGCCATGCAGAGAAAGTGTTGCAGGACGGCGCCTCGCTGATGGTATTCCCCGAGGGCTCGCGTACAAAGACTGGGCAGCTGAACAGTTTCAAGAAAGGCGCTTTCGCCTTGGCTGATGAACTGCAGTTGCCCATAGTGCCGATGACCATCAACGGCTCGTATGACATACTGCCGCCACAACGTGACGGAAGCTTCATACACTGGCATCCGCTGAGGCTTACCATACATGAGCCGATATACCCGGAGGCGAGGGGAGAAGAGAATATACGGAGGATGATGGAAGAGAGTTTTGAGAAGATACAGAGTGGGTTAGATAGATGAATTTCAAGACTTTAGGATTTTTTAACGCTGCAAAGTTACTTGTTTGGAAATAAAAAAGTAACTTTGTAGCGAGCTTTCTATAGACATATTACTTGTATTCATATATTTATTTACTAATTTATATTCAACTAACCCACCAAACAAATGAAAGCGTTAAAGGTATTAGTAATGTCGTGCCTTTTCTGCATGGGTATTCATGTGCAGGCACAGACAACACCTACCTCGCAAATGGAAAATCTCTCGCGAGGCTTGGTAGTAATCCCATCAAACAGTGGTAGCGGAGAGTTCGTCAGTTGGCGACTGCTCGGCACCGACAATGCCAGTACGACTACGTTTGACGTAATTCGTAACGGCACCACAATTGCAAAGAATCTGAAGAATGTGACAAGCTATCTTGATACAGGCGGCTCCTCAAGCAGCAAGTATCAGGTGGCAAAGCGTGTCAATGGCATCATCACCGAGACTACGGACGCTGTTACTCCTTGGTCTAACATCTACAAGACTTTGAAACTAAGCCGTCCGAAGGCTGGTTACTCTCCTAATGACTGTAGCGTGGCTGACGTTGACGGCGACGGCGAGTATGAGCTTATCGTGAAATGGGACCCTTCAACCTCTAAGGACAACAGCCAGAGCGGTAAGACTGATGCCGTATATATAGATTGTTATGAGTTTACTGGCACAAGGTTGTGGCGCATAGACCTTGGCTATAACATCCGTGCCGGTGCCCACTATACACAGTTCCTTGTATATGACTTTGACGGCGATGGCAAGGCAGAGCTGATGTGTAAGACTGCTCCGCTCAGTAAGGATGGCAAGGGCAACTATGTTACGGCAGCGGCTACTGACAGCAATATCAAGAACGCAAGTCAGACAAACTATCGTAACAGCAGTGGATATATATTGTCAGGTCCGGAGTATCTCACAGTGTTCAACGGTCAGACAGGTGCAGCCATACACACAGTGTGGTATAACCCTAACCGTGCCGGAGGATATGGTGCGGCTGCTGACCATCCTTCCAAGTCTTTCTGGGGTGACAACTACGGCAACCGTTGCGACCGCTACCTCGCCTGCGTGGCATACCTCGACGGCGCAAGTTCTACACCAAGTGCGGTGTTCTGCCGTGGATATTATACACGCGCCTACCTCTGGGCTGTGAAGTTCAACGGCTCAACCATCAGCACTAAGTGGCTGAGCGCACATACCTCTACTTCCAGCGTTACCGTAACAAATAGCAGTGGTTCATCCACTACCAAGACATATTCTTCAAGCACATCGGGTAGTGGCTCAGCCACACTCTATGGCAACGGCAACCACAATCTTTCTGTAGCCGATGTTGACGGCGACGGCAAGGATGAGATTCTTTATGGCTCAGGTGCTGTTGATAATGACGGTAACCTGCTCTATGCTACCGGCCATGGCCATGGCGATGCCATACATGTCAGCGACTTCGCACCAGACCGCAGCGGACTTGAGGTGTTCCAGGTTCATGAGGAGAGTCCTTACGGATGGGACCTGCATGATGCGGCAACAGGTAAGATTCTCTACTCTTCAACGGGTGGCAGTGACAACGGTCGCGGCATAGCTGGATGTTTCCTGTCAAGTGCACGCGGCGGACAGATGGCATCAAGCAATGACCGCCAGTTGCGCAGCTGTGTAAACAACAGCGTATTGTCAACAAAGTCAACATCAGTGAACTTCCGTATATATTGGGACGGCAGCCTCTATGACCAGTTCTTTGATACATCGATAACAAAGTCTAACGGCACAAGCATCTCAACGCTCTTCTCACCGGCTAACTACAACAAGTCAACAACTTGTAACAGTACCAAGGCTACACCATGTCTGCAGGCGGACATCTTCGGTGATTGGCGTGAGGAGATTATCATGTGGAACTCATCAGACAGTTGCACACTCAATATTTTCTCTACTACGGAAGAGACATCATATCGTGTGCCGACACTCATGCATGACCATGTATATCGTATGGGCATAGCATGGCAGAACGTGGCTTATAACCAGCCACCACACCTCGGCTATTACCTGCCGGATTATGCTACGTCATTCAATGCTAACAGTTCTATTACTGCTGTTGACTCTTCGTCAAGTTCTTCGTCAGGCTCTTCTTCGTCATCATCTTCTGACTATGAAGGTTATGTATATTGGGACCTTGGCAGTGGCGGCACAAGCCAGTCGGCAACCATATCATCAGATTGGAAGGGTTATGTCACAGCTGCTATCAGCACAGGCTCAGCAGTTTCACTCAGCGGCACAAAGGCTCTCAGTGACCACACAGCTTCACTGGCTAACGTGTCATCTAAGCAGACATCGGCTAACAGCACCAATGCGTTTAACTTCACCATTACACCTACCAGCGGATGTAAGTTCCGTCCTACAAGTGTGACATTCAGCGCAAGTCGTGTAGGCACTGACGGTGGTGCCCTTGATATAGCATGGGGAAGCACTACACTGGCTAAGGCTGTGACACCTAACCGTGCAACAAGCTACAGCTCATACACCTATACTGTATCTGTATCATCAAGTGAGCAGGCACAGTCACTGATGCTTTACCTCTATAACCTCGCAACAAACAAGCAGTACACCTTCTCTCGTGTAAAGATAAATGGTGTGCTCACAAAACCATCAACAGAGGTTAGCGGTTCTGTACAGTGGACATATAGTGGTGGCACACTTAGTCAGAGCGCTACCTATAACGGATTGAGTGGATATGTTACAGCTTTAGTGTCTAAGGGCAGCGGACTTACCGTAAGTGGTACAAAGACCGCAGGCTCTCTCACTGAGACTATGTTGAGCGTAAGCAATAACAATGCATCTTCAGCTAACAGTGCCGATGCTCTTTCATTCACTGTTACTCCTAACAGCGGCTATACGTTCAAGGCCACAAAGGTAGAGTTCACAGCAACACGTTTCGGTACTGACGGCGGTAAGCTTGACGTGCTCTTTGGAGGTTCTACGCTCGCATCTGGCATCACTCCTTGCCGTAACAGCGTCTCTCCATACTACACTACATACACCTATACCTTGAGTGGTAGCGCAAGCAGTTCGGCGCAGGCACTTGTGCTGTATCTCTATTCTCTTGCTACAACTAAGCAGTACGGCATATGTAATATAAAGATATATGGTACGGTGAAGTCTGGTTCTGCTTCAGCTAAGGCTGCTTCATTCATAGAGGAAGGAGAGGAAGCAGAGGAGGAGGCAACTGCTGTTCAGGAAGTGCAGCCAGCTCCGGCGACTGTGACAGATGATGCTTATTATACATTGTCTGGTACACGTGTTCGCAAGTCTGACCTGCGTCCGGGAACAATATATCTGCATAAGGGAAGAAAGTTTGTAATGAGATAAGACTTTAGTTAGTAGTCTTTGATATTCCGAGTCCCCTGAGGTAAGTGTAAACCCCTCAGGGGACATTTTTGTTGTGACAAGGAAATAAAAAAACGGTCAGACTATTTGGGTAGTCTGACCGCTCTTTAATTGTCTTGTGTTATATGTAAATTATAACTGTGCTAATTCTATAACTTTGTCAACGGCTGCCTTTAGTCCGTCGGCGTTCTTACCACCTGCTGTGGCGAAGTGTGGCTGACCGCCGCCGCCACCTTGGATGAGCTTGCCAGCCTCACGCACAATCTGTCCGGCATTTTTGCCGTCCTTTACAAGGTCATCAGAAAGCGCTACTGTAAGTGTTGGCTTGCCGCCAACCGCACATCCGATGGCTACCAGGAGATTCTCTGGGAATTGTGTACGCAACTGGAATGCCATGTCTTTGGCGTTCTGTGGCTCTATTGGCAGTACGCCTGCCACAACCTTCACTCCGTTTATCTCGCGAGCGGCCTTCACAAGCTCTTCCTTGAACATGGCAGCCTTCTGGGCCTTGAACTCGTCAAGCTGTGCCTGCAGTTCCTTGTTCTCGCTGATGGCGCGTGTGATAGTCTCCACCAGGTTAGGCGCATTGTTGAAGAGGGCGCGAAGGTCAGTCTGAAGGTCTTGAGCCATATCCATAAGTTTCTCAACGGCAGCACCTGTCACAGCCTCTATACGGCGTACGCCGGCTGCTACACTGCTCTCTGATGTGATGCGCACCATGCCTATCTGACCTGTGGCCTTGGCATGACAACCACCACAGAACTCAACGGATGAGCCGAACTTAACCACGCGTACCTTGTCGCCATACTTCTCGCCGAAGAGAGCGATGGCACCGAGCTGCTTAGCCTCCTCAATAGGAGTATCGCGGAATTCCTCAAGAGGAAGGTTTTCACGGATGCGGGCGTTTACAATATGCTCTACCTCGCGCAACTGCTCAGGTGTAACCTTCTCAAAGTGTGAGAAGTCAAAACGCAGGTATTCTGCCGTTACGAGTGAGCCTTTCTGCTCCACGTGCTCACCGAGAACCTCGCGGAGGGCTTGGTCAAGTAGGTGGGTACAGGTGTGGTTGCTCTCAATGGCACGACGACGCTCCACGTCAACACATGCCATGAACTCTGCCTCTGGCTGTGCTGGTATCTTGTTGACGATGTGTATTGCTACACCGTTCTCCTTTTTTGTGTCAATGACCTGTATCTCCTCATTCTCAGAGACGAGTACGCCGCTGTCGCCGACCTCACCGCCCATCTCGCCATAGAAAGGTGTCTGGTCGAGAATCATCTCGTATGCGGTGCCTTTCTTCTGCTTCACCTCACGGTACTTCACAATGTGACATGGATACTCGGTGTAGTCATAGCCTACGAACTCTGATTCCGCATCCTTCACGTTAACCCAGTCGCCCAGCTTTACCTCGGCGGCGTTACGTGCGCGGTTCTTCTGCTCCTGCATGCAAACGTCAAAGCCCTTCTCGTCGACGGTCATACCCTGCTCGCGACAAATCAACTCAGTGAGGTCGAGAGGGAAGCCGAATGTGTCGAAGAGTGTGAATGCCTCTTTGCCGGCTATCTCAGACTTGCCTGCGGCTTTTGTGTCGTCTATCACACCCTGAAGCAAACGGATTCCGTTCTCCAATGTGCGCAGGAAAGAAGATTCCTCTTCCTGTATTACCTTCATGATAAGCTTCTGCTGTGCTGGCAACTCAGGGAAAGCGTCGCCCATCTCCTCTACCAATACTGGTACGAGCTTATAGATGAACGCCTCCTTCTGGTCAAGGAAGGTATAGCCGTAGCGCACAGCACGGCGCAGTATGCGACGGATAACGTATCCGGCCTTTGCGTTGGATGGCAGCTGACCGTCGGCAATAGCAAATGCTATGGCACGTACATGGTCAACGATAACGCGCAGCGCAATGTCTTTCTTCTCATCATCACCATACTGACAACCAGCCATACCAGCCATAGCCTTGATGAGCGGCTGGAACACGTCGGTGTCATAGTTTGATGTCTTACCCTGCAGAGTGCGAACAAGTCGCTCAAAGCCCATACCTGTGTCGATAACCTTTGCAGGCAGTCCCTCAAGAGAACCGTCAGCCTTACGGTTGTACTGCATGAATACGAGGTTCCATATCTCGATGACCTGTGGATGGTCTTTGTTTACCAACTCGCGTCCAGGAGTCTTAGCCTTCTCCTCCTCAGAGCGGCTGTCAATATGTATCTCAGAGCATGGACCACACGGACCTGTGTCACCCATCTCCCAGAAGTTATCGTGCTTGTTACCATTTATGATATGGTCTTTGGGCAGGAACTGTTCCCAGATGGCAGCCGCCTCGTCGTCGCGCTGCAGTCCCTCCTCGGGTGAGCCCTCAAAGACAGTAGCGTAGAGGTCTTTAGGGTCAATCTTCAGTACGTCAACGATGTACTCCCACGCCCATGATATAGCCTCCTTCTTGAAGTAGTCACCGAAAGACCAGTTGCCAAGCATCTCAAACATAGTGTGGTGATAGGTGTCATGTCCTACCTCCTCAAGGTCGTTGTGCTTGCCAGAGACACGCAGACACTTCTGCGTGTCAGCCTGTCGGCGACACTTAGGTGTGGCATTACCCAGTATGATATCCTTAAACTGGTTCATGCCAGCGTTAGTAAACATCAGCGTAGGATCATCCTTCACTACCATAGGTGCGGATGGCACGATAAGGTGCTCTTTGCTCTCAAAGAATTTCTTGAAAGACTCGCGTATTTCTTTTGCTGTCATCTGTTATATTTTTGTTTTCGTTTTCGTAATTCGTTTTCGTTTTCGTTTTCGTAATTAGTATACGTTTTCGTCTTCGTTTTCGTCTTCGTCTTCGTTACTAATCTCTGTTACAATCTGCAAAGTTACGAAAAACAGGGCGAAAAGCCAAATATTTATATTTGAATATGCAAATATCAGGTAGTTTTTTGCATTTTGAAATATATAAAAGAGTGTGATTTATGTATTTTCAAATGTAAAACGTCATAGAGAACAGATGGTAAGTCTCCGTAAAAAATGAAGGGAGAAATGTTAGGGTTCAGTGTGTTGCATGGCGCGGAGCATGTTCTCCGTTTGCTTGAGGCGTGCCGCCTGTTGCTGGGTGGCAGTGGCGGTATTGTCTTTGTATATCTGCAGCGCATCGCTGAAGAGTTGTTTTACGGTGTCTGTCACCCCTTCAGTGAGATAGTGTGCGAAAGCGTTGTGGAAGAGAATGTCCGCACGGTTGTTGCCGTTGGTCAGCGGAAGTGCCATATTGTAATAGGTTATGGCCTCATGGTATTTCTCCATGTAGAAAAAACTCTCTGCACAGGAATAGGTATATACGGCGCGCTCATACGGTGAATAAGCCTCCAGCTCAGGGAGCGATGCCTTCAGGTACTTGGCAGCTTCCTCGTATTGGTTTTCCTTGAAATAACTCATTCCGAGGTATGCTATGAAGCGGGCGTTGAGCCTGTACCTGCTGTTGAGCCGTTCAAATGCGAGGATGCTCTCATGGTATTTGCCCCCCTGATAGTATTCTATGGCTTTGCCGAGAAGGTCGGCATCTGATGTCTTGTTTTGCTCTTGAAAAGAGGATGCGTAGGAGAAACTGTGTGAGAAGGCAACGGTCATAAGAATAACGACAACACGCATGGTGTATCTCAATAATCTTTTGATATAGTGACGCTCCCAGTCGTCTTCATGACGTTTCTCGTTGTTGTAGCGAAGGATATCAAGGTCCATCATCACTTTCCCAAGTTTTCTCTGTTCCGCACTGTCGCCCATCTCCTGTTCCAGTTGCTTCAGTCGTGTCACTAAGTTCTGCTCAGGTAATTCAGTTTTCAGTTCCGCCAGCATGTTGGAGTAAACACCATCCCCCGGACATGCAGGAGACGTCAGGGAACGTGTGAAATGTATGTCAGGAAATATCCCGGAAAGGCACTCGCGTACCTTCTTCATCTGTTTGTCACGATTGATGTTGCAACCGATAGATATGAGTACTGTGTTCTTATTACTTTTCGTCACGCTTTAATAACTTGTCTATATCGGCAATCATACGTTGGTATGGGGCGGACTGCGTATAGCCTTGGTTTTTCTTTAACATGGATGATATGTCACTCTGCGCCTTGGTATAAGCAGACAACTCATTCTGCATCTGCAGGGAATGCAAAGCCTTGGATTTGATTTCCCGTTCCCTCTCTCTTCTCAACTCGTCGCATACGCTCTGCATGGTAGGCGCTACGACGTTGTCAAACAGGTGGTGTCCCTGCATATAAAGATAGGTGGTCTCAGGGGTGACACCGAGGGCGAGCAGACTGTCCTTTGTCTTCAGATACTCCTCTTTCCTTCCCGGGAGCTTGCGTTGCAGTTCCTTAACCTTGACAAAAGCTTTATGGCGTACCTTGTCAACAGCCTCGCCCATCTGGCTTATTCGCATGTGCTTGATGGTTGCAACAATGTTGAAGTCGGTGATGGTGAAATGGTGGTATTCGCCCTTGCGGTATAGCATTATACTCCACACAAAGAGGGGGAACAGCGCACGGCTATATTCCGAGAGGAACTGGTTGAAGTCAAACAGTATATGGTCATTGAGCGTTGCCATGACACAGACGTTGTGCAGGGATGGTGCATAGCATTGGTAATTCTCTATGGCATAGACGTAAGTGTGAATGACATAGGGATTGTTGAGCATAAACTCAGACTGGTGTGTGTTACCTTGAATAAGGTAGTCATAGTCAGCGTCAACACAGGCTATCATGTCTTTTCCTGCCCCTTGTCGCATTAATGCGAGTAGTGCCTGCCTCTTACCCTTGTTCAGTGTGCTCTGTGTCGGGAGCATAACCTCGAAATATAGTTTCTCGTTCTCAAACTGAGACAAGACCATACGCCAAAATAAGACGTCATCGTAACTCTCTACATAGGCTACGATGCGTCTGCGGGCCTTCTTCCCTTGCAATTTGTTTGCGGCGCTGATATAATCAGAGGTTATGTATCTATTTAGATTCACTATTTTGTCTTACTTCTATCTCTCCTACTTCTGTTATGCAGTCAGTCCATCCGTCCATGATGACAGCCGGCGAGTGGGTGGTAAGAATAAGTTGTACGTTAGGGTTGATGTTCATGATGGACTTGATGAGAACCTTCTGCCATTCTATGTGGAGGCTCACTTCCGGTTCATCCATGAAGAGAACGTATGGCTGCTCATCCTCTACGAGGACAGTGAGCAGTATCACGAGTATCTGCTTCTCTCCGCTTGACAGCTGGTAGGGTGTGAGTACCTCTCCCATCTGGTCAAAGCGTATCTCGTTCTCTGTGCGTATGATATGCTTGTTGGTGTCAGAGAACAACTTGTCAACAATCTCGTAGAACTTCTGCTTGCCGTCAGACAACTTCTGAGCCTGCTGTGCAGCGTCGGGTGCACCGCTCTGTAACATCTGTATGATGCGGTTGCCAAGGTTCACCTGATAGTCCAGATAGCGTCTCTGCAGGTTAAACAACTGCAGATCAAGCTCTGTGGCTATTTTGAAGTCCAGTCTTGCCGTCATCTCGTGATTAATCAGCGGACGGTCAAAAGAACGTATGATGTCAAAGCGTATGGCATCGGCGTCCTCGGGCGACAGCAACAATGTTACCCCGTTGTCGTTTTGCGTTATGCCATGCGAGGTTATCAGTGGTGTCACCACCTTATTTAATATTGTGCTCTTTCCTACGCCGTTGACGCCTGAGAGAATGTTGACATGGCGGTTAAGAGCCCATTTTATGTGTTTCCTGCCGCTCCATAGAGAATCTATTTCTATTTCGCGAATGTATTCTGCGTATTTCATCGTGAATAGTCCTTGGAATATCTCATCATCTGTGTGGTTAACGACTCTGTATAGTCAAGTGTGACATCGGCAATGTTATTGTCGGCATCATATACGGGTGTCATGCGTGGGTTGATAAATCCCTTGTATGGCGCAATGTTCAGATTGCGATAGCGCGTGAGCACTTCCTCATGCAGCTTCGCGTCTATCTTAACGGCGTATTGCTCCACCAACTTCTCTGCAGCGTCATAGTCGCCCTCGCTCTTTATACGCTGTATCTCTGCCAGCAGGGTAGCGAAGAGTTTTCTCAGAGCCTCATAGTCATTAATGGCGATGTATGTCTTGCCGTTAATCTTCTTCTTCTCTATCACGTCCGTGGCAGATACAAGATGCTGGTTAGCATAGCACCAATTGGCAATCAGGGCTCTGTTACGCATGTGAGCCTCCTCGATGTCATTGCCGAGTGTGATGCGCACGGTCTGTGTCATCATGCCGTTCATGATGTATGTGTAGTAGTTAGACTTGTAGGCTTCCATGTCGGGCGTCAAACCTAACTCTACCATTTTTTCATCTGCAATATAATACAACCCGAACAAATCGGCTCTTGCCTCCTCAATAGTGTTGCCGTAGGCCTTCAGCGCGTCAGGGTCGGTGCCCAGCAACAGCTGTCCGCTGCCGTGACCGAGACATTCATGCAGGTCGGTATGCAGGTCATCGCATACATCGCCGTATTTCCTTATCATCGCTACGGTGTCAGCGTCAATGGCAAACTCCTCAAGGAAACCGTTTCCTTTGGCTGCCTTGTTATAGGCAGAGGTGAAGTTGGTTATCGTGATGCTCTTGGAACCGTGCTCTGCACGTATCCAGTCAGCGTTAGGCAGATTGATGCCTATGGCAGTGGAAGGGTACTCCTCACCGCCTATCATTGCAGCGCAGATGGCATTAGCCACCACACCCTTTACTTTCGGCTTGCGGAAACGAGGGTCAACAGGTGAATGGTCTTCAAACCACTGTGCGTTATTGGATATTGTCTGCGTACGTTTACTTGCCTCGAGGTCACGGTATTCCACTATGCCCTCCCATGTGGCCTTGTATCCCAGAGGGTCTCCATATACCTCAATGAAACCGTTTATGAAGTCAATCCTGCCGTCGGTTTCCTTCAGCCATTCTATGGAGTATTCATCAAAGGTATGCAGGTTGCCGGTGGTGTAATAGTCAATGAGAAGTGATATTATCTTCTTCTGCCTGTCGTTCTCTGCATATTGCTTCGCCTTTGTCAGGTTCTCAATGATTTTCTCAATAGTCTTACCGTATTTCCCGCCTATGCGCCATACATCCTCGGTAAGTTTACCGTCTTTCTTTACGAGGGTGGAGTTCAGTCCGAAGGACGGCGGTTGTGAACCAGCCTGGCTTTTCAGTGCCTTGTAGTACTCCTCCGCCTCTTGCTGTGTTACGTCTTGGTAGAAATTACATGCGGAAGTCTTTACGAGGTCCTCTCCGCTTGCCTTGTTAACCCGCTTAGGTAATATGTTGGGGTTGAATATTACAGGACAGATGGCGCCCAGTAGTTCGTCGGCAGCCATAGGCAGTTTGTCTGCCGGGATGCCGCGTACCAACTGTTCAAAGTATTCCTGTGTGAATCCCGGCTCGAACTTCTCGCAACCGTAGTGGTGGTATATGCCGTTGGAGAACCACACGCGCTTGAGATACTCTATCAGTTCAGGCTTGATGTCTGAGGTGTCATAACCTTCCTCGGTCTTCTTACCGTATGTGCTTAATATAGCCTCCAGAGTCTTTCGTATCAAGAGGTTATAGCGGCCGTTTTGGTCGAATGTTATGTCGCGTCCCCAGAGTGTAGCCTCAGAGAGGTAGAATATGTATGCTTTTTGTCTTGCCGTGAGAGATTCAAAGTCAGGTAGCTGATACCTCAGCATCTGTATGTCGGCAAAACGCTCATCATTATATTTGAATTCCATTGTCTTTTGATTTTCTTAGATACTCAGTTTCCTTTTGCCATCAGGAGTGATGTCAATGTTGACACGATAGTTGGTGTAAGAGTCTGGACGTACAAGTATGGCGACGAATCGCACACCGTCTTTTGTGGCTCCCTGTATCGTTATGTCAGACAGGATGGCGCTCTCCAGATAGGCCTGCGGAACCAACGAGGCGAAGTCTTTCTTCAGAATGTTCTTGCCGTAGATTCTCTTGCTGCCGTCATAGAGTGCTATGAAAACGATGTTGTCATAGAAGATGTTCTCGACGGTCATGCCGTCATCGTTCACTGTCTGCTGATACACCTTGTATGATGTGGGGTTTACTTGTGTATAGGCATGAAACCTTTTGTCGTTCCACATCACCACTGTGTCGTTCTTAATCTTCCTGCCTTGGTTGATGTCAATTATTCCCTTGTACTCTCCTTTGGCGACGGTCGGAGATTCAGAACTCTTCTGCAGCATCACCTCGTCACCGTTGCTGTTGATGAAGTACAGCTGAGTGGAGTTCAGACGGGTTATGAGATACCTCACCTCCTTGTGGCTGGCTATGATGAGCGAGTCATTGCGCACATAGAAAGCCACCGGGGCATTTAGTGAGTCATTGTAGAACAGGGTATCTCCCTTGACGGAGAATACAGCATCTCCTTCAATCTCGTTGACCCACGTACCCTGCATCTTCTGCTTGGCAGCCTTGTCCTCGTTGACAACGGGTGTTCCCTTGTCTTTGGAAGTGCACGCAGAAAGTAGTGTACACAAGAGGATTGTTATAAAGGTAAGAGTGTGCAAGATGTTGTTTTTCATTGTGTTAACAATTAATATGTGGTAACAGATATCCTTGTTGCAGAAACGTCTGCACCTTTTTAATAATACAAAGTTACGACTTTTTGTTGAAAGTAGATGCATTATAAAGTTTTTTTATGTTAAAAAATGGTTTTATTTGTCTGAATGAAATAAAATGATTAACTTTGCGGTGATGAATGAACTATCTCGACATATAGAAATATTATTACTCAGCAATGATTGCGTCATAGTTCCGGGTTTTGGCGGATTTGTGGCGCATCATAAGGTTGCGGAGTATGATATGGAGGAAAAGACGTTCTATCCGCCGCAGCGTGTGTTGGGTTTCAATAGTCAGTTGGTATTGAACGACTCTCTGTTGGTGCAGTCTTACGCTGAGGCTTATGACCTTAGTTATCCTGAGGCGCTTCGCAAGATAGAAAATGAGGTAGAGGAGATAAAGCAACAGATTGAGATAGAGGGAGAATATAAGTTCCGCGGAATAGGTACGGTGAGCAAGACTGCAGAGGGCTATTACGATTTTGAGCCTTGTGTGGCTGGACTTGTCTCGCCAAGTCTCTATGGTTTCACTTCATATATCATGGATGCTGTTAATGGCGTTGCAGACGCTGATGGTGTGTCGGACACAGAGGACAGCGCAGAGAAAAAACTGTTGTCGGCTGCTGATGTCGTGACAGATGAGACGGAAGTGGATGTCAAGGATGACGCGGAGGATACAGAGGATGTAGAAGACGACGAGGTGGAAGATGAGGAAGAAGAGCGTGGCATATATGTAAGCTATAAGAAAATGTGGTATGCTGCTGCGGCTTCGTTAATTCTTCTCCTGTTGCCGTTGGCATATAACTCGCTTACCGTTGGACGCGGCAGTCAGAGCAGCAATGTCATAAGAGGCTCTGTAGGCGATACCGGTAAGGAAGTGGTAAGCAAGATAGGAGAGGGGATCGATACCTTTATGAAGGCAACAAACTCAGAGAGTGTTCCTGCTGACACTGTGAATATAACAGAAAAGACGGTGAAGCAGGAGGCGGCTGGGGAAGCGGTTGCAGACACCAAGGTGCAGGCAGAAAAGACTGGCGAAGTTTCAAAAGAGACAGTAAAGGGTCAGTACTCCATCATCTTGGCAAGCCGTGTGAGCAAGAAGGGAGCTGAGGACTTCGTAAAGAGACTTAATAGGGCGGGCTATAAGGAGGCTTCTGTGTATGAGAACGGTAGCATGAGACGTGTGGTCTATGGCTCGTATGGCTCAGAGAGAGAGGCGGAGAGAGCCTTGAATGTGTTGAAAAAGAAGAATGAAACGTTTGCCAGCACTTGGGTGCAGAAATTATGAAAAGAGTAAGGTGTCCTAAGTGTGATAATTTTATAACGTTTGACGAGACACGTTATGAGGCAGGTCAGTCATTGGTGTTCCAATGTGACAGTTGCGGAAAGGAGTTTGGCATACGCATTGGTGTGTCAAAGTTGCGCAACAGGCAGAAAGAAGAAAATCCTACAGTAGAGAATACAGACGAGGGAGTAGGGGCGATAGTCGTTATAGAGAATGTCTTTCATTATAAACAGGTGTTGCCGTTGCGTATGGGTGACAATGTGATAGGACGTTATATGAAAGGCTCCAAATGTAATACGCCGATAGAGACTAACGACCCGTCTATAGATATGAACCATTGTGTCATAAATGTATCAAGGGGAAAGAACGGAAAACTGAAGTATGTGTTACGTGACGGTCCGAGCTATACAGGTACATTTGTGGATAATCAGATACTTGGAGACCGTGAGCGCAGAGTGATAGAAGATGGTACTTTGTTCACCATCGGGGCTACTTCCATATTGTTGAAGGCCAAAGGTGATGCGTGTTGATAATAGTCAATAAATCACCACGTTAACGAAAAAACAGCAAAAACTGTTTGCGCACACAGTATATTATTTGTAACTTTGCAGCAGAAAAGGTGAATTGTATACCTTTGTGTATGGTATATTTCACTGAGTTATTAACTGGAAATCGGGAGATGTGCAATGTCGCACAACAGACCTGTCAGTCAGATACTCAAAATCTACTTTCAGCCATCTGTACATTGCCGCTTCACGAATCGCG
Organism: Prevotella sp.; assembly: GCA_017541085.1. Classification (GTDB taxonomy): domain Bacteria; phylum Bacteroidota; class Bacteroidia; order Bacteroidales; family Bacteroidaceae; genus Prevotella. Next base: position 100,590 of record JAFXZU010000009.1, read on the forward strand.
TTCAGAACTGCTGCACGCTTGACATTGCTCCGCAATAAGCAGATGTCGTTCTGTTGATAAAAGTGTAAAGACCTTTGACAGGTTAGTTCTTTTTATTGACGGTTCTTGTGCAAGACTTATGGACGAGAGGGTACGGATTTCTGAAACCGTAACATTATGATTTTTTCAAAGATTGCAAAGGTAACAGTATTAACAACAGTATTAACCTTCGAGGCATTCGCAGTCCAGGGACGCGAAAATGGCTCAAAAAACTATGATTGGGATCCTCTGATGGATGCAATCACACATGTAGAGAGTAGGGGAGACAGTCGTGCCGTGAGTGGCAGATCATGTGGTGCTATGCAGATTACACCGATACTGGTGCAGCAGTGTAACATCATCTTAAAAGAAAGAGGCGACAAGAGGCGCTACACGCTTAATGACCGCTTCAGTGTAAAAAAGAGTCGTGAGATGTTCGTACTCATACAGAGCTACTACAATCCGACGAATAATGTGGAGAAGGCCATCCGTATATGGAACGGTGGTCCGCGCTACAAGGTAAGAAGCACACAGGGCTATTACAAACGTGTAATGAGAGCGTATAACAATTAAACACCCACCATCCTTTGCACCGACATGTTCGGAGATAATTGTTAAACGTGTGTTTCTGATTGGAATAGATTATTCTTAACATTGGTCATCGCATTGCTTTGGCTAATATTTGCAAAGAAGAAACGAGTAGATTTAACCTCATGTAGGTGTCTATGCGTTTCTTTTTTTTGTATGTGTTTTGCTGGGGGTAAACGAAAAATTAGTTTGTCAGGGCAGCTGTGAAAGCTTAAAAATAGCAAATTGTCACCAATAATAACTTTTTGGTGGCAATTTGTTATTTCGGTGTGTGTTGCACAGAATAACGAAAGAGAATGGCAGGGGTGTACGTTTGCCGATATATGGATGAATATATATGAAGAATTGGATAGCAAGAGAACGGAAAGTGGTTGGTTTTTGAGTCGGTTTGTGCTATGAAGTGATAGCTTTCACGTCGTCATTCGATAGCTTTCACGTCGTCATTCGATAGCTTTCACAGTGTAAAGTGATAGCTTTTACAATATGAAACGATAGGTTTTGTTATGTGGAATTTGTGCAATGTTTGTATAATGTTGATTGTTAGGTAGATGTGGGAAATGCGATTCTTGGGCGCTTTTCTGTCCGGAATAGAGTCATAAAGGCTGTATCGCAAGCATTTTGAGTTGCAAAATATCACATTGACATAAATAACGGTAGTTTTATGACAATATGATATTAGTTGAAAATAAAAGACGAAAATACTTGTCTGTGCGACATAAATTTTGTAATTTCGCAAACTAAACCTACTTAAAATTAAAAGATGAAAAGATCGACTATTTGGATTATAGCGGTAATTATGGGTGTGTCGTTTGTCGGCCTGCTCTTTATTCAGATACTCTATATAGAGGAGATGACTAAGATGAAGAAAGAGCAGTTTGACGAGTCAGTTACCCGTGCCTTGTATCAGGCGGCGCATAACATGGAGCTGAACGAGACGCTGCAATATCTGGAGAAAGACGTGAACGAGACAGAGCGCAAGGCTTTTGTCAATGATGATGTAACATCAGGAAACAAGGTGGGTGCACCGCTGCAGCAGTCGCACCAGTATTCCGTCGTGGGAGATGACGGCACCATATATTCGTCATTTGAGTTGCGCACCATAACGCTGTCGCCACAGAAGATGAAGAAAGACCTGATGAGTCGTCAGGACAAGAATACCCTTGCTGAGGCCCAGAAGTCAATGCAGGAGATAGTGCGCAAGCGTTATGTATATCAGCGTTCGCTGCTTGACGAGGTGGTGTATGCCATACTTTACACTGCCAGTGACAAACCGCTGAAGGAGCGTGTCAACTTCAAGCAGTTAGACCGTGATATAAGGGTAGAGCTGCTGAATAACGGCATAGACATACCATATCACTTTACCGTTACTCAGAGTGACGGCAAGGAAGTGTACCGCTGTCCTGAATTCAGTGAGGAGGGCAGGGACAAGACCTATTCGCAGCCGTTGTTCCGTAATGACGCAACGTCACAGTCGGGTTATGTCAATGTACATTTCCCGGATATAAATGACTACATATTCTCAAGCATCCACTTCGTTATCCCGGCTCTGGTGTTTACTCTTGTATTGCTGGTAACGTTTGTCTTCACCATCGTGATAATATTCCGTCAGAAGAGATACTCGGAGATGCGTAATGACTTTGTGAACAATATGACGCATGAGTTGAAGACGCCTATCTCAAGCATATCACTGGCAGCACAGATGCTCAATGACAAGAGCGTGGAGAAGTCAGAGTCCATGAGGGAACATCTGGGCAACATCATTAATGAGGAGACAAAGAGACTGCGTTACCTTGTGGAGAAAGTGTTGCAGATGTCAATGTTTGACAGGAAGAAGGGTATCTTCAAGATGAAAGAGGTTGACATCAACGAGATGATAGAGAACATAGCCAACTCCTTCTCTTTGCGTGTGGAGCATACAGGTGGAAAAATATATACAGAGGTGGAGGCTGTTGACTCGACAGTGTACGTGGAGGAAACACACTTCAGTAATGTCTTCTTTAATCTGATGGACAATGCCGTGAAGTACAGTAAGCCTGATTCTCCGCTAAATGTGTACCTGCGCACATGGAACGAGGGTAACAAGGTGAAGATATCCGTGCGTGACAGCGGAATGGGTATTAAGAAAGAGAACCTGAAAAAGATATTCGAGGAGTTCTACAGGGTACATACCGGCAACAGGCACGATGTGAAAGGCTTCGGACTCGGACTGGCATACGTTAAGAAGGTCATAGATATACACAAGGGCACTATCACCGTAGACTCGGAATATGGCAAAGGTACCACGTTTGTTATAACCATCGATACCATAAACGAAGATGATAAGTAACAAAACAAAGCTTGTATAATTAAATATAATCAATTATAAACATAAAATTTCGTTAATACTGTTAAAACGAAGAATATAAATCCCGAAAAAGTTTGCGCATAAATGTATTAATGATTATCTTTGCATCAGTAATAATTAAAAGAATAAAAAGATGGAAGAGAATCAGAAAATACTTCTTTGTGAAGACGACGAGAATCTGGGAATGTTGTTGCGTGAGTACTTACAGGCAAAAGGTTACGAGACAGACCTGTGCTCTGACGGCGAGGCTGGTTACCGCGCATTCCTGAAGACACCTTATAATATATGTGTGCTTGATGTGATGATGCCGAAGAAAGACGGTTTCCAGTTGGCTGCCGACATACGTCAGGCTAACGCTGAGATACCTATCATCTTCCTTACGGCTCGCCAGATGAAGGATGATATCCTTGAGGGCTTCAAGATTGGTGCAGACGACTATATTACCAAGCCGTTCTCTATGGAGGAGCTTGTGTTCAGAATAGAGGCTATCCTGCGTCGTGTGCATGGTAAGAAGACACGTGAGAGCACACAGTATCAGATAGGTAAGTTCCTGTTTGACTCACAGAAACAGCTGCTGACCATAGGTGACAAGCAGACAAAGCTTACGACAAAGGAGAACGAGCTGTTGTCATTACTGTGCAGCCATTCTAATGAGATACTGCAGCGTGACTTCGCGCTGAAGACCATCTGGATAGACGACAACTACTTCAACGCGCGTTCTATGGATGTGTATATCACTAAGTTGCGTAAGCATCTGCGTGATGATGAGAATATCGAGATAATAAACATCCACGGTAAGGGATATAAGCTTATTATTCCAGACGCTACAGACGACGATAACAGCGCAGCCTAATGCAGACAATGCTTTTTGCGGCGGGAAAGGGTACCAGGCTCAAACCGCTGACAGATATCATACCGAAGGCCTTGGTGCCTATAGCTGACAAACCGTTGTTGCAGATAGTGACAGAACGCTTGGCAGCTGCCGGAGCTGACAGCGTGGTGGTGAATGTTCACCACCACGCTGCTCAGATGTTTAATTTTATCAAGTTGTTGCGGTTGGCTTTGCCGCAGGTCACGATACAAGTGTCAGATGAGAGTGACGAACTGCTTGAGACGGGGGGCGCCATTAAGAAGGCTATTCCACTGTTCAGACGTTCGGAACCAATACTGATACATAATTGTGATATCCTCTCTGACCTTGACCTGAAGGAGTTCTATAACGAGAGCCAGGAGTGTGACGCTGAAGCATTATTGTTAGTGTCTGAGCGTACCACACAGCGTTACCTTGTCTTTGATGATGACATGCGCCTCGTAGGATGGACTAATATCCAGACGGGGGAGGTGCGCAGTCCTTATAAGGAGTTGGCAGCCTTCAACGGCAGGAAAGATATGGATTGGCGTAAGGAAGGATTGCGGCTATATGCGTTTGCGGGCATACACTGCTTCTCACCCGAGCTGTTCCCCCTGATGAAGGAATGGCCGGACAGGTTTCCTATCATGGATTTCTATCTGCATCATCTGGCAGAGCATAAGATAAAGGGCAGACTAGCGGAGAACCTGCATCTGCTTGATGTTGGCAAACTTGACACTTTGGCATCGGCGGAAAACTTCTTAAAGACTTATGTGTGCTGATGAAACAAGCAAAAAATAAGTTTGAAAACAGGCACAGACACAAAAAAGGTAAACTATAATTTTGTAAGCTAAAAAAAAAAACGTAACTTTGTAGTTCGTAATATATAAAAAACATAGAAATGAATTTCAATAGTATACTATCAGCACTATTTGGTAATAAGTCAACCAGGGATATAAAGAAAATACAGCCTCTCGTAGATAAGGTGAAGGAGGCTTATCCGGCAATACAGGCTCTGTCAAACGATGAGCTGCGTGCCAAGAGCAAGGAGATACAACAGTATGTTCAGAACTCATGCGCCGAGCAGAAGAAACAGATAGCCGAACTTAAGGGCAGGATAGAGCAGACACCTATTGACGAGCGTGAGCCGATATTCAATCAGATAGATAAGTTAGAGAAAGAGTCTCTTGAGACTTTGGAGAAGGCACTGGATGAGGTTTATCCGGTAGCATTCTCTATCGTGAAGGATACAGCAAGACGTTTTACTGAGAATGAGGAGACAGTTGTTACTGCTACGGATTTTGACCGTGAACTGGCGGCTGACCCGGAGAAGGACTTTGTTACCATAGATGGTGACAAGGCTATATACCACAACCATTGGACAGCTGGTGGCAATGACCTGAAGTGGGAGATGGTACATTATGACGTACAGCTCTTCGGCGGCACGGTGCTGCATCAGGGTAAGATTGCCGAGATGGCGACAGGTGAGGGTAAGACATTGGTGGCTACATGCCCGGTGTTCCTCAATGCCTTGACAGGTAACGGCGTACATGTGGTAACGGTGAATGACTACCTCGCTAAGCGTGACTCTGAATGGATGGGTCCTCTCTATATGTTCCACGGACTGTCTGTTGACTGCATAGACAAGCACAGGCCAAACTCTGAGGAACGTCGCAAGGCATATCAGGCAGACATCACTTTCGGTACAAACAATGAGTTCGGTTTTGACTATCTGCGTGACAATATGGCGATGCATCCGGAAGACCTCGTGCAGCGCAAGCATAACTATGCCATAGTCGATGAGGTTGACTCTGTGCTTATCGATGATGCGCGTACACCGCTTATCATCTCAGGTCCTCAGCCAAAGGGTGACATACAGATGTTTGAGGAGTACCAGCCATTGGTAGAGAAACTGGTAGCTGCCCAGCGTAAGCTCGCTACCCAACTCCTCGCCGAGGCTAAGCAGAAGATAGCTGACGGACAGAAAGCCAATGACAAGGATATGGTGGCAGAGGGATTCCTCGCTCTCTACCGTTCATATAAGGCACTGCCAAAGAATACTCCGCTTGTGAAATTCCTTTCTGAGGACGGCATCAAGTCTGGTATGCTCGCCACTGAGGAGATATACATGGAGAACAATAACCGCAAGATGCCTGAGGCTATAGCACCTCTGTATTTCGTGGTTGATGAGAAGATGCACTCTGCCGACCTTACCGACAAGGGTGTGGAGTGGCTGTCACAGCAGGTGAACGACAAGGAGTTGTTTGTCATTCCTGATATAACATCAGAGCTCTCTGCGCTTGAGGCTGACCAGTCATTGAGTAACGAGGAGCGTCTGGCAAAGAAGGATGAGCGTCTGAGCCATTTCTCTGAGCAGTCAGAGCGCGTGCATACCTTGCAGCAGCTGTTGAAGGCATACTCATTATATAATAAGGATGATGAGTATGTGGTTATTCCTAATAACGACGGTGCTCTTGAGGTTAAGATTGTGGATGAGCAGACAGGACGTATTATGGAAGGACGTCGCTGGTCTGACGGACTGCATCAGGCTATTGAGGCCAAGGAGCACGTGAAGGTGGAGGCCGCTACACAGACATACGCAACGATAACACTGCAGAACTATTTCCGTATGTACCATAAGTTATCAGGTATGACAGGTACGGCATCAACAGAGGCCGGTGAGTTCTGGGATATCTATAAGCTTGATGTGGTGGAGATACCTACCAACAAGCCTGTGCAGCGTAAGGATATGGATGACCGCGTGTATAAGACAGCACGTGAGAAGTATAAGGCTGTGATAGACGAGATTGTTGAGATGCGCGACGCCGGACGTCCGGTGCTTGTGGGTACCACCTCAGTGGAGATATCAGAGCTTATCTCTCGTATGCTGAAGATGCGTGGCATACCTCACAATGTGCTTAATGCCAAGGAGCATGAGCGTGAGTCACAGATAGTGGCTGAGGCTGGTAGAAGCGTTGACGGCAAGGGTGCTGTGACTATTGCTACCAATATGGCAGGTCGTGGTACTGATATTAAGCTTACACCTGAGGTGAAGGCTGCCGGTGGTCTCGCTATTATCGGTACGGAGCGTCATGAGAGCCGTCGTGTGGACCGTCAGCTGCGTGGTCGTGCCGGCCGTCAGGGTGACCCGGGTTCTTCTGTATTCTATGTATCACTTGAGGATAAGTTGATGCGTCTCTTCGCATCTGAGCGTATAGCTAAGGTAATGGACCGTCTCGGCTTTGAGGAGGGCGAGCGTATTGAGTCATCAATGATTACCAGTGCCATAGAGCGTGCACAGAAGAAGGTAGAGGAGAACAACTTCGGCATACGTAAGCGTCTGCTTGAGTATGACGATGTGATGAACAAGCAGCGTACTGTGATATATGAGAAGCGCCGTCACGCCTTGATGGGTGAACGCATAGGCATGGATATCACCAATACGATATGGGACCGTGTGTTGTCTATACTTGATAATAATGACTACAGCGGTTGCAAGGAGCAGTTCCTGAAGCTCTTCTTCATGGAGCCACCGTTCTCAGAGGAGGAGTTCTTGTCTGTTGACAGAAACCAGTTGGAGGAGATATCTTTCCAGAAGGTAATGGAGAACTTCAAGGCTCACGTGGACAAGATTGCAGAGGAGGCAGCTCCTGTCGTTAAACAGATATATGAGGACCCAAACGTTAACTTTGAGCGCATACTCATTCCTCTTACCGACCAGCACATGATATATCGTATGTCGTTTGACCTCAAGGAGTGCTACGACACAGAGGCTAAGAATATCATGCGCGAGTTTGAGAAGATGATAATCCTTCATAACATTGATGATAACTGGAAGGAGAATCTTCGTCAGCTTGATGAGCTGCGTCATTCTTCACAGAATGCAAGCTATGAGCAGAAAGACCCGTTGCTTATCTTCAAACTGGAGTCTGTGAAACTGTGGGATGCAATGATTAACCAGATGAATGATAGCATCTGTTCTACACTCTCGCGCATACATATACATAAGGAGCAGGCACCAGAGCAGGCTCCTGTGGAGATGCCACAGCAGGCACCTCAGCCACAGTATAGCACAAACAAGCCAGAGTTGAATCCTGACGGAACACCTGCAGCTCCTGCTCAGCAACGTCGTATGATGCAACGTCCTGGTATGCCACCAATGCCTGATGGCATGAACCGTCCGGGATACATTGACCCAACTGCGTCGCAGGGGCCTCGCATACCGATAGTAAATACTAAAGAACCTCGACCAAACGACCCATGTCCGTGTGGTTCAGGTAAGAAATACAAACAGTGTCATGGCAAACGATAAGACAAAACATCAAGTTCAGCGTTTCTTAAACAAGTTAGCCGAGAAGTATCCTTCAACGGATACACCGGAAGTGTTCACTGACATACATATCCGTGTCACACAGGAGACGGGTGATGTTATGGCGTTTGATGACGACGACAAGGAGATAACCCGTGTCGTCGTGGAGGAGTGGATTAACGCCTCGCTTGACACTGATGTGTTCTACAACGAGGTGGCTCAGTGTCTCAGGGCGCAGATAGAGCAGTTTGAACAGAAACCGGGTGCTCTGGGCATCATTGAACCGTATAACTACGTTCTTGAGAACGAGGCTGCGGAACATGTAGCTGAACTGTATGTTGTCGATGATGATGACACAATAATTATCGGACATGAATTGATGGATGGTCTGGATAAGGAACTGGATGACTTTATAGACAATCTGTTGAAGACAGAATAGGTAACGATACAAAAATAAAACAGATTGCGTGGATTAACTTTGTTGGTCCACGCAATTTTTTATGTCATTGTGAACAGTCTTTGTTGCCATTGTAATCTTCCATTGTGTCATTAGGAACAGTTATCTTGAACAAAGATAAGTGACACATACCGTCTGCTATTTTCACAAAGTCATAATACCGGCAAAAAGCGAAGCGACCGTCCAGCACAAGTGCCAGACGGTCGCTCAATTATATTCAGTCAATTTATATTACCTGACAAAGAACTTCTTCTTGTTCTTAATGTAAATACCTGCTGGCAGTTTTCCGCCATTAGCAGATACCTTTCTGCCGTCAAGAGTATATATTGCGTCAGCATCAAAGGCAGGCTGTACCACCTTGACATTTGTTACAGCTGTAGCCTCTTCCTCTTCATCCTTAAACGCTATGACAGACACTGCCTTCGCATTGCTTGAGCTACCAGGTGTGAACACCAGTTTCTTGATAGACTGTCCGCCGTTAGCAAAGTAAGCATAGTAGGTGGTGCCGGCTGTCAGCGAAGCGCTGATAGACTTCTCCGTATAGCCGTTGGTATAGCCGTATGCCAGTACGCCATTGCTGCCTACTGAGAGCGATGTGCCTGTGGTGACCTTCGTACCGATGGCCGTGATACGGTCGGTAGCAGTGCTGTTGTTTGATACGTAGTAAACCGTCAGCGTACCATTCTCACTTGGTGTGTACTTGATGTGACGGTTCGTTGATGAACTTGTACCGTTCATGTGGAAGCCAGCCGTCGCAGAGATGTAGTCACTTGTGTAAGAAGAGTTGCTGTTGCCCACCAGTGTCAGTCCGTTGTATGACGTGGTGTAGTTGCTACCCGAAGCAGTAACGGTTGATGTGAACTCGCTGAAGTCCCACTCAATGCTTGTACCCTGGCGACTGATGGTGATACCAGTTATATATGGCTTAGACGCGCCGCGCATGATGTATATTGTAGTAGCACCATTGTATGCAGAAGTGAAGGTAAACTTGTTGCTGCTGATGTTGTCGCTGCTGCTGTTGGTATAAGCCGTAGCCACATAGCCGCCGTCATTACCTGTTGTTGTCAGTACATCACCCTCCTGCAGAGCAGAGCTCAGAGTAATCTTAATGTAAGAGCCTCCAGAGTTACGAACGGTTACGCCACTTGCGGTAATCATGTTGGCTGCTGATGAGGCATGGCCGTTATGTACCAAAGCAGAACCGCCAGAAATGGTAGCGTATGATGACAGGTTGAGGTCACCGCCTGCTGCCACGCTTACGTTAGAGGTTGTTCCAAGGTTAAGGGTGAAGCCTTGGTAGTATGAAGCATCTGTAACATTCAAGTAAAGCACACCGCTCTCAATAGATAAAGACGCATTTGAGCTGCTTGCTATGTTAGCCTCAATGATGATGTCTGACAGACTGCCGCTTGCTACAGAGCCAGCTGTGCCGAGCTCATACTTGCCAGGAGCCAGTGTAGAAGAAGAGTTAATCTGGAACACAGGAGCGAGGTACTGAGGACCATACTGCCATGTCTGCTTGCGTACGTTGAGCGTAGTGATGCCCAGCTTGTCGCCGCTTGCGTTGTTAGTTCCGTTGATGTCAAATACTACTCTTGAGCCTTCCTTCAGAGTCATGGTGCCCACGTTCATGTGGCCATAGCCATTGTTTGTAGTATAAGGAGTGGTCTTAGAGTGGTCGCAGATATACAGTGCGCTGCCATACTCCATCTCAATAGACTTGTAGCTGCTTGTAGAGCCGCTGAGTGCGCAACCGAGGAAGAGCTCAGTGAAGCGGTTAGCCCATACCGGACTGTTAGAGATGCTGCCGTAGCATATCAGTGCGCCCTGCCATACGTCGGTCTTACCAGTGTGAGTGTGTGTCACATAAGGCAGGTGTGC
>JAFXZU010000050.1:0-128791 GCA_017541085.1 Prevotella sp.
GGAGTACGAGGGGGAGAGCGTATGTTAGAGAAGTATCTGTGTCAGCAGGACTTCACTTCATACAGTGATTTCCTGGAGCATTTCAGGGTAAATGTGCCTGAAGACTTCAACTTCGGCTATGACGTCATAGACGCATGGGCGGAGCTGATGCCAGAGAAAGAGGCCTTGTTGTGGACTAACGATCAGGGCGAGGTAAAGCACATAACATACGGTGCGTTCAAGAACATCACAGACCAGTGTGCCGCCTTCTTCCAAGGCATAGGCATAGAGAAGGGCGACCGTGTGATGCTGATACTGAAGAGAAGGGTGGAATGGTGGTATGCCATGGTAGCCCTGCACAAGATAGGAGCGGTGGCGATACCTGCCACCCACATGCTTACGGAGAAAGACATCATGTACCGCTGCCACATGGCTGGCATCAGCGGTATAATATCATGTGGTGACCCCGAGGTGCTGCAGCACGTGCAGAAGGCAAGACGCTTCTCACCTATGCTGCGCCACTGCATATCTATAGGTCCGGCTGTGCCAAACGGTTTCTACGACTTCTGGCGCGGACTGCAGGAGGCGGCACCGTTCGTCAGACCGGCACGCAACAAGGTGACCGACAACTTCCTGCTCTACTTCACAAGTGGAACGACGGGCGAGCCAAAGATGGTGATGCACGATTTCTCCTACCCCTTAGCACACATAGTGACAGCCAAGTGCTGGCACAACCTCAACGACAGGTCGCTGCATCTTACGCTTGCCGACACTGGTTGGGGTAAGGCGGTATGGGGCAAGTTCTACGGTCAGATGCTATGCGGTGCTACGGTCTTCATATATGACTATGAGGGACGCTTCTACCCGGATGCGTTGCTGCGTGTAATGCAAGACTACCATATCACGTCTTTCTGCGCACCGCCTACCATATACCGTTTCCTCATTCGTGAGGATATCAGCGCCTACAACCTGTCATCGCTCAGGTGGTGCACCACGGCTGGCGAGGCACTCAACCCCAGCGTGTTTGACGAGTGGAAGGCCAAGACGGGCATAACGATATACGAGTCATACGGACAGACGGAGACCACCATGGTGGTGGGTACATACCCGTGGGTGGAGCCAAAGCCCGGTGCGATGGGAGTGCCTAATCCTCAGTATGACATAGACATCGTTGACGAGGACGGCAACAGCGTGCCTGAGATGGTGCACGGCGAGCTTATTATAAAGGTAAAGGACGGCAAGAAGCCTCTCGGACTCTTCAAGTGCTACTACCGCAACGAGGAGATGACCGAGAAGCGCATCGTCAACGGACAGTATCACACCGGCGACGTGGTATATCGTGACCATGACGGGTACCTGTGGTTCGTGTCGCGCATCGATGATGTGATAAAGACCTCAGGCTACCGCGTAGGACCGTTTGAGGTGGAGTCGGCGCTGATGACTCATCCCGCGGTGGTGGAATGTGCCATAACTGCCGCGCCCGACGAGATACGCGGACAGATAGTAAAGGCAACAATAGTGCTGACCGACGAGTACAAGCAGAAAGCCTCTGACGCTCTGAAGAAAGAACTGCAGGAGCACGTGAAGCGCGAGACGGCACCATACAAATATCCGCGCATAGTGGAGTTTGTGGATGAGTTGCCCAAGACCATCAGCGGTAAGATACGCCGTGTGGAGATAAGACAGAACGATCAATAAGTATTATATATATAATAAGGTAAAATAAAGATGTCAAATTTCAAAGAAATTTTTGAGAGCCGCTATACTTGGATAGAGGGCTTTATGCGTAATGTCAGACGATATGCTAATCGCGTGGCTATGATAGAGTCAGAGACGGACAAGGCATGGACATACAAAGAACTGAATGAGGATACTAACCGATTGTGTAACGCATTGGCTGCTGACGGCTTCAAGAAGGGTGACGTCATCATGCTGCAGATGGTAAACCGTCCTGAGTTTGCCTTCGCATACGTCGCTGCCCACAAGACTGGCGGCGTGTGTTGCCCTGTAAGCTATCGTATCAGTTCGGGCGAGATGACATATAACATAGACGACTCAAAGCCTTTCGCACTCATAGTGTGTGAGTCAAAACTTGAGAGCACCCTTGAGGCAGTAAGCCATGCCCAGCATAAGCCAAAGCGCATCATCGTGGCTTCAGACAAGAAGGTTGAGGGCGTTATATGCTATGCTGACTATGTGAAGACCGCAAGCACAGAGGAGCCTGCACTTAACTGTGACCATAATATATATGATGAGACATGCCGCCTCTATACCAGCGGCACCACGGGCAGACCTAAGGGCGTGGCTATGACAAGCATCAACGAGGTGCTGTCGGCTCACGACGTGATGATACACTTCCCTATGAGCTATAAGGACGTGACGATGAACACCACACCGTGGTTCCACCGTGGCGGCTTGCACTGTGCCGGTCCGTGTCCTACGTTCTATGCCGGTGCCACACTGGTGATAATGGGTAAGTTTGAGTCTCGCACAGCACTGAAGCTTGTGCAGAAGTATAAGATATCATTCGTAGTTGGTGTGCCTACCGTGCTTGAGGAACTTGCCGACGAGCAGATGCGCCAGGGCTATGACCTCACCACCCTCAAGGGTATTGTCACCATGGGTAGTCCGCTGGAGCGCTCTGCCTGCATACGTTACCAGAAGGTGCTCACACCTAACATCTTCAACGGCTATGGCACTACCGAGACATTCTGGAACACCTTCCTGCGTCCGTTTGACCTGCCTGAGAACGCCGGTACGGCTGGTGCATCATGCGTGGACGACGATGTGCGCGTGGTGAAGGTTTACGAGGACCGCAAGGCTGAGCCGGAAGACCTGGCCGCTACCGACGGCACAGAGGTAGGCGAGGTAATCATCTGTTCACCAGCCAAGTCGCCTTACTTATACCACAACAAGCCTGAGGAGACCGAGAAGAAGTATTACAAGGGCTTCATATACACCAACGACCTCGCCACATGGGATGAGAACCAGTTTATCACCATCGTGGGCCGTAAGGACGACATGATAATATCGTCAGGCGAGAATATCTATCCTACGGAGATTGAGGCGGTGCTCAACACTCACCCGGGTGTCAAGGACTGTATCGTTACCAGTGTGCCTGACAAGGTTCGCGGACAGATGGTTACTGCATACATAGTGCGTAATGACGCCGAGCTTACTCCGGAGGCTCTTGACGAGTTCTGCAAGGAGAGCGACCAGATAGCCAACTTCAAGCGTCCGCGCTATTACCGCTTCACTGAGCAGATACCGTTCAATGCCACTGGCAAGAAGCTGCACGTGAAGATTAAGGAGACCGCTGAGGCCGACCTTAAGAACGGACTGCTCTACAGGGTGTAATATTTAACGACCACAGATTACTCTGATTACAAGGAATTTTCTTTTTGACAACGGATTAAGACGGATTACACGAATAAAAATCTGTGAATATCTGTGTAATCTGTGGGAGATGAAAACACCAATGAATTAAAACGGATATCTGTGGAGTGAAAGGACTTACGGATATTGAATAATACAGTTTGACAGATTGTCAGGAAACCATATAATTTCCTGGCAATCTGTTATTATTTTAGTCACTTTCCTAACGCCAAAACTTAACAGATGTTAATTATCGGCAGGCATCGTAAAAGCTATCGTTTTACGTTGTAAAAGCTATGCTTTCAGCTTGTAAAAGCATAGCTTTCACGATGAGAAGTGATAGCTTTCATTTTGTCAGATGAGGTCTTTTATTTTAGCAGAGGTGTGGAGAAGAGGAAGAAAAAAGGGGAAATGCTTGTCGCTTAGCAAAAAAAGTGTTACATTTGCACATGTTAAATATTTGATGCGAAATCAGAAAGGACACTCACAACTCACAATTTATAACTCATAACTTGAAATGACACAACTGCAGGAAGAGATACGCCGCATGGCTGAGGAGAAGAATGCCGTGATACTGGCACATTACTACACAAGGAAAGAGATACAGGAGGTTGCCGACTTCATAGGCGACTCATTGGCGCTGGCACGTAAGGCTGCCGAGACAGAGGCCGACATCATGGTGATGTGTGGTGTGCATTTCATGGCAGAGACGTGTAAGCTGCTCTCGCCGGAGAAGACGGTGCTCGTGCCCGATACGGAGGCTGGTTGTTCGCTGGCAGACTCTTGTGATGCCGCCGACCTGCGCCGTTGGAAGGAGGAGCACCCGGGTTACATGGTGGTGCAGTATGTGAACACCACCGCTGCCACCAAGGCGCTGACCGACGTGGTGGTGACCTCGGGCAATGCCAAGAAGGTCATAGACCAGTTGCCACAGGATGCGAAGATACTCTTCGGACCAGACTATAACCTCGGTTCATATATCAACAGTGTCACGGGCCGCAGCATGGAACTGTGGCAGGGTGGCTGCCATGTTCATGAGCGTTTCAGCATTGATGCCATAGCCCAGCTGAAGAAGCAGTACCCTGAGGCTACCGTCATGGCACACCTGGAGTGTAAGGCTCCCGTGCTTGCCATGGCTGATGTGAAGGGCTCCACTGCCGACATGCTCAAGTATGCCCAGCAGCACGACCCGCAGCAGTACATCGTGGCTACAGAGGCAGGCATCATGCACGAGCTTGAGCGCACCTGTCCCGACTGTGAGTTTATTCCTGTTCCACCCGAAATAAGCGAGGGCACCGTAGGCTGCCAGTGCAACGAGTGTCAGTATATGAAGCTCAACACCCTTGAGAAGCTCCGCGACTGTCTGCGCGACGAGACCCCTGAGGTCACCGTCCCTCAGGACATCGCCAAGGACGCTGTGAAGCCTATAGAGAGGATGCTGAGCATGAGCTAAGGAAGCAACGGCTTGACAGAGTAATAGTTATAATTTAGAGAAAAGAAAACTATGCAGACAATAACAATGACAGAAAACGTGCAGCTAACATTGCCAAATGCTGATTTGAGTTTTTTGCGTACATTATCACGCAAAATGGGATGGACACTCAAGACTCATCGTAAGAATGGCATAGAGAAGGGACTGGATGATATTCGCAAGGGAAGGATATATCATGCCAAGAACTCTGAGGATTTGATAAACCAGATATTGGGGTAAGGTCTATGTATGATATTATATATACAGGTCAATTCAAACGCTCGCTTAAACGATGTGTTCGTCGTGGACTGGACGTGAAGCTTTTTGCCACAGCACTTGACATTCTTCAGGAAAAGGGCGAATTGCCACAGTCATATAGTCCTCACAAACTGACAGGCAAGTATAAAGGATGTTGGGAGTGTCACATACAACCCGACTGGCTGATGATTTGGGAACAGGAAGATGCCCAGTTGAGGTTGATACTCGTTGACACGGGTACACACTCTGATTTATTCTGAAAGAGACAAACCTAAACAATAGATGAAGAAGAAAGGCTTATTGATGGTCTTGTTCATGCTTGTCGCTGTGACGGCATGGGCAAAGGGAAAGACTGTGGTGTGGGATAACCCCACTACAGAGTATGGAAACAGTTATGGCGACGGATATTTCCTTCTTGCTCTCGACGTGACGAGGGTGGAGATGACGGATGACGAGACGGTGGTGTATATCACAGGCTTGCGGCGTTCGGACCATCCGCAGTATAATTGGTTTATGTTTGCTGCTGACACTTATCTCAAGGTGGGTGAGCAGCGATACACCGTAGTGTCTGCCGACAATGCGAAGCTGGGCGAGAAACTATATACCCAGGACGGTAAGCTCGATATGGCGTTCCACTTTCCGCCGCTGCCACGAGACACAAAGTCGTTCGACTTCATAGAGGGCGACGGCTATGGCGCTTTCCAGATAAAAGGCATCAAGCCGGTGGAGGAGCGTTGGAAACAGCTGTTCCCGTCATACTGGCGCGACGACCAGACGGGCAACTGGGAGCTGGCTCTCCTTGAGGATTGTGCCGTATATCAGTGCAGGTTCTGGAACTACAAGCAGTGCGACGTGAACGACAAGACTGGCGAGGCGGAGATTGTTATGCGTAGTGACAACGACGAGCTGAAGGTGAAAGTAGGAAAAGATAAGAACGGTAAGCGCATGATACAGATAGGCGACAAAAAAGTTACCTATTCCATGATTACCACACGCTTCATGCCCGACTATCCCGTGAAAGACCTGCGCACCGACTTCACCGATACGCACTATAAGAACGATACCATAACCGTAATAGGCTTGGTGAAGGATATGCCTGAGGATGTGAAGAAGCATATGCTATCGTTTGATTTCGGTTACATGGATTTCCTTACAGGCGACTCAAAACAAGTACATGCCGACATTGACGAGCAGGGACGCTTCAAGGTGAAGATACCCGTAATCAACAGCACGGAATTCTTCTGCGACTGGAAGACTTGTTTCGTCCGCACCATGCTGGAGGCTGGCAAGACATATTTCATGCTCTACGACTTCAAGGAAGGTCGCCGCTACTTCATGGGCGACGACGTCAGGTTGCAGAATGAGCTGTTCAGGTTTCCGCTTGACTGGAACAGCGTAAGTATGAAGGAAGGTGAGGACTATGCTCATTACATAGCCTCCTGCGACAGTCTGATAAAGTCACGCTATGCCTATGTTGACAGCCTCTGTCAGCAGCACCCCACGCTATCTGCACGCTTCAGCATATACAGAAAGGACAATACTCTATGGCAGCAGGCCAATGAGTTTAGTAAGTCACGGAGGTATTCTCCGGAGTACAACAGCAATGGTCAGAAAGTAATGACATTGGAAGCCAGGAAGTATGCCTATGATACCTTCTGGACAAAAATATGTAAGCCATACACATTGCACCGTGAGACAGGGTATTTCCTTAACAGCTATCTCTATGGTGAGTCATACGCACGCGGTTTGTCAAACAGTATATGGAGATTACAGGACCATATCGCAGAGTGTGCCTCAAACGATGAGGAACAGGCATTGCTAACGCGCTGGAAGAATGTTGTTGACGAGGCCCATGCAAGGATAACTGCCGCCCCTACTGATGAGGAGAAACAGAAAATAGCGGATGAGGTGAACGCCAAGAACGCTGATATGATAAAGGCGGTGGAGAAGATACAGCAGAGTCCGAAGGTGGTTAGGCTGATGCGTGGGCAGATGCTTATAGATAAGATAAAGAATGGTACTCAGATGCTCGACTCGCTGGGTGCCGACCAGGCCATCAGGGATTTGCACCTCACGCAGAAGGCTCTTGGGGAGATTGAGAACAGCCGCATCTCCATGTCACCTGATATCCTTGACACTCTGGGTACCATGATAGGCAATGCCGACTTTATGGAGAAGGTGAAGGAGGAGAGCGACCGCTATCTCGCCATAGAGAATCGTGAGTTTGACAAACTTGTCTTGAAGTCGGCGGTAGGTCTTAAGGACATGACTGAGGGCGAGGCGTTGCTGAAGAAGATACTGGAGCCTTACAAGGGCAAGTTCGTATTGCTCGACATCTGGGGCACATGGTGCACTCCGTGTAAGAATGCCCTGTCACACTCCACAGAGGAATATGCTCGTCTGAAGGACTATGACATAGTGTTCCTCTACCTTGCCAACAGGAGTCCGCAGGAGTCATGGGAGAACGTCATCAAGGAATATAACGTGACCGGCGACAACGTGGCTCACTACAACCTGCCGGAGGTGCAGCAGTCAGCCATAGAGCGTTACCTTGACGTACATGCCTTCCCTACCTATAAACTCTTCAACCGCAAGGGCGAGTTGCTTAACGTGGATGTGAGTGCACGTCAGCTCGACTCCCTCGTCCGTCTGCTTGACAGCCTGAAGTGACAAAGCTGTTCCGCCTTTTGGTTTTGATGTGCTTATAGAATAAAAGCAACCATAAATTTTGTCCGTATGCAAAATAATTGCTAACTTTGTACTCGTAAATCAGAGACGTGCGCCAATCTTTGACTGACACGCACTATTTACTTCGCACGCACCAGTGCAGTAGAATAACAAATGTTGTAGGAATA
Source organism: Prevotella sp. (assembly GCA_017541085.1). Classification (GTDB taxonomy): domain Bacteria; phylum Bacteroidota; class Bacteroidia; order Bacteroidales; family Bacteroidaceae; genus Prevotella. Next base: position 7,939 of record JAFXZU010000050.1, read on the forward strand.
TGCAAACAACAAAACCGACATATCAGCAGGTGTATGGCATGGTGATGCAACTGTCACCAGATGACAGGATGCGTCTGCGTGAGTCTCTTTGGGATGACGAAAACAAAGAGCTCAAACCTTACACTGTAGAGGAAATAAATGAAATGGTAAGAGAGGCTGAAACCGATATTGCTGCAGGCAGATGTTGTACTGCAGAGGAAGGTTGGAAAAAACTAGAGGAGGAGTTTCCATGGCTAAAAGATTGATTTGGACAAATCAATATAACAAAGCTCTTAGGTCTCTTGCATTGTGTGTTGGGAGTGTATATTCCAAAGGAACAATAAAACAATTTAAGGAAAATGCAATTTATAAGTGTGGGTTACTGCAACAAAATCCACTAATGGGTTCTATAGAGCATAGTCTATATGGATTGAAGTATGAATATAGATATATTTTAGTTAAACCATATTTTAAAATTGTATATCGTATAGAAAACGAACATATATACATTATTACGATTTGGGACACGCGAAGAGACCCAAGACAAATGTCAATTTATTTAACAACACAATAGACAAAGATGGAACAGACATTACTTATATACAATACGCTGACAAGGCAGAAAGAGGCGTTCAAACCTATTAACCCGGGACACGTAGGCATGTACGTATGCGGTCCTACCGTTTACGGTGATGCACATCTGGGACACGCTCGTCCGGCAATCACTTTCGACATACTTTTCCGTTACCTGCAGCACCTGGGCTATAAGGTGCGCTACGTCAGGAATATCACCGACGTGGGCCACTTGGAGCACGACGCCGACGAGGGCGAGGACAAGATAGCCAAGAAGGCCAGACTGGAGCAGCTGGAGCCTATGGAGATAGCGCAGTACTACACACGCCGCTTCAACTCTGCCATGGAGAAGCTCAACGTGTTGCCACCGTCAATAGAGCCACATGCTACGGGACACATCATAGAGCAGCAGCAGCTGGTGCAGCAGATACTCGACAACGGCTATGCATACGTCAGCAACGGCTCGGTGTATTTCGACATAGAGAAGTATAACAAGGACTATAAGTACGGCATACTCTCAGGCCGCACGCTGGAGAATATCAAGGACGCATCGCGCGACACCCTCGCCGGTGTGGGCGAGAAGAAGAACCAGGCAGACTTTGCACTGTGGAAGAAGGCACAGCCTGAGCATATCATGCGCTGGCCAAGTCCGTGGTCTGACGGTTTCCCGGGCTGGCACTGCGAGTGCACCGCCATGGGCAGGAAGTACCTCGGCGATGAGTTTGACATCCACGGTGGCGGCATGGACCTCGTATTCCCTCACCATGAGTGTGAGATAGCACAGGCACAGGCGTCAATGGGACATCAGGCAGTGCGCTACTGGATGCACAACAATATGATTACCATCAACGGACAGAAGATGGGTAAGTCATATAACAACTTCATAACACTCGACCAGTTCTTCAAGGGCGAGCACGAACTGCTCACAAAGCCGTTCTCGCCTATGACGATACGCTTCTTCATACTCTCTGCCCACTATCGTGGCACCGTCGATTTCTCAAGCGAGGCACTCGAGGCAGCAGAGAAGGGCTTTGCCCGACTGATGCAGGGACTGAAGGACATCAAGCGCATACAGACCGCCAAGGGCTCAAGTCCTGAGATAGAGAAGTTTGTGAAGGAACTGCCGCAGAAGCTCTACGACGCTATGAACGACGACCTGCAGACACCTATCGTTATCAGTGAGCTCTTTGAGGCTTGCCACCAGGTGAACCTGCTCGTTGACCGCAAGGCAAAGATATCACAGGCAGACCTCGACAAGCTGGCAGAGACCATGCGCCTCTTCACCGTTGACATCCTCGGACTGACCAACCAGACCGGCGGCGACTCATCAGAGAAGGACAAGGCTCTCGACAAGGTAATGCAGATGGTACTTGAGATGCGCGCCAAGGCAAAGGCAGAGAAAGACTGGGCTACCAGCGACAAGATACGCGACGAGCTCTCTGCCGCCGGCATCATCATCAAGGACACCCCTGACGGCGCCGTGTGGGAGGTGTAAGGAATGAAAAGACATACTGACATAGAATAAGGGTTGAAACCCGTTTGAAGTGCACCCCGGAAGTTAGACAAAAAACTTTCGGGGTGCTCTTATGTGGGGCGGCAATGCTTTTTCACGTAAACTTTTGGCTGTTTGCGAGAAAATGCGTAATTTTGCATAAAATATAATATATACATAAGTAATGAAAAAGACAATAGCTATAATATGCGGTGGCGACTCGTCAGAGCACGACGTATCACTGCGTTCGGGAGCAGGCATCTACTCCTTCTTCAACAAGGAAAAATACAATTGCTATATCGTTGACCTGAAATCAGGCGACTGGCACGTTAACCTGTCTGACGGAAAGACGGCAGAGATAGACAAGAACGACTTCTCTTTTGTGGAGAATGGCGAGAAGAAAACATTTGACTATGCTTATATAACCATACACGGCGCGCCGGGCGAGAACGGTGTGTTGCAGGGATATTTCGACCTCTTAGGCATGCCTTACTCAACCAGCGGCGTGCTGGTAGAGGCTCTGACCTTTGACAAGTTTGCCCTCAACAACTACCTGCGCTCCTTCGGCGTCAGCGTGGCAGAGAGCGTACTGGTGCGCAAGGGTGAGGAGGCAAGCATCACCGACGAGAAGATAAAGGCCACTGTAGGCTATCCGTGCTTCGTGAAGCCGGCAGCTGACGGCTCTTCATTCGGCGTGAGCAAGGTGAAGGAGTTCTCTGAGATGAAGAAGGCGCTTGACCTTGCCTTCGGCGAGAGTGACACCGTCATGATAGAGGCATTCCTTGAGGGTATGGAGATTTCACAGGGCGTGTATAAGACAAAGGAGAAGTCTGTGGTGTTCCCTGCCACTGAGGTGGTAAGCCAGAACGAGTTCTTTGACTTCGACGCTAAGTACAACGGTCAGGTGGAGGAGATAACCCCTGCGCGCCTGCCTCAGGAGGTGAGCGACCGCGTGGCAAAGATAACATCTGCCATCTATGACATACTACATGCTAACGGCATCATCCGCGTGGACTATATCATCAAGAACCCGCAATCTGCGGATGCAAAAATAAATATGCTTGAGATAAACACCACACCTGGCATGACACCTACGTCGTTCATACCACAGCAGGTACGCGCCGCAGGTCTCGACATGGGTGAGGTGCTCAGCGAGATAGTAGAGAACCAGTAAGCCTTGTAAGTATGAAACATCTGTTTGTTATATTGGCTGTGATGATGTCATTGCTGTTCCCGCAGACGGCAATGCCTGACCCTCTTCCAGATAATATAGTAGGTGCGCAGTTCCCTGGCGGAACGGAACAGTTGGTAAAATTCCTTTCGGAAAACGTCAAGTATCCTGCAGAGTGTGAGAAGCAGGGCATTCAAGGTCGTGTGATACTGCGCATAGTGATAGACAAAGACGGCAGCGTGACAGATGTAGAGGTGGCGAAATCCGTGCATCCCTTGCTCGATGCCGAGGCGGTGCGTGTGGCGTCATCCATGCCGCGCTGGCAGCCTGCAACCAAGGACGGCCAACCCGTAAGAATACGTTACTCTCTGCCAATCAACTTCTCGCTGAACAATGCTACCACAGAGAAGGGAAAAGGCAGTGAGAATGTAGGCCAAGCAAGCAGAGACAGAGATGCTACGTTTCCCGGAGGCTTGGAAGCGATAAAAAAATATTTAGACAAGAATTTCGTGCGACCTCTGGAGTGTAGTAATATAGAGGGTAACATGGAGGTGGCGTTTATTGTCGATGAGGAAGGTAAGGTGTCAATAGTAGAGGTGACGAAGTCCCTGCATCCCAAACTGGACAAGGCGTTGACACAAGTGTTCATGAATATGCCGAAGTGGCAGCCGGCCATGCGTGATGGTAAGCCAAGACGGATGAGGTTTACTATGCCATTGCATTATTTCCAGCATATAGGATTGGTTGATGGCGAAGAGGTATATGACGAAAAAGGTCAATTGGTTACTATGCCACAGTTTCCTGGTGGTGAAAACAAACTGAAGGAATTTCTCGCAGATAACATTCATTATCCTGTAGAATGTGAAGAAAGTGGCATAATGGGAAGAGTCGTAGTAGAGTTCGTTATTGAGAAGGATGGAAAAGTAACAAAAGTGAAACCATATCGGTCATCTGATCCTGCATTTAATGAGGAGGCATGTAGGGTTGTGAAAAGAATGCCACGCTGGACTCCTGGAAAAGTGGGTGATGAACCTATTACCGTAAATTATAAATTGCCAATCACATTTCGCCTGAGATAGAAAGACTAACCATAGTATGATGGAAGATAATAAGTCAAATACATATACTGCCCCTCCCTCGGGAGGGGATAAAGGGGAGGGGTTGGATATCCACTCTTTCGACGAGATACGTCCGTATGAGCCGGAAGAGATGCCCGTAGTGTTCGAGGAATTGCTCAACGACAGGCAGTTTAACCTTGTGATGAAGGGCTTCACACCGTGGCTGCCGAAGAGCGTGCGCAACGGACTGCTGCGACTGCTGTTCAAGGGCGTAAAGTCATCGCAGGACTTTCAGGTGCGCTTTATGAAACCCGTGGTAAGGTTGTCTATATGGCGCTGCACCAACGGTACCACGTTTGGTTGCCCTGAAAACTTCAACAAGCACGGCAGGTATATATTCCTCTCCAACCACCGTGACATAGTGCTTGACTCGGCATACCTTGACCTCATGCTCCATGACGGCGGCTTTGAGCGCACCTGCGAGATAGGCATAGGCGACAACCTGCTTATCTATCCGTGGATAAAGAAACTCGTCAGGATGAACAAGGCGTTCACCGTGCGCCGCGGACTGACGGCTCATGAGATGATGCGTTCCTCTATGCTGATGAGCCAGTACATACACTTTGCCGTGAACGAGAAGCGCGAGAACATCTGGATAGCGCAGCGTGAGGGCAGGGCGAAAGACTCTGACGACCGCACGCAGGACTCCGTGCTGAAGATGTTTGCCATGGGAGCGCCTGATTTCTGTAACGACAATATAATAGACGCCCTGAGGCACCTGCATATTGCTCCGCTTACCATAAGCTATGAGCATGACCCGTGTGACTACCTGAAGGCGGAGGAGTTCCAGTTCAAGCGCGATGTGCCAGGATGGAAGAAGTCCAAGGAGGACGACCTGCTTAACATGAAGACAGGCATACTGGGCAAGAAAGGTCGTGTGCACTATGAGCTGTCGCCGTGTATCGATGCATGGCTCGGCACCCTTGACCGCTCGTTGCCCAAGAAAGAGATATTCCGACTCGTGGCAGAGCATATAGACTGCGAGATACACTCACGCTACCGCCTGTATCCATGTAACTGGATAGCCATGGACGAGCTTGACGGTACAGACAACAGCGACAAGTACACAGAGAAGGACAGGAAAGAGTTTGAGAAATACCTTGCCAAGCAGATAGCAAAGGTAAGGGTGCCTAACCCTGACACGGCTTTCCTGCGCGAACGTATGCTGACAATGTATGCCAACCCCGTAAGGAATTACCTGGCGGCGGTAAAGGAAAGAAATACTGAGGAGTAGAACATTTGAAAAGTGTCAACACATATCTTCACACTCTCTCGGGAGGGAACAAGGGTACGGGCTCTTGGGTAGGTTTCCTTTTGCTTCTCTTGTTACTTGTGTCATGTAACTATACAGGCTATGACACAGGTGACGGCGACTACTCGTATGTGCATGCCGACTATGTGTGTATGGCCGTGAGGCAGGGTGTGGTGACAGACATCGTCACCGATGATGATGCCAAGCTCACAGTGCCGCAGGGACTGACATACTCTGAGCAGGTTGACACAGTGATACGCCGGCTGATATATTACAATGACCGCGGCGACGGCACCCCCGTGCAGATATTGTCAATGCGTGCCGTCAGTGTTCTTCAGGTAAGGGACAAGGCTGAGGTGCCTGCCACATACACAGACCCGCTGACGCTTACCGCCGCATGGATGTCGCAAAACGAGCAGTGGCTCAATATGCAGATAGGCATGAAGGTGGGAGCCAGTGAGGAACAGGCGGTGCAGACGTTAGCCCTGCGGTGTGACTCCATAAGTACGGAGCGTAGGGGCGCAGTGTGGCTTTCGCTATGCCACAGCCAGAACAATATGCCACAGTATTACACCGAGGATGTAAGGTTGAGCATACCGCTCTCCTCTTTCCCTGACACCATACGCCTGAAGGTCAACACATACTCAGGAATGGTTATGAGGGAGTTTGTGAGAGAGAAATAAGAGTTGAGGGAATAAGGAATAAGGGTGGAGAGATGAAGGAATAAGGTTTATTGGTTGATAGAAAAAGAAATAAGTTCTATTGGCTGATGGACAAAGACAAAAGAAATATGATTATGAATAGTGAATTATATGAGATAATGGCCCCCGTAGGGTCTCGCGAGTCACTGGCTGCCGCACTTAACGCAGGAGCCGGTTCGGTGTATTTCGGCATCGGCAGCCTTAATATGCGAGCACACTCGGCAGCCGCCTTTACCATCGACGACCTCAGGGAGATAGCTGCCACATGTGAGGAGCGTGGCATAAAGAGTTACCTTACGGTTAACACCGTGATATACGGTGAGGACCTGGAGGAGATGCGTCGCATCATTGATGCCGCTAAGGAGGCGCGTATAACGGCAGTGATAGCCAGTGACGTGGCTGTTATGATGTATTGCCGTGAGGTAGGACAGGAGGTGCATCTCTCCACACAGCTCAATATCTCCAATATAGAGGCGCTCAGGTTCTATGCACAGTTTGCCGACGTGGTAGTGCTGGCGCGTGAGTTGCGTATGGAACAGGTGCAGGCCATTCATGAGCAGGCAGTGAGGGAGAATATCTGCGGACCGTCAGGACAGCCTATCCGCATAGAGATGTTCTGCCATGGTGCACTGTGCATGGCAATATCAGGCAAGTGCTACCTCTCGCTGCATAATATAGGGCGCTCTGCCAACCGCGGCGAGTGCGTGCAGATATGCCGCCGCAAATACCGAGTGGAGGATGTTGAGACAGGCAACGAACTGCTCATAGACAACAAATACATCATGTCGCCTAAGGACCTCAAGACCATACGCTTCATTGACCGCATGATGCATGCCGGCGTGCGTGTGTTCAAGATAGAGGGCAGGGCGCGCGGCGCAGAGTATGTGGACACCGTGGTGCGCTGTTACAAGGAAGCCATCAGTGCCGTGCTGCATGATGAGGAGAACCCCGATGAGGCACCGCTCTTCACCGATGAGGCTAAGGACAAGTGGGATGAGCGCCTGGCGCGAGTGTTCAACCGTGGCTTCTGGGACGGATACTATCAGGGACAGACCATGGGCGAGTGGAACGACTCATACGGTTCTAAGGCAACGGAGAAGAAGGTATATGCCGCCAAGGTGGTGAAGTACTTCTCTAAGCTCAGCGTGGCAGAGATACAGGTGGAGGCAGCAGAGATACATACGGGTGCCAAACTGCTTATCACTGGCAACACCACCGGTGCTATGTATATAGACAATGTGGAGGAGATACGCTATGACCTTAAGCCTGTGGAGAAAGCCACCAAGGGCCAGCGCGTAAGCATCAAGGTGCCCGATAAGGTAAGACCAAATGACAAGGTGTTTGTAATGGAAATAAACTAAAAAAAGGGACCCTCCCCAGCCCTCCCTGTGAGGGAGGGGGATGCCATCCGGAGTGTTACTCCCTCCCTCACAGGGAGGGTTGGGGTGGGTCTATAAACAGAATATGACAATAAACGAGATACAAGACGAGATAATTGACGAGTTCAGCGCCCTTGACGACTGGATGGACCGTTACCAGATGCTCATCGACCTCGGTTCAGAGCAAGAGCCGTTGGCAGACGAGTATAAGACAGAGCAGAACCTTATAGACGGCTGTCAGAGCCGTGTATGGGTGCAGTGTGACAAGCAGGAGGACGGTACGCTGCACTTCACCGCTGAGAGCGATGCGCTGATAGTAAAAGGCATAGTAACCCTCCTGCTGCGAGTGTTGTCAGACCATACACCAGAGGAGATACTCAACTCCGACCTCTACTTCATAGAGGAGATAGGACTGAAGGAACACCTCTCTCCTACACGCTCCAACGGACTGCTCGCAATGATAAAACGCATCAAGGCATACGCCTTGGCTTACAGCGTAAAGGCATAGCGCCATAACATACACTATGAATTATAGCATCTACAAAGCATTAAGCGAGGAAGAGTTTTACCTGCTCGCCATATACACCCTCTTCAGTGCCACAGAGTCTGACACAAGAAAGGTGAGGGCGGCAATGGAGAAACTGACGGGAGAGCCGTGCAATGAGATGGGCATCCTTACCAAGTCTCTCAGGGAGCAGGTGTTGATAAAGGCTTCCAACTACAACTGGCGCATCAATGCGTATGACTACAGCATACATCCGCGACATATGCTGCCAATGATGCTTTGGCTCTTTACCGAGCGGCGTGACGTTATAAGCAGTGTGCTCGATGCCGTGGGCTCCACGCTGCGCCCTACCAATGTGCAACGTCTGATGTGGAGCTATATCATAAGTGACTACAAGGATATCAATACCGACGAGATAAAGAGTTATGAGTTGGCACAGCAACTGGAGGTGTTGCTGCCCGTGGTTGACAACGCCAACTTCGTTCCGCTGCTCGTCAATCTGGATGAGCATGACTTCTTCACGCTTATCAGTTCTTACCTCACTAATGTGTTTGACGAGGAGGAACTGATAGACGCCGATTATGTAAAGTCACTCATCAACAACTATCAGCAGAGTTATTCATTTGATAACAACATACTGCGTCTGAACTGTCTTGTTGACCTCTATGCCTACATGGCCTACGGACGTATGCCGAAGGAACTGTTGCAGAACAACAAGAACCACCGCATCATAGCCGCCCTGCATGAGGCATACCACGGCAACATGATACAAGCCCTTGAACATTTCAAGCGCGCCGTGATGATTAACAACAAGGACTCAGACAAGGGCAACCTCTTTAACAGTGCCCGTAACTTCCTGCCGCTTACGGTGTCAAACTTCTTCTTCATGCTTACCGCCTTCAGCACCGATACAGAGGACGGACGGAAGAAATGCCAGACCCTGATAAGGGGTACGGAGAAGGCGCTGACGGCACCAGCCAAACTGCTCTATGGCATCATCTCAGGTGGGTATAACAATACACGCATTGAGACAGAGCTGACAGAGATGCTGGGACACGAAAAGCGTATGCCGAGGGTGCTGGCGGCACTGATGGCCATGTATCTCGGCAAGAAAAACCTTATAGAGGATTCAAAGAACTACGAGCCCCGGTGGATGATACTGAGGCATGAGGCGCGGCAGTATGTCGAGCTCGTCAATGCAGAGACCACCGACAGGGTATTCGGCAAGCAGGGTATGCTCTCCGCCATATACCATAAGGTGGAGTGGGAGAATGTGCTTGACGACCTCATGGCACTCTCTACAGACAAGAAGCCTGCGGTGCAGGAGTTGTCATCAAGGGTGGCATACTATCTCAACGATATCAAGGACGACATAGTGAGCGTGCGCCAGCAGTCGATATTGAAGAACGGCAGGTGGAGCGCAGGCAAGCCGGTGACGATAAGCAGCTTCGTCCTTGGCTCTCTTGACTATATGAACGGCGACGACCGTGAGATAGCGCTCAAGATGCGTGAGGCGGCACTGTCATCACCGCAACTGGGCATAGCCGACATCCTGCCTTACATGACCAACCACAGCAGGCTCTATGTGGGACAGTGCGCACCTTACACCATGGTGGAGGTGACCGAGGAGATGCCCTATATCACACTTGACAGGGCAGAGGGAGGATATGCCATAGGCAGTAACGTGCCATACGACAAGGTTGACAACGATGTCATAATAACACATCGCGGTGCGGCAAGCATTAACTTCATAAGGCTCACCGACGACCAGCGCCCTTATTACCGCCGTCTGCTCTCGCTGAGGTTCTTCCCCCTTGAGGCAGAACAGCAGCTGAGGACATTCCTCAGGACCATAGGCGGCAAGGTAGAGGTAAACAGCGACCTCATAGAGGGAGGCAGCACCCTGCCGATAGTGGAGGGTACGTCGGCTCTTATCATGCAGATGAGGCCTGAGACGCGTGAGACATACGCCGTGAGCATATTCGTAAGACCCCTTGAGGGCGGACGTATGCGCTGCACACCGGGAGAGGGCGACGAGGTCATCGTTGACAGCAACGGCGAGAAGCACACCCGTGTACACCGTAAGCTGAGTCAGGAGGCAGAGAACATGCAGCACCTGAGGAACTATCAGGAGTTGCCCGACGCTGCCTATGACGAGATGCGTGTGCAGGGCATGACGCTTGTGGACACCTACGAGCTGTTGCCGCTGCTGGAGTATGCACAGAATAATCCCGACCGCATAATATGTGAGTGGCCTGAGGGTGCGGAGATGCGCATAAGACAGAGAAACACCGCCACCTCATGGACAGGAGCGATAAAGAAGAACGACAACGGATGGTTTGAGCTTGAGGGCACAGTGGAGATAGACCAGGGCAGGGTGCTTACCATGGCACAGCTGATGGACCTGGCGGCACAGTCGCGCAGCAGGTACATACAGCTTGGCGAGGGAGAGTTCGTGGCACTCACCGAGAAGCTGCATCGCAAACTCAATAACCTCAGCACCATAGCCTCACAGTCTAAGGGCAGGCTTATCATCTCGCCTTTCGCACTGGCACTGCTGGGCGCAGACGATGATACCGACGAGCTGACCATTACCGAGGACGAGGAGGTAAGACACATAAGACAACAGATAAAGGAGTCGAGCACATACTCCCCGGAGGTGCCAGCCGACCTCAACGCCACGCTGCGTGAGTACCAGCGTGAGGGCTACCAGTGGATGGCAAGGCTCAACAAGTGGGGGGCGGGCGCACTGCTCGCCGATGACATGGGCCTGGGTAAGACCATACAGACCATCACCTTCCTGCTGTCAAAGAAAGACGAGGGACCGTCGCTTGTCATAGCGCCGGCATCAGTGGCTCCTAACTGGAAGACGGAGTTCCAGCGCTTTGCCCCGTCACTCAATATCACGATGCTTAACTTCGCTGCCGACAGGGAGAAGGTGATAAAGAACGCCGGCAAGGGCGACGTGGTGGTTACCACCTACGGACTGCTGCTGAGCGTCAAGGACTTTATCACGAGCAAGAAGTGGACCACCATCTGTCTTGACGAGGCTCACATAGTGAAGAACCGCGGAGCGAAGACCTCTGCCGTGGCTATGAAGCTCAAGAGCCGCTACAGGGTGATGCTCACCGGTACGCCTATACAGAACCACCTCGGCGAACTGTGGAACCTGTTCCAGTTTGTCAACCCCGGACTGTTAGGCTCCTTTGAGAGCTTCAACCGCCGCTTCATCATCCCCATAGAGCAATATGACGACACCGAGGCACGCAAGCGTCTGGAGCGGCTCATCAAGCCGTTCATGCTGCGCCGTACTAAGGACCGCGTGGCGCGTGAGCTGCCTGAGAAGGAGGAGATATATCAGCACGTGGACCTCAGCGAGGAGGAGATGCTGGTATATGAGACTCTCAGACAACGGGCAGAGAACCTGCTCTTGGCTGACCAGGGCTCACACGTATCGCTCAACACCCTGGCAGAGATTACACACCTGAGGCAGTGCGCCTGTGACATAAGGCTGGTGGAGAATGCCGGCACTGACAATGAGAAGGAGGGCTCTAAGATAGTAGCGCTTATAGAACTGTTGCAGACCATCCTTGAGAGCCATGCCGCCGCACTGGTGTTCTCGCAGTTTACGTCATACCTCTCTCTTATTAGGCGCGCGCTGGACAAGGCCGACATACCTTATCTATATATAGACGGCTCCGTGCCCATCAAGGAGCGTGAGAAGATGGTGGAGAGATTCCAGAGCGGTGAGTGCCCAGTGTTCCTCATATCACTGAAGGCAGGCGGACTGGGCCTTAACCTCACACGCGCCAACTACGTGGTACACATGGACCCGTGGTGGAACCCTGCCATTGAGGCGCAGGCCACCGACCGTGCGCACCGCATAGGACAGAAGAATAACGTCACTGTATATCATCTCATTGCCGAGTCCACCATAGAGGAGAAGATACAGCGTATGCATGAGCAGAAGCAGGAGCTGGTGGAGAATATCCTCGAGAGCACCGACAAGAGCTATAAGCTCACCGGTGAGGAACTGCTGAAACTGGTGCATAGTTAAGCAAGCAGACCCACCCCTTCAATGGTCTTTACACCCCCTCCGCTTCGCTTCTCCCCCGTTTCGCGGGGGAGGGCAACCCTCAATGTGAGGGAGGGAGTTCCTTAACGACACATATTTAAGAAACGAGACAGTTAGCTGAAATATTGGTTTGCCTGTTGCTTGTTACGGCTTGTACGCGTAAGGGCAGCGATGACGTGCCTGCACTGGCAGACACGGGCAGGGACAATGCGTCCCTCTATGACCAGGGCAACACACCATGCTGCTGGATATATGCCATGTGTGCCTGCATAGAGCGTGAGCAGCGACGCAGCGGCGATGACATACGTCTGTCACGTCAGTGGCTCTTGGCACGCTATGCTGAGGAACAGACGCGACGCGCCTATATCATGGCAAGAAACGGTGAGCCAATGCCTGCAACCACAGACTCCCGCAGTGCCTTCACCATGCGTGGTGTTGGTCCTGAGACTATGCGCCTCATATCTTGTTACGGACTGGTGCCTTTCGAGCATGAGCGGTCACGCGTCAACAACGGCAGTGTCTTGGCACGCCGCCTTACAGGCATAGCCCGTACAGTAGTGTCGCCCCAGGAACTTGACCAGGCATTGGAGGACAACCTGCCACGGTTCACCGTATCACGCCAGAGCAACACCTTCTTCTACTTCTCCATGCGCTACACGCCGCAGCAGTTTGCCGAGAGTATCATGTATCACCAGCACTGGCAGTTCTATGCCAGTGAGGAGATGCACCCGTGGGGAGAGCGCTTCGCCCTTGAGATACCCGACAACTACCGTTACCATGAGTACACTAACCTGCCCATGGACTCTATCGAGTCGATGGTGCTGCGCTCGCTGCGTGCCGGTCATCCCGTATATTGGGAGTATGGCAAGAAGGCACGTGAGTCATCCCATGCCATGGCCATCATAGGACTCACTACTGACAAGAAGACGGGCAAGCCCATGCTGGTGTGCCTTAACTCCTACGGCCTCGGTTGGGGCAACAAGGGCCGCTGTGCCGTGTCGCTTGACTTCTTCAGACGTCACACCTGTAACGTGGGTGTCCTCTCCCTTGATTAGTTCTTTATTCAAGAAACTGTATTCACATAGAAGAATAAAGCCAGCCTCGCTATCAAACGGCGTGACTGGCTTTTTTATTATGCTCCTACGGAGCAGAAATCATGGAAAATCATCAGGACAATCTTTGGAGCCTGTCGGCTCAGAAATATTTCTGGCTCGAAGAGCCTGAGATTATAATAAAGATTTTATTGGATTTCTGCCCGTAAGGGCACAAAAAAGATTCTAATTGTCAGAGGCAGAGAAAACAACGATATTCACATAAACAGAATTAAGTTTTTCCTTGTTTAATTGAATATAATTATCTATATATTGCTTTGTCTTATTGTAACTGTATTCTACAAATTGTGAAAACGGTTTTATAATTTCACACGACCAACTGCAACATATTGAATCCAACTCGTTGTGTTCTACGATAAGGATATCCCCACCCAAAATAGGGATACATTCATCTCTTAAAGCAGAAAGCAATCTTTGAACCTTAACTATAGGAAAGGCCACATCGTCTTCAGCAAAATCGAATGGTGCTAAGTCTATAAAAGATATATTTCTTTCTTCTGCAATATTTTTTACTATATTATTTTTCATTTAATGATTTTTCCTAAAAAAACGATGATTTATAAAGCCATCTTTATCAAGCATAAACTCAAACTGCCCATCTTTCCATACTCCTTTTGAATTTGGATAAGAGCCTTTGATAATTAATTGTTTATATAGTTGTCCATCATTACCTCTAATATAACTTATAGTTCCATTTTGTTCAAAAGCTCTTACGGATTCTGGAAATGAATGCATTTCTCCAGCAACGGTGCCAAAGCCTCACTATATAATAAACGTCATTGTCGAGAGAATAGTATTTACACTGAAGAAAACAAGCCAGCCGCACCGTTTGATGGCGTGACTGGCTTTTTTATTATGCTCCTTCGGAGCAGAAATCATGGAAAATCATCAAAACAATCTTTGGAGCCTGTCGGCTCAGAAATAAATAATAATTTCTGAATAATTCTTGCGTCCCTATGGTAGCAAGCGTCTCCTTACGTCGCCGAGCGTATGGTCAATTTATGGCAATTCATGTTCAAAGAAATGTATGAATACGGTGTTAAATCAGACTTGATTTATGTTAGCCAATGACAAAAATGTCCTATTTGGGGCTTTCTGTTAACGCCTCATGCTTGCGATATTTGAAAATTATTTCCTGCTGGCCGCGTACAGCGAAATCTACGGAGGGTTGTAACTCGTTGATAATCAGTGATAGGTTATAAAAAAGCATGAAAAAACGATGCTTTTTGCGTTGTAAAAGCTATGCTTTCAGGGTGTAAAAGCTATCGTTTCTCATCGTGAAAGCTATCGAATGACACCGTAAAAGCTATGCTTTCACGAAAAAGAAGATAGAAAATGATGATTTTTGTCCTTTCAAAAGGTCATTTTTCTCCTGGTTTGCGTTTTTTCGTTGACAAAATTAAAAAGGCGAAATGACAAAAATGTCCTATTTCCCACCTATCTTCTTTTATCTCCTTTTGCCTTCATCTAACCTCCTCTGATTTTATCAGCCTCTCCCTCCTGTATGATGGACTTCTTATGTTTGTTGATGGACAAAATTACTGTTACGATTGTTTGGCTTGTGTGTATTTGGGAAAAACGCTATCTTTGCGTCTTGCGCATGTTGTATGCCTTAAATGCGCAGAAGATGTAACTGACTTTCTTAATATTCTATAACACACAAGAATGAAAACGACAAAGAAACTATTGGCCTTGGGCCTTAGTACACTTATGTGTGCCGCCACTTATGCGGCACCGCTTACAGTATGTGATTTTGAGGATTATCCTATTGGTACTGAGTGGACCATGTGGCAGTCAAGCGGCATCGCGGTGTCTTCCACCGCAGAGGTGGTAGCAGACCCTGTGAATGCCAGCAACAAGGTACTCCACATTGTGTTGAAGGACTGGGGATGCCATCCGGAGTTCAACCTCGCAACAGAGCTGAAGGGCAAGGCACTGACCGACCGTTACCCTACCCTGCGCTATCAGTTGTATAGAAGCCCCAGTGAGACAGATGACTACAAGCAGTTTGCCGTTTTCCTCGGTTCGGAGGAGCTTTACCGTGACGAAGGCTACCCATACCAGGGAGACAAGGGCGTGTGGCAGACGAAGGCATACACGCTGAAGTCTGCATCGGCGGACAACACGTCGCTTGCTCTGCGCCTGGGCATACACCACAACAACTCCGACTTCTACATTGATAACATACAGCTCGTGGGCGAGTATGACGACTATGTGGAGGCAGAGGACGGACAGGTGTTTGACTACTGCGTGAGCAACACCTCAAGCAGCTACAAGGCCATCAACACCCCTCTCTATATCCCTGCTGGTGTTACCGCAAACGTCAGGACATCACGCTACTCCGAATGGATATCGCCAGTGGCAGGCGAGGGTACGCTGAACATATACGCCGGCGGTGAGAGAAGTTACATAGGTTCACAGTCAAGCAAGGGTGCCACCTATCCCGACTGGACAAAGATGACGGGCGACGTCCACGTGTATCCCTACAAGGATGTGATAGGCTCATGCGGCTTCTATGGCTTGGTGCTGCACAGCAACACATTCTCACCCGATAACTATAACACTACGCGTCCCAACACGCTGTTTACCAACAGCCGTCTGACTATGCACAGCGGCACCGCCATCGCCGCCGAGAACGGTACACGCGGCTTCCGCATAGGCGAACTGAACCTTGAGGAGGGCGCGGAGATAAGAGGATATTATAAGAACAGCAGTGCCAACTCATATTACATCATAGGCGGACTGAACACCGACAATATGCTTGCAGGCAAGATATCTCCGTCAAACTCAGGCACCAAGATAGGACTGATAAAGGAGGGCAAGGGAGCCTGTATCATCACTGGCAATGACAACAACATCAACAGTGGCATAATGGTCAACGCTGGTGCGCTGCTCGTATGTAACGATGCCGCGGCAGCAGCAAACGGAAAGAAGAGTGGTGCCACAGGTACTGCCGGCACTGTGATGGTGGCTGAGGGCGCACGCCTCGGCGGCAACGGCAGCATAGCCGCCACTACTGACTGCTACGGTGTGATAGAGCCTGACACGACAGACTATGACACGCTGACCTTCGCCGACTATGCCACGTCAAAGGACGTGAAACTGACGCTGCATCCTAAGTCATATATAAAGATAAACGCACGCTCAGCCAGCGAGCACAGCATGGTAAGCGTGAAGGGCTCAGTGGTATTCAGTAATACCACGCAAGACTTCCTTACGTCTGATGCCGCACCACGACTGAAACTGCTGTTGGCAGACGATGCCTCGTTCAGCATCAATGACGAGATAACCCTGCTCACCTGTTCTACAATGCCAGAGGGAGGCATGGCGTTTGACATGCGTTACCCTAAACGCTACACCTTCACCACAGAGCAGCGCGAGCTTGCCGACGGCTCCTTCGCACTGGTGGCAAGGGTAATATCACTTGACGATAACCCAGACTATATAGAGAATGACGACGAGGGTGAGAGCGCAAGCACGGAGAAGGTTTATCCCGAGGAGGATGTGACAGAGGATATGCAGAGCGATGTGCCGCTGCGCACGTATGCGGAGAAACTGGGTAAGAGCATAGGTGTGGCTGCCGCCAGTTACCGCTATGACATAAGTAACGACAACGTAAAGGAGACCGCCGCCGTGGGCAGGGAGTTCACTATCCTCGTAGGCGAGAACGAGATGAAGTTTGACGCCACCGAGCCGTCACGCAACTCATTCAACTATGGCGGTTCTGATGCCGTGATGTGGCTCGCGTCACGCAACGCTCAGGAGGTGAGGGGACACACCCTGGCATGGCACTCACAGGTGCCGGCGTGGGTAAGCTCTGACGGCAAGAAGAACAACAACGGCTTTACCCGCACGGAGTTGCTCGGCATACTCAAGAACCATATATTCAACGTGGTAGGCAAGTACAAAGGCAAGATACGTGAGTGGGATGTGGTCAACGAGGTGCTTGACGACGACCAGAGCCAAGTGCGCACCAACCCCGGCAGCTACAAGCTTCGCCCGTCAATATGGTCCACCTACATAGGCGAGGAGTTCATTGACTCAGCCTTCGTATGGGCGCACCAGGCAGACCCGGAGGCAAAGCTCTATATCAACGACTACGGAGTGGAGTTTATGGGAGGCACCAAGACAGAGGCATACTTCAACCTTGTGAAGAGGCTGCAGGCATCAAACCTGCCTATTGACGGCTGCGGACTGCAGTGTCACCTCACCACTGGTCAGCTCGACACCCTGAAGCTGGAGAACAACATCCAGCGCTACGCACCGCTGGGACTCAACTGTATCATCACTGAGCTCGACATCGCACTGGCCAACCCCTCTGCGCCTGACGCACTGGAGCAGCAGGCAAAGGAGATGGCTGCCATCACGCGAGTGTTCCTGCGTAATGACAACTGTCCTACGCTGATGTTCTGGGGTATCTCAGACAACCACTCATGGCGACAGAACCAGCCGTTGCTCTTTGACTCCAACTGCAACGCCAAGCCGGCATACTATTACGTGCATGCACAGTTGCGTAAGGCTGCGGAGAGTGTTGCAGACGGCATACGCTCGGCAGAGTACAGGGAAACTAAGACACGACAATACTATAACCTTTCAGGTCAGCGTGTGGGTTCTCAGTATCGCGGCATAGTGATAGAGGCAGGCAGGAAATACATAAGATAAACACAAAAGACGGTAAGGTCAAACCTTACCGTCTTTCATGTATTGAGCCAGCCCCACGTCTATGCGTCGGCAAATATCTTACCGTCATTGAGGGTAATCTGCAGTTTGCTGTACTCGCTGTGGAAGTCATTCTTCAGGCGGTCCAGATAGCGGGCGCTCTCCCACTTGCACATAGGCATATCGTGGAGCAGGTAGTTGCCGCAGCTCTCAGGCTCGGTAGCCGGCACCTCTGTCTGGGTGAGAATCCACTCAAGACACTTGATGGTGAGACGGCGCATATCCTCTACGGTGTATGCTCCGGTCATGATGATATACATACCGGTGAGACAGCCCATCGGACCTACATATACCACGTCGTCCTTTGCCTCACTGTTGCGAAACCATGTGGCCATGAGGTGCTCAAGGCTGTGCATGGCCGCAGGGGCAACGGCAGGCTCCTTGTTGGGTTCGGTGATGCGCAGGTCAAAGGTGGTGAAACCCTTGTCCTCGCGTGAGACGTAGATGCCCGGCTTCAGACGGGTGTGGTCGATAGTAAAACTTTGTATTACTTCCATTCTTTTTTACTTCTTGTTTATGTTACGGTGCAAAGGTAAGCAATATATTCCAAAACGCAAAGCCTTTCGTATGGTAAAATGATATATAAAAAAAGGGACAACACAGAATGTTGTCCCTGGATCATGATAGAATCTTATGTGTTATAGTATTAGTGTGTTGTCCCCTCTGTGATGTCATCATACCTCATGAGGTAGGTGTCATACTGTGTAAGGAAAGGCTTGAACGGAGTCGGCTGGCTGAGATGAAAACTCATCGCCGGCGGCAGCTCGTTGTCTTTCACTGCGCATATACGGAAGGAGCCCTGCAGCGTGTCGGTGTTCTTTGAGGTAACCGGGAACGCAGTGCGTGCGAACTTCGGTCCCTGTCCTGACACGGCGGCGTTCACGGTAACGACAATGCCGCGGTCTGTCTGCTCGAAATTCATGTTGAGGCTGTCGCCCACCACGAGTATTCCGTTGCCGTCCTTGTCGCTAAAGAAAGCTGCGTCAATGCCCATGCGGTTACCCTCGAAATAGAGGTCGTCCTTATGCAGTGACCATATATTGTAGTTGTTGGCCTTACAGCGTCCGGGGTATGAGGCGAGCGGTCCCATGCCCAACCACTGTACGTGGTCTATCTCCTTCGGCAGCAGCCATGCCACGCCTATCTCAGAGAGGAAACGGTCGGTGGTGGTGTCGGGTGTAAGGGTGTAGTTCACCGCCAGACTGCCGTCAGGGCATTTCTTGGTCTTTATGTCAGCCTTGACGTAAGGGTTGCCAACAGGCTGCAGATAGCGCTCTATGCGTTTGTCGCCCACCTTGATGAGCTCTGCCATGGTAGCCTTACGTCCTACGCGTACGAGGAACGATGGTGCGTCGGTATTGATTCCCTTCGTACCTATGACAGAGAATGTGGGTTTGTTCATTATGAAGTTCTGCTCCAGGAACGTGTTGCCGTCCTTGTCGGTAAGGGTGAAGTTCAATATTGCCAGTCCTGAATGATTTTGTAGCGGTAATGCCACGCGCACACTGTCGTGTGGTGCGCATTGTGGTGACAGACTGCCGAAGCTCATAGTGTCGGTCTCTGCATAGTTCATCAAGGTCCAGTCTATGGTCACGTTGTCCTTGATGTCAAGGAAGTCGAAGCGGTTTACTATGGTCACGCTGTCATTCTTTACGTCGGTGACGAAGGCACGCGCATAGTTGTGGCGCAGCTCATAATAGTTAGGCAAAGGAGTGCGGTCGGCATACAGCAAACCGTCGGTACCCTTGTTGCCATACATCTCAAAGCCACCGTTATCAGATGTGAACACTTTTTCCTCATAGCCGTATCTGTTGTCAAGTGAATCCTTAAACGGCATACCCTGGTCCACCCACTCCCATACGGAACCGCCGGCTATGCCCGGCGTGCGCTGTATTATCTCCCACTGGCGGTCGTGGTCCTCCAGTGAGATGCCGAGCGTGTGGCAGTATTCGGTGAATATCACCGGACGGTCACGATGCTGGTAGAAACCGGCTATCTGTCCGGTGGTAGGGTAGTGCGGAGAGTATATCGGAGCCTTTGAAGGGAAGCCCTTGGCATTCTCGCCTTCAAAGAAGCGGCGGAAGTAGCTGCCCACCTGCGGATAGCAGTAAGGGCGCGAAGGGTCAAGTTCGCTGCTCACGTATTCTCCCAGTCGTATGCAGATGTCGGTGAGAGGATTCTCGTTGCCCAGACTCCAGATGATGACAGAAGGGTGGTTCTTGTCACGGCGTATGGTAGCTTGCGCGCGCTGCTGCAACACAGGGTAGTAGGCGGTGTCAGACAATAGCTTGTCGCCGAAACCGAACGGCACCTCGTCAATGACGTAGAAGCCGAGAGAGTCAGCCAGTTCGTAGAAGCGCGGCTCACGTGGGTAGTGCGATGTGCGAATGTAGTTCACAGAAGCCTCCTTCATAAGCTTCATGTCGCGCAGTATGCTTTCCTCGTTGATTACCTTCACCGTTACGGGGTCGGTGGAGTGGCACGTCACGCCGCGCAGCTTGATGGGCTTGCCGTTAAGCTTCAGCACATTGCCCTCTATGGTGGTCTCACGGAAGCCAAACCTGTGGGTAAACACCTGCAGCGTGTCCTTCTTCTGCATCAGCATGGTGCGCAGGGTGTAGAGATACGGAGTCTCTGCAGTCCACAACTGCGGGTTGTCAACCTTTGACGTGCCAACCATATTGCCCTGCATGTCATATATCTCATGCTTCACGGTAGTGCCCTTCTTGGCATTGGCTATCTCGGTGTCAACGCTTACCTCGCCGCTGAGCTTAGCGTGAATGGTGAGGTCGCTGAGGTGTGTCTCGGGCACAGCCATCAGTGTAACGTCGCGAAATATTCCCGATGGCGCCCAGTCGTCGTTATAGTCGAAGTCGCTGCCGGGGAAGCGTGTTATCACCTTCATGGCAAGCTCTTGCTCGCCATTCTTCTTGTTGATATATGGCGTGATGTCAAAGAGGGCGGTGTTATATCCGGAGCGCCATGAGCCGGCCTTCTTGCCGTTTATCCACAGGTCATAGCCGTAGAGCACCCCGTCAAGGCGCAGCACTATGCGCTTGCCCTTCCACTCCGTCGGTACGGAGAAGGTGGTGCGGTAGTAGCCCGTCAATGGATTGGCCTTGTCGTAGCTCGGCTTGCAATATCCGTAAGCCTCCCAACAGCCCGGCACGGGAATCTTGCCCCATGAGCCGTCCTGTGCAGGCACCTCGTCAGTGTCTGCCGTTCCCTCTATGACCTTCAATGCCCACTCGCCGTTAAGGCTGCGCGTCATCTTCGCATCGGTAACAGGCAGTATGCCGTGGAAGGCGTCATCAGCCTGCATGGCAGTGGAGAACAGGGCGAGGATAGCCACGCTCAGCACCCTCTTCCTTATTGTAAACAAATAATTCTTTATCATATATATATTCCCTTGTTTACTGCGACACTGTCGCAGTTTACCGGAAAGCCTTTTGGCTTGTTCCCCCTTGTTTTTCAGGATGCTACTTCAGTTCCTTATACCTCAAGTCAATCTTGGTGTACTTGTGGTCGCTGCCCCAGTGCTCAAAGAGTCCGAGAGGCTCGGTGAGCGGTTTGCCACCGAACTTATACACTGTTCCGCTTGGAGTGTCAGGTATGCTTGCAGCCTCGCGCAGATACTCGTCGCAGTAGTTGAGGCTGCCAAATTCAGGCCATTCGTTGATGATGATGTCCATGCCCACGGCATCACCCGCCACCTCGTCCTGTGACATAATCAGCGAGCAAGCCCACTGACCGTTGAAAGGCTCCTTCATCCACTTAGGGTTAGGCGCACCGTTCACGTCACGTGAGCCGTAGGTGCCGTCGATGATGAAGAGCAGCGCCTTCTGTCCCATGTCCTTATGAGCCATCCAGTCCACGAAAGTCTTGTAGGCAGGCTTGCCGTTGCGCTTGTCCTGGCTTACGCCGTTGTGAGCATTCTGTCGCCACAGCAGGTTGATGTCGGTGGCGCCATACCAGTTCTTGCCCGTCAGCGTGACGCCCGGACCAGAGTGTGTCTTCAACAAGGCGGAGTTAATGAGATAGTCAGCGTCAACGATGCACTTAGCCAGTCCGCGTGCCATCTTGCCGTTGTCTGTAGAATATACTATCTGCTCAGGGTAATACTCACACTTCTCCCTGCCGTCGCCGCCGAGGTTGTCGATGAAGCGCACCTGTGGGAACTCTCTGTAAACCTTATTATATATACTGTCGGTTATGGCACGACTTGGCTCACACAAGATGATGTCCTGCTGGCGTACGCCGCCGTCGTTGACCATGGAGCGCACCAATGCCAGCGTAACGAAAGGCGAAGAGTTGAGCTCTATGGTGTCGTGGTGTGTTATGGCATTGTTGATGTTGAGCTTCACGGCAATCTTCTCGCCCTTCTTATAGCCGCGGTTGCCACGCTTGTGCTCCTTGTTGAAGTGCTTGAACAGAGCCTGCCATGCCTTCTTAGGGCTGGTCTCACCTGTCAGCTGCATCACGCCCTCACGTATCAGTGCATCAGCCTTTGCCTGGTCGTTCCAGCGGTCCTCCACCCACAGTCCGGTGTGTCCGTCCCATGTGGCAACGCCCGGAGCGTGAACCCATGCCACCCTGCCCGGGTGTATGCCCTTGCCCTTGCCAATAGGCTCGTTAGGACCTACGAAGAGCTTAGGCTTCTGCGCATTGAACTCGCCGAAGAACAGTCGCTCGCGCTTCACAGCCTCGTCGAGCAGCTGTATGGTGGTGGAAGGTCCGAGGTCTGGGTTCTTCCATGCCCTCAGCTGCCACACTACCTTGCCGTCCTTGTCAACCTCCACTGCCTGCACAGGCGCATTAGCGGTGTCCATAGGAGTCTTGTTCCACTCATTGTACCAGTTGTTTACTATGTGGTTGCCGTTCTTCAGACGCACAGTCTTCTGTGGCTGCGTAACGCCAAACTCGGTGGTATTCATCTGCCACATCACGTGTCCCTGACGGTTAATCTCCTGTATAAGGCCCTTTCTGCCGGTAATGAGCAGGTTGCCCTTAGGCAGCTCCTGCACAGACCATGGCAGGAAACCCGTCCAGCGGTCCACCTCCTGTCCGTTGCTGTTATACTCGTGTATGCAGCCCAGCGACATGTTGGCTATGAGCAGGGTGCCGCGCTGCGTAAGGCGTGCGCTGCGGAACTGTCCGTGTACTGAGCTCTTCTCGTTTACGGGCAGTTCAAACTCCCTTACTATCTTCTTAGAAGGAATCTCCATCACCACCGCCTTGGCAGGCTTGCCGTTCTGCACGTACACCACGTGGGTGCGGCCTATAGGCTGTATGGTGTGAATCTCGCATCCCTTAGGAGCATCATAGCTCCAGATGGCGTTGCCGTCCTTGTCGAGTTCGGCAATACCGTACTGGTGGGCAATGAGTATGTGACCGTCGGTCAGCAGTACGGCGTCGCTAATCTCGCCGCGTCCCTTGTACTCGTGAGCCCAGCTCACCTGTCCGTCCTTAACAATGAACATACGCAGGCGCTTGCTCTGTCCTGCATAGAAGAAGTTGTGGCGCGCCAGACTCTCGTCAGGTTGCGCAGAAACGGTACCGCTGACAGTCATCAGCAGCACCGTTAACAGTGATAGGATTATATTTTTTTTCATAGTTTGCAGTTAGTTTCCAGATTGCAAATTTAAGAAAAAAAATATGAAAAGCCAAAATAGAAAATGCTTATTGAATAAATAATGAATGATAATTGAATGATTATTGGATTATATGTTACACCTCATGGCGAATTTGTGTATCAGTCTGACGAAAGAGTGTAGGTTGGTATATCAGAAGGTAATGACTACCGATTTCTGTGTGATGTCAGCATAGCTTGGCGTACCTGTGACGGTGACGCGACTCTTAGCCAGTTCTTCATCGGAGAGGGAGTCGTCGTCATATCCGTTATCACAAGCCCAGCTCTTGTTGACCTTTGCGGTAAACGAGCCCCCGCTTATGTATATGCCGGTGTCGCTCTTCACTGCCTTTGGCTTGCTCTGCTTGTTGCCGCCGGTGGTGACGGCGAGTAGTGTGCCGCCCTCAAATAATATGTCAGCCGAGCAGTTCAGTCCCTTGCCACCGTCGCCGCTGCTGTTCATGGTGAGAGTGCCTCCCGTCATGGTGAATGGGTAGTCACACTTTATGCAGGCGGCGCTGCTGTAGTCTGCCGCTTCACTGTCGTACACGCAGTTGCCCGAGGTGGTTATGGCGGTGTTGCCGCCGGTGATGACCACCACAGAGTCACAACGTATGCCACGTGCGGCATCGGCTGTCACGTTGATGTCGAGGGTGCCGCCGTTTATCCATATACCGTCATTAACCTTTATGCCGTTGCCAGTGGTGCAGTTGACGCTGAGGCTTACCTCATCATTGATGACTATGTAGTCATCGCAGGCGAAGCCGTGACGGCAGTTGCCGTTGACGGTAAGCGAGCCTCCTCCGCTGACATACACCTCTCCCTCGCTGAACAGCGCCCCCTTCTGGTCTATGGCATTGCCGTAGGCATCGGTAATGTCAGCGTAGGTGCTGCCGTCGGTCAGTGAGTTGCTGGTGCCGTCGGTCACTTTCATGTAAAGAGCCTTGCCACACTGGTTGTTGATGGCAGGACCGTCATTATTGCTTATGCTGATGCCATTGAGCACCATGCCGTAGCTCTTCTGTCCGTAAACGAGCAGCGAACCGTCGTCGGTGTTTCCGCTGAGCACCAGCAGCAGAGAGTCAGCAGATGTGCCGCTGTTGACTGTCACGTCGGTACCGTCGGCAGTGACAAAGCCCTTGTCGTCGCCGCTGACGGTGACGCTGGTACCCTCATAGCTTATGCTGATGACATGGACGTCAGAGTAGGTGCCGTTGATGTATGCGCTGAAGTCGGTGTCGTCATTCTGACAGGCACACATCGTCAGTGCGGTAAGCAGTAGCAATATGTTATTTCTCATCATACAGGGTGTTTTTTAGAACTTAAACTTATAGCCTACGCCCAGATAGTGCATATCGGGGTCATAGTCATCGGCATCCACGCTCTTCATGTCTTGGAAGCGATAGAAGGCATTGAGGGAGTGGTGCTTAGACAGGCGTATGTCGGTGCCGATGGTATAGCGCACCTTCTCCACCGCCCATGCGTTATACAGCTCCACGCTGGCGTATGGTGTGAAGAGTGCATGTTTCTTGTCATAGCTTATCTCAAGGCGTGAGCGTAACTGGTTCTTGCCCTTGGCAGTGCGCACCTTGTTCTCCCATGCGTCGTCATCAAAGTCCCATCGTGTGACGGTAGTCTCTGGCCGGTAGGTGTATTGCCAACGCTCGCGCAGTGACAGCTTTATGTTGTTAGCAAACTTATACTGCCCCGTCAGCGAGGCATAGAAGCGGTGCTTGGTGCCCCAGTAGCTCGGCCGCCAGTGGTTGTATATGCCAGAGGACTTATAGGTTATACTCTCGCGGAAGTTATACTGCAGCAGGTTATAGCCGGCATCGGCCTTCAGCCATTTGGCTATCTTGTATGATGCGCCGATGTCAAATCCCCAGCGGTCCATGGTCTTGAAGTTGTTGCGCGTACGCATGTTAACCTCCGCCTCCACGGTCACCCGCTTGCTCAGTTTCTTCTCTGCCCCGGCGCTCATGATGAGTCCGCCCTCGCTCTGGGCAGCCACAGGCAGTGCCGCACACAGTATGAGCACCGCCATTGTCAGTAGTCTAAACGTTGGCATAGTCAGAGTTTTTAATCTTTATCTTATTATCAACCTCCTTGTCGCCCGTACCCTCATAGTACACGCGCAGCATAGCCATGTCGCGCAGGAAGTCCACGGCGCCTACCTTCACTCCCGTCACCTTTATCTCCAGACGCTCCTCCAGGTCGGCTATGAGTTCGGCGCGACGGCTTTTCTTCACAAGTTCTATACGGTCATACTGCACCAGCTTTGACGTCTCTACCTTCAGGAACTGCTCAAAGACGATGATGAAGCCTGCAATGATAACGTCAATCACTGCAAGTTCGGCAATGGGAGTACCCGTCAGTTTGCCCATGCAGTCAACACCCAGGGAGTCAGCCATGGCGTGTATGACAGAAAGACACACCACGACGAAGAGATAGGTCATCTCGCGTACAGGCATGGAGTCAGTGCGGTAACGCATGATGGAAAAGATACCGAACAGTCCCAGTCCTACGCCCATCGTGGCCTTGCCGCGGTCCATTCCCATCATGAGATAGACGAGGAAGAAGATGGCCATGGAGATAACCATGAACGTGAAATAGAAGTCACGCCGCTTACTCTTCTTGTAGTAAAGGAAGTGTATGACACCCCAGGTGAATGACATGCAAAGGGCAAATCTTGACAAAGTGTCAAAGAAACCGGTGGAAAAAAGATTTTGTAGCATTGTTGTTCAAAGTTATTAGTTTAGTCCCACCCCGGCCCTAAGCCCCACCCCGCCCCTCCCCAGTAGGGAGGGAGAGCACCTCAGTAGGGAGGGAGCATGAGTCAGGGGAAATGGGTATTAATTCTTTAATTATTAATTATTAATTATGAATTATGCATTAAGCATTATGAACTATCTTCCTTATTTCTATCAGCTTACTCTTGAAGCGGTTGACGGGCAGCAGTCCCTGAGATGTCAGTGCCGAGCCCATGCAGTATTTAGAGAACCCGTGTGGGTGTATGTGCAGGCGGCGCAGCATCTCAAGTACGGGGGAGAAAACCAGTCCGTCGCGTTTCAGTTCTATGATGACCAGCGGCCCCATGTCATACTGCCTGTCGTTCACCAGATTGTGGAAAGAGAGCCCAGAGTCAATGGTCAGACGCTCGGTCTTGGCCCTGTTGACCAGTGTGATGCGTGAGAAATGGTTTTGCAGTGCGGGGCGCAGCGTGTCGGCGTCATAGTGCAGGTGTTTAGCCAGGAAGAGGCGCTTGTCTGCATCGCTGAGGTCCATGTCTGTCACCTCCATGCGTTTCTTCTTAGTGCGTCCGTGGTTGTTCTTGGTCTTCACCTCCATGAACTGCAGACCGCTGACGCAGTAGGTGCGGAAACGTATCTTCTGGCGGTTGGTGTGGTTCCACTGGTGCTGGTTATACATATCAAACATGGTGGTGTCGAAATATGTAGTGTCATACTCCAGGTTGCGTCCGCCGTCAATGTCCTGCACATAGTAATCCTTACGCACCATGCGCAGGAGCTGCATAAGCTTCTCAGTGTTAGTGACAAACTTGGTATCGGTGCGGTTCATCAGTTTCACGCTGCTCATCTCGTCGAGCGTTATGGGAGGCAGCGCATTCAGCATCTTGTCAATAGTAGTCATAGTGGTGTGCTATTGTTTTCGATGCCAAAATTATGCAAAAGAAAATATAGAGAAAAATGTTTTCTGCAAACAGATTATTTTAACATATTAACGAACTGTCCTTTAACCTTTTTTTGGCGTGATTTATTTTTGTGAAAAGTTGCAAAAAACTTTTCATTTTTATTGGTAGGATGCCCCCTTTTGTGCGTGTTATGTCCATAGTGCGGAATAGGACATTTTTGTCATTTCGCCTTTTTATTTTTGTCAACGAAAAAACGCAAACTAGGAGGGAAATGACCTTTTGAAAGGACGAAAATCATCATTTTTCATCTTCTTTTTCGTGAAAGCATAGCTTTTACATTGTCATTCGATAGCTTTCACGATGAGAAACGATAGCTTTTACACTCTGAAAGCATAGCTTTTACGACGCAAAAACCATCGTTTTTTCATGCTTTTTTACAACCCATCACTGATTATCAGCGAGTTACAACCCTCTGTAGATTTCGCTGTACGCGGCCAGCAGGAAATAATTTTCAAATATCGCAAGCATAAGGCGTTAACAGAAAGCCCAAAATAGGACATTTTTGTCATCGGGTGACATAAATCAAGTCCAATTCAACGCCATATTCATATATTTCTTTGAACATGAATTGCCATAAATTATTCAGAAATTATATGTTTTATCCTTAACATACGCTCGGCTCCGAAGGAGCATGATAAAAGAATAAAAGCCAGTCACACCATAAAGCGGTGCGGCTGGCTTTATTCGCTTTATTCTCTTTTTGAGAGAATAAATAAATAGCGTGTAAGGGGTTGGCTTACACGCTATCTTGATGTTTCTTTCTTTCTTATATTACAGCTTCATGCTGTGCTGTGAATCAGTCAAAGAAGCCGGGCTGCTTGTACTCAATGCCCAGTTCCTTGTCAACGGCGGCGAGGATGCCCTGCACCTGTCCAAGGGCAAACATACGGCCGAGGAAAGAGTAACCGGCGTTGTAGCCTTTGGTCTCATCGCCCAGCATCGTCATGCCGTGGTCCACACGCATAGGCAGACGGCGTGTGCGCTTCTGCTCCTCCTTCTCGAAAATGTGAGCCAGCTCCACGAGATCGGCGCGGCCGCCCAGGTGACTTGCCTCGGTGAAGTCGCCGTTAGGGAAGATGTGGCATGAGCGCAGGTGAACGAAGTGGGTGCGGTCATGATACTTCTCAGCCAACTGTGTGATGTCGTTGTGTCCGCCAGCCGACAAGCTGCCGGCGCAGAAGGTAAGACCGTTATGACGGTTAGGTACGGCATCGAGGAAAGCCTTGATGTCGCTGTCACTGTTGACAATGCGAGGCAGACCGAGGATAGGGAACGGCGGGTCGTCAGGGTGCACGCACATATCGATGTCATACTCATCGCATATAGGCATGATAGCCTCCAGCCACGTCTTCATGTTCTCCTGCAGCTTCTCCTTGGTAACGCCGTCGTAGAGCGCCAGCAACTCGCGGAACAGTTCCACAGGCTTGTCGTCGCCCTCCTTGAAGTTACCGCTTACGAAGCCTTGCGTCTTGATTACGATGTTCTCCACTAGGTCGTGGTCATACTGTGCGTCGGCCTTCTCATGTATAGCCTCCACCTCAGCCATGAGGTCGCGTCCGTTCAGAGCCTTAGAGGCATTGGTGCCGTTGCCCTTCACGATAGCCTCCCACTCCTCCTTGGCGCCGTTGCGCTTCAGTATGTAGATATCGAAGTAAGCAAACTCCGCCCAGTTGAAGTACAGGTTGCTTGAGCCGTTAGGGTTCTCGTGAAAGAGGTCGGTGCGAGCCCAGTCGAGCACCGGCATGAAGTTATAGCATACGCAGTGTATGCCCTCCTTGCCGAGGTTGGCGAGCGACTCCTTATACACCTCTATCTGCTGCTCACGGTCGGCACCGCCATACTTGATAGTCTCGGTGACGGGCAGTGACTCTACCACAGCCCATTCCATGCCGTAGCTCTCGATATACTCCTTGAGGTCGCGTATCTTCTCACGCGTCCACACCTCTCCCAGTGGCACGTCATGCAGTGCCGTTACTATTCCCTCTACTCCTATTTGTTTTAACATGGCAAGCGTGATCTTATCATTCTTGCCAAACCATCTCCAAGTGCGTTGCATAGTTATGCAAAGTTATGAGTTATGAATTATGAGTTAGTTATGCAAAGTTATGAATTATGAGTTATGAGTTATGAGTTAGTTATGCAAAGTTATGAATTATGAGTTGAATCTTCCTCTTCTATATTTTTCCTTGAAGTCTTGATTATTTTAGCCAACATTCTGGCTATTTCCTCGCAGTCATTGTGAATAGAATCGTACTCTACATCGGTTATGAAGTCTGTCTTGTGTAGTATATCTATCCAATACAGAGATTCATTACATTCCTTTTGTGCTATGCAGAGTTTATTGATGAAATCCTTCTTGCTTGCACCATATAGTCCTTCAATGATATTTGCGCCAATGCCCGTGCCAGAGCGTTTCAGTTGTCTGCTGATGTCTTGTTCTCCTTTATTGCAAAGATATTTCCATAGTTTGACAACTCTTACCGCGAAATCCTTGGACTTCTCATATATGATGCTGTTTTCTGTCATTCAGTTTTTGATTAATACAACTCTTAACTTATAATTCATAACTTGCACCGCATGAGCGGTATCACTGTTATGCTGCAGTTTTGATCAGTTCAACTCTTAACTCATAACTCATAACTTGCGCCGCCGAGCGGTGTCATTACATCGCAAAGATGTTGAATCCGCCGTCAACGACTGCTACGGTGCCGGTTACGAATTTAGAGGCGTCAGACATCAGGTAGTGGATGGTGCCGCAAAGCTCCTCCGGCTCACCCATACGACCGAACGGTGTCTGGCGAACCACATCCTTGCCACGCTCAGTGTATGAGCCGTCAGGATTGGTCAGCAGGGCGCGGTTCTGCTCTGTGATGAAGAAGCCTGGAGCGATGGCGTTCACACGTATGCCCTCGCCGAACTTCTTGGCACACTCATGAGCCATGTAGGCGGTGAAGTTGCTGATGCCAGCCTTTGCAGCGGCATAACCGCAAACACGGGTCATAGGACGGAAGGCTGCCATTGACGAGAAGTTGATGATACTGCCCTTGCCAGCCTTCACCATAGGCTTCAGGAATACCTGCGTAGGTATCACCGTACCGGTGAGGTTAAGGTTCAATACCTGCTGGAAAGCCTCCGTAGAGAGGTCAAAGAAGTTCTGGTCAGGACCGATGGTGGCACCTGCCTGGTTGCCGCCTGCAGCGTTGAGCAGAGTGTCAACCTTGCCATACTTGCCTACGATGTAGTCGCACACCTCCTGAATCTGCTGCTGGTTCATCACGTCCATCTTCACGAACTCGCATGCGCCGCCTGCAGCGGTGATGTCGCTTACAATCTGGGCGCCGACGTCCTCCTTGCGTCCGCCGATGATAACCTTGGCACCCTCAAGAGCCAGATACTTGGCTATGCTGCGGCCCAGCACACCTGTGCCGCCGGTGATGACTACCACGTAGTCCTTAATGTTGAATAGATTGTTCATTAGTGTTATATTAAGTTATTGTGTATCTGCTTGTGTAAAGATAAGTATGGATGGTGTTTAATACCGTATGCAAAGGTACAAATAAAATCTATTCTCACGTTTTTTTTTATAAAAAATAAGTAATAAAGACAACAAAAATACATGTATTCGTATTATTTTCCCATTCATGCTACTGAGTTATTATTATGGTATAATGTAAATTTTTTTGCATATTTTTTCTTATTTTAATAAATAATTAATTATCTTTGCAGATGTTAATCATGAAGAACAAATTAGATATGGTGAAAAAGATTTTTGTTGTGGTGTGCCTGGCAGTGTGGTCTATGACGTCACATGCAGAGACACTGACTTTTAATCTGGACGATTACAGAGTTGATGCTGTTACGTCTCACACGGCAGAGGATGCCTTGCGTGAGGAGATAGAAAAGGCTATTCTCAGCGGTACTGAATCAGAGACTGCCGGTTCCTCAGAGACTGTAGGCAGTGAAGTGGTAAGCAGATATGAGATAACCGCTGCAGACCTGAGTAACATACGCTCCATGCAGGAGGAGACACACAGCTGGGTGGCTTCGCCTAAGGCTGTTGCCAAGTATGGTTACTATACTCCGCTGAGGGAGTTTGAGTGGTCAACGGTGCCGCTCCTTACATTCGGTTTTATAGCCAAGGCCAACAAGAAGAATTTCCGCGCTGCGCGTAACAACTTCATTCCGGCATACGAGAACCGTTTCGACGACAACCTGCAGCTCGTGCCGCTCGTGGTAGCATCGGGACTTAACTTCGCCGGCTATCAGGGACGCAGCAAGACATGGCGATACCTTGTCAGCGGCGGTATGTCATTCGCATGGTGTGCGCTCTTCGTCAACACCATAAAGTATTCAGCTAAGGAGATGCGACCTGACGGTTCTACGGCTAACTCGTTCCCGTCCGGTCACACTTGTACGGCGTTCACCGCGGCAACCATCATGCACAAGGAGTACGGTCTGACGCGCTCACCATGGTGGTCTGTCTTCGCATACGGATGTGCCACCACCACCGGTATTATGCGTACACTCAACAACCGCCACTGGATAAGCGATGTGCTTGTGGGTGCTGGTCTGGGTATCATATCCACCGACCTGGGATATATGTGTGCCGACTGGATATTCAAGAAGAAAGGCATCAACCGCGAACCGCTTGTAGGAAACTCTGACCTGTGGAAGAACCCGAGCTTCTTCAAACTGGAACTCGGTATGCAGTTTACCAACAACCTGAAACTGCCTACAAGGACTGAGTTCCTTACCACCGCAAACCTATACAACTATGGCGGTTCATACCTCGATGATGACTACTATACCGTGCAGCGTCAGGGCAACCCTTTCCGCATACCTGATGACTTCAACGCAGAGAACCGCGAGTACAAGAACTATGCAGCAGGTTCTCCTGCATACGCAGAGGGACAGGCTCCATTGATAAAGGTAGGCACGGGTACCACTGTGGCAGCCGAGGCAGCATACTTCGTCAACAAGTATATAGGTGTGGGATTACGTGGTCGCATAACCACAGCACCTGTAACTGCCGAGGGACTGTACACCTATACAGAGAAAGACGATGCGCTGGTGCGCAATATGAACTCTGCATCAGTGTCAGACGTATGGTCACTCGTTGACATCAACGCCGGACTGTACCTGGCATGGCCTATCAGTCCGAAGCATAACCTGGGTATGAAGGCTCTCTACGGTCGCCGCTTCTTCGGCAGCCTTAACCTCGTAGCTGCCTTTGACCAGCTTTACCTTGACACGCGTACTGACGCAACAACGTCAGTCACTATGTATGGCGACGCCTTGAAGATAAGCAAGACCAACAGCGATAACTTGACCTTGGGACTGCACTATACATACGCTATGAACAGTGGTATGGCAATATCTGGCTTCATTGACTATGACTACTCAAAGCCGGAGTTTGACGTGGAGTACACTCCATATCACAAGGAGTTGCTGAACATGGTGACGAAACACTCGGAGTTCAGTTTCTCACACAAGGTGAACTCATTCACCATAGGTGCTGCAATGTCTGTAATATTCTAAGAGACCCACCCCGGCCCTCCCTGTGAGGGAGGGGGAAAGCAAAACGATAAAACAGACCTAACCCTCGCTGTGATGGGGGAAGCTAAACGATAAAACATATATGCTAACCCTCCACGTGAGGGAGGGAGAGAAAGGAACTCATAATTCATAACCCGTAACTTGGAATCACTATGAACAAAATATATAACATCTGTAAGTCACTTGCCGCCGTAGCCATCACCACCGCCATGGTATGCTCATGCGACAGTACTGCCAACGAAATAAAGGTAGAGGCGGTTAACGGACACTATAACGGCACCGTGATAGTAGGACTCTATGTGCCCGACTTGGTGATAGAGGCAGAGAACACATTTATCACTGACGGAGAAACTATCGGAATATGTGCCGACACGGTTAATACAACCATAGGCATGGAGTTCTATAACAACAACCAGGTAAAAATCAGCGTTGATAAGCTCAGCAACATAGAGTTTAACATACCATTCCTTGACGTTGAAGGTAACGTACGCGACATATATAGCGATGGATATCTGGCATATCTCTATAACATGACGCGCCAGCTTCTTGACAGGGGAGTGATAACTCAGGAGGAGTTTAGTCAATTCTATGAGCAGATAGACACCCTGCATGACCGCATGACGGTGAGTGGTA
Organism: Prevotella sp.; assembly: GCA_017541085.1. GTDB lineage: Bacteria > Bacteroidota > Bacteroidia > Bacteroidales > Bacteroidaceae > Prevotella. The sequence continues at coordinate 41,545 of JAFXZU010000050.1, forward strand.
TTACTACCAACCTTATGCCGATGGTGGAGCAGGGAGCCATGCTTGCCTCATACGACTATGAGCAGAACTCCTACTACACGCAGTTTAACCTCAGCGAGTTTACATACCAGCGCACCGCCGAGGTGCTCAAGCCCTTCGAGTATATGAAGCAGCTGCTGATAGACAAGGGCATAGAGAGCGAGGAGATGCAGCGCCTTGACGAGCAGATACACAATGCCGTGCCTACCAGCGGCACCGTGAAGGACGGCTGGGGATGGTGTACCATAGGCTACTCCAACTACCAGTCTGTGATAGATATGCACCTTGAGCGCGCCACCGGTATGCTTGACGTGCTCAGCATAGCACTCTTCGGCATGGCGCGCGATGAGGAAGGCAATGTGGTGTATGACAGTAACGGACGTCCTAAGGCCAACAAGCCTATGTGGTTTGTGGTATGGTATAACGGACAGATAGAGGATACCGGCATATACAAGCGTCTGTCAGACTAACCTCCCCTAAGACGCATTCCCGGAGATATAAGATACGCATAGATACGCACAAGTCAACCCCCGAAATCTTTTGGTCGGTACTTGTGCGTATCTATGCGTATTTGCGTATAAATACCGCTTGGTACGGACATTATTGGCATTACCGTGGCATTTTTTAGCGATTTCCTTGTTATTTTTGCGGAAAAGCGATAACTTTGCGGAAAAATAGAAGAGTGGGGGAGCTAAATAGTTGAAGATATGATTATACGCGATTTTAACAAGGCTGCCATCATAACCCATGATGGCGAGGTAAGTTACAGACAGTTGATGGGTAATATCCTTAGTTATGCGGATATGATGCCCAAGGCAGAACAGTTCTCTCTCGCAGAGGGCGAGAAGATGAAGACCTTAATACTGAGCGAGAACCGTTCGGAGTGGATATATGCTTTCTTTGCAGTGTGGCATAACGAGGCCATAGCGGTGCCCGTTGACGCTACGAGCACGGTGCATGACGTGGCATATATCATGAACGACTGCCGTCCGCAGTGCATCTTCACCTCACGCGAGAAGGAGCAGCTGGCGCGTGACGCCATGCGCGAGGCAGGCGTGGAGATGACCGTAATAGTATTTGAGGACAATGTACCAGAGCCGCGTGACGTGGCAGAGGGACAGGAGTTCCGCTTTGAGAATACATCAGGTAAGGTTGAGCCGTGCCTCATTATATATACCTCGGGCACTACAGGTTCGCCAAAGGGTGTGATGCTGTCATACGAGAATCTGGAGGCAAACATACACGGTGTGGCTGACGAGGTGCCGATATTCAACGGCAACCGCCGCACCCTCATACTGCTGCCGCTGCATCATGTGCTGCCGCTCATGGGCACGGTCATCGCCCCTATAACGCGCGGATGCGGCGTGGCTATATGCCCGTCACTCTCCGGTCCTGACATTATGGACACCCTGAAGCGTGGCGAGATAGCCATCATGGTGGGTGTGCCGCGCCTGTGGCAGACGCTCTATACGGGTATCATGAAGAAGATAGAGGCATCAGCCGTGACGCGTGCCTTGTTTAATATGTGTAAGAAGGCACAGAACCGTCGTCTGTCACGTTTCGTGTTCCAGGCAGTACACAAGAAGATGGGCGGACACCTGGACTACTGCGTGTGTGGCGGTGCAGCCCTTGACCGTGAGATAGGCGAGGGACTGAAGACCCTGGGCCTTGAGGTGCTTGAGGGCTACGGCATGACCGAGATGGCGCCTATCATAGCCTTCACCCGTCCGGGCGACTATATACCGGGCTGCGCCGGTTTGCCTCTGCCGTCAGTGGAGTGTAAGATTGTCAACGGCGAGCTGCTGGCAAAGGGTAAGAACCTGATGATGGGATACTATAACCGTCCTGAGGAGACGGCAGAGGTGATAGACAGTGACGGCTTCCTCCATACCGGTGACCTTGCCGAGGTGGATGAGAAAGGACGTGTATATCTTACCGGACGCTCCAAGGAGATCATAGTGCTCTCTAACGGTAAGAACGTACAGCCGAGTGAGATAGAGTACAAGCTTGAGAAGTATGACTCACAGATTAAGGAGGCTGCCGTGGTACAGGACGGCGACATGCTGCGCGCCATCATCGTACCTCAGGAGGAGTGGCTCGGTACTATGACCGACGCTGACGCCGAGGCGCGCCTGAAGCGTGAGGTGCTTGAGCCGTATAACCTCACCGTGGCTAACTACAAGAAACTGATGAATGTGAGCATATACCGCGGTGAGCTGCCACGCACCAAACTGGAGAAGCTGCAGCGATATAAGCTGAAGGAACTGCTGGAAAAGACACCTGCCCCTGCTCAGAAGGTAGAGGAGGCACCAACATCTGTTGAGAACGTAAGCGGCACCCTCGCCACGCTCAAGGCTTACATAGAGAAGGAGAAGAAGACAGAGGTAACGGCAGAGGCACATATAGAGACCGACCTGGGCTTTGACTCCCTTGACCGCGTGTCACTGCAAGACTTCATAGAGGAGCGCTTCTCTGTCAGCATCAACGCCGACGATATGGCTTCATACAAGAACATAGGCGAGATAGCCGATGCCATCGATGCAAAGAAGAAAGCCCCGGCACACATAACACAGGCTGCCGACGCTCCGCTGAAACTGCCTACATCGGCATTCACACATCCGCTCATATCAAAGTCGTTCACAGGCTTCTGCCGACTGCATAACAGTCTCAAGGTGAAGGGTAGGGAGAATATACCTGTTAACGGACCGGTAATCGTTGCGCCTAACCACCAGAGCTTCCTCGACGGACCGCTCACCATGGCGGGTATGAACTGGGGCGACATCAGCAACTATTACTTCTATGCCACTGAGGAGCACGTGCAGGGCTCACTGCGCCGCTGGTTTGCCGCACGCCATAACATCATACTTATGGAGCGCCGCAACCTGAAGAACTCCATACAGAAGATGGCTGAGGTGCTGCGCATGGGTAAGAACCTGGTGATATTCCCTGAGGGACGACGCACCGACGACGGCGCTTTAGGCAACTTCAAGAAGACCTTTGCCATACTCTCACAAGACCTTAACGTGCCTATCCTCCCTGTTTGCATACGCGGAGCCTATGACGCGCTGCCACGCAAGCGCACCATGCCGTCAACGGCCCACATAGAGATAGAGTACCTGCCTGTGGTACAGCCTTCCGAGGCAGCCACACCAGAGGCTCTGGCAGAGTTGGTGAAGCAGCGCATAAATGATGTGCTGGGTAGTTAAGAAGTTAAGGAGTTAAGGAGATAAGAAGTTAAGGAGTTAAGACAAATGTATTAGACTGTTGAATAACATTACGTAATGTCTTAGCTCCTTAACGTATGAATTCAGACTCCTTAATTAATTAACTCCTTAATTATTTGCACAAATAAAGAAAAATGCGTAATTTTGCAGTCACAAACGTATGCCCTGATAGTTAAATGGATATAACAAGGCTCTCCTAAAGCTTAGTTCCGAGTTCGATTCTCGGTCGGGGTACGATGAAGTATCAAGCGGTTCTCTGTAAACCATTAAAGGTTACTGAGAACCGCTTTTCTTTCTGCCTCTTTTCGTGTGCCTATTTCATCTCTATCACGCTGTCGGCTATGGGCAGTGCTATGTCGAGGTCGTGGGTTGACACCAGTGCAGCCTTGCCCTGCTCATGGCACAGCTGCGCGAGCATCTGGAACATCTCCTTCTTTGACGGATAGTCAAGAAAAGCCGTGGGCTCGTCAAGCAGTATCACGGGAGTCTGCTGTGCCAGTGCCTTGGCTATCATCACCTTCTGCCGCTCGCCGTCGCTGAGGCTGTTCACCTGTCGCCCGGCAAAGTCGGTCATGCCCACGTCGGCTATTGCCTTGTTCACCACCTCCTCGTCATCATTTGACATCTTACCGAAGAATCCCGTGTAGGGCTGTCGGCCCACGCTCACGAGGTCCTTCACCCTCATGCCGTCAATGTCCACCCTGTCGGTGAGTACCACGCTGATAAGATGTGAGCGCTCTGCTGGTGACAACCTGCCCACGTCGCGTCCGTCAAGCAGGGCGCTGCCGCCGAGAGGCTTCAGAAAACCTGCGAGGGTGCGCATCAGCGTTGACTTGCCGGTGCCGTTCCTGCCTATCAGGCAGGTCAGTTCGCCGCCTTTAATCTGTGCGTTAATATCAGCGGCTATCACCTTGTGGCTGTAGCCTATGGAGAGAGACTGAAGTATATAGTCCATGGTTCTTCTTTCGTTTTCGGGGTATAAAGTTAGCAATTTTATTCCTTATGGAGAACAAAAAACGGGAGAAAATTATGTTTTGGGTAAATCAGCAAACAGAAAAATGTACCAATCCACTAAAACAGGAGAAATGTAAAGTTTTCTTAAAACGCAGTAAAGTGATAGCTTTTACAGTGTGAAAGCTATCACTTTACCTCGTCATTCATGCCCTTTTACAGTCTGAAAGCTATGCTTTCATAATGTAAAAGCTATGCTTTCACACCCCGAAACGGTGTTTTTTACCCCAAAACAGCATCTTTTCGTATTTTTGAAAAATGCCCCACCTTGTATTTCGCGTTTTAAGTCCCCTTCCTGCGAGTCATACCCCTCTGTGGGCAGGTGGTCCGCCTGCCTCGTTTTCCTCGCTTAGAATGAGTTTTCCTGAAAACCGAAAAATCGACCAATTTCAGCAGGTTCCGGGGAGCAGGGAAGGCTTGTCCCGTCAGATGCCGGTGAGTATGTTATGCACCCATATTATCAGTTCGGCGCCCAACAGTGCGTAAAGGCATATCTTGTTGTGCAGTGCCCTGTCAAGTAATTGATAGGCATTCATAATATATGCCTTCCTGTTTATTATGCTTAGCAGCAGCAGCGCAGGGTAGGCAAACAGATATAGAACTGCAAACAGACAGTTGGGGTTTAACATCAGGGCGTCTGTAATGCTTCCCCTTAGCATTAGTAACGTAGCCCTTGTAACTCCACATCCGGGGCAGGGTATATGGTATATGAGTTTAGAGGGGCAAACAGTTATGGTCGTTTGCCCCTCTTTTACTGACAGCAGCCATAGGCAGACAATGATGTAAGCCAAGGCTGATATTATATATAGTTTCTTAGCTGAGATAGTTTTGGAGTCTTATGTAGTTCTTCTCTTTGGTAGCATTGGAAATCATAAACCAGTCAATGATAGCCCATATACCCAGACCGCCGCATGTGAGCAGCTTACCTACACCCATGCCTGTGTCGTCAATGTAGAAACGGTCAACGCCATAGCCGCCAAGGAGAATAGAAAGGATAAGCGCCGTGGTAGGGCTCTTGAACTGAATGGTAGAGAGTGCTGCCCACTTAGAGTCGTCAAGTGCGAGCAGTTGGTCACGGAGAAATGGTATCTTCTGCTCAGGAAGGTTAGCACCATTTGTCATAAGGAACATGTCAACTTTATTGGCATCCATATTTTTCTTAATTTAAAATTGTTAGTATTGTATTTAAGTTTTGTTCTTTAGCTGTCTTTGAAACGAGGAAGATATCAATGAAATACCAAAGTAATATCAAGCACATGATACAAAAGAAAGGAACAAAAATCCACACTGTCAGGTCTTCCGGAGTCAAGAACTGCATTGTGATAGCCCAAGCTATAAGCATAAGGGTAAGAATCAGTTTGCAAACACCGAGCAGCGGCTGCCCGAGATAAAACCTGTCAGCGCCATACGTACCTGCTGCAACAGACATAATCAGGGCTATGGTAGGGTTCTTGAATGAAGTGGCATTGAGTTCAACCCATTTCTCGTTGCTGGCTTCTGTAAGCTTTTCACGAAGGAAGGGCAGCTGGGCATTAGGAAACATATTGCCCTTTGACAATATAAAAAAGTCAACTTTGTTGGTATCCATAAGTTTTTATTGGTTTAATATATTCATCAGCATGTGTTTGTTGTTGTCTTTCGTGGCTTCAGTAATAAGGAACATATCAAAAAAAGCCCATATCAGCAGTCCGCCGCATGTTATTGTTTTAAGTATTCCGAGAAGAGTGTCTCCGATATATATCCGGTCAATGCCAATAGGTCCGCCAAAGATAGACAGCATTAGTGCAATCTGGGGGTCCTTCAGATTTATCAGGGATAGAGACTGCCATTTGCTGTCTTCCGCATTTTCCAGGCATTCCCTTATCATGGGAATATCATTGTCGGCAAAACAGTTTTGGTTTGTAAGGATAAACGTATCGACTTTTGTCTTGTCCATTTTCGGTATTCAGTATAGATTGTAGAAATATTTCTGTAAAGTTACACTTTTTTTTTTACATATATGCAAAAAGTCTTTGGAAATTGCAGTTTGGTATATAGTATTCTTTATTTCCTTGCTGAAGATGATACTCAAAGCTGCATATAATATATGTGGTGGCAACAATGACAAGAAACGGCAACCTACAGTTAATGGAAAACTGTAAATTGCCGTCTCTGTATGATTGTATCGGTTTATCTTGCCATGAACTCCACTGTCTCGCCTGTGGTGGTTGCTATGTCATAGAGGCGAGTAGGGGAGAGTATGGTGGCAGGTATCTTCTTGGCGTCCTTTACTATAGGTGCGGCAATGTCATATACCTGCATCAGTGGGTTGGGGTTCGTACCCTGTGCATCGGTCAGCAAACCGCTGCTGGTGAGGGTGATGCCCGTGTTGCCGTTCTCGTCGGCAGGCAGGCGCAGGCGCAGGTTGCCGCCGAGGGTAGAGCGTATCTTCAGGGATGTTATCTTACCATCCTTCCATGAGAGCTCGTCAATGACGAAACCGCCGCGGCAGCGCAGACCGCTCACCGTGCCATGGCTCTTCCATACTGTGGGCAGTGCCGGCAGCAGGTGCACACAGCCGTCGTGGCTCTGCACGAGCATCTCGGCTATGCCGGCACAGCAACCGAAGTTGCCGTCTATCTGGAATGGTGGGTGCGCGTCAAACATGTTGGTGTATGTGCCGCCGTCCTGGTCGCGTATGGTGCAGTTAGGGCTCTTCAGGTGCAGCTGGTTCTTTATCAGTGTCATGGCATGGTCGCCGTCAAGCTGGCGCGCCCACTGGCACACCTTCCATCCCATGGACCATCCGCGGCTGGCATCGCCGCGTCCTATGAGTGACTTCTTCACAGCCTGGAAAAGTTCTGGGTGCTCATATGGCGATACCTGACAGCCGGGGTAGGCTCCCCAGAGGTGTGATATGTGACGGTGTGAGGAGAACTCCCTGTCCCAGTCCTCAAGCCACTCCTGCAACTGTCCAAACTTGCCTATCATCATTGGCGGCAGCTGGCGGCGCAGTGAGTCAAGGGAGTCGGCAAAGGCATTGTCGATACCCAAATGACGTGCTGCCATGCTGGTGGAGCGGAGCAGGTCGTATATCATCTGGTTGTCCATGGTGACGCCGGCGAAGTGGGCGAAGCTGAACTTCTTGCCGTTCTCGTCAAAGTAAGAGCCCAGTCCGGGGTTGTTCTCGGGTGAGGTGCTCGGTGCTGCCACGAGGTAGCCGCTCTCGGGGTCGCGTATGAGGAAGTCCTGGTAGAACTCAGCTGCAGAGCGCAGCACAGGGTAAGCCTTGTTTAGCAGGAAATCCTTGTCGCCGGTAAACAGGTAGTGCTCCCACAGGTGTTGGCAGAACCATGCTCCGCCCGTAGGCCATACGGCGCAGGAGGCATAGTCCACGGCACCCGTGGCTCGCCACAGGTCGGTGTTGTGGTGCAGGGTCCATCCGCGGCAGCCGTACATATTACGTGCAGCCTCGCGGCCTGTCTGGCTTACGTCGCCCACCATACGCAGGAACGGCTCATGACACTCGCTGAGGTTGGTAACCTCTGCAGGCCAGTAGTTCATCTCCACGTTAATGTTGGTGGTGTATTTTGAGTCCCATGCAGGGTACTGTCGTCCGTCGGGGTTCCACAGTCCCTGCAGGTTAGCAGGCTGGGTGCCCGGCTGGGATGATGAGATGAGCAGGTAGCGTCCGAACTGGAAGTAGGTGGCGGCAAGACCTGGGTCGCCAAACTCTGCAAACTCGGCTATACGTGTCTCGGTGTCCTTCTGCTCCTGTACGGGGTTGTGTCCGAGGTCGAGGCTTACGCGTGCATATTGCTCACGGTATTTGTCAACGTGTCTTTGCAGGGTGGCGGGATAGTCCTTAATGCCAGCCTCCGCACGGAGCAGCTTGTCCATGGCCTTTGCTTCGGCGTCGCCGCTGATGTCGTGGTAGTTCACGAAGTTGGTGGCAGCCGATACCACCAGCGTCACACCCTCCTTGTCCTCATATTGGCGTATGAAGGTGACGCAGTGCAGCATATTGGGCACGTGCTCCATCTCTTTCTCCTTCAGCGTGGAGCGCACCATGAGTGTACGCTCGTCATAGCGGCTTACCTCAGCCTTTACGCGCTTCTCAGGAGAGAGGAAGTCTATCTGTGGTCTGCCCGCCTGCTTGGGCGAGAGTGTCTTTCCGTTACGTGTAGCCTTGAGACGTATTATTATCACGTCATCAGCGAGGGAGGCGAAGTAGGTGCGCTCATAGCGTATGCCGCCGCACTCATAGCTCATGCCTGCCGTTGCCGTGGAGAGGTCGAGCCAACGGCGGTACATACCCTCTTTGTGTGTAGGAGTCTTTATGAGCAGTCTGCCCACAGCCTCGTATGCCATGCCGTGACCGGTCTTGTTACGGTCTGCCACGATGTTTTTCATACCCAGGCGCTGGGCGCGCTCGTAATCCTTCTGCCACAGTGCCTGGCGTATGCTGTCGAGCACTCCGAGGGCGTTGGCGTTACAGTTGCTGTAAGGACTGCCGCTCCAGAAGGTGTCTTCGTTGAGGAAAAGTGTGTCACACTCTACGGCTGAGCTTATCATGGCTCCCAGATGGCCGTTGCCAATAGGCAGGGCCTCCTCCCAGTAAGTAGCGGGACGTGAGTACCACAGCATGGCGCTGTCGTCTGCCTTGGTGCAGAGCGACGTTGTAATAAATAATAGTAATAGTAGATGTTTCATTATGGTAATTATGTGAATAACTGAAACAAAGTTACTATTTTTCTTTATGTGTGATGGAGAAAAAAGGACTAACTTTGTGAAAGAATGGGTAAAAAAGGATTATCTGTATAAAAATACAGGATAATGAAACAAATATCACGCCTGTACCTCTTTATTTTACCCCTTGGACAGGGGGAGACATAAGGAAACAGGTGAAAAAAGGGGGTGCGGTTTGTTGGTGAATGACGTGTTATTTGCTAACCTTGACCTTCAGCGGACGGCTTACTTGCGTGGCATATTGTTTCAGGTATTTCATCCACTCTTCCTTTGAGTGGAAGGCGGTGTTGTCGCTTCTGTCCCATGCGTAACCGAAGTAGTATGTCACTGCATCAGTGGCAGCTGGTGCTGCAGCGATGACGTGACCTAAGGCGCCGCTTGTTTCCTTTGCAAAGGGGAGATAGCGGCAGTCGGTGCTGCCCGGCATTATGCAGCCTATGAACGTGTGGCCCTTCTGCGGGTCAAGGCGGCTGCGGTCTTTCTTGCGGTAGATGTCGGGGTCGCCCAGGTCCTCATATACTATTATGCCCTGCTTGCTGTCCATGGCGTAAGCCTCAGGGTTCTCCTTGTGCACTGCAATGCCGCAGATGGGCTTGACGGTGCGTGGCAGGGAGGCGGAGTAGGTTATGCTTGCCCGTACCATGCGTGAGCCTGCGTCAATGGTAAGTATGCGCGTCTCGTATAGTGTGTTGTTGGTGTCAGAGCCTATGGAGAAAGGACTGTATGTGAGCTTCACCGTCATACGCAGCGGACCGTTGTCAAGCACTTCCGCCTGTTGGAAGCACCATGGATAGATGATATCGTCTCCTGAGAGCAGGGCATTGGTGCCGGCGCCGAGAGTGGAGCCTACCTTATATACATCCATGCCCTCGCCGTGGTCCACATGGTAGCAGAAACCATACTGATATACATCGTCGGCCAACTCGCGCTGTCCCATGCTGCGAAGCTTGCCTACGGTGTTCCACATCGCTTTGTCGCACTGCTTGTCATAGAACTTGTCAAGCACCAGGGCGGTGCCACGTTTCAGGAATATGTCATAACCATACAGTCGCTCCTTCTTCTTCATGGTCTCCGGACCGTATATGCGGTATGCCACGCAGTCGTTCTCAAAAGAGAAGTCCATCTGCCGCTCAGGGTACAGCCTGCCGTAAACCGATGGTGTGACACTCTTCGTTGCGGCCTCTACCACGGTTATCTTAATGCTCTTGCCCTGCATTGCCGGACGTGGGAAGATTATCTTCCCGTCGTATGTGCGCTGCCATGGCAGGGTGTCTCCTGCCTGTGTCACGAGAGAGAAGTCCTTATAGGGTATGGCACTTGCCTCCACCTCCACCATCTCACTTACAGAGCGTGTGGAGCCGAGAGTGTTAGTAAGGGTTATTACCGGTTGTTTTGCCGTGGCGGAACACAGGCAAGCTGTGAGCATGGCGGCAAATGTGCCGATGCGTGTTATCTTATTGTGAATTGACATATCATGGGGTAATGGTCAGAAGCGTCGATAGACTTGTCCACACGGCAGTTATATGGAGTAAGCATATCATTGCACAATATGTTGTCTATCCTCACGCGTATGGCGAAATGTCCGTAAGAGAAACCAGGTCCGAAGGCAGTGGCGCGATAGCAGTCGGTGATGTCTATATCGTTGCCGTCAGAGCCCTTCCCGGGGTGTGTTATGGTATAGTGGGTATATGACTGTGGTATGTCGTTGAAGTCGCCGCAGACTATCATCGGCACCTTGTGGTGCAGCCTGATGAAGGCAGCTACGCTGTCAGCCTGTGCGGCTCGTATCCTCGTAGCCTCCAATACCTTTCCTAAGATGGTGTGCGATGTCTTCTTGATATACTCTTTCTCGTTGTTGTCGCCGTGCATCATGGTTCCGAAATCCTGTCTCTCCTGCATAGACAGTCCCATGGTCTGCAGGTGGTTGCAGGCAACTATCAGTTCCTTGCCGTTGACATCAAGCCAGAAGGCTCCTGAGATGTTACCTTTTGTCTCGTAGGATATGCGCTGTTTTTTCTTTATTGGGTATTTGGTTAGTATTGTGGAGAATCCCTCTTTGTCTCCCTTTATGGTGTCCATTACATAGGGGCCTTTCCCGAGAGCCTTCAGCGTGTCGAGTAAATGGTTGGCCTGCTCGGTATATGGAGCCTCCTGCAGGCATACTATATCGGCGTTGCTGTTAACGATGTATTCTATAATCTGCCTGGTCATCATAGTGCGGTCCTCAGACATCCGGTGTCCCCTTCCCCAGTTATATGTGTTATATGTCAGCACGGTGATGGCTTTTGCCGGTGCCTCCTGTTGCTTGTTGATGGGACAGAAGAGTGTCACAGGCTGGTAGGCGGCTATCAGTCCGATGATGGTTATGGGCAGCAACCGCTTGCGCATCAGTGCGCACAACACCAGTGCGGCGAGCGTACATACCAACGCTACGGGGAAGGCATAGCCCAGCAGTGGAGCGTAGGTCCAGTTGACAGGGTTCAGCCTGCTTCCATATCCGGTGACGAGCAGCGTCAGCACGGCCACTATGGAAAAAGCCAGCAGTGTCTTATGTATTATCTTCTTCATTTCTTCTGCTCAAAGAGCCTTTTCTTTTCCTCCTCTGTAAGAGAAGAGTAGCCTGAGCGTCTTATCTTGTCAAGAATCTTGTCAATCTCAGCCTCGCGCTGCTGCTTTTCCTTGTTGTGCTGGGCGTTATACTCCCAGTCCTTCTGCCTGTCGTGCGTAGTGTTCTGCTTGCCATAGTCAAGGTCATCCTCTTCCTTGCGGTCAAGGTGCAGCCACTGCCTTATGCGTCCCAGGATGGTCTTCTTCTCCTTTACCTCATAGCCGTCCCAGCCGTTGAAGCCAGGCTTGGTCCTGCGCCATACTCTCAGCAGTATCCAACCGAAGAGCATACCGCCGAGGTGAGCCATGTGCGCCACACCGTCGCCACTCTGCATCAGTGCCAGTCCTACCTCAATGGCTGCATATCCCAAGACAAACCACTTGGCCTTGATAGGCACAGGCAGCGGGAAGATAAATATACGCTCCTCAGGGTAAGTCATGCCGAATGCCAGCAGCACACCGTATATACATCCCGACGCACCCACGGTTGTCATGGCGTTGAGCTGCTGGCGAATAATATCGTCCAGGTGCATCATGTCGCTCATGGTGAAGCCCTGGTCGACATTCAAGAGATATAGATGGAAGAACTGTGATATCTCCTGACACAAGGCAGCGCCCAGTCCGCAGACCAGGTAATATATAAGGAATCGCTTCTCGCCAAACGTGCGTTCTATGACACCGCCAAACATCCACAGGGCGAACATATTAAAGAATATATGCTCCACTGAAGCATGCATGAACATGTAGGTCACTGCCTGATACAGATGGAACTCCGTAGCCTGGAAATAGTGCAGGCCGAAGATGTCGTTGAGGTCAATGCCTCTTCCTCCCAACACCACGTAAGCCAGATAGCAGATAACGTTGATGATGAGGAGGTTTTTTGTAATAGTAGGTATTTGTCTCATAATTCTTGGTGTAAAGTTACGAAAAAACGGTAGAAGCACAAAAGAAAAACTGCATTTTCTTTTGCAATTTAGTTAAAATTAAGTATCTTTGCACGTTAAGGCATGAAGAAATTATATATAGAGACATACGGCTGCCAGATGAACGTGGCAGACTCAGAGGTGGTGGCAAGCGTCATGCAGATGGCGGGCTACGAGTTATGTGATGCGGCTGACGATGCTCAGTGCGTATTGCTCAACACTTGTTCAGTGCGTGAGAACGCCGAGAACAAGATATACCACCGCCTTGAGACGCTCCACCGTGAGAACGAGAAGCGGCAGACGGAGCGTATCATAGGCGTGATAGGCTGCATGGCAGAGCGTGTAAAGGACGACCTCATAAACAACCACCACGCAAGGCTTGTGGCTGGTCCTGACTCATACATGCAGTTGCCTGACCTCATAGCGCAGTGCGAACTGGGCATGACGGCGATAGACACTGAACTGTCACTCACCGAGACCTACCGTGACGTGATGCCAACGCGTGCGCACGGTTCGCATATCTCAGGTTTCGTAAGCATCATGCGCGGCTGTAATAACTTCTGCCATTACTGCATAGTGCCTTACACCCGTGGTCGCGAACGCTCACGCGACGTGGAGAGCATACTGCGCGAGGTGAAGGACCTTGAGGCACGTGGATATAAGGAGGTGACGCTGCTCGGACAGAATGTCAACTCATATAAGTGTGAGGCTACTCCTGACCTCGAGAGGGGAGTGGTGGAGTTCCCGCAGCTCCTCGCCATGGTAGCAGAGGCAGTACCGAACATGCGCGTGCGTTTCACTACGTCGCACCCTAAGGATATGAGTGACGAGACGCTGGAGGTCATTGCCAAATACCCTAACGTATGCAAACACATACACCTGCCGGTGCAGTCGGGCAGCGACAGGATACTGAAGCTGATGAACCGTAAATACACGCGTGAATGGTATATGCAGCGCGTGGCTGCCATCAAGCGCATAGTGCCAGAGTGCGCCATCACCACCGACATCTTCGTGGGTTACCATAGCGAGACGGAGGAGGACCACCAGCAGTCGCTGTCATTGATGCGCGAGGTGGGCTATGCCTCTGCCTTTATGTTCAAATACTCGGAGCGCCCCGGCACCTATGCCTCAAAGCACCTGCCTGACGACGTGCCTGAGGATGTGAAGATAAGCCGCCTCAACGAGATGATAGCCCTGCAGAACGAGCTCTCGGCAGAGAACTACAAGCTGGACGAAGGCAAGGAGTTCGACGTGCTTGTGGAGAACTACAGCAAGCGCTCACGCGAGCAGCTTTGCGGTCGCACCAGCCAGAACAAGATGGTGGTGTTCAACAAAGGCACCCACCACATCGGCGACATCGTGCGTGTGCGTATCACCGGCAGCACCTCTGCCACCCTCATGGGCGAAGAGGTAAAATAGTTATGCTTTTATATGCGAAAACGATGCTTATTGGCATCAAATAAATAAAAAAGAAGATTGTGACTACTCACAATCTTCTTTTTCGTTAATATATTTTCCTTCCAAAATAGTCTGTTTTGTGAATTGTAATGAAATGTTAAATCGCTAAAATGTCACATAGACTTTTCATTGTGTCGAAAAAAAACGGAAATACGTCTTTTTTAACCCAGAGTTATCGAAAAAATCAACATTTCCGTTTGTTTATTAAGATTAATTTTTGTAATTTTGTGTAGCAAAAGAAAAAACATCTCATGTGGTTTTAAGTATAAAACCGGGTGTAATAGAACTAACTAATCAATCATATACTAACTATAACTTAAACAATGAAGCAAGGAACTTTACTAAAAGTAAAGCGGTGGGTTGTGAGTTTACTACTCACAACTTTGCCGTTTGCTATGATGGCGCAAAACAGCCGTACAGTGAGTGGTAACGTCACTGACGAGCAGGGCGAGCCGCTCATCGGCGTCACCGTCATGGCTGTAGGGTCGCAGCAGGGTGCCGTGACCGATTTTGATGGCAACTACACCATTACTGTAGGGGCTGAAGTGAAACAGTTACAGTTCTCATACGTGGGGTATGAAAAGCAGACCGTTGATATCTCGTCATCCACGCATAACATTGTGATGACGGGCGACAACCAACTGAAGGAGGTAGTGGTCATAGGCTACGGTGTGCAGAAGAAGACCGACCTGACTGGCGCCATCTCAAGCGTTGGCGAGAAGGACTTCAACCACGGTGTGATAACATCGGCTGAGCAGTTGGTTAACGGTAAGATATCTGGTGTGCAGATTACCAACAGTGGCGGTTCGCCAACGGCAGGTGCCACCATTCGTATTCGTGGCGGTGCATCGCTCAACGCATCCAATGACCCGCTGATAGTCATCGACGGCGTGCCTATGGAGATAGGTCAGGGCATCACCGGTTCGGGCAATCCGCTCTCGCTCATCAACCCTAACGACATTGAGACGATGACAGTGTTGAAGGATGCTTCTTCAACAGCCATCTACGGCAGCCGCGCCTCTAACGGTGTCATCCTCATAACCACAAAGAAGGGCTTAAAGGGTAACAAACCAAAGATAACATTCTCAACCACCAACAGTCTGGCAACGGTTGCCAAGACCGTTGACATGATGTCACTCAGCGAGATGCAGCAGGTGGTGGCAAAGTATGGCACTGCACGTCAGAAGGGCGTGGCTGGCATACCTGACAGTGAAGAGGCACAGGCATGGCATGACCAAGTGTATGCAGGTGCAGAAGGTCTCGGCACTGCTACCAACTGGAACGACCAGATATACCGCGACGCATGGGGTACCGATAACAACCTCAGCATAGCCGGCACCATAGGCAAGCATCTGCCTTACCGCGTGAGCGTGGGCTACATGCACCAGGCGGGCATATTGAAGACCGACTGGTCACAGCGTGCTACGGCGGGCATCAACCTCTCACCATCGTTCTTCAACGATTACCTGAAGTTTAACATCAACCTCAAGGGTACCACCAACCAGAATCGCTTTGCAAACCAGAGCGCCATCTGGGGCGGATTGACACGTAACCCTTACGCTCCCGTATATACCAGCAACGATGCCTTCCTCGGTTTCCACGAGGCTATAGACGATGCCGGAGTTCCTATCACCGGTGCTACGGCTAACCCTGTCGGACTGCTTGACTATACTCTTGACAAGTCGAGCGTGAAGCGCTTTGTGGGTAACATCGACGTGGACTATAAGTTCCACTTCCTGCCTGACCTGAAGCTGCACATGACGGGCGGCTACGACTACTCTAACGGCAAGGGCACTGTGTATGTACCGGCAGAGGCTTTCTCTGGCTATACATCAGGCGGCTCTGACTACGCATACGGTCCGCAGAAGCTGCAGAACAGGCTCTTCACCGTATATCTGAACTACCACAAGGAACTGGAGGGCTCGCTGCCACAGACCATCGACGTGATGGCAGGTCGTGACTATCAGTTCTGGAAGATGACAAGCGATACATATAATAAATATAATGTGGCAGGTGACGTACAGAGCACCATCGTGACAAAGCCGCAGGAGCACTGCCTGCAGTCATACTACGGCCGACTGAACTATACCTTGCTCGACCGCTATATGCTCACCGCCACGCTGCGTGCCGACGGCTCTTCTCGCTTTGCCGACGGTCATAAGTGGGGCACATTCCCTTCAGTGGCACTTGCCTACAACATAGCTCGTGAAGGATTCTTCAAGCCATTGCAGAATACCATCAACGACCTCAAGCTGCGCGTGTCATACGGTGTGACTGGTCAGCAGGACGGCATCTCAAACTACGGATACCTGTCAACCTACACTCTGTCACAGCTGGGCGCAAGCTACCAGCTGGGCGACAAGTTCCTGACTTCTTACGCACCGTCAATATATAACCCAGACTTGGTTTGGGAGACCACAAAGGCGTTTAACGTAGGTGTTGACCTCGGTTTCCTCAATAACCGCTTCACCGCAAGCATTGACTACTACTACCGCAAGACCAAGGACCTGCTTGCCACCGTTCCAGTGGCTGCCGGTACGAACTTCGGCAAGGAGATGCTGAAGAACGTGGGTAACATCAACTCACAGGGCTTGGAGTTCTCATTCAATGCCAACATAATATCTACAAAGAACTGGCAGTGGGTATTGAGCGGCAACGCTACATGGCAGAAGGTGCGCATCGACAACCTTCGCACCAATCCGCAGGCACCAGAGGTAAACACTCCGCAGGGATGGGTGGAGAGCCACTACGTGCAGGTGTTCACCGAGGGCTACGCTCCTTACAGCTTCTACGTATATAAGCAGATATACGACGAGGCTACTGGCAAACCGGTGGAAGGCCTCTATGCCGACCTTAACGGCGACGGCATCATAGACCAGAACGACCGCTATCACTATCACTCACCAGCACCTGACTGGATTTTCGGTCTCTCTACCTCGCTGACATGGAAGCGACTCACACTCTCTGCCAGTCTCAGAGCTAACGTAGGCAACTACGTATATAACCGCCTGGCGATGAACACCGGCGCATGGGGCACGGTATTCTACAACGACTACCAGATGAACCTCATGTCACGCTCATATCTTGACACGCAGTTTACATCTCGTCAGTATGAGAGCGACCACTACGTTGAGAACGCATCTTTCCTGAAGATGGACAACATCAGCATAGGCTATAACTTCGGACAGATATCAAAGTACCTGAGCATGAACGCATCATTCATGGTGCAGAACGTGTTTACCATAACAAAGTACTCAGGACTTGACCCAGAGGTGAACGGCGGCATTGACGGACAGATGTATCCACGTCCGCGCACCTACTCACTGACACTGGGATTTGAGTTCTAAATAAAACTAGATATTCTGGAACTTCTAGAACCACTAGATTCTCTAGAACCTCTATAACTTCCAGTATTAACAGAATAACCCTTGAACAAAACAAAATAAACAAAAATGAATATATTATATAATAAAATATCGCAAGCAGTAAAGACACTTTGCTCACCCTCCTTCG
Source organism: Prevotella sp. (assembly GCA_017541085.1). Classification (GTDB taxonomy): domain Bacteria; phylum Bacteroidota; class Bacteroidia; order Bacteroidales; family Bacteroidaceae; genus Prevotella. The sequence goes on from JAFXZU010000050.1 coordinate 59,027, forward strand.
CGGGGAGGGCAGGAGTGGGTCTCTTGCTTCTTGCTTGCACCGCCTGCACCGGTGACCTCGACCTGTCACCTGAAGGCGACAAGACTGCCGCTGAGGTGTACTCCACCACAGAGGGCTGCCAGATGGCTCTGACTAAGATATACGCCTCTTACGTCACCGTGGGACAGGCTAAGGAGAACCTCGGCGACTTCTCTACCAATAACGGCTATGATCTCATGCGTGGCTATGTCAACATGCAAGAGATGCCTACCGACGAGATGGCACCGTCATGGCTTGAGGGTGACCACCAGGATGGCTTGTGCTACATAAAGTGGACTGCCGACGATCCATGGGTGAGCGATGTATATTACCGCCTGTACTACACCATAGCACTGGCTAACGACTACATTGCCAACACAAAGAACAACGGCAACCAGACCGTGCAGCAGTATGTAGGCGAGGCTCGCTTCCTCAGGGCGCTGGCTTACTATATGGTGCTCGACCTGTATGGCAAAGGTCCTTTCGTTGATGAGAACACCGGCATCGGCTCATACATACCGGAGGCTTACACCAACACGCAGCTGTTTGACTACATTGAGGGTGAGCTGAAGGCTATTGCCGACAACCTGCCTACGAAGAACTCTGTGGAGTATGGCCGCGCTTCATCTGGCGCTGCATACGCACTGCTGGCTAAGCTATATCTCAATGCAGAGGTATATGGCGGCGGCAACCACTATGCTGACTGCGTAGCAGCGTGCGACAAGGTTATTGCTCAGGGCTATACACTGGAGGAGGATTACCAGAAACTCTTCAATGCCGACAACGATAAGCGCACCAATGAGATTATCTTCTCACTCAACGTTGACGCTACAAACACCGTGACATGGGGTGCTACGACATACCTCGTATGCGGTGCCATAGGCAACAGTAACAACCAGGATGCCTCAGTGTATGGCGCTATTAACGGATGGGGCAGCTTCCGCACAAGAGGCGAGCTGACATCGCTCTTCGAGGAGGGCGACTGCCGCGCACTCTTCTGGACCGACGACAGCAAGCAGTATTTTGAGGGCAACGCCATAGACAACCAGGGCTTCGGATGGTTCGGTTGCAAATATACCAACCTTACCGATGAAGGCGAGGCTGCCAGCAATACTGCCGACGGCGGCGTATGCACCGACTATCCTGTGCTGCGCCTTGCCGACGTGATGCTGATGAAGGCAGAGGCAATGCTGCGCAACGGTTCTGCTGCCGCTGACGTGCTGCCACTCATACAGCCGCTCTACGACCGTGCCTTCGGCGAGGGTGAGCGTGAGGTGCTTGCATCAGAGGTTGACCTGCAGTTCCTGCTCGACGAGCGCGCCCGTGAGCTGTGGTGGGAGTGCACACGCCGCACCGACCTCGTGCGCTATGGCATGTTCACCACAAACAAATACCTGTGGGAGTGGAAAGGCGGAGCAGCTGCCGGCACATCTGTCAGCGAAAGCTTCAATACCTATCCTATACCTGCAGCAGAGCAGTCTGCTAACTATAACCTGAGGTAGGAGACTCTCCCAAGAGACCCTCCAAGAGACCCACCCCTGCCCTCCCTGTGAGGTAGGGGAAGGGGAACACTAATAAAAACAGACCTTCCCCAACCCTCCCTGTGAGGGAGGGGGAACTAAACAAATAAATAAAAGATGAAGACATTATATAATAAGATATCACAAGCAGTAAAGACACTCTGCTCCCCCTCCCTCGCAGGGAGGGCAGGGGTGGGTCTCTCACTGCTTTTGGCTTTGACCGCCTGCTCAAAGGACGGTGACCTCGTTACTGTAGGTAGGGGCGACGCACTTACCCTTGACGGTTCAAACAATATAGTGCTTGATGCTTCTAATGCCATAGGACTGGCATTGACACTGCACTGGAACGATAACCATGTGCTCAATACCAACTATGTTGATGTTCTGGTGCCAGCCGGCAGCATAAGCAATACGCTGCAGATTTCAAAGACTGAAGACTTCGCTTCATGCTATAGCTTCAACATGAACAACGGCGTTTACCAGAAGCAGTTTACAAACGCTGAGCTTAACGGCGAACTTACCAAACTGGGTTATGAGCCTTACGCCGAGCAGCCTATGTATGTGCGTGTTGCATCAACAACGGGTGCAAACATAGAGCCACAGTATTCCAACGTACTTGAGATGACGGTGGTGCCTTATAAGATAGACTATACCTATGCCATTGCCCTGTCAAAAGACAAGACCACTGAGCTCGGTCATCTGTATTCTCCTACAGAGAACGGCATATACACAGGTTTCCTCGCCTTGGGCGGATGGGGCAACTGGTGGCTTATGGAGAACGACGGCACCACATGGGGTAATACTCCTGTTGACGACAGCGTGTTCAACATTACCAACACCTCTGACGCATGGAACCTCTGGTCTTCTGGCTTCAACGGCTGCCGCTACGTGACCGTCAACACCAAGCAGAAGTTCTGGAACGAGATAAGCATACCATCTGTCACTGTAAGCGGTGACATCACTGGCGACATGACATTCAACAAGGAGAAGAAGCAGTGGACTCTCGTATATACGTCAGAGTCAACAAGTCCGGTGACGCTGCAGTTCTCTTCGCCTAACTCTAGGCTTTACAATGTTGACAGTGGTGACAGCGAAGACAAGGGCGAAAGCACTTCGCTCTATTTCACCTCTACCGGCATAAGCACCTCTGCGCCTGAGGGCATCACGCTCTCTGCTCCGCAGACTGGCGACTGCACCGTCACCATCGACCTCAGTGGCAAGACTCCTGCATACAGCATAGAGGCTGGTGCGGCTGAAGAACCAGAGGAACTGAGCCAGATACTCTACGTGCTGGGCAATGATAACGAGTATAAATACGATCAGTGGATACGCCTTTCTGACGAGGAACACAAGACCTACACAGGTGCTGTGGTAATCAAGAATTGTGAGTGGGGTTACTACTTTAGCAAGGAACTCGATGACTGGACACCTATCAACCAAGACCCTGAGACTGCCGACAAGAAACTTAAGGTAAGCGGCGATAACATTCCTGCTCCTGACGAAGGCTTGTATGTTGTCAGCGCATCGCTCGGATGGATGAGTTACTGGTATGAGATGGACGGTGCACAGGTCGAAACGGTTTCATACACAGGCCTCAATGACAGCTGGGAAGCTACCGCGATGACCGCCACCGAGACTCCTGGCGTATATACCGCTACGGTGAACGTCACGGCAGATACGCCATGGGGCATGAAGATTCTCGTCAATGGTTCATGGGATGATTATTGGTTTGGCACACGTTCTGACGGCAACCTTACGTGGAAGGCCAAGGACAACGGCAATCCTGCGGGCATAGACGGCAACGGCCCATATACACTGACCGTTGATATATGCCACGGCACGTATAGCTTTAAGAAATAGACCCACCCCGGCCCTCCCTGTGAGGGAGGGGGGTGGAAACACTAATAAAAACAGATTCACCCGACCCTACTTGTGAGGGTGGGGGAACAAAACAAATAAATAAAAGATGAAGACATTATATAATAAGATATCACAAGCGGTAAAGACATTCTGCTCCCCCTCCCTCACAGGGAGGGCAGGGGTGGGTCTCTCACTGCTTTTGGCTTTGACCGCCTGCTCTGATGCTGACGACCCAAAGACCGACCTCTCTAACGTGACACCCGAGACTCCCGTTGTAATAGACCGCACCACATTCCCTAAGGGTGCCGACGTCAGCTGGGTAACGCAGATGGAGGCAGAAGGCATGAAGTTCTATAACCAGGGCGGTACCGAGAAGGAACTGATGACGCTGCTGAAGGATGACTGCGGCGTTAACTCCATCCGCCTGCGTGTGTGGGTGAACCCTACCGACGGCTGGAGCAACATGGACGACGTGCTCGTCAAGGCACGCCGCGCCAATGCGCTGGGCCTGCGCCTTATGATAGACTTCCACTTCTCTGATACATGGGCTGACCCTGCCAACCAGGTGATGCCTGCAGCATGGAAGGACTATTCCTTCGACCAGCTGAAAGCGGCTTTGTCAAGCCACGTCACCACGATGATGAACAAGCTCAAGGCTTACAATATAGAGCCTGAGTGGGTGCAGATAGGCAACGAGACGCGCAACGGCATGATGTATCAGACCGAGAAAGGCGGTGACATAGTTTCTTACGGCGGTTACTACAACAACGGTGCGCAGTTTGCCACACTTGTAAATGCTGGCTATGATGCTGTGAAGGCTATATTCCCAGACAGCAAGGTGATAGTCCACATTGACAGCGGCAACCAGTGGAACCTGTACTCTCGCATCTTCGGAAACCTGAAGACCAACGGCGGCAAGTATGACATCATAGGCATCTCGCTCTATCCTGAGAACGACTCTTGGTCTGACTACATAGCTTCTGCCGTAAGCAACATCCAGCAGGCTTACGCCACCTACGGCAAGGACGTGATGGTGGTGGAGTTCGGCATGGACTACGACCAGGCTGATGCCTGCAAGTCTGCCATCACCAAGCTCATGACCGACGGTACTGCAACTGGTCATCTCGCCGGCATCTTCTACTGGGAGCCAGAGGCGCCTAACGGCTACAACGGTGGTTACAAGAAGGGATGTTTCGATGGTGGAAAGCCAACAACAGCTCTTGACGTATTCAAGGAGGGCGCAGAGTGACGGCAGTACCTACTGGCAGGTTTGCCCCATCGCCTACGGGGAGGATGCACCTGGGCAATGTGTTCAGCGCGCTCCTCTCGTGGTTATCGGTACGTTCGCAAGGCGGCCGCTGGCTGTTACGCATAGAGGACATAGACCGTGACCGCTCACGTAAAGAGTATGCCGAACTGCTTATGCGTGACCTGGAATGGCTGGGACTTCCATGGGACGGTGAGCCGGTATGGCAGAGTGAGCGTGGCGATATATACAAGCATTATTATGATGTGTTGCAGGGCAGGGGACTTGTTTACCCCTGCTACTGCACGCGTCATGACTTGCTGGCTACCCAGGCACCGCATGAGAGTGACGGCAGGGTAGTGTATAAAGGCACATGCCGCTCATTGCTGGGCATGCCACCTATGGACAAGCCTGCATCGATGAGGCTGATGGTGAATGATGAGGTAATATCTTTCTGTGACGGACATTACGGAGAACAGAGTGTGGATATGCAGCGCCAGGTGGGCGACTTCATCATACGACGGCGAGACGGTGCGTGGGCTTACCAGTTGGTGGTGGTGATAGATGATGCCTTGATGGGTGTGACGGAGGTGGTGCGTGGACGTGACCTGCTGTTGTCATCACCGCAGCAGATGTATGTGGCACGTTTGCTCGACTTCCCTATGCCTCGTTTTGTCCATCTGCCTTTGTTGTGTAACGCAGACGGACAGCGCTTGTCAAAACGTGACAAGAGCCTTGATCTCGGTGCTTTGCGTGAGGAGCATAGAAGTGAGGAAATAATAGGTGCGTTGGCTTATCTTGCCAACATAATACCAGAGCCGGTGCCGATGACGGCAGAGCGGCTCATCCCTCTCTTCAATTGGGAGAGAGTGCCTTGTGAAAATATCTTAGTAAAAAGTGATATACACCGTCTTCTTCGTTTGACAGAGTGATGTGGTCGGCGGCGCTTTTTACCTCTTCCTCGGCATTGCCCATTGCAACACCGGTGCCTGCCGCGGTGAGCATTCCTATGTCGTTATGGCTGTCGCCGAAGGCTATGAGGCGGTCGGCAGTCATACCGTAGTGTGTCAGCAGATTCTTGAGTGCGTTACCCTTGTCTATGTGCAGTGGCAGTATCTCTATGAAATAAGGTGTGGAGTGGAGTATATGCATACGTCCCTGCATCTCGCCAGCCATATAGCCTTCCCATTGACGCACCAATTCCGGACTGCCTACCATCAGACACTTATTGATGGGACGCGGCACGTCATGCAGAAAGTCTTTTACGCCCACCACCCTCATCTTGTTATTGCGTGATGACTGTGCCACGTATGGGTCGTCAGGATGCTCGGTGTATATCTTATCCTCATGATAAGTCATAAGTGTCATGCCAGTCTCCTGCTGCCATTCAATAAGACGTGGCAGAAGGGACTCGTCGATATGGCGTTCTGTCAGCACCTTACCTGTAGAGCATTCCTCCACATATCCCCCGTTATAGCATAATAGCACACCTCCGTAGTCAGCCATGCATAGCTGCTCCGCCAGCGGACGCATGCCGTAGGGCGGACGCCCGGAGGCAAGACACACCCTTGCTCCCTTACGCTGCAGTGTTATAAGCAGCTCACGGGTGCGTGGCGTAATCTCCTTGCGGTCATTGGTCAGGGTGCCGTCAAGGTCAAGTGCTATGATATAGGAACAATCCATTGTGTATGGCGTAAGGTAGTCTTACGCCTTTTTTTATTTCTGTACCTTTTCAAAATGCTGGTAGTCCTTGCTCGAGCGCCAGCTGCCTCCCCATGTAAATCCGTGTTTCCTGAACAACTTGTAGCAAGCGTCGTTAATAGTTATGATAGGCACCTTAGCCTTTACCTTGTTACGGTTAAAGGCATACGGACGTCCCTCTACAGGGTCCACCTTAGTGCCGCGCACCCAAGGGTTATACAGCGGATTGATGTCAATGGCCAATCCGCGACCATGGTTTGACAGACGGTTGGTGCCGTCCACCATACGGTAGTTGAAGCAACTGGTATTATTGGCGCGCATTGAAGCATCGTCATTACCGCCATATTCATCAACGAGGGCTATGCTCTCAATAACATAACGCTGACGATACAGGGCGAGGAATATCTCACGTAGGTCCTCGGCTATCAGCTTGTTGCATACTATCTCGCCCTTGTGCGTCTTGCCGTCGATGCCTATGTGCAACACACTCACATAACGCAGTTCGGCCTTAGCCCACTGCACTTTGTCTGCTGGCAGAGACTTCCCTTTCATCCTTTCAATCACGGCGTTGCTTAAAGGCTCCACGGTGAAGCTCTTCTCGTCGTTGTCGGTACTGCCAGGTGCGGCCATGTTATTAATGAACGCACACATCATCATCATTATTATGCAGAGAAACTTTTTCATATATTAATCCCTCATCTTTAATCCTTAATCTCTCATCCCTTCATTCCTTCATCCTTCATCCTTCATCCTTCTTCCCTTCACCCTTCATCCTTGTTCCACATCTTCATCAGCACTATGCCGATGAGAATCCATAGTATCTCCCTTACGCGGCAGATAAGACTGACGTAGAAGCCTACGGCAATGAGTTTCTGCGGCGACAGTGCGGCGCGCACCGAGTGACCTATGGTGGCAGGTATGGAGAGCATGAAGCCGCCCTCCTGCACACCGAGCTGCATAGGCAGGAAACCTATGAGGTTGGCACACAGTGTGGTGAACGACAGTATCAGAATAGAATGGAGGAATACGAGTGCGTATCCGGCAAAGCCACCTCCACAATCTATGTCAAACATCAGGAGCATGAACATTATCTCAAGACTCTGCACTACGCGCGACATATATTCAAGGAAAAAGCTGGTATAGAAGGCGCGCTTGTCCTGACTGTGCAGTGCAGCTATCTGTTTGTCTATGTTCTCGAGTGACGTGCGGTGGCGCTCGGTGAAGCGCTTGCTCCAACCTTTCAGTCCCGGAATCTTTGACAGGAACTTCATGACGTTGATAACCAGTCCGCCTTTATATCCCTTCTGGAAAAGCCAGAAGGCAGCCATGCAGAACAGTGCGATGGCTCCCAGCGTTATGCCGATGGTGGTATTGATAGGCAGGTCGCCTATGAGTACCAGTGCAATGTAAATGAATATGGATGAGAACCAGAACCAGAAGTGTGCGAAGAAGTGCATCATGGCATAAAGTATCACCGATGATGTGGCATGCTCCTTTGAGATGTCTTTCGTCAATTCAAGTATTCGGTATGGCTCGCCGCCCAGTCCGCCTACAGGAGTGGCGTAGTTCAGCGCATATCCTGATATGGTGAGCTTGTATATTCTCCAGAACCCCACGTGCTCGTCGGGGTCGGTGTTGCCCTTTATTATAGCCCTCCATGCCAAGGCGTTGAGTCCGTAGATGAATATCCACACGCCGATGACCGGTATGAGCCAGTAGCCTGCGGTGCACAGGTGATACCACAGTTCCTTGAAGCTGATGTCAAATGTCAGCAGCATCACCACCACGCAAGCCACGCCTGCGAGAAAGAATATGTTATTTAGCGTCTTCTTAGTCACAATACTTCACTTTTTTCAGTTTCTCAATTCTTTATCTTTTCTGCTATCTTCTTGCAGAACGCCTCATGACGATGCTTTACGTAATAGTACAGTGCACCCATGGCGAATATCTCCCATACGAAGTTCATGGCAGGGATGTCAAGCAGACAGAAGATGAAGAACCACATAGAGCGGAAGTTGAATGTCAGCAGTCCGTTCCAGAATATCACCGGCAGTGACGCATCGTGGAAGTCCTTGCGTATCTCTGCAGGGATATTCTCAGCAGTGCCATACTTGCTGCGCAGCTTGCCCATGAGTTTCTGGAACTCCGGTGTCACAGCCTCCTGCTTCTCCGTATATCCTATGTATGACTTCTGGAAATAGCGCTCAGCCCATGAGGTGTTCTCCTTTGTCATGCCCTCATACTTGGCGCGCTCTGATGCAGAGTTGTCAAGCTCGCTGCCCTTCTCTCCCTTCAGGAAGTACAGGTGGGCCTGTATATAGTAGTCAGCCAGTCGCTGCTGCCCTGCTATGCCCCACACGCCGCTGATAACACCGAGGATGAAGACTACGGCGGTAGCTATCCATGTGTTCTGCTCCGTGTCGGCTATGCCGAGGAATGAGAACTCTATCTCGTGGTGGTAGTAGAAACGATATACCAGTGCAAGGTAGATAGGTACGAACCATACAAAGCCTGCCACTCCGTCAAGTATTCTGCCCATCGGACTCTTCTTGCCCGTCAGGCGTGCCAACTGTCCGTCGGTACAGTCAAGGATGTCAGCTATACAAAGTAGGGCTATGGCTATGATGTTGACGAGCAGTCCGTGCATGCCGTCATAGTAGAAGCACCCCTGTGCAAACAGGTATGCGCTGCCTGCGCCTATAATCATTGACCATATAGTCACAGTATTGGGGTGTACATCAAACTTTGCGAGAAATGCCGCAAGGTAATAGCACAATGGACGCACCACGTGCAAGTCAAGCCAGTCCTCCGTCTCAGAGGATTTCAGCGTTTTTTGTATTTTTTCATTCATTTTGTTAGTCTCTGCTCTCCTATATTATATATAGAATTTGCTCGTGCAAAATTACGAAGAAAAACTGAAAGAGCAAAAATAACACCTTTATAACATGGGTAAGAGTAGAAAACAAAAAGTTATTTAACAAACATTAATATTTATTGTTGCAGAATAAAAAAAAAAATCGTACCTTTGTGAGTGATAGAAGTAAAAACACAAAAAACACTTATGTACACAGACGTAACAAACACTATACGCTATATAGGCGTTGACGACAAGGATATAGACCTCTTTGAAAGCCAGTATGTGGTGCCCGAGGGCATGAGCTATAACAGCTATGTCATTCTTGACGAGAAGATAGCTGTAATGGATACCACCGACGACCGCAAGGCTGAGGAGTGGAAGGCCAACCTCAAGAAAGAGCTTGACGGCCGCCAGCCGGACTATCTGGTGTGCCACCACATGGAGCCTGACCATTCATCGCTCATCCTCTGGGCTATGCAGGAGTATAAGGATATGAAGCTCGTGTTGTCAGCACAGGCTGTGAAGATGATACCAAACTTCTTCGATGGTGAGCAGTTTGACGGCAGGCTGATGGTGGTTAAGGAGGGCGACACGCTCTCACTGGGCAGCCATACGCTGCAGTTTATCGCTGCTCCTATGGTGCACTGGCCTGAGGTGCTGATGAGCTATGAGACAAGCGAGAAGGTGCTGTTCTCTGCCGACGGCTTCGGTAAGTTCGGCGCGTTGGAGTTTGAGACCGACGACTGGGCATGCGAGGCCCGTCGTTACTTCTTCAATATCTGTGGCAAGTATGGCGTACAGGTACAGAACGTACTGAAGAAGGCAGCTACTGTCAGCATCGAGACCATCTGTCCGCTTCACGGACCGGTCCTCAAGGGCGAGGCGCTGAGCAATGCTGTCAAGCTCTATGACACATGGAGTAAGTATGAGGCAGAGACCGACGGAGTGCTCGTGGCATACGCTAGCATACACGGTGGCACCGCCGCCGCTGCAGAGAAGGTGGGTGAGATACTGCGCCAGATGGGATGCCCGAAGGTAGTGGTGAGCGACCTCTCACGTGAGGACCAGGCAGAGGTCATAGAGGATGCCTTCCGCTATCCTCGCATGGTGCTCTGTGCCGCCAGCTATGATGCCGGGGTATTCCCACCTATGCACGACCTGCTCTACCACCTGCAGATAAAGAATTACCAGAACCGCACCGTGGCACTGCTTGAGAACGGTTCATGGGCTCCTACAGCAGCCCGTACCATGCGCGCTCTCATAGAGCCTATGAAGAACGTCACCATAGTGGAGCCGGTGGTTACCATACGCTCAAGGATGAAAGATACAGACGTGCCTCAGATGGAGGAGATGTGCAAGGCTCTGCTGGCATAGTCCTCTGTTGAAGACATAACTCTTAATACTTACCTACAACAAATAAAAAACGCACTATTATGAAAAAGTTATTTACCACAATCTTTGCGGCGGTGCTCGCCATAGCAGCATCAGCCCAGATAGGGACAGATCCCACGACGATAACCTTTAAGCCATTCAAACCGGGTAACAACCCTATGGTCTTCAACTGCGACAAGGTATTCATGTATGTGGTTGATGACAAAGGCAAGATGGAGTGTGACGAGCACATTCGTACGTTCAGGGACGGACAGCGCTTCACCACTCGTTTCAAGACCGTCAGCACCAGTAGCCGCAGCAGTCAGATATTCCTTAGTGTCAAGGCTGTGGGCACATTGATAGTCTATGCTACCTCTGCATCAAGTGAGGTTGACCGTCAGGTGGTTATCCTCAAGGGTGCCAAGGACTTGGTTACCGACGTTGTGGAGCAGAAGAGCAAGCGCCCTATCACGCTTGAGATAGAGAAGCCGGGCGAGTACCAGATAATGTACCCTGACGGCCCTATCAATATCTACGGCATACGCTTCCTTGAGAAGAAGGCTGAGCCGGCAGCAGAGCCTGCGGCAAAGTAGGAGTGACTTCCCCTAGTGTCACCGCTCTTGCTCATTGGGCGTGTGATATGATGAAAAGATAACTGTAGAATGACTTAGTGAAGGTAATGCTTTCACTACGTCATTCTACAGTTTTTTTGTAAATAGAGCTATACTTCTTAAAGTCGTATTGTCATACCGTATCTTTGGCACCAGTTAACCCTCAGTATTCCTCCATCCTTTTCTTTGTCTCCTCATAGCGCTTGCGGCGCTTGTATGTGAGGAGGCTCTCTAAGGCTCCGCTGATGTCCGCCTTGATGGAGCCTTCCTTGTTTTTCTTTATACTCATGTCTGTCTTCGGGTCGTAGGTCCAGGTCATCCCTATACCGCTCTTGCGCTTACCGTAGATGATAACCTCCGTCAGGGCATTGAACGACGGCAGCATCTCTATGGTGTCGGTCAGCTCTGCGGCGGTGAGGGTGAGCGTCAGGAAACCCGAGCGGCTGAGCACTATGGGCTGGGTGCAGGTGTCGGTGAGCAGACTGTCAAGCATGAACGAGCCGTCCCAGATGGTGCAGGACTGCGTGTCCTTGCCATACTTTACCACCACATTCCTTACGGGCACCTTCGTCTCCATGTTGATGACCACGAAGCGCCGTTGCGCGTATGTCGCCGCGCATATCGTTATAAGTATAAATAAGGTGACAGATGTATTACGCATTAGTGTCAGTTGGATTTTCTCTGTTGCAGGCAAAAACGCCTTGGCGAGGGCAAAGTTAGGTGTTTTCGGCATCGCTGGCAAACCATGCAGGCAATGTTTATGATTATTTATCCTTAATTTATTTAATTTCAACACTATTCCACCTCTTTTTTCATACTTGTTAATGAATTTTTTATTATCTTTGCCTTTGATATGGACAAGAAGAAAGACAAAGACCCGATGGAGTGGGAGGTGCTGGAGAGTGAGTATCTGTATAAGCGTCCGTGGCTGACGGCAAGGCGTGAACATGTAAGACTGCCTACGGGGGCGGAGATAAAGGACTTCTACGTGCTTGAGTACCCGGAGTTCTGTAACGTGATAGCCATTACCAAAGACGGCCGTTTCCTCATGGAGCGGCAGTACCGCCATGCGCAGCACCTTACGGCGTATGAGATACCCGCCGGATGCGTGGAGGAGGGCGAGGACCCTATGGAAGCCGCCAAGCGTGAGCTGTATGAGGAGACAGGTTACGGCGGCGGAGAGTGGAGCCACCTCATGACCGTCAGTCCTAACGCCGGAGCCTGCACCAACAGCAGCCACACCTTCCTTGCAATAGGAGTAGAGCGTCTGTCTGAGCAGCATCTGGAGGAGTCAGAGGATATCAAGGTGGTGCTGCTTGAGCGTGAGGAGGTCATCAGGATGCTGAAGAACGACGAGTTCCACCAAGCCATGATGGCGGCCCCCCTGTGGAAGTATTTTGCCATGGACAAACTGAAATCCTGACGCACATTTTCATACCGCTGACATAGAGGCCGGATAGGACATTTTGGTGATTTAACATTTCATTACAAATCGCAAACTAGAGAATTTCGGAAGAAAAACAGACCAACAGAGAAGAAGATTGCAACAATCCGCAATCTTCTTTTTTTCGTTTTTCAGGGCAAAAAGCACCATTTTAGGGTATAAAAGCATAACTTTCACATCGTAAAAGCATAGCTTTCATGGTGTAAAAGCTATCACTTTACCATGTAAAAGCTATCGAATCACGCCGAAAAAGCCCTTAAATGTCACTCGTTAGCCATTTCTTGTTTTATATAGTGCTGTATTACAGCATTATACGTAAAACGCAATTTCCTTGCGATATTTCAGCCCATAACAGAGTTTGCTGACTAATATCGCAAGGAATCGAAGCCCAAAATAGGACATTTTGGTGATTGGGCTGTAATTCAAGTTCGAAAGTTTGCATTAATTATCCATAAATCTTTTGACAAAAAAGAATATGAATATGCTGTATGTAAGATGATATAAAGTGAGGGTGTTTTTGCCAAATCAGTTATTTTTTCTACCTTTGCAAATATTTCTTAGATTTGAATTATGTTGCATTAGGAAAGAAAATGTTTAGCATTTTTGGTAAAAACTTTTATTTTGGTGGTGATATGTTACATAATTTTCAGAATAATACATCAAAAAGAGCTCCTGGCAATACAGAGTATTTTCAGTTTGGAACAGGAATAACTCATACAATTGATGATTTTTATAACTATTTTTATCCGCAAGAGAATGAATAAATTTTACATATTATCGATTTTAGTTTTAAATTCGTGTGGGTTACCATATTGTCATAAGGTACAGTTAACTGATGATGACTTACAATGGATTAATAATTTTACAAACAATGATACAATTTATTATAAATCCAACAATAACTCCATTGATACGGTTATCATAAACGAAAAAACAATATGTAATCCACAAAACACCTTTGTTCTCGATACAGAGGGGGTTAACTGGCTTGAGGGGGCTCATGAATTTTATGGATTTGCAGATGTGGAAATGACGTTACTACACAATTTCTCACAATATAATATTGCGTTCAGAATAAACAGAATCTCAACGAATGATACATTACGATATAGCCTATGGTTTGGTGACAAGAAATATATGGGCAAGAAAATAAAAGAAGCCAAGTATACTGTCAATAATATCAGATATAATGATTGTATACTCATAGATGCAAACAGGATGTGTAGTAGCAAAACAAATCCGCAGAAAATAGATTTGAAACAAATAGTATGGAATAAAAAGAAGGGACTCCTACGATATACCTTGCAGAATGATGAAATATATACACAAGATTTAGGTAAAACATCACCATAAATAAAAGTATAACGAAGCAATTAATGACTAAAAGAAGTGGTTATAAGGATGGCAATTATGTTATTGGAAATGAAAAAAATGGATAAACTTTTCAAGCTTGTTGCAGAATAACACTTTGTAAAGAAGACCAAGTACCTTCTGGATATGAGAAACCAAACTACTATTATGGTGACAAACGAATCGCAGATAAAGCCACTAATAGAATAGTCAAAAAAGGAGGTAAAGCCCCTAAATTTATATGTACCATGTAGGAAGCCAGAAATTGGTAAGATATAATAAGAAAAGAATAATAAATACAACGATAAATAAAGATGGTAAATTTCCATTCTAAAACGTTCCGCATACAGCTTGAAATGTTAAAATTTTGGAGTCTCCATTTGTTTTTATTACCTTTGTGCCATATAATATACAAAAAAGCTAACAAAATGAAAACTATCAAAATAGAAAAAGGCAAAGTACAGGTAATGATTTCTGTCTTTACATTTTTGGATAGTAGCCACCCCGACAAAGACGTATGGATTGCTTATTGTCCTGAATTAGATCTTACAGGCTACGGACACGGAGAGGATGAAGCAAAATCTTCTTTGGGGGTAGTGTTGAACGACTATATACGTTATGCCACCGAGAATGGCACCCTTAAAGAAGATTTATTAAGTCATGGATGGAAGATGGATGGCGAAAAGCCTTCTTCTATTCCTACATATAACTATATGTTAACGCAAGGGTATCTTGATAATGTAGTGAATGCAGAAAGATACAGTAAGGATAGTATTCCTTTTGAAGTATGAATAGGGTCAAACTATCAAATATCTCACTTGCGGATTTCCGTACCTTTCTCTTTGACATGGGGTGCAAGAGGGAAGAACAAGGAACGAAAGGCAGAGGTGGACATGAGAAATGGGTAAAGAATGGGTTGTTACGCCCGATAACTTTGCAAACTCACATTGATCCAATTCCGGAAATGGTGGTTCGTAGCAACCTGAGAACCTTAGGGTTAAGTAGGAAAGATTTAGAAGAGTGGTTGCTAAGTCAGAGCAAAAAGAAAAGGTGAATAATTACGTTGTATGATAAAGGCGGCTATTTGCCGTCTTTTTTCTTTCCCTCTTGTTGCACCAAATGTGAGGTTCGCGTTCGCACGGTGTCCGCAAAAACAAAAAAGCACCTACGAAAGTTCGTAAGTGCTTTTTTGTAGCGGGAGGGGGTCACGATCCCTCGACCTCCGGATTATGAATCCGACGCTCTAACCAGCTGAGCTATCCCGCCATCATTGTTTGTCGTTCCTCACTGTGGAGACAGTGGGAGTCGAACCCACGACCTCTTGCATGCCATGCAAGCGCTCTAGCCATCTGAGCTATGCCCCCGTTGTTGGCGCATTGTTGAGCGTCTGCGATGCAGGCCCACGGTCGCTTTTGCGAAATTGCGAGTATGTATTCGCGATTTTGCGAGTGCAATGTATCGCACGAAGCAATTAATGAGTGTCTGCTTTGCAGGGTCATGGTCGCTTTTGCGAAATTGCGAGTGCAAAGTTACTATTATTTTCTTAATTACACAAATATTTTTGATATATTTTTTCAAAAAATGGGAAAAACATAAATAAATACTGTTTTTTATTAGTATATTTGCACACACAAAAAAACAGTATGTCAGTATGAGAAGATATTTAGTGTTACTCCTTTTGTCTTTTGTGTTCCTTTGCGTCAGTGCGGAGGAGCACATGGAGTATATGGGCGTAAGTATGGGAATGTCGGTGGATGAGTTCACTGCGGCGATGAAAGAAAAAGGCTATGTGGTGGCGGCAGAGAATGCCAAGGCTCCCAAGGGCATCCGACTGATGCAGGGGGACTATGCCGGAGGCAAGGTAACGCTTGAGCTGGGTTACGGCGTGCACACCAATATGATGACGAGCGTGGCGGTAAGGTTCCCACAGGAGAAGGAGCTGAGCAAGTTCCTCACGTTCTACGAGGCCATGAAGCGTGTGGTGACAGAGCAGTACTGTACGGAGGGCGAGGTAATCAACGAGCAGGGCGACATGACTACGCTGCCAAAGTATGGCATGAAGATGGACTACGGTACGGTGACGATAAGCGTGGACCCAGACAAGGCGTTTACGCTCATACTGACCTATGTGGACCAGTACAATACTTTAGAGGAACGTAAGCTGCGTTACGATTAACCCCCTCGGCGGAGAGGAAAAATTGTAATTTACAGATGACATTTATACTGACTTTTGGGTATTTTACGGTAAAAATAGCATAAAAATAGAAAAAAGTCTTGTATTCATAGATAAAAAAAAGTAACTTTGTTATGGTGTCGGTTAGCGTTGTTTCCCGTCATCATAACATTTTTTGTTATAAACAACCCACTTTTAATAATAGAAAGGTATAGCTTATGAAACAATTATTACTTTCTTTATGCCTGTCATTGGCAGCGATAAGTGGCAGCGCGCAGAATGCGGCAGCCATAGAGCAGAAATTGATAGAGTATGGACGTATGTTCACTACTAAGCAGAACATATATTACTTTATCGGTGATGACGGAAAGGTAACCGATGTGGTTATGAGTAGCACCATAGATTATGATATGCAGCAGGATATTACCGAGTTCTTCAAGAGTCTGCCTCCGTTCAGCGGTGGTGCCGGCAAGGACATGGTAACCATTATGCCTTCAACAGCCTCAGAGAAATCTACCGGCTATGTGTCACAGAATCTCTCTGGCACAGGCGAGGGTGGTGCTGACGACTCTAACCGTGCGCTTGCCACAGCCGAGGCTGTGAAGAAGCAGAAGGAGATAACCAAGCTTGATGACGGTCCACAGGTGTATGACAAGGTAGAGAAGATGCCTTACGTCATAGGCGGCAAGGAGAAATGGGCTACATTCCTTAATGAGAACAAGACCTATCCTGCACTGGCCAAGGAGTTTGGTGCGCAGGACCGTGTAATTGTAAGCTTCATAGTAGAGCGTAACGGCAAGACGTCTCATGTCACTCCGGTGAAGTCATGTGACCCTTACTTGGAGCGTGAGGCCGTAAGACTGATACAGAACATGCCAAAATGGATGCCTGGTGTGCATAACGGCACGGTGTCTCGTGTGCGTTACACGCTGGCAATACCGTTCAGGCTGTAATAGGTGTGAGGGCTGGAGTGAGAGAAATCCGGTTTATGTAAAAATCTCACCTGAACAATATCTGCTTGCGATGTAAATAACAGAAAAAGAAAACAGAAAAAAAGAAACAGACTGTCGTAAGCAAAGACGTGAAGTCCTGGAGTATGATATACTCCGGGACTTTCCTTTTGCTGTCGTCTTAGGTGGTATGACGTACAAAAAAAAGAAGCAACCAGCTTAGAGGCTGGTTGCTTCTGGTATATATAGACAGGGGTGTAAGAGTGTGTCGTTACTGCTTCTTGTAGTAAGTCTTGGCTTCAGGCAGCCACTGCTGTATCTGCTTGATACGCTTGGCATCAGATGGGTGGTCGCTGAATATGCTGCTTACTGCTGAGCCTTTGCTGCCGCTTGCCTCAGCCATGCGCTGCCAGAAGCTTACAGCCACCTCAGGGTCATAGCCTGCCATAGCGGCGAAGATAAGTCCGATGTGGTCAGCCTCGCTCTCCTGACTGCGTGAGAAACCTGATGACCATGCCTGTGCGCCTACACCCAGTACTGCGGTGCCGAGACCCTGCAGCGTAGAGCTGGCGCCTGCCATCTGCGCTCCTGCTGACAATACCTTCAGACCTATCTGCTGGCGGTAGGCATTGCTGAGTCGCTCTGCAGAGTGCTTAGCCACAGCATGGGCTATCTCGTGTCCCAGTACCACGGCGAGCGATGCCTCGTCCTTTGTTACGGGCAGTATGCCCTCATATACTACAATCTTGCCTCCCGGCATGCAGAAAGCGTTCACCTCTTTGTTCTGTACAAGGTTAAACTCCCATGCGTATGTCTTCACCTCGTCACCCATGCCGTTGGCATTTAGATATTCCACTACGGCATCGGCAAGACGCTGTCCCACGCGTTTCACCATAGCGGTCTGCTCGGCGTTGGTGGAGGCCTTGGCGGTCTTCATGTATTCCTTATACTGTTGCTCGCTGAGGCTCAGCACCTGCTCGTTGTTTACTAACAGACTCTGTTTGCGTCCGGTGATGGGGACTTTTGACGTGGTGCCACATCCGATGAGCAGTGCCGTCGTGAGTGTGGCGATTAATAGATGTAGTTTCTTCATATATCAGTATGTTTGTCTTACAGAAGGCAAAGTTACGAAAAAATGAGAGAAACACAAAATTTTTTAGTATGCTTTCTCATGCACACCCTTCACAGCTCTGCCGCTCGGGTCGTTCATATTCTTGAAAGCCTCGTCCCATTCCAGTGCCGTAGCGGTGGAGCATGCCACGCTTGCCTCTGACGGTACGCTGCGTGCTGCCGACTCGCTGGGGAAGTGCTCGGCAAAGATGGAGCGGTAGTAATACTCCTCCTTGTTGCGTGGAGGGTTGATAGGGAAGCGCTCTGCCGCGTGAGCCATCTGCTCGTCGGTGACGGCGGCGGCGGTAATCTCCTTCAGGGTGTCAATCCATGAGTAGCCCACGCCGTCGCTGAACTGCTCCTTCTGTCGCCATGCCACCTCCTCGGGCAGCAGGCTGGCAAATGCCTCGCGCACTATGCGCTTCTCCATGGTCTTGCCTGGACACATCTTTGCCTCGGGGTTGGTGCGCATCGCCACGTCAAGGAACTCCTTGTCGAGGAACGGCACTCTGCCCTCCACGCCCCATGCAGAAAGGCTCTTGTTGGCACGCAGACAGTCATACATGTGCAGTTTGGACAGCTTGCGCACGGTCTCCTCGTGGAAAGCCTGTGCTGACGGAGCCTTGTGGAAGTAGAGGTAACCGCCGAATATCTCGTCGGCACCCTCGCCTGAGAGCACCATTTTGATGCCCATGGACTTGATGACGCGTGCCAGCAGATACATAGGTGTGGAGGCGCGCACTGTGGTCACGTCATACGTCTCGATGTAGTATATCACGTCGCGAATGGCATCGAGGCCCTCCTCTATGGTGTAGTTTATCTCATGGTGCACGGTGCCTATGTGGTCAGCCACAAGGCGAGCCTTGGCAAGGTCGGGCGCACCCTTTAGTCCTACGGCAAAAGAGTGCAGGCGAGGCCAGTAAGCCTTGGTGCGTGAGTCGTCCTCCACGCGCATCTCGGAGTATTTGCATGCTATGGCAGAGATGACAGAAGAGTCAAGGCCTCCCGACAGCAGTACACCGTATGGCACGTCACTCATCAGCTGGCGCTTCACGGCATCCTCCAGCGCATCGTGTATGGCGGCGACGCTTGCGTCGTTGTCCTTCACTGCGTCAAAGCTGAACCAGTCACGCTGGTAATACCTTGTAAGGCAGTAGGGCTTCTCTCCGGGCTTCACTTGTGCAGTATCCTTACTATATACATAGTGTCCGGGGAGGAAAGGTTCATAGTGCTCACACTGTCCTTCGAGTGCTTTCAGCTCAGATGCCACATACACGGTGCCGTCGCTGTCATGTCCTATATAGAGAGGAATGACACCGATAGCGTCGCGTGCTATGAGGAAGGCGTCCTTCTCTTCGTCGTAAAGCACAAAGGCGAAGATGCCGTTAAGTTCCTCAAGGAAGTGGATGCCCTTGTCGCGGTAGAGTGCGAGTATTACCTCGCAGTCGCTGCCGGTCATGAAGTCATACTGTCCGGCGTAGCGTCGGCGTATGTCCTGATGGTTGTATATCTCTCCGTTGACCACCAGCACCTGCTTGCGGTCGGAACTGAAAAGGGGCTGACCACCTGACTCGGGGTCAACGATGCTAAGACGCTCGTGTGCCAGGACTGCGGAGCCGCCGTAATAGATGCCGCTCCAGTCCGGACCGCGATGACGTATTTTCTGACTCATCTTAAGAGCCTTCTGACGCAGCTGCTGCGTCTGCTCCTTAACATTTAATATTGCTACTATTCCACACATAGTGATTATACAAGTTATGAGTTATGAGTTATGAGTTACAAGTTATGAGTTATAGACCCACCCCAGCCCTCCCTGTGAGGGAGGGAGCCTGAGTATGGGGGTATTAATTATTAATTATGCATTATTAATTATTAATTATATCATTATTAATTAGGAACTGTGTTCTATATAGTCGATGAAAGCCTGGTTTACCATGCGTATTCCGCCCGGAGTGGGGTAGTTGCCTGTGAAGTACCAGTCGCCGGTATGGTGCGGACAAGCCTGACGCAGTCCCTCAATGCTTTGGAATACCAGCTCGATAGGCGTATGCATGTTCTCCGGTCGCAGCATCTCCACTATCTTGCGGTTTATCTCCTCCACGGTGAACGAGGCGTATATCTTTCTTACATGGTTAACCTGCGGCTGTTCCTTGCAGGCGTTATACACATCGGTGACGAGCTGTTCCATGCCTCGTTCCCTTATCAGTGCCATGGCGGCGCGGAAGGCGCACAGTTCTTCAAGGTGTGACATGTCAATGCCGTAGTAGTCTGGGTAGCGTATCTGTGGAGAACTTGATACCATCACTATCTTCTTTGGATGCAGGCGGTCAAGAATCTTGAATATGCTCTCCTTCAGCGTCGTGCCTCGCACTATGGAGTCGTCTATTATCACCAGGTTGTCTTTGTAAGGCGTCAGTGAGCCGTAGGTGATGTCATATACATGTGCAGCGAGGTCATTGCGTTCGGCGCTGTCACTTATGAAGGTACGCAGTTTGATGTCTTTCCATACCACCTTCTCAGTACGCACTTGCGGGTAAATCTTCCTTATGCCATCGGTCATGCCGTAGAAGGCGGTCTCGGCGGTGTTTGGAATGTATGAGAATACGGTGTTGGCAGTGTCGCCGTCAATGGCCTTGATAATATCCGGGGTGAGCTGTTCGCCGAGACGCTTACGCTCGCGGTAGATGTCGCTGTCGCTGCCGCGGCTGAAGTATATGCGCTCAAAACTGCAGGCAGTGCAGGCGGTACTCTCTGTTATCTGACTTTGTTTTATGCGTCCGCTCTTATTGACTATAAGTGACTGTCCCGGTTGTAGTTCCTTTATGTCATCCACCTCAAGGTCAAACGTTGTCTGTATGACAGGGCGCTCGCTTGCCACTACCACCACCTCGTCGTCAGTATAGTAGAAGGCGGGACGTATGCCCCAAGGGTCGCGTACGCAGAACATCTCGCCAGAGCCTGTCAGTCCGCACATCACATAGCCGCCGTCAAAGTGAGGCATAGAGGTCTTCAGTACGTTAGCCATGTCAACATGCTCGTCTATGTATCGCGTTATGTCAGTGCCCTCCAGTCCCAGTTCCCATGCCATGGCATAGAGTCGTTCCACCTCGCGGTCCAGGCGATGGCCCATCAGCTCGAGTGTGATATAGGCATCGCCATATACTCGCGGTGACTGTCCCTGTGCCGTAAGGTAATGGAACACCTCATCAATGTTGGTCATATTGAAGTTGCCGCACAAGGCGAGGTTACGCGCCCTCCAGTTGTTGCGGCGCAGGAATGGGTGCACGTATTGCAGACCGCTCTTGCCGGTGGTGGAGTAGCGCAGGTGTCCCATGAACAGCGATGCCTCCTCAGGAGCCTTTACCTGTGTGGTACGGCTGAACACCTCAGTGATGGCATCCTTGCCCTCGGCACGCTCACGGAACATATATTCCTCGCCGGCTGGGGCGTCAAGGCACACAAACGCCATGCCGGCACCCTCCTGGCCACGGTTATGTTGCTTCTCCATCATAAGGTAGAGCTTGTCAAGACCATAGCGGCGAGTGCCATATTTCTGGCGATAGTACTCCAGAGGTTTCAGCAGGCGTATCATTGCCACGCCACACTCATGCTTCAACTGTTCCATCTATACATGCTTTAATGAATGACATAAACAACGGATGCGGGTGCAATACCGTTGAGGAATATTCCGGGTGAAACTGTGTTCCGATGTACCACCGGTGTGACGGCAGCTCTACTATCTCCACAAGTCCTGTCTGTGGGTTGGTGCCGGCGCAGTGCATGCCGTGGCTCTCAAACTCATCGGCATACTTGCCATTGAACTCATAGCGGTGGCGGTGGCGTTCGCGAATAAGGCTCTTGCCACCGTAAGCCTGGAGGGTCTTGCTGCCTTCGGGTATCTTGCACTCGTATGCACCGAGACGCATGGTGCCTCCCAACTGTGTGATGGCTTTCTGTTCTTCCATCATGTCGATGACGTTGTGAGGTGTGTCGGGGTTCATCTCGCTGCTGTTGGCATCAGCATAGCCCAGCACGTTGCGTGCAAACTCTATTACCATCATCTGCATGCCGAGGCATATACCGAGAGTGGGGACGTTATGTGTGCGACAGTATTCTGCTGCCAGTATCTTGCCCTCGGTGCCGCGTGCACCGAAGCCGGGGCATATCACTACTCCAGCCATGCCGTGCAGCTTCTCTTCCACGTTGTCTGCCGTTATGCTCTCGCTGTTTATGAAGTGAGTCTTCACCTTGCGGTCGTTGTATGTACCGGCGTGAGCCAGACTTTCAAGTATGCTCTTGTAGGCATCCTGCAAGTCGTACTTGCCTACCAGCGCCACGTCAGTAACCTCTGTGGCGTGTTTTCTGCGCTCAAGGAAGTTGCGCCATGGACCCAGCTCAGGAGTCTTGCCAGGCTCAATGCCGAGTTTTGTGAGGATGACGGCATCCAATCCCTGTCGCTGCATATTTACCGGCACCTCGTAGATGCTCGGCATATCCTGACTCTGTATCACGGCCTTTATGTCCACGTTACAGAAGTGCGCCACCTTCTTCCTCAGTTCGTCGCTGAGCTCATGCTCGGTGCGCAGTACCAGCACCTCAGGCTGTATGCCAAGTCCCTGCAGTTGCTTCACGCTTGTCTGGGTAGGCTTGGTCTTCAGTTCGCCGGCAGCGGCGAGGTATGGCACGTATGTGAGGTGTACGTTAAGAGCCCTCTCAGGTCCCAGTTCCCATCGCAGTTGTCTTATTGCCTCAAGGAAAGGCTGGCTCTCGATGTCGCCGATGGTACCGCCAATCTCTGTGATAACGAAGTCGAGCTCGCGTGTGTCGTCATGCATTATCCTTCGTTTAATCTCATCGGTGATGTGGGGTACCACCTGTATAGTCTTTCCGAGGTAGTCGCCGCGTCGCTCGCGGTTGATGACACTCTGGTATATGCGTCCGGTGGTGACACTGTTGTTGCGTGTGGTCTCAATACCTGTGAAGCGTTCGTAGTGTCCCAGGTCGAGGTCGGTTTCCATGCCGTCGGCGGTCACATAGCACTCGCCGTGCTCGTATGGGTTGAGGGTGCCGGGGTCGATATTGATATAGGGGTCAAACTTCTGTATGGTGATGTTATATCCTCTTGCCTGCAGCAGTTTGCCGAGTGATGCGGAGATGATGCCCTTGCCGAGTGATGAGGCTACGCCGCCAGTTATGAATATGTACTTGGTGTCTGTCATTATTTTATTTATGTCTATATACTCAATCTTTCATTTTCTCCCTTATATGCTCCTCGTATTCTGCTATCTCGCGCTCGCCTATGTGGGCCAGTCCGTAGTGCTCGTCATGCTGGGAGAAGTCAAGTCCTACCTTCTCGCTGTATGCCGATACGCGCATAGGCAGCAGCTGGTCTATAAGCCAATAGCCCACCCAACTCATTATAAATGTATAGACAAAGACTATCACGATGGCGAGCAGGTGATACAAGAAGATCACGAAACCATCCCATGTGCCGGCTATCAGTCCCTCTTGTATGAATATGCCTGTGAGCACGGTGCCGAATATACCGCCTGTGCCGTGTGTGGGGAATACATCCAGGGCGTCGTCGATTCTTGTGTGTGAACGCCAGTAAACGGCTATGTTGCATATTAAGGTTATGATGAATGCAATGAAGATGCTCTGTCCCACAGTGACGTATCCCGCTGACGGGGTGATAGCCACCAGACCTACCACGCAACCTACTGCAGCTCCCATGGCAGAGGGTTTGCGACCACGCAGACAGTCAAAGAATATCCATGTCATCATGGCGGTGGCCGATGCCGTATTGGTGTTAAGGAAAGCCTTTACCGCCTGTCCGTCTGCGTGTAGTGATGAACCGGCGTTGAATCCGAACCATCCTAACCAGAGCATCGCTGCACCGAGCAATACGAATGGAATGTTGGCAGGCTCGCTCTTCGCTGTGCTGCGTCTGCCGAGGAAGATGGCTCCTGCCAAGGCAGCCACGCCAGAAGAGGCATGGACTACTATGCCACCGGCGAAATCCACCACACCCCAACGCATGAACAGTCCTTCCGGATGCCATGTCATGTGTGCCAGCGGACAGTATATCACGAAGAAGAAGAACATCATGAAGAACATGTAGGCGGAGAATCTCACGCGCTCTGCAAACGACCCGGTGATAAGTGACGGCGTTATGATTGCGAACTTCATCTGGAACAGGGCATATAGTGCCAACGGGATGGTGGCGCCTCCAAGGATGTTACCGGCAGGAGTGGTGTAAACGGATCCTCCCACACCGTGGAACATAGGGAATGTCAGTGGTGAGCCTATCACTCCTCCTATATCGTCTCCGAAACACAGGGAGAAACCAATCACTACCCACAGAACAGATATCAGTCCCATTGCGATGAATGATTGCAGCATCGTGGAGATGACGTTCTTCGCTCCTACCATGCCTCCATAAAAGAATGACAATCCGGGAGTCATCATTAATACAAATATGGTGGCGGTTATAAGCCATGCCACGTCAGCCGCTGACACCTGAGACCAGTCGCACTCAAATGTCGGTTCGCCAACGAACAACCCGGCTATGGCAATCAATGTCATCACCGTCATCAGCGTTATCCATCTTTTCTTAATCATGTTTTTACCTTTTATATTTGTCATATTTATCAAATTCGAATGCAAAATTAATACAAAACGACAAATTATTAGATAAAAATGTGTCTTTTTGTATTTATATTTTTTATTAAACTGACAATGTGTAAACAAAGTGTCAGTATAAGTATCGTTTTGTTTACAGATTGGTTAAAAAACGGGTAGATTTATTACAAAGTGTCAAAAGTGAAAGAAAATAAGTAAAAAAATGAAAGAAAAATAATGATAATTCAAACTATTTGTATAATTTTGCATCCGAAAATCAGAAAAAAGAAAGTAAAAGTAAGGATAATATGACAAAGTGTATTAAAAAACAAAGTGGACTTTATCAAAGCGGTTACGAACACGATGCCTGTGGAGTAGGCATGGTGGTGAACATACATGGAGGAAAGAGTCACGAGTTGGTTGACAATGCGCTGCGTGTATTGGAGAACATGGAGCACCGTGGCGCTGAGACGCGTGACAAGACCGGCGATGGTGCCGGCATCATGGTGCAGATACCGCATGAGTTTATATTGCTCCAGGGAATACCGGTGCCTGAGAAGGGACGCTATGGTACGGGACTCATCTTCTTGCCAAAAGATGAGGCACGCCAGCAGGATATTCTTGCTGTGTTGGTGCAGGAGGTAGAGAAGGAAGGTCTCGGTCTGATGCCGTTGCGTGATGTACCGACAGACTCAAGTGCCTTGGGTGTGGCTGCGCGTGAGGTGGAGCCTGTCGTAAAGCAGATATTTGTGACGGGAACGGGTGATGAGCAGTTTGAGCAGCTGGACCGTATATTATATAAGGTAAGGAAAAGGATTGAGAACAAGGTTTCGGATGAGGATTTCTATATCTGTTCATTGTCAACGCGTAATATAATATATAAAGGTATGTTGACGAGTGGACAGTTGCGCCGCTACTTCCCAGACCTGTCAAATCCTTACTTCACCAGTGGCTTGGCATTGGTGCACTCACGTTTCTCTACCAACACATTCCCTCAGTGGAAGTTGGCACAGCCGTTCCGCCTTCTGGCACATAACGGTGAGATAAACACCATACGCGGCAACCGTGGATGGATGAAGGCTCGTGAGAGTGTGCTTAACAGCGAGGCTCTGGGCGATATCAGTGACCTGCGTCCTATAGTACAGGAGGGAATGAGTGATTCTGCAAGCCTTGACAACGTGTTTGAGTTCCTTACAATGAGCGGACTGTCACTGCCACAGGCTATGGCGATACTTGTGCCAGAGTCATTTAATGACAAGAACCCTATATCTGAGGACTTGAAGGCTTTCTATGAGTATCACTCTATATTGATGGAACCATGGGATGGTCCTGCTGCACTGTTGTTCAGCGATGGTCGCTATGCCGGCGGTATGCTTGACCGTAACGGTCTTCGTCCGTCACGCTATACCATCACGCGTCAGGGTATGATGGTAGTAGCGTCAGAGGCGGGAGTGATGAGCTTTGACCCTGCCGACGTGGTAAGCAAGGGCCGTCTGCAGCCAGGTAAGATACTGCTTGTTGACACAGAGGAAGGCAAGATATATTACGATGGCGAGATAAAGGAGCAGTTGGCTGGTGCACACCCTTACCGTGAGTGGCTGTCCACCAACCGTATTCAGCTGGAGAAGCTGAAGAGCGGACGTAAGGTAGAGAATACTGTTCCTGACTACGAACGCAGACTCCGTATGTTCGGTTTCGGACAAGAGGATATTGATAAGACCCTCGTGCCTATGGCTACTGCAGGACAGGAGCCTGTAGCAGCTATGGGTAATGATACTCCGCTGGCTGTCATCAGTGACCGCCCGCAGGTATTCTTCAACTATTTCCGTCAGCAGTTTGCTCAGGTTACAAACCCGGCTATTGACCCTATACGTGAGGAACTGGTGATGAGTCTTACAGAGTATATAGGCGCCGTAGGCACCAACATCCTTACACCTGACGAGAAGAACTGTAAGATGGTGCGCTTGCCTCAGCCAGTGCTTACCAACACTCAGCTTGATATACTGTGTAACATAGGTTATAAGGGCTTTAAGACAAGGAAGCTCTCTATGCTCTTCGACAAGGAGAAAGGCGAGGAGGGACTGCGCGAGGCTATAGATACACTGTGCAAGGAGGCAGAGGCTTCGGTAGATGACGGAGTGAACTATATCATCCTTACCGACCGTGACGTTGATGAGCAGCATGCTGCCATCCCGTCTCTTCTGGCAGTGTCTGCCGTGCACCACTATCTGATAAGTGTTCAGAAGCGTGTGCAGACGGCCTTGATAGTAGAGAGTGGTGAGATACGTGAGGTTATGCACGCTGCTTTGTTGCTTGGCTATGGTGCCAGCGCCATCTGTCCTTATATGACCTTCGCTGTGCTTGACAATCTTGTAAGACACGGCAAGATACAAGAGGAGTATGCCACTGCAGAGCATAACTACATAAAGGCGGTTGACAAGGGCCTGAAGAAGATAATGTCAAAGATGGGTATCTCCACCATACGCTCATATCGTGGTGCCAAGATATTTGAGAGCATAGGTCTCAGTGAGGAACTGTTGCGCAGGTATTTCGGTACGGAGGTAAGTACCATTGGTGGTATAGGCTTGCGTGATATAGCCCGTGATGCAGCGAGACTGCACAGTGAGGCTTACTCGCTTAAGACTGACAGTGATGCATCGCTCCTGTCTGATAACGGACTGTTCTCTTATCGTAAGGACGGCATAAAGCATGCATGGAATCCTGATACTATAGCCAATCTGCAGATAGCCACCCGTCTCGGTTCATACGCCAAGTTCAAGGAGTGGGCTAAGATGGTAGATGAGAAGGAGAGTCCGCTGTTCATACGTGACTTCTTCGGTTTCAAGAAGGCTGCTGCTCCGTTGTCTGTTGACGAGGTGGAGCCAGTAGAGAGTATAGTAAGACATTTCGTCACAGGCGCTATGTCATTCGGTGCACTTAGCATAGAGGCCCATGAGGCCCTGGCGCTTGCCATGAACAAACTTGGTGCGCGCAGCAATACCGGTGAGGGCGGTGAGGACAACGCACGTTATCATACAGAGGTTGACGGTGTGAGTCTGTCAAGTAAGACCAAGCAGGTGGCCAGTGGACGCTTTGGTGTCACTGCCGAGTATCTGGTCAATGCAGAGGAGATACAGATTAAGGTGGCACAGGGAGCCAAGCCTGGTGAGGGTGGACAGCTGCCGGGCTTTAAGGTCAACGAGGTGATAGCCAAGACACGTAACGCCATACCTGGCATATCACTCATTTCACCACCGCCACATCATGACATATATAGTATTGAGGATCTGGCGCAGCTTATCTTCGACTTGAAGAACATCAACCCTACAGCAGCCGTTTCAGTGAAGCTCGTGGCTGAGAGTGGTGTGGGCACCATCGCTGCAGGTGTAGCAAAGGCAAAGGCCGACCTCATCGTCATCAGTGGTGCAGAGGGAGGCACGGGAGCATCGCCTGCTTCATCAATGCGCTTTGCCGGTATCTCGCCTGAGATAGGACTGGCTGAGACACAGCAGACACTCGTAAGAAATGGACTGCGTAACCAGGTGCGCCTGCAGACTGACGGCCAGCTGAAGACCGCTCGCGATGTCATCATTATGGCAATGCTCGGTGCTGATGAGTTCTCCTTTGGCACACTGCCGCTCATAGTTCTCGGCTGTGTCATGATGCGTAAGTGTAACACTAACACCTGTCCGGTGGGCGTGGCTACTCAAGACGAGAGACTGCGTGCACACTTCAGGGGACGTGCTGAGTATGTTGTAAACTTCTTCACCTTCCTTGCCGAGCAGGTACGTGAATACCTTGCAGAGATAGGTGTTAAGAGGCTGAAGGACATCATCGGTAGGACAGACCTCATCGAGGTACACGCTGCCGCTGATGGTACCAAGCAGGCCACGATGGACTTCTCTCGTCTGCTCTATCAGGAGACATCCGCCCACGGCACCCAGCTCTATTGGGACAGAAGCGGATTTACAGAGGTAAGCAATGTGAAGGACGAGGCTATCATACGTATGGCTGCTCCTGCCTTAGACAACAAAGAGGAGGTGAGCCTCGACTATACTATATGTAATGTGGACCGTGCCGTAGGTACTATGCTCGCTGGTGAGATAGCCCGCCGATATGGTGAAGAGGGACTGCCCGACGGTTGCATATCACTCAAGTTCAGAGGTTCGGCAGGCCAGTCATTCGGTGCTTTTGCAGTCAAGGGAATGAGTATGCTGCTTGAAGGTGAGGCCAATGACTACTTCGGTAAAGGCCTGTCTGGCGGACGCATCAGCATCATGCCGCCGTCACGCAGTAATGATGACTTCCGTGCAGAGGACAACATCATAGCAGGCAACACCGGACTCTACGGTGCCACCAGCGGCGAGCTTTATGTCAACGGCCGCGTGGGCGAGCGTTTCGCAGTGCGTAACAGCGGTGCCATAGCAGTAATAGAGGGCGCCGGCGACCACTGCTGTGAGTATATGACAGGCGGCAGGGTAGTGGTGCTCGGTGCCACAGGCCGTAACTTCGCCGCAGGTATGTCGGGTGGCGTGGCATACGTGTATGACCCCAAGCATACGTTTGACTACTTCTGTAACATGGACATGGTAGAGCTGACACTTGTGGAGGATAACGTAAGCCGTAAGGAGCTGCTTGAGCTGATACGCCAGCACTACCTGCATACTGGCAGTGCGCTTGCCGGTCGTATGCTTGATGACTGGAACCGTTACGTTGGTGACTTCATACAGGTGACACCTATTGAGTACAAGCGCGTGCTTCAAGAGGAGCAGATGGCTAAGCTGCGCGAGAAGATAGATGCAGTGAGCCGTGACTATTAATCGTTGAATATAATTCATATAAGATAATTATGGGAAATCCTAAAGCATTTCTTACCGTGCCTCGTAAGGAGGCTGGATACAGACCTGTTAACGACCGCATACATGACTTCGGCGAGGTGGAGCAGACGCTCAACACGCGCGACCGTCAGGAACAGGCATCACGCTGCATGGACTGCGGAGTGCCGTTCTGCCACTGGGCTTGTCCTCTGGGCAACAAAGACCCTGAGTGGAATGACGCCCTCTACCACGGTGAGTGGGAGAAGGCATACAAGATACTGAGAAAGACCAATCCTTTCCCTGAGTTCACCGGACGCATCTGTCCAGCATTGTGTGAGAAGGCTTGTGTACTCTACCTCACCACCGGCGAGGCTGTCACAAACCGTGAAAATGAGTGTGCCATTGCTGAGCGTGCATATCAGGAGGGATACGTAACAGTGAGACGTCCACAGCATGGAGACAAGCGCGTGGCAGTGATAGGCGCCGGACCTGCCGGACTTGCGGCTGCAGAGCAACTAAACATTGCCGGCTATGCCGTTACCGTGTTTGACAAGAACGAGGCGGCAGGCGGACTGTTACGCTACGGCATACCAAACTTCAAGCTTAACAAGAGTGTCATAGACCGCCGCATCAGTATCATGGAACAGGAGGGCGTGACATTTGTCTATGGAAAGGCAATAGATGATGTGGAGGCACTGAGCAAAGACTATGACGCAGTAGTCATAGCCACCGGCACTCCGACAGCCCGTAACCTCAATGTCCCAGGTCGTGAGCTGAAAGGCGTACACCTCGCCCTTGAGCTGCTCTCACAGCAGAACCGTGTGCTTGCAGGTGCAGAGTTCTCAAAGGAGGAGCGTGTCACTGCAAAAGGAAAGAATGTGCTTGTGATAGGCGGCGGCGATACTGGCAGCGACTGCATTGGCACGGCCCACCGTCAGGGATGCAAGAGCGTGACGCAGATAGAGATAATGCCCAAACCACCGGTAGGACACAACGCAAACACTCCATGGCCTAACTGGCCGGTAATACTTAAGACCACGTCATCGCATGAGGAGGGTTGTACCCGTCGTTGGAATATCAACACTCTGGAGTTCATAGGTGACGGTGAGGGTTGTGTCAGTGCCGTCCGTGTGCAGCCTATAGACTGGAAACCAAACCCTGAAGGCGGCCGCCCCATCATGGTAGAGGCTGGTGAGCCTGAGGAGATAAAGGCAGAGCTGGTGTTGCTCGCCATGGGCTTCCTCAAACCAGAGCACCCGGAGTATCCTGACAATGTCTTTGTCTGTGGCGATGCCAAGAGCGGCGCGTCACTCGTGGTAAGAGCCATAGCCAGCGGCTTGAAGACTGCTGACGATGTGGATAAATACCTTTCTAAGGATGAGTAAGATAAAGTTCACCAAGATGCACGGCTGCGGCAATGACTACATATATGTCAACGCAATGGAGAATGACATAACAGACCTCTATGCGGCAACCACAGCCTGGAGCGACCGCCACAAGGGCATAGGCTCTGACGGTCTTGTGCTGATAGACAAGGCTACGGTGGAGGGTGCCGACTTCTCCATGCGTATCTTCAATGCTGACGGCTCTGAGGCTATGATGTGTGGCAATGCGTCGCGGTGCATAGGCAAGTATCTGTATGAGCGCGGACTTACCGACAAGACAGAGATAAGCCTGCAGACTCTCTCTGGTATCAAGACGTTGAAGCTCAGCGTAAGTGGCGGCATAGTGGAGAGCGTGACGGTTGACATGCTTGAGCCTGCGTTTGAGGATGAAGAACTGTTTACTGGTTGCGACACACCCATGCAGGGCACGTTCGTCTCAATGGGCAATCCGCATTACGTCATCTTCACCAATACCATAGACCAGGTGGCTGAGCTTGGGCCGGTGCTGGAGCGACACCAGGCTTTCCCCCAGCGGTGTAACATAGAGTTTGCCCGTGTGGAGCCTGACGGAAAGATACGCACCCGTGTATGGGAGCGTGGCAGCGGAATAACAGAGGCCTGCGGTACGGGAGCTTGCGCCACGGCAGTGGCAGCGGCGCTGACGGGCAGGGCTGGCAGGGCTTCACAGATAGTGATGGACGGCGGCACGCTCAGCATAGAGTGGAACGAGGCTGACAACCACGTATATATGACGGGACCGGCAGAGTTCGTGTTTGATGGAGAGATAACAGAACCACTCCGTTCCTCACTGTGAGGGAGGGAGTACTAAACAACTAAACGACCAAACGACTAAACGACCAAAAACATGGCATTAGTAAACGTACATTTCTTAAACTTGCAGAATAACTACCTGTTTGCTGACATAGCAAAGAAGGTAAACGCATACAAGGTGACGCATCCTAAGGTGGATGTCATATCACTCGGCATAGGCGATGTGACGCAGCCGCTCTGTCCTGCCGTGATAGAGGCCATGCACCGTGCCGCTGACGAGATGGCTACGGCAGAGGGATTCCGTGGCTACGGTCCGGAACAGGGATATGACTTCCTGCGTGAGGCCATACTGAAGAACGACTTCCTCTCTCGCGGAGTGCGTCTTGACATTGATGAGATATTCATCAACGACGGTGCCAAGAGCGATACCGGCAACTTCCAGGAGCTGCTCCACTGGGATGACCATATCGGCATGACAGACCCTGTCTATCCTGTCTATATCGACTCTAATGTCATGATAGGACGCTGTGGCACACACAAGGAGGAGGGCGGATGGTCTAACGTGACCTATATGCCAACCACGGCGGAGAACGGCTTCGTGCCTGAGATACCAGGCGGCCGTCCGCTTGATATAATATACCTGTGTTATCCTAACAACCCTACGGGTACGGTGATAACGAGGGCAGAGCTGCGCAAGTGGGTGAACTATGCGTTGAAGAACGATGCCTTGATACTTTATGATGCAGCATACGAGGCTTACATACAAGACCCCGACATTCCTCACAGCATATATGAGATACGCGGAGCGCGCAAGTGTGCTGTGGAGTTCCACAGCTTCTCAAAGACGGCTGGCTTCACCGGCATACGCTGCGGCTACACCGTGGTGCCTAAGGAACTGACGCTCTCAGACTTCGACGGCAACCGTGTCTCAGCCAACCAGTTGTGGCTGCGCAGGCAGTGCACTAAGTTTAACGGCACCAGTTACATATCCCAGCGCGCTGCCGAGGCTATATACTCTCCTGAGGGCAAGAAGCAGGTGAAGGCGGTGATAGACTACTACATGGATAATGCCCGTCTTATGCTTACCACTCTGCGTTCACTGGGCTATGAGGTGTATGGCGGTGAGAATGCCCCTTACATCTGGATGAAGACTCCGAGCGGCAAGGGCTCATGGCAGTTCTTTGAGGAGATGCTTTACACTGCCGGTGTGGTATGTACTCCTGGAGTGGGCTTCGGTCCGTCAGGTGAGGGATATGTTCGCCTCACGGCTTTCGGCACCAGGGAGAATACAGAGGAGGCCCTGCGCAGGATAAAAGAGAAGTTATAGTTCTTATAGTGCCTATAGTACCTATAGTATCTATAGTCCCTATACTATTAATAATAAATAAAAAGATTGATTTTATGGAAAACTTAAGATTTCAGGTAGTAGGTGAGGCTTTCAAGAAGCAGCCTGTTGATGTTCCGGCACCAGCTGAGCGTCCTTCAGAGTTCTTTGGAAAGTATGTGTTTAACAAGCAGAAGATGTTCAAGTATCTTCCTAAGAAGGTATATGACAAGATGCTTGATGTGATAGATAATGGTGCACCGCTCGACCGTGCCACTGCCGACAAGGTGGCTGAGGGTATGAAGAAATGGGCCATGGAACTGGGTGCTACCCACTGTACCCACTGGTTCCAGCCACTTACCGACACCACGGCAGAGAAGCATGACGCTTTCGTGGAGCATGACTGGAAAGGTGGTATGATTGAGGAGTTTGAGGGCAAGAGCCTCGTACAGCAGGAGCCTGACGCCTCTTCTTTCCCATCAGGCGGCATACGCTCTACCTTCGAGGCGCGCGGCTACTCTGCATGGGACCCTACATCTCCTGTCTTCGTCATTGGCGATACACTGATGATTCCTACGGTGTTCATCTCTTATACAGGAGAGGCACTTGACTATAAGACACCATTGCTCAAGGCACTGAGCGCTGTCAACAAGGCTGCCACAGAGGTGGTGCATTACTTCAACCCTGAGGTTAAGAAGTGTATCTCTAACCTCGGTTGGGAGCAGGAGTACTTCCTCGTTGACGAGGGACTCTACTCTGCACGCCCAGACCTGCTCCTTACAGGTCGTACCCTTATGGGTCACTCTTCAGCCAAGGACCAGCAGATGGACGACCACTACTTCGGTGCCATCCCTGAGCGTGTGGCTGCCTTCATGAAGGATTTGGAGATACAGGCTCTTGAGTTGGGCATACCTTGCAAGACACGTCATAACGAGGTAGCACCAAACCAGTTTGAGCTGGCTCCGATATTCGAGGAGACTAACCTTGCCGTTGACCATAACATGCTCATCATGTCATTGATGAAGAAGGTGGCACGCAAGCACGGCTTCCGCTGCCTGCTCCACGAGAAGCCTTTCGACGGTGTCAACGGTTCTGGTAAGCACAATAACTGGTCGCTCTCAACAGACAACGGCATACTGCTCCATGCACCTGCCAAGGACGAGATAGGCAACCTGCGTTTCGTTACCTTCGTGGTGGAGACACTGATGGGCGTATATAAGCATAACGGTCTGCTCAAGGCCTCTATCATGAGTGCCACCAACGCACACCGTCTGGGTGCTAACGAGGCACCACCGGCTATCGTCAGCTCTTTCCTCGGCAAGCAGCTCACAGAGATTCTCGACCATTTGGAGAATACCAAGGATGACAGCATAGCTATCAGTGCCAAGTCTGGACTGAAGCTCGACATTCCTTCTATACCTGAACTGCTCATTGACAATACCGACCGTAACCGCACCTCTCCGTTCGCCTTCACCGGCAACCGCTTTGAGTTCCGTGCCGTAGGTTCTGAGGCTAACTGCGCCAGCGCCATGATAGCCCTCAACTCTGCTGTGGCTGAGGCTCTGGTTGACTTCAAGAAGCGTGTGGACGCAAGGATAGAGGAGTTCAAGGGCCGCCCTGAGTTTGCTGAGGGTACCGGTCATACAGCTAAGTACCACGCCATCGTCAGCGTGCTGCGTGAGGACATCAAGACCTGCAAGGCAATACGTTTCGACGGTAATGGCTACTCTGACGAGTGGGTAGAGGAGGCTACAAAGCGTGGTCTCGACGTTGAGAAGTCTTGTCCTAAAATCTTCGACCGTTATCTTGACAAGGAGTCTATCCAGATGTTTGAGAGCCTCGGTGTCATGACGAAGAAGGAGCTTGAGGCCCGCAACGAGATAAAGTGGGAAACTTACACAAAGAAGATACAGATAGAGGCGCGCATCTTCGGCGACCTCAGCATCAACCACATCATACCACAGGTGGTGGCTTACCAGACTAAGCTGGCACAGAACGTGGCTGCCCTGAAGACCATCCTGCCAGAGGATGAGTTCAAGACCGTGGCAGCAAGTAACCTGGCTCTTATCTCTGAGATTTCACAGCGTGTGAAGACCATCGAGGAGGGATGCCTGCAGCTTACTGAGGCGCGTAAGGTGGCTAACAAGATTGCTTCTGAGCGTGAGAAGGCTATTGCCTACCACGACACCGTAGAGCCGCTGATGGGTAGCATACGTTACCACATTGACAAGCTTGAGGCTAAGGTTGACGATGAGGTATGGACGCTGCCTAAGTATCGCGAGTTACTGTTTATAAGATAATTGTTTCATATTATGAGGGCTGTCACCCCCGGTTTCCGGTAAGGTGGCAGCCCTCTTTTTTTTGTCTCAGCCTCAGTGAGGCGGCGTATGTCTATTTTATTATGTTGCCCAGTATGTCGCGGGTGATGGTGCGTGTCACAGAGCTGGTGGCGTTCTTCGCCATGCGGCCTGTGAGTGAACCGCTGCTCTTGGACTTCTTGCCC
Organism: Prevotella sp.; assembly: GCA_017541085.1. GTDB lineage: Bacteria > Bacteroidota > Bacteroidia > Bacteroidales > Bacteroidaceae > Prevotella. The sequence goes on from JAFXZU010000050.1 coordinate 94,659, forward strand.
GTAATCTTGTCGCTAACGTAGGTGCCGAGCATGGCTGCCAGCGTTCCCGTTATGGCGGTGATGATACCCTTCCATATCTTCTTCATCAGTCCGGGCTTCTCCTTGCCTGCCTTGCCTTTGCTCTCGTTCTCGGCTTCGTTCTCCTCTGCCTCGGCTATCAGTTGCTCGAAGGCACTCTTACGGTCAACAGGGGTGTCATACTTGCCCTTTATGCTGCTCCGCTGTATAATGTCTGAGCGCTGAGCCTCTGTCACTGCTCCTATCTGACTGAGTGGGAACAGTATCTTGGCTCTCTCAACCACCGATGGTGCACCCTTCTCGTCAAGGAAGCTCACCAGCGCCTCACCCGTCTCCAGGTTCATGATGGCCTCGTCGGTCTTGAAGTCAGGGTTGGCCCTGAAGGTGTCGGCGGCGGTCTTCACTGCCTTCTGGTCCTTCGGGGTGTAGGCACGCAGCGCATGCTGTACGCGGTTGCCCAGCTGTCCGAGGATGTTCTCAGGTATATCCGTAGGAAGCTGTGATATGAAGTATATGCCCACGCCCTTGGAGCGTATCAGGCGTATCACCTGTTCTATCTTGTCGAGCAGTGCCTTGCTGGTACCGTCAAAGAGCATGTGTGCCTCGTCAAAGAAGAATACCAGCTTGGGCTTCTCCATGTCGCCCACTTCTGGAAGGGTAGAGTAGAGTTCGCTGAGCAGCCACAGCAGGAAGGTGGAGTAGAGCTTGGGCTGCATCATCAGCTTGTCGGCAGCCAATACGCTCATCACGCCCTTGCCGCCCTCACACTGCATGAGGTCGTTGATGTCAAACGACGGTTCGCCGAAGAACTTGTCCGCACCCTGGTTCTCAAGCTGCAGCAGTGCCCTCTGTATGGCTCCCACCGTCTGTGTTGATATGTTGCCGTAGGTGGTGGTGTACTCCTTTGCGTGCTTTGATACCCAGTCGAGCATAGAGCGCAGGTCTTTCAGGTCGAGCAGCAGCAGTCCGCGGTCATCGGCAATGCGGAACACTATGTTCAGCACTCCGTCCTGTGTCTCGTTCAGTCCGAGCAGTCGTGACAGCAGCTGCGGTCCCATCTGTGATATGGTGGCACGCATGGGGTGTCCCTGCTCACCAAACACGTCATAGAACCTTACCGGGCATGGTTGGAACTCAGGGTTCTCTATGCCAAACTCAGGCATACGCTTCTCAATGAATGAGTTCATCTGTCCTGCCTGTGATATACCGCTGAGGTCGCCCTTCATGTCGGCCATGAAACAAGGCACGCCGTTCTGACAGAATGTCTCGGCCATCACTTGCAGAGTAACCGTCTTACCAGTACCGGTAGCGCCGGCAATAAGTCCGTGACGGTTAGCCATCCTTCCTAATATTGACAATGCCCCGTTCTCTGAATGGGCAATGTATAATCCGCGTTCTTTATCGTACATGATTATTTAGTGTTAGTTATTGTTTTAGGTGGGTTAATGTGCTACAAAGATATAAAATTAAATTTAATCAACCAAATAAATAATGATTTTACTCAACTTTGCTCAGCCATTACCAGTCATCTGTAATGTCCTCATCCTCATCTTCGTTCTCGTCCTCCTGGGCGTCCTCATAGTCGGTCCATCCTTCAATGTAGCCTTCCTCATACCCGTCCTCATATCCCTTCTTGTATCTCTTACTGTAAGAGCCCTGGTATTTGTTGGAGTCATCATAGTTGTGGCCATGACTGAATCCTATCTTGCCATCGCTCTTGCCTTGTTCAAACCCTTCGTCATACCCTTTGCGGTAAGCCTCGTCAGTGGGCCTTTCTTTGTCTTTCCTTTGTTGATTGTACACAGCTTTGCCATAAGGAGAAGTCAGAAGAGTGTCTGCAGTATCCTGTGACTGGAAAGTGTCAGCAGGGGCACCGTCAGAAGATACGTTACCATAGTATATGGCAGCGACAATCGCAATACCGATTATACTGTAAAGGCATCCGCAGCCCCATTTCCTGTATTTCTCCATACCGTTGTCTTTCATCATGCTTAATGCAAAGATAGCTATTTATTGCTATTGTGCAAAAGAAATGACACATAATTTTGCGTAGCCTATGCTTTGCCCACCGTTCTGATTCTCTCCCCATGCTCCTATGGAGCAGAAATCATGAAGAATCACCAGGATAATCTTTGGAGCCTGTCGGCTCAGAAATATTTCTGGCTCGAAGAGCCTGAGATTATAAAAAAGATTTTTCAGGGATTTCTGCCCGTAAGGGCACAAAAAAGATTCGTTCTATTCGATTGATTCGTGTTCGTCCATTTTTGTCCCGAATTACCTGAATTCTCCGATTATGGTGAGATTCGTATTCAAGAAACAATGTGTTTTATAACATGAATTACCATTAATGCCCATGAATTTATCATTAATCTTTTTCCTGTAATAATTTATAACACTTATTTGCCTTGCAAAGAAGAGGACTGGAACTAATTAGAAATCATGAAACATAGTTGTGAAAAACAAAAACGGCAGTGCATACATGAAAGTATGCACTGTCGTTTTTAAGTATTATTACCAGCCTCCGTTTTGTTTTACATTATAAGCAAATAGGGCGATGAATACCCCTATCACTATAATATAGACGACATTAAACAGAGCAAAAGCCTTTAATTGCTCTTTCTTCGGTTTCTCCCTGTATTCTTTTACAACCTGCCTATTCCTCTCGTCACTGCCGAATGCTAAATAAAGTGTTGCAATAACCGCAACTATGAGAAAGATTACAGTCGTATCAGCAGTGTCTCTATTGAACTTATAGAAGCCAATATCCTCTCCAAAAATTGTATAGATAGCTATCAAGATATCCCCCCAAAAGCCAAGTAGCATAGGGGCGAATAATCTACCAGTTTGGAAATGGCCGAAATTGCATACATCTTTATCAAAAAACATCCTATTATAGTTAAAAGAGTCCTCAATATGTTGTTCATAAGATTTCTTCTTTTTTGATTCTACAAATTCTCTAAAAAAAGATATCTTTCCCAACAACATGAAAATAATTTTGAGAGGTTTGTAAACAATATATTCAGCAGAGGAATCAACTAGAATGTTCATATAATATCCGCCAAAATATAGTTTGTCAAAAAATGCTTTCATTTTTCACTTCTCCTTAAAAAATAACATCAAATAATATTCCAGTAGCATATCCACCTAGTTCACTGCCTGCATAACAACCAATCATTCCACCTGCCATTCCACCAGCAACGATGCCAAAGCCTCACTATATAATAAACGTCATTGTCGAGAAAATAGTATTTACACTGAAGAAAACAAGCCAGCCGCACCGTTTGATGGTGTGACTGGCTTTTATTCTTTTATTATGTTCCTATGGAGCCGAGCGTATGTTAAGCATAAAACATATAATTTCCGTGAATTTTCCATAAATTTCTCATTAATTTTTTTCATATATATAATTTCTGAATAATTTATGGGCAATTTATGATAATTATATGTTAAAAGAAAGAACATGTAATTTTTATGTAATTATCCGCGAATTTGTCATTAATTTTATTTTCAACAACTCTGACATATTTGGAGGAATATCCTTAAATCCTAAAATCCTTAGACTAATAATTTAAGTTTCGCTTTAATCACTTCTTAGGTCATAAGGTTTCAGGTCATAAGATCATAAGGTGAGATATGGCTGTTGTAAATGTTTTGATATACAAATATCATCTTAATACCTTTAAGCGAAGCGACCTCGTACCTTAAGACCTCAACGAAACTGAAGCTTGCGAAAGTTGAGCTGAAATTATTTATTCATGAGAATAACATATGGGGATAAAATAAACATGACATCATGTTAAAGTCTGTCATTCCTGCAATTGTTTGTGGAAAATTCTGTAACTTTGTACCAAAAGATTCGTCCAACTGTTGAATAATGAACAATAATTTCGCCATACAACTCTTTGAGGGTAAGAAGGTCCGTATCGCATGGGATGCAGAACTGGAGAAGTACTATTTCTCTGTAACAGATATAGTACAGGTATTGACAGATTCTGTGAATCCACGTGATTATATAAAGAAGATGCTTAAGCGTGACCCGGAACTGAAATCCAAGTGGGGGACAATTTGTCCCCCTGTTGAAATGTTAGCTCCTGATGGCAAAAGACGCAAAACCCAAGCCGCTGACCTTGAAGGCGTTTTTCGTATTATTCAGTCAATTCCATCAAAAAAAGCGGAACCCGTAAAAAAGTGGTTGGCAGAGGTCGGAGCTCAGCGCATTGATCAGATGATAGACCCTGAACTAACCTTCCAAATGGCTGTGGAGGATTATCGTCGACAGGGTTATAGCGACCGCTGGATAAACGAGCGCATGCGCTCCATTGAAATGCGTAAGGAACTGACGGACGAATGGCTTCGCTCTGGTATTCATGAACCAAAGGACTTTGCCATTCTTACCAATGTCCTTACCAAGGCATGGAGTGGCATGACTACAGGCGAGTACAAACGACACAAAGGGCTGACGAAAGAGAATCTGCGCGACAATATGACGAATGTTGAACTGGCGCTCAATACACTTGCAGAAGTTGCAACAACAGAAATAGCTCGCCAACGCCAGACGCAAGGTATGAGTGAGAGTCGTCAGGCTGCACAAGCAGGAGGGCAGATTGCGAAGAACACCCGCGATGATCTGGAGCGTCAACTTGGTCGGACTGTAATATCCTCCGAACGTGCCTCAGACTATATCAAACCTATCGGGAGCAAAGATGCTGAAACACACTCACTTCCAGAAGAAGAACACAATTAAACAGATAGGATATAAGTAGATTGACTATAGCATACAGATGATATGTCTCCTTACGTCGCCGAGCGTATGGTCAATTTATGGCAATTCATGTTCAAAGAAATATATGAATACGGTGTTGAATCAGGCTTGATTTATGTTAGCCAATGACAAAAATGTCCTATTTTGGGCTTTCCGTTAACGCCTCATGCTTGCGATATTTCAAAATTATTTCCTGCTGGCCGCGTACAGCGAAATCTACAGATGGTTGTAACTCGTTGATAATCAGTGATGGGTTACGAAAAAGCATGAAAAAACGATGGTTTTTGCGTCGTAAAAGCTATGCTTTCAGGGTGTAAAAGCTATCGTTTCTCATCGTGAAAGCTATCGAATGACAATGTAAAAGCTATGCTTTCACGAAAAAAGAGATGAGAAATGATGATTTTCGCCCTTTCAAAAGGTCATTTTCCTCCTAGTTTGCGTTTTTTCGTTGACAAAAATAAAAAGGCGAAAAGACGAAAATGTCCTATCCCTTAACTTATGTCATGTGCATATATCAGTGTGTTTTTACTGTTAAGTTTTATCGTCACGAAAACAGGCAAAATAATTACAAAATGTCAAGAAAACGCCCGTTTTGCTGACTTTTCGTATTTTTTCAAGTTGCATTATTTTGTATTTTAATAAAAAAGGTGTAACTTTGCATTTTTAAGATAAATTCACAAAAACATTATATCAAAGCAAAGAGAAAAATGGCAGAAGCATTAGACATCAAAGAGCTCGACCAGGTGGTCGTACGCTTCTCAGGTGACTCTGGCGACGGTATGCAGCTCGCCGGAAACATCTTCTCCACGGTGTCAGCCACCGTGGGCAACAGTATCTCAACATTCCCTGACTATCCTGCTGACATCCGCGCCCCACAAGGCTCGCTGACGGGTGTGTCTGGTTTCCAGGTACACATCGGTGCCGGTCAGGTGTTCACACCTGGTGACGAGTGTGACGTGCTGGTGGCTATGAACGCTGCTGCGCTCAAGACTCAGTACAAGTATGCCAAGAAGAATGCTACTATCATCATCGATACCGACTCTTTCCAGCAGTCAGACCTTGACAAGGCTCAGTTCCAGACAGCTGACTACCTCGGTGAGATGAATATCGACCCTGACCGCGTAATACAGTGCCCTATGACAACTATCGTCAAGGAGACACTGAAGGACTCTGGCATGGACAACAAGGCTATGCTGAAGTGTCGTAATATGTTCGCCCTCGGACTGGTTTGCTGGCTCTTCAGCCGCGACCTTGACCTGGTGGCTAACTTCCTGCGCGACAAGTTCGCTAAGAAGCCTGCCATAGCAGAGGCAAACATAAAGGTGATACAGGCTGGTTACGACTACGGTCACAACACTCACTCAAGCGCTGCCAATGTGTATCGCATTGAGTCTAAGCAGAACAAGCCTGGCCGTTACATGGACATCACAGGTAACAAGGCTACCGCATACGGTTTCATCGCCGCTGCCGAGAAGGCAGGCCTGAAGCTCTACCTCGGTTCTTATCCTATCACTCCTGCAACCGACGTGCTGCATGAGTTGTCAAAGCATAAGTCACTGGGTGTAACCACAGTGCAGTGTGAGGACGAGATAGCAGGCTGCGCATCAGCAGTAGGTGCGTCATTCGCCGGTGCACTGGCAGTGACATCTACCTCAGGTCCTGGTATCTGTCTTAAGTCAGAGGCTATGAACCTCGCCGTTATCATGGAGCTGCCTCTCGTGGTGCTCGACGTACAGCGTGGCGGTCCGGCAACAGGTCTGCCAACAAAGTCTGAGCAGACAGACCTCTTGCAGTGTCTCTACGGACGTAACGGTGAGTCACCAATGCCAGTAATCGCAGCTACCAGTCCTACAGATTGTTTCTATGCAGCGTATGACGCAGCCAAGATGGCACTGGAGCACATGACTCCTGTAGTGCTGATGACCGACGCCTTCATTGCTAACGGTTCAAGCGCATTCCTGCTGCCTGACCTCGCCAAGATGGACGGCATCAATCCTCCATACGTACCAGAGGAGCTGAAGGGCAAGTGGACTCCATATATGCGTGCTGAGAACGGCACACGCTACTGGGCAGTGCCTGGCCGTGAGGGATTCCAGCACATCCTCGGCGGACTGGAGAAGGACGACAAGACGGGTGCTATCTCTACGAACCCAGAGAACCACGACCTGATGACACGCAAGCGTCAGCAGAAGATAGACAACATACAGGTGCCAGACCTTGAGGTGCTGGGCGACAAGGATGACGCTGACCTGCTCATCGTAGGCTTCGGTTCTACCTTCGGACACCTGCACGCTGCTATGGACGAGATGCGTGCTCAGGGCAAGAAGGTTGCCATGGCACAGTTCCGTTACCTCAACCCATTGCCAAAGAATACTGCCGAGGTACTCACGAAGTACAAGAAGGTGGTAGTGGCAGAACAGAACATGGGTCAGCTGGCCGGTTACCTCCGCATGAAGGTTGACAACTTCGTACCAGCTCAGTTCAACCAGGTAAAGGGCCAGCCATTCGTAGTCAACGAACTCGTAGAGGCTTTCAATGGTATAATTAAGTAAGCAACGGATTATTAACATAGCTACCGTTTTTATCAGACAACGGATTGAGACGGATTACACTGATTACACAAATTAAAATATAGAATTACTCTGATTTTAATTGGACGGATGGAACAGACGGACCTGATATACAAGCACGAGACATATCAGATTATCGGTGCAGCGATGAAAGTGCACAGGGAATTGGGTCCGGGATTCACAGAGAAGGTGTATCAGGAGGCTTTGGCCATAGAGATGAAAGAGCAGAACATACCTTTTGAACGCGAGGTGACACTGCACGCCGCATACAGAGGTACAACGCTTGAAGGAACATTCGTTCCGGATTTCATCTGCTATGACAAGATAATAGTGGAGTTGAAAGCAACTAAGGAACTGACAGATGTACACCGTTCACAAGCTATTAATTATGCTAAGGTGGCTGGCTACAAGTTGTCTCTCCTGCTCAACTTCGGCGAGATATCACTCGCTCACGAAAGATTCCCAGTGGGTTGAATTCGTGAAATCCGCATAATCGGTTCTAATCCGTTGTAAGGAGAATCAGCTGGTAATTCGTGAAATCGGTAAATAATTCGTAAAATCCGTATAATCGGTTTTAATCCGTTGTAAAAAAGAATCATCTGGTAATTCGTGAAATCGGTAAATAATTCGTAAAATCCGTATAATCGGTTTTAATCCGTTGTAAAAAAGATAAATAATTAGTAGTAAAAAATCATAGTAATATGGAATTTACAGCTCAAGATTATAAGAAAGGACAGCCACGTTGGTGTCCGGGATGCGGCGACCACTTCTTCCTCGCATCACTTCATAAGGCAATGGCAGAAATCGGCGTAGAGCCTTGGAACACTGCCGTAATATCTGGTATCGGCTGTTCAAGCCGTCTGCCACACTACATGGCTACTTACGGCATGAACACCATTCACGGTCGTGCCGCTGCCATAGCTACAGGCGCAAAGATTGCCAACCCTGACCTCACAGTATGGCAGATTAGCGGTGACGGCGACGGACTCGCCATCGGTGGTAACCACTTCATACACGCTAACCGCCGTAACATCAACCTCAACATGATACTCTTAAACAACCGTATCTACGGTCTGACAAAGGGACAGTACTCTCCTACATCACCACGTGGCTTCGTCAGCAAGTCAAGCCCTTACGGAACAGTGGAAGACCCATTCCGCCCTGCAGAGCTCTGCTTCGGCGCTCGCGGACACTTCTTCGCTCGCACCGTGGCAACTGACGGCAAGCATACCGTGGAGGTGCTGAAGGCTGCCAACGCACATAAGGGTGCCAGCGTTACTGAGGTATTGCAGAACTGTGTAGTGTTCAACGACGGTACCCACGCTTCTGTATATAACAGCGCCGGACGTGCTGAGAACGCTATCTACGTAGAGCACGGCAAACCGCTCATCTTCGGTAAGGACCGTGAGTTCGGACTCGTACAGGAGGGCTTCGGACTGAAGATTGTGAAGATTGGTGAGAACGGCATCACAGAGAAGGACATCCTCGTGCACGACGCACACTGCGAGGACAACACACTGCAGCTGAAGCTCGCCCTCATGGGCAACGGCGACGGCTTCCCTGTAGCCCTCGGTGTAATCCGTGACGTGGAGGCTCCTACCTACGACGACTGTGTTACAGCACAGATTGAGGAGGTGAAGGCTGCCAAGAAGTACCACACCTTCGCTGAGCTCCTTGAGACCAACGACATCTGGGAGGTGAAGTAAAGATTACAGACTTGCCCTTACCTCCCCCCCTCACAGGGATGGGGTAGGGGAATAAATACAGAAGCAGCCATATTTACTTCTTTGTGTAAGTAGATATGGCTGCTTTGTCTTTATAAACACAATTTATCTCATGAATGATATCATTATCGAACGCATAACAGAATTTGTTTTTAGCCACATCCTGCCAGTCGTGGTAGTACTGCTCCTGATCCTGTTTATACTTAACAAGGCCTGCCGGTATTACTGGAATGTATATACAGGCAGATGGATTACGACAATGGATTTCCTGTTGAAAAATGAGATGCGTGCAGGCAAGCGTATAATATATGTGGAGATGATGAGCCGGGAACAGATAGACCGTGCCATTGACGACTTCATCGAGATGTATGACAGTTATGAGTTGCACGTGGAAAGACCTGACATAGAGGAGACGGAGACAGGCTATACGCTGACGCTGAAGAACTCCACCACATACGATTTGTTTTGCTACTGGGTGAACTACATTGTCTATTCTGATGAGAAAAAGCGATTCAACAAGAATGTCAGCGCATTGTATGAGGTGCCGGCAGATGCGGAGGGCGTGTGGAGACAGTTTGCCGGTGAGCGGTTGAGGTTCTATATCCCTGAGGCAGATAATGAGTGTGATAATGTGTACTTCTCTACGCATGACAACCGTCATTTCAAACAGGAGTTTGCCGGACCGTTGATACCGCTGGATGTTGTTGTGAAGAAGCGCAGCATTGTGCCGATAGTGATATCGCTGGTGGTGGTTGCGGTAGTGGCAGTCAGTGTCTTTGTTCTTAACAGACAGTGCAGTCGTGGTGGCGAAAGCGAGTTAGACAGTACGTTTGTGGAAGGCAGTGCGGTGCAGGCGTTAGACAAGGAGACCGTGAACGAGCCGTACGTGCCAGCTGACACATCGAAGCTGGGGTGGGTGACGCGCCTGATAGCATGTGGCAACACCAAGGCGCTGGTGTCAATGATGGATTTCCCTATAAGAAGGAAATATCCCCTGCATGACATCAAGGATGCCGATGAGTTCAAACAAAGGTTTGATGAGATTTTTGACAAGGGGTTCAGGGAGAGGGTAGCTCGTAAGGAGTCGGCGAAGTGGTATAACCATGGATTCCGTGGTTACTGCTATGGCAAGAGCGGCGACCTGTGGGTGTATGAGAAACTTTACCTGATAGACTACTACTCTCCGCAGGAGCAGAGCAAGTATCTGCAGTTGGTGAAGAAGGAGATGGGCAGCCTGCATGAGAGTCTTGGCGGTAAGGAATGGCGGCCCTACTGTTGTTTCAAGGTGGATAACGGAGGCATAGTGCGTGTGGATTATGCCCAGCGAAAGGAATATAGTGCGTTGAACGTAAATATAGATAAGCAGGCGCAGGGCGTGCCACAGCTTCAACCTATAAAGCTGAGAGGCGACGAGGTGTTCAGGATGTCTTTGTACTCAAAGGGCAGCGACCTGCACGGTATGCCACGCCGTATAATGTACGGCGAGGTGGTCATTGGCGGCTCCTTGAGTTCACGTGACCATCAGTTTGTTGACGAGGACGGCAATACGGTAACGTTTGGAGACCCTTTCTATGATGACGAGCTGATGTTGTTTACCGGAGCCCATGGTGGTAACGGACTGTTTGGACAGAGCCACACTGACGGGTACAAACTTACGCCGTGCTATTGGCTTGACTTGGTTAAATAAGATATTTGTAAAGCAGTAAACCTTGTGCTTCTTGTGAAGGCTTACTCTGCCGGTATGACCAACGTACCGCTGTCTCCTACGGTCATAGTAATGCGGCAGCCTTCTACCAACGGGAGGTTAAGGCCGCTGTGGTGACCTACTGGGAAGTCATAGCATACGGGGATGTCGTAATGCTGCAGGTACTCATGGAGCATGTCGTACATATCAGTGAAACCGCTGTCGGGACTCTTGTATTTTGAGAAATGTCCCACGATGATGCCTTTCAGGCGCTGAAGGATGCCGCGTATCTCGAGGTGGTGGAGCATACGGTCCACCTTCGACATTGACTCGCCGGTGTCTTCTATGAACAGTATCAAGCCTTCATCTATGCGGTTAAGGAAATCATACTCCGAACCTGCCAGTCCGCAGAACACAGACATGTTGCCGCCCACCAGTATGCCTTCTGCCTCTCCGTATTGGTTGAGAGGATGTGCCGGAACATGATATAAAGGCATCTCGCCCTGCAACAACCGTTGCAGTATGGCATTGACGGAGTCGCGCTCGCCACGCATCGAGATGCCGTCGCACATGGTGCAGTGTATGCTCATCACCCCTGCTGCCACCTCGGCACTGTGCAGTGCCGTGGCATCGCTGAAGCCCATCACCCACTTAGGATGACTGCGAAACTCGCTCAGCGGTATGCGCCTTAATACCTGCACTGCACCATCGCCACCGCGACTGCATATTATGGCCTTGACGGTAGAGTCTCTCAGTGCCCACAGCATATCGGCGGCGCGCTCATCAGCAGTACCTGCGAAGCCATGCCAACTGCTCAGCGCATGGGGTGCCACCACAGGCACATAGCCCCATTCGCGCAGAGTCTGGCATCCCTTCTCCACCGTCAGCGTATCGGGAGTACTCGACGGCGACACTATGGCGATGGTGTCGCCAGCCCTCAACGCCGCCGGCATCACCAGCCGCTGCGCATTGGCAGGGAGTAATGCCATGAACATCAGCCACAGCAATATGTAACGCAAGAGAAGAACAGACGCCTTCATTTTGTTTTGTTATTTTGTTTCTTCTGTAGTTCTGTGAGTAGTTGTCCTGTTGCTTTTTTGTCTTTTGAAGAGAGGTAGTATGTTACACCATTAGTTCTGGTAATCCGCAGGAAACAAGAGTCTGAATGAGTGAACAGCATTATGTCTTCACCTGTTGCGGTTCGGAAATGCCCTAAGCGGATTTTTGCTAATGCAAAGCCATTTGTCTTGGTGCTAATGGCAGGGAGTGACTGACAAAGACTCTTTTCTTTTATTTCCTGTAGAGGGATATCTAAACCATATAAGCCGCCAATAGTCATTTCCTTATCGGTAAGCGTTACCTCAAGGTCACTGTTAAAAGTGTAAAGGACAGGCAGACTGATTAGAAGAAGAGTGAATATGAGTGTAGCAATTACTGCCACATTTTTCTTCTTTTTCCCTTTCGCTCCTTTCCGTTGTATATAACCTAATAATAAAGCAAGAATAAGGGGCAGGACTAAAGAAACATAGTATAATATCTGCAAATTGAATATTATTCCAATAAGACCTCCTATAAGCGTCACGATGTTTGCGATAGTCAAATATCTGAACATCTTATTCAGCCAAACTTCGTCAAGGGCTCTCTGCTCTGGTTCATCACTCATCTTGAATCCTGAAATAATGTCGGGATTGCTTTTCGTAAGTTTCACGCAAATGTAGTTTAAGCCAACCACAAAAAGAAGTATAGCAAATAATAAAATCTTAGTCATAATATGTTGTTTGGGATAGATAATCTTTGAGTACTCTGAATGCAAAATTACAATAATATTTTGGAAAAGGAGTTGATAGCACTTCCTTAGCCCTCTTTTTTAACATAATTAAGGAGTAAAATCAGCGAAGGCACCTCCTTGACTATTATTTTTTTATTCTTAAGGAAGTGGTATGTGATACTTCTTTTTTGATAGACGTTTCATATTATTTTCTTCTTAACCACAAAAATGAATGAATAGTTTTGTCGTTTCGGAATTTATATTTATCTTTGCACCATGAATACCTGTTAGTTCACTATAAGGGCACGGGTTTTCTTTGCCTGCGCTGCAAGGCACAGGCAGACATATTGGTTTTGATGCTCATACGGACATACCTCGCGCAGGCAACACCGCCATGACATCAGAAGAAGACGTTACGAGACGTTTTATCTTCTACTCTTGAAAGTCTGGAAAACTTATTCAAAAATGATAAGAAGATGACGCAACCGAAACGTCTGCGTGGGTGATTATTACAGATCATTCGCTCTGTTGGTATATATACCTATATGCCAAGTTAAGGGTGTAGTGTATCTATTTGTAATTATCTCTTCGGCGTGGGCTAACTGGTTGTTTATCCTTATCATTTAGGTTATTCCAGAGCCTCAAGAGTGGGATAAACAGAAGAGTACAGATACCCACGTCTTTTTCATTCCCTAAATTTATTATTAACCGCCGACTCGAGGGTGCTATAGGCAAAAAAGAAGGAACATCCGCTCTTGACTTGGAATACTCTTTATGTTAAACGATTTAAAACTAAACAAGATTACTATGAAGACCTTACTTAAAATTTTGATATTATTCATGGGATTCCTTACAGCATCCTCAGCAAATGCTCAGCATCTTGAATTTATGGGAATTCCTCTTAACGGTACTATAGCAAATTTTCAATCAAAGTTACTCAAAAAGGGCTGTCGTATAATGAAAGACAATTCAAGTTATCCTGTGGGAATACGAGGATTCAATGGTGTTTTTGCTGGTGACAAAGCAGACATCTTTGTGTATTACAATCCCAAAACACGGATAGTATATCAAGCAAGAGTAGGGATTGATTGCGATGGGGATAAAGAAGAAGCAAAGAATATGTTTAATAAATACAAGGATATGTTGTATAAAAAATATGAAGAAGTTTTAGTTGAACAAGTTACCCTTGATTCTGAACTAAACGAAGTAGAAAATTTTAAATATACTCTTTTTGTGTACCAGCAACCTCCTCTACAAAAAGGCTCAAAATTTTTAGGTACTATTCACATTTGTATTATAAATCAAGATACTTATCCGATATTTCTCATTGAGTACTCGGATATTGATAATTTGTCCAAAAATGAGAAAAGTGAAATAGACGATCTTTAACTATTAAACTATTTAAAACTAAGCAATTATGAAGACCTTACTTAAAATTTTGATATTATTCATGGGATTCCTTACAGCATCCTCAGCAAATGCTCAGCATCTTGAATTTATGGGAATTCCTCTTAACAGTACTATAGCAAATTTTCAGTCAAAACTACTCAAAAAGGGCTGTCGTATAATGAAAAACAATTCAAGATACCCTGTAGGAATACGAGGATTCAATGGTGTTTTTGCTGGTGACAAAGCAGACATCTTTGTGTATTACAATCCCAAAACGCAGATAGTATATCAAGCAAGAGTAGCGATTGATTGTGATGGGGATAAAGAAGAAGCAAATAATTTGTTTAATAGATACAAAGATCTGTTGTATAAAAAATATGGAGAAGTCTCACTTACTTCTGATATGTTAGACGAACAAAAAGAGTTCGAATATTCATTTATGGTGTTCCAGCCTCCTATACAAGAAGGTTCAAAATTATTAGGTGGTATTATCGTTTCTATTAAAGATCTTCAAACTTATCCGTGGAATTATAAGGTTGTCATTGACTATACGGATATTGATAATTTTTCCAAAAATGAGAAAAGCGAAATAGATGATCTTTAAATCAAAGATAATACGAAAATAGAGTCATTTTACAGGTAATCAAAATACATCTTGTCGATTAAAATGCCTGATATGTTTAACCATTAAAATAAAGATTTACACAAAATGCATATAATTATGAAAAAAATTTCAGTAGTAGTGGTAATGCTGATCATTAATCTCATTCCATGTATTGCCCAAAAGATTACAAAGGGTTCACTTAGTGTTTTGAAAAACGAAAAGCAATTGAATTTTGTTTGTAATTTTAATAATTGCATCATCGATAAGAAACCTGCCGTTTACAAAATCCAGGAGGAAGGCGAAAATTGGGAAAAAGGAGTGTCTGAGATAACCCTCCGTTTCGGTGAAGGGTTGAGCAAAAAAGTCCACACATTGATAGTTGGTCAGTTCCCTGAGGTCAAATATACTTTGGTTTATAATATTGATAACATTGACGACGATGAAGATTGCAAGGGAAACATGGTTTTAAAGGACACACAAACGGGTGAAATCATAGCGGAAATAGAAAAGGCCAACGGGAGTGCTGGTATGTTTGGCAGTTTCTTCAATCTGCTAGGCGATGCCTTTGAAAATTTAGGAAAGTCTATTGGCAAATTAATTAAATAACGTCAAATCAACAAATTACCACGATAGCAGCAAACTGCATAAATCCAAAACGTAACGATCTTCTATCCTCTATTACCATATAATCAACAATCCCCTTGCAAGGTTGAATATCAACTCTTTGCAAGGGGATTGACTTTTTATCAAAGCAATTTTCTGTTAGATTTGCAAAATCATTGAGCATTAACTGAGTATTTTATCTGAGGGTTGTTCATCAGCTCGTAAAGATATGCAGGACTCTGAACATATAGTTCGCCCTCCTCATCCTGCAATGCTGGCATCAAGGAAGATGTATAAACCTTCTCCATAGCCTGTTCTATGGAACAGCCCGTATCCTCCATCACATATTTTACCAATTCACTCAAAGCGTAGTCTGTCAGGTAGTTCGCAATCTGACTGTGTGTAGGTTGGTTCATATCGTTTCTGTATTAATCTTGTGTAAATAATGTAGTGCCTGTTCTGTTCCAAAGTAATATTGTTGGTCAAGATACCTGTCTTGAAGTAACTGAGCAGCTTGTTCTGGTGTATATATTCCTTCATGGTAGTTGCCTAATTGAAGTACCACACCGTCATCGGCTATAGGCCCTACCACTATGTCATAGTTGTGTATAGGCGAATTGTTTTTTCTGTCTCGGTTTGCATCAATAAACAAGAACCATTCTGCACAGGCTTTTTCTGGAAAGATCTTTATATTCAAATCTGACTGCAACACAGACTCGTCCATCTCGTAAGTTATTATCGTTGGCATACCTCCGAAAAGACGCGCTTTCTTCTTAGCCATACGTGTGGCCGTTGCCTTGTCAGGTGTAAGATAGAAACCTTTACCAAAATCCTTGTGCTGTAAACCTTTGGCAAGGTCTATCACCTGAATGTCCATATTAGTACCATGATAAAGTTTCATGCCAATGTTCCTCCATTCTTTTTGCAGACAACAAGCAGGTCGTCTATAGTGTCATCCATAGACTGCAGATGCTCCACATCATAGAATTCTATGAGGAAAGAGATGCCTTTATACTTGTGCAGATATTGGAAGGCTGCCTGTCGCGTCATGGCAAACCGCCTGCCGAAGGCCTGTATGCATGCCGTCAGATATGGTATCTCGTACTTGCTCATGTCTTTTTGGTTTTGTTTCTGTATGCAAATTTACAAACTTTTTTATGAAACCTCAAAATAATAATAGAAAAACTAAAGGATTGAAAAATCCTTATTTGACAAGGATGTTATCATCATAGCTTCATGCCATAGAGCTTGCCGTCTATACAATAGAATATCTCTTTGCCTATATGGCATACTTCCTTTGTTCCCTTGGGGAAGTGATGCGTAACGTCACCTTTGCCGTTTATGAGGAAAAAGTCTGTGTCATCTTCACACTTCCTGCCGACGCATATAGTGTCGTCTATTTTGAACATCTCATAGTAGCATCTCTTGTCTTCGTACTTGTCTATTGTCTCCTGCTTTTTGTCGGTTATGCATACGTCTCCATTATGCAGGGCTATCATTATCTGGTCTTTGCCTGTTGATACTTTCTGGAAACTCTGGGAGTCTGTGTCCAGATAGTAAAAATGCATGTCAACATAAATATAATGTATATCATCAGGGTACTTCTTCCTGTCCAGTTCAATAAAGTCTATCTGTTCTCCAGTCTGCTTGTTGAATGACAATATATACGGACTCTTTTTATATTGCGGAACATACTTGCCAGTAATCCCATTGAATAGTCCAGGCTGATAAATAAGTCCCCTGTTTATCAGATACAAAGTGTCTCCTTTCTCGAGTAAACGATGATAAGAGAATGGTGTAACTTGCCTTGTCCACAGGGTGTCAAGGTTCATATCAAGGCATGTGAGTTGCTTCTTCTCTGTAAGGAATAATCTATTGTCAGAACGAAACAACTCGTTTTCTAATGCTTCTTTATATTTATATTCTTTCTTCACTCCTTCATATATGTTGAATTTGAATAGCTTATGTGAAAGAATAAATACTTCAGACGAGTCATTTGACTCTTCCATATCTATGATATAATCTTTTGTGAATATCTTGCTGTGTGAGGATTTCTCTCTCCATATTACCTCGCCATCACTTGCTTTTTTTAGTTGTATATAGAAATTATGGTCAAAGGTGTCTTGATATTTTGTATATATCAAGTCGAATGGTTTTGATATGTGATAAGCTCTAAGTATGTTGTCACTGCTCCAAATCACGCCATTTTGTTGAGCATCAACAAACTTTATTGTCACAAGCTTATCCTCTTTTGTGGTGACAATTAGTGCGCCTTCTTTTAGAAAATAAAATGCGTTTTTACCCCAACCATGTATATCTGACATATAGGTCATCTGATGTATTTTCGGGTTAAAGATTCCGCACTGCGTGTTGTCTTTCAGCCTTCCACTCTTACGGAATTCTCCAAAGACAATACCTAAATATGTGCTGTCAGCATTAGGCGTTATGTCTGCCACGGGAGATGGCAGGTCATATTGCTCGATGCTTTGTGCACCACATAATAACGAGGTCAGTAGCAGAATAAAGGTAAGCGAAATCTTTTTTGATAGATGTTTCATATTATTATAGAATAAAGGTGTGATTTGTAGTAGTAGTTCCGTTTTTCCTTATTTGTTTATGTTGTATTTTACATTTCCAATGCTGACATACCCCTCTGCTGAATGGGTGTTGTAGTGATATAGTGCGAGACGAATGCCTTTCCAGTTGCCGCGGATGGTGTAGAAGGGGGCGGCGGCTGGGGTGAAGACGGTGCCGTCGGTGCTGTATGAGAAGGTAAACTGCCTGGCTGTGACGTCGAAGTGTATGCGCAGCCATAGCTTTGTCGTGCCGCTGAGAGAGCATATCATGGTGTCGCGCTCGGTGGGTGGTGTACCGTCCTTCTGCTTGAAGGTAGAAAGGGTGCGGTATAACTGCAGTGCGTTGCCGTCCTTCCTTACACCTAAGAGTTCGTTGGTCTTGCCCATGCAGGCTATGCCAGCCCTGCCGCCATCGGCAAGGTGGGCGAAGTCTATCTCTACTGTTGCCTCACTATCGTAGCCCATGCACTTCTGCGTCAGCGTGTTTCGTGCCTTTATGAAACTGTCTGACTGCAAGGCGTGGAGCGTCAGCGCACCGGAGTTCTCGGTCAGCGACCATGCCTCGTCGGCAGGGTTATGGTTCCATTGCCACTGCGGAGAGAGTTGCCCACCGTTGAAGTCATCGCTTGTCTGGGGCAATGATGGCTCTGACTGCGAAAGGGGGGTCTTCCACTGCATGACGGGTTCGCCAATGCCGTTGCCGTCAATGTCGGTGCCTATCATGGGCCATCCGTCTTTCCACTCCACCGGTTGCAGGTGCACCACGCGTCCCAGTGCCTCGGTCTCCTGAAAGTGATAGAACCACCATGTGCCCTGCGGTGTGTCAACAAGAGCGCCTTGGTGCGGACCGTTGATGGTGGTAGTGCCTTGCTCCAATACCACCTTCCTTTCGTATGGACCGTATATGTTCCTTGAGCGCAACACCGTCTGCCACCCTTCGCCCACTCCTCCCTCGGGAATGGAGAGATAGTACCACTCGCCACGCTTCAGGAACTTGGTGCCCTCAGCCACCGGTCCGGTGTATATCGTAACACCATCGTCGAGCAGTGTGCGACCGTCACTGCTCATGCGGTGCAGTATTATCGGTCCGGCACCATGCTGGCTGCGTCCGAGGTAAGCCCTGCCGTCGCTGTCCCAGAAGGGACATGGGTCTTCCCACTTCTCCACAGCCTTCAGGCAGTGCAGCGGGCTCCACGGTCCTTCAGGCCTCTCTGCCTGCGTCATGAAGAGTCCCTCGTGGGGTGTGCAGAAGAATATCCAGTATTTGCCGTCGTGATAGCGCAGCGCCGGAGCCCACGAACCGCCGGCATAGCGCTCGTTGGTATCCCATTTAGGCATATCAAAGCGGTTATACACCTGCGTCACAATGCGCCAGTTCACCATGTCACTGCTCTCCAGTATCTGCATGCCCATGAAATGGAAGTCGCTCGCCACCATATAGTATTTCTCCCCCACGCGTATCACGTCGGGGTCAGAATAGTCAGCGTTAATCACGGGGTTACGATAGGTGCCGTTACCTTGGTCGCCCCAGTCGAGAGGGATGGTTGCCGATAGGTTAGTCGCCACTGTCATGACAGTGAGCAATAGGAATATGAAACGTATGACCATATAATTTATCCAATCATTCTTTACAAAGTTACTTATTTTTATTGTAAAAGATGTAATAATATGGAAAATAATATCCAAGTTAGTGACAGATATCTTTTATTTTACGGTCTTGTGGTTTTGCTGTTTGGAAAAAAAATATTAACTTTGTGACAATATATAATAAAGGTGTTAATCCTTCAAATAATCTAATATAATAACATATAAAGAATTGATATGAGAAATCCATGGTCATGGGTGCCTACGCTTTATTTTGCGGAAGGACTGCCCAATGTGCTTGTCACAGCAGTGGCAGCAGTGATGTATATGCAGATGGGACTGACCGACACTGAGTTGGCATTATATACCGGTTGGCTGAACCTTCCGTGGATAATAAAGCCGTTGTGGAGTCCGTTCATTGACCTGCTGCGCACTAAGCGCTGGTGGATACTTGCCATGCAAATTCTCATCGGTGCTGCCTTGGCAGGCGTAGCGTTCACACTCAACACCCCGGCATGGTTCCAGGGCACTATGTGCTGTTTCTTTATCATGGCGTTTGCGAGTGCCACTCACGATATATCGGCTGACGGCTTCTATATGCTCGACCTTGATGAGCATACGCAGACCTATTTCGTCGGCATCAGAAACACGTTCTATCGTTGTGCAGTGATATTCGGCAACAGCGTGCTTGTGGCTATACCCGGAGCCTTGCAGGTATTCTTCCGCAACAGGATAGCCTTTACCTGGAGCCTTGTGTTCTATGGTTTGGCAGGACTGTTCATTGCCATGTGGCTATGGCATTGCTGGCTACTGCCACGGCCGAGTGCAGACAAGGGCAGCGGCGACAGTGCCGCAGAGGTATGGAAGGGATTGAAAGGCACGTTGATGACGTTCTTTACCAAATTCCCATTGAAGGCTACCCTGGTAGTTATCGCATTCCTTCTTCTGTATCGTTTCCCTGAGGCATTGCTCAATACGATGACAAAGACATTCCTTATGCGTCCTAACTCAGACGGTGGACTGGGCATGGCTCCTACGGAATACGGACTGGCTTACGGCACAGTCGGACTGATAGGCCTGACGCTCGGCGGCATCCTTGGCGGCATCCTTGTAAGCCGCGACGGCATGAAGAAATGGTTGTGGCCGTTGGTATGTGCCATAACCCTGCCCGATGCAGTGTATATCTATCTTGCATACGCCATGCCGTCAGCAGCCACAGGCTGGGGACTGACGCTCATCAGCTCATGCCTCTTCGTTGAGCAGTTTGGCTACGGACTGGGCTTCACGGTGCTTACCTTATATATGTTATATTACAGTCAGGGAGAATATAAGACCTCACACTATTCTATCTGCACCGGTATCAGCTATCTCGGACTGATGTTGCCAGGCATGGTGTCAGGTTTGATAAAGGATGCCGTAGGTTATCAGACGTTCTTTATCATCGTGATGTGTACATGTATCATAACGTTTGTGGTAACAGCCATGCTGAAGATAGACCCGAACTTCGGAAAGAAGGAGGAAGTAGCAAATAAAGAATAAAGAATAAAGAGTAAAGAGTAAAGAGTAAAGAATAAAAGGTGTACTGAAAGAATAAAGTATAAAAGTAAAGTAAAAGAATAAGGAGTTAAGACTAAGTGATGTCTTAACTCCTTATTTTATTGTATCAAATAGAGACCTCGAGGCTTAATACAAATCTGCAGGTATCTTCTCCTTGGCATTCTCAAAGTCCTCCACGGTATCAAGTTCGCAAGAGAAGAACTCTGTTACATCTACCACCTTGTAAGAGTGTCCCTGTGGGATGAGTCTCTCAAACGCAAGCTCGTAGAACTTGTTTTCAAGGTGCTCATTGTTCATCATCTGCTCCAGTTCCTTATACAGTGCGGTAGAGTATGATGCCCCGATTTTCTCTATGCCGAGGCTCTCGCCGGCAGCAGCCGATGGTGAGCAGGTCTTGCTTATCTCTTTTATCGTGCCCTGAGCGTCACATACCACCTTCATCTCCTCCTCGCCCAGTTCATGGCGTATGAGTGTCAGAACGTTGGCAGCGCTGCACTCCATAACCTGCCTTATGATGGCAGGGTCGTAGAGCAGGTCGCTGTCAAGCAGCAGGAAGTCCTTACCGTCAACGGCAGGACGAGCCAACCACAGCGAGTAGATATTGTTGGTAGAGTCATAAAGCTCGTTGTGTATAAACTCCACGTTGATGCTGTCGCCGTAGGTCTTAGCCACAAACTGCTCAATCATCTCGTGCAGGTATCCCGTCACGATGACGAAATCCTTTATGCCGCCCTGTATCAGTGCATCCATGGAGCGCTGCAACAGTGGTCGCTCGCCTATGCTGAGCAGGCACTTGGGAGTATGTTCTGTAAGCGGACGCAGACGTGAAGCCATGCCCGCCGCAAGTATTACCGCCTTCATTTACAATAAGCTCTTAATGGTGTCAACCACGGTTTGTATCTGTTCCTTGCGTCCGAGGGTTATGCGCAGGCAGTCCTCCAGTCCCTTGTCGTTCATGAACTTAATCTTGTAGTCCTGTTCGCCGAGTGCCTTCTGCAGACGCTCCTTAATCTCTGTAGGATACTTTATGAGAATGAAGTTAGCCACGCTCTTATATACCTTGAAACCAGGACGAGAGTCCAGCTCCTTCTTGAACAACTGGCGGTCCCACTCCATCTCGTCAGCTACCTTGCGGTAGTGGTCGTGGCTGTCAAGTGCAGCCAGTGCCACAGCCTCAGAGAAACGGTTGTAACCCAGGTACTTGTTGGTGTAGCTGAGGAACTGGTCATGGCCCTTGCCTATAAATCCGAATCCGCAGCGCAAGCCTGGCAGTCCGTAGAACTTAGAGAGTGTGCGTGATATAATCAGGTTGCTGTACTTGTTTACCAGCGGAGCGATATAGTCTGTATCATCAGATATGAACGAAGCGTATGCCTCGTCAATGAGCACCATAGTGTCAGACGGAATGTTCTCCATTATGCGTCCGGTCTCCTCAGGAGTCAGTCCGTTGCCGGTAGGATTGTTAGGTGAAGCCAGCAGCAACATACGTGGATGCACGCGGTTGGTGTATTCTATTACCTCGTCGATATCATAGGCGAAAGTATCATCCTTCTCATGCAGAGGGTACATCTCAAATGTTCCGTCACACTCTGATGCCACGCGGTTATAGTACCACCAAGAGAACTCAGGAATGAGAATTTTCGTGTTGTCTCCCTTCATCAGGAAGTAGTGTATGGCATTCTTCAGCAAGTCCTCGCCGCCGTATGTCAGCAGCACCTGCTCCTCAGGAATACCGTATATCTCGCTCAACTTTACTGATATTACGCTCTTCTTGCCCTCATCATATATACGAGTGTAGAAGCAGAGTGTCTGAGGATCGAAATTCTTTACCGCCTCGATTACCTTCTGTGATGGCTGGAAATTAAACTCGTTTCTGTCTAAAAAGTTCATTATTTTGATGAAAAATATGATTTACTATATATAAGGATAGGTCTTGCCCTTATTATTAGAGGTCAACCTTAGGCAGTTTTGCGAGAGCCATAGCTATGGTCTCGTCACTTGGTATGACGTCAGTCATTGTCTTGTTGTTAAACTGCTCGTAGGCATACAGGTCAAAGTATCCTGTTCCGGTGAGTCCGAAGAGTATTGTCTTCTCCTCGCCAGTCTCCTTGCACTTCAGTGCCTCGTCAATGGCAACGCGTATAGCGTGGCTTGACTCAGGAGCCGGCAGTGTACCCTCCACGCGTGCAAACTGCTCTGCAGCAGCAAACACCTCTGTCTGCTCTACTGAGCGTGCCTCAAACAGACCGTCGTGATAGAGCTGTGACAATATAGGGCTCATGCCATGGAAACGCAGGCCGCCGGCGTGGTTAGCACTTGGCAGGAACTGGCTTCCCAGTGTGTACATCTTAGCCAATGGGCATATCATACCGGTGTCGCAGAAGTCGTATGCGAACTTGCCTCGTGTGAAGCTTGGGCATGATGCAGGCTCTACGGCAATAATCCTATAATCGTTCTCGCCACGGAGCATCTCGCCCACAAACGGGCTTATCAGTCCGCCGAGGTTAGAACCGCCGCCAGCGCAGCCAATGATGATGTCAGGCTTGATGTCATACTTCTTCAGCGCCTTCTGTGCCTCCAGTCCGATGATGGTCTGGTGCAGCAGCACCTGGTTGAGCACAGAGCCCAGTACATAGCGGTAGCCCTCCTGCTTAGTGGCAGCCTCCACAGCCTCAGAGATGGCGCATCCCAGAGAACCCGTAGTGTCAGGGTGCTCAGAGAGAATCTTGCGGCCCACCTCAGTGGTCATTGATGGTGATGGAGTGACGCTTGCGCCGTATGTGCGCATTACCTCACGACGGAAAGGCTTCTGCTCGTATGAGCACTTCACCATATATACCTGGCAGTCCAGTCCGAAGTAAGAGCAAGCCATAGAGAGAGCCGTGCCCCACTGTCCGGCGCCGGTCTCGGTGGTCACGCCCTTCAGCCCCTGCTGCTTGGCATAGTAAGCCTGTGCTATAGAAGAGTTGAGCTTGTGTGAGCCTGAAGTGTTGTTACCCTCAAACTTGTAATATATCTTAGCCGGAGTACCCAGAGCCTGCTCCAGGAAGTAGGCGCGCACCAGCGGTGACGGACGGTACATGCGGTAGAAACGCTGTATGTCCTCAGGGATGTCAAAGTAAGCGGTGTCATTGTCCAGTTCCTGCTTGTTCAGCTCATCACAGAAGATAGGCGCCAGGTCCTCCGCTGTCAGCGGTTTCAGTGTGGCAGGGTTGATAAGCGGTGCTGGCTTATTCTTCATGTCGGCTCTTACGTTGTACCACTGTGTGGGTATCTCATCCTCCGTGAGATATATCTTGTAAGGGATTTTTTCTTTCATATATGGTTTTGTTTATTAGTTATATACATCCAAACGGCAAAGGTAATAATTTTTCTTAATATAGGCAAATTTTATTTGTGGTTTGGAATTTTATTACTACATTTGCATTATATTAACACTTAATAAGTATAAATAATTTGCAAAAGACAGGCTTGGTACTTGAGGGCGGCGGATTGCGCGGTATGTTCACCGGTGGAGTAATCGACGCCATGATTGACGAGGATATAAACTTCGACGGCATGATAGGTGTGTCGGCGGGTGCATTGTTTGGCTGCAACCTGAAGTCAAGGCAGAAAGGCCGTGCCCTCAGGTATAACGTGAAGCTGCGCAAGGACCCGAGATACATGGGGCTGCGCAGCTTGATAAAGACCGGCGACATCGTGGGGGCGGAGTTCTCCTATCATGTGGTGCCGTTTGAGATAGACCCCTTTGACGGCGAGACGTTCCGCCAGAACCCTATGGACTTCTGGCTCGTCGCCACCGATATACTTACAGGTGAGCCGGTGTATCACCAGATGAAGGAGTTCACGCATCACGAACTTGAGTGGATGCGCGCCTCCGGTTCCATGCCCGCAGTGTCGCGCCCCGTGGAGGTCGACGGTAGGGTGCTGCTTGACGGCGGCATGGTTGACGCCATACCGTTGAAGGCATTCCAGCGGATGGGCTACGGACGTAACGTGGTGGTGCTGACGCAGCCGCGTGACTATTTCAAGAAGAAGACCAAGCTGGTGTGGATTATCAAGCAGTTTACCAAGAAATACCCCAAGGTGGCAGAGGTGATGGCCCGCCGCCATGAGATGTATAACGAGGAACTGGAGTACATAGCCAGTCAGGAGAAGGCAGGCAATGCCCTGCTGATATACCCTGATAAGCCGCTAAAGATAGGCCGCACAGAACTTAACGAGAAGAAGATGCGCCGTGTGCACCACCAGGGGTATGAGGCTGCACAGCAGATGATGGAAAGAATAAAAGACTTCATGAGTCAGTGAGGAATAGTGATTTCATAGTTCTCAACTTAGGATTCGCACGAACCATACACCAATGGGGCAACCGCGACATCTCGTCTCCCTTCATGCGTATATACTACATAAAGAAGGGAAAGGCCACCTTGCACCTGCCCAACGGTGACATGAAGGTGGAGGAGGGCAATATGTACCTGCTACCAAGCTATATGCCCCATGCGTATGACTGCGAACCGGGGTTTGAGTTCTATTATCTCTTCATATTCTTCCATCAGGGTGAGAACACAGGCATATTTGAGAAATATGACGTGCCCACCACAGTAAGGGGAAACCATGCCACCACACTGCTCTTTGAGAACTACTGCACGCTCTATCCGCAGCTCAACCTGCCTTCAATGACGGCAGAGGACTTTGAGCGCCACCCTTCCTACCGCGACTATGCAAGGGCATATATGCACATGAAGGACTATGAGCAGTTTCAGTTGCACGGCATGGTGGAGATTCTTCTCTCTTACTTTATCAAGCACGCTGAGCCACGCCTTATAATAAAGGATGACAGGATACTGAAGCTCATAGGATATATATCAGAGCACGTCAGCGAAAACATCACGGTGGCAACCTTGGCTGACATATCATGCCTTACGGAGTCACATCTGGTAAAGGCGTTCCGCAAGGAACTGGGGGTTACTCCGCTGCAGTATATCATAAAAAAGAGAATACAGCATGCGCAGACACTGCTGCTGGGCACGGAAATGACTGTCAGCGAGGTGTCACAGAGCGCGGGATTTACAGACTCGTCCTATTTCGTGCGTCTGTTCAAGAGGCACATCGGCTACACCCCGCAGCAGTATCGTGACAGACTGATAGGATGACGTCCTGATAGTATATTATTGTTTTCGTTATAGTACATTTTAGGCGAAATTGTCCCTTGTTACGCCTTTTTATACCACAAATTCGTTTTCGTAAATATATTTTGTTTACCTTTGCACTCAATCAATGCTTCGCACCGTGCCCCGGCAAAGCCGACAGGCACTTTGAATTTCGTGCGAGCCAGAGTTCGCACTCAGTAGTTTAAGGTAAAAAAGTATATGAACAAGAAACATCTTATTATGGCGGCGTTCTGCTGCCTCTCATCAGTAGCTGCACAGGCTGGCGGCCTGATGACCAACACTAACTACCACATCGCTTTCGACCGTATGTTCGCCCGTGGCGCAACAACAGAGATTGACGCTACATTCTCTAACCCTGCCGGACTGGTATGGGGAAATGAGGGACTGGAGCTGTCTCTTAACTTCCAGAAGCCTTGGCAGAATCGTGATATCGAGACAAGCTTTGAGAATGCACCTCAGATGAACAAGAAATACAAAGGCGAAGCATCTGCACCTATAGTACCTGCTCTGTTCGCTACTTACCACAAGGATAACTGGGCAGTGTCAGGTATGATTGGTATCGTTGGTAGCGGTGGCTTTGTTGAGTATAAAGACGGTGTGCCAATGTATAACAACATGATGGTAAACATGCTCGGTGCACAGGGTATCACCCCAGAGCAATATGCTCTTAACTCTAATATGAAGGGTAAGCAGTATATATATGGTGGTCAGGTTAACTTCGCTTACAAGTTCCTTGATTGCCTCTCAGCTGCAGTAGGTCTGCGTGCAAACTATTATGACGGTTACTATCGTGGACACGTTATTGCAGGCAACCACCCAATGTTCGGTGAGGTGGCAGCATTGTCACTCGACGTAAACCAGAAGGGATGGGGCTTTACTCCTATCGTCAGCCTTGACTTCCACAAAGGACCTCTTACTGTCAGCGCACGTTATGAGTTCCGCACAAAGATACAGACAGAGAATGAGACAAACGTGCTGGACGCTGGATTGGGAGCAAACGTGGTGGCTTACATGATGGCTACCGACCCAGTCGGTACTCCTATAATGCTGCAGGGACTCCAAGCTCGCCTGGGTGCTTATACTGCACCTTTCCAGGATGGCGCCAAGACTCGCTACGATATGCCTTCACTGCTGACTTTTGCTGTTGGCTATGAGTTTACAAAGAAGCTGCGCGCTGCTGTGGAGTACCACTTCTATGACGACAAGAGCGCCAAGATGGGTGGTGACCGTCAGAAGACTCTTAGCCACGGCACACACGAGATACTCGCTGGCGTGGAGTATGACATCAACGATAAGTTCACCGTCAGCTGCGGCGGTCAGCGCACTGACTACGGTCTGACCGACGAGTACCAGCAGAACACATCATTCGCCTGCGACAGCTACTCTGTAGGTCTGGGTGGTGCATGGAACGTGAACGATAAGATTCGTCTCAATGTAAGCTATTTCACATCTATATATAGCGACTATGAGAAGAACCTCACAAATGCATACGGCGTTCCAAATCTGAACGCTAAGGAAACCTACAGCCGCACCAACCATGTGATAGGCGTAGGTATAGACTATAAGTTTTGAACAAGTTAACCTAATCGATACTATGTCAGCGGAGTCATCTTGATGTGCCACTGCACATCTTGGTGACTCCCAAGACTGACTAACACACGTTTTTTCATACACATTTTGTTAAAAATAAGTGGATCACTTTGTCAGGATAATGTTCTTTTCCGCGGCAAAGTGATTTTTCTTTGCCCCTAATGCTTGCGATATTAGTCAGCAACTGCCCTTCTGCTCTCAAATACGCCAGAATTTAGTATTTTTGCATCCCTCTGACTATCAGCATGATGCAAAAATGAACCGTTTTCTGCAATATGAAAGCTATGCTTTTACATTGTGAAAGCTATCACTTTACACCCTAAAAGCTATGCTTTTACACCCTGAAAGCTATCGTTTCAGAGCGTAAAAAGCGGTAAAAAAGCCGTTTTTCAGCGCTGCTTATCAATGGTTTTTCCTGTAAACTGTATGAATTGTCGGTACATAGTTGTGACTCTTCATTCTATTTTGCATTTTCCGGCGCACATTTTCCTTCTGACACTTTGACACCAAAAATGTTCTTTTTGTAGCATTGTGACAAATAACAATAATTATTCCTCATGTTTCAAGTCTTAACATGAATGTCCAGGAATTAACCATACGCTCGGCGACGTAAGGAGACGCTTGCTACCGTAGGGACGCAAGAATTTTTCATAAATTATATATGTGTTTGAATTCATCGCATTTATGCTTGCGCTTCGCAAAACTCACGTTAAGTTAATATAAAAATAAATAAAATTCTGGCGAAAGAAGAGCGGATAGGATTTTTATTTGTAATTTTGCCTTACCGTAAGACTGCCTGCACAGGGACGGTTGCGGCAAACGAAAGGATATATTACTATGATAAAGAAGTTTTTATTCTCACTCTTACTCAGCGTTGCTGCCGGCATGGCAAGCGCCGCAGAGCCATTGCCTAACGGCACGATGAGGTTCTCTATCTTCGCCCCTATGGCTAAGGAGGTGGTGCTGCAGGGCTCGGGAGTGCTGCGCAAGCAGAAGATGATAAGACAGACTGACGGCAGTTGGACCTACGTCAGCGCGGTATTGCCGCCTGAGATGTACACCTATAACTTCGTGATTGACGATGACGTGATGCAGACGGAGCCGGCAGGTGTGCCTACCGTGCGCGACATAGACCGTCACTATAACTATTTCTTTGTGCCCGGATGGCCGGCAGACTACTACATGGACCAGCCCGTGCCCCACGGCAGGGTGGAGCAGCCGTGGTATCCGTCAAACCTCAATGGCATGATGCAGCGACGTATGTCGGTGTACCTGCCGGCAGAGTATGACAGCCAGACGGAGAAGCGTTACCCCGTGCTTTACCTGCTCCATGGCTCAGGCGGCGACGAGACGGCATGGCTCAACATGGGCAGGCTGGCGCAGATAATGGACAAGATGACGGCAGAGGGCAAGTGTGAGCCGATGATAGTGGTGATGCCTAACGGCAACGCCGACCTTGACGCTGCACCGGGCGAGAGTCCTTATATGAATGCCGAACCGAAGGCGAGCAACCTGTCGTCAATGACCGGCAGGATAGAGGCGGCATTCCCTGTGGAGGTGATGACATACGTGGAGCAGCACTACCGCACCATCAACGACAAGCAGCACAGGGCTATAGCGGGACTGTCGCTGGGCGGACTGCATACGCTGTTTATCACTGCCAACAATCCGCAGGCGTTTGACTATGTGGGACTGTTCTCACCGCAGACAACGAACTCGCTCAACGGTAAGAAGATTTCAGGCATCAAGAGCATTACGAAGGGCATAAAGAGCCTTGCCGGACAGATTCCCGTGGTGGGCGACAAGTGGGAGAATAAGCTCGACAAGAAGTTTGAGAAGTATGACGACATAGTAACCTATGACAGCATTGACCAGAAGCTGGCGGCACAGTTTGCTGAGGCTCCGCGCCTGTATTACATTGCCGTAGGCAAGGAGGACTATGTGAAGAAGCTTGTGGACATGCACCGTGAGAAGCTCGACGCTGCGGGTTATCCATACAAGTACAACGAGAGCGACGGCGGACACACCTGGGACAACTGGCGCAGGTATCTGCTCGACTTCCTACCGCAGCTGTTCAGGTAGTGAGTGAGAAGGAAATCTCTTTTGTCTTAATATTTATAGCGTTCTCTTATTTGAATCTTAAGAAACACAAAAGATAGGTTGTTATATTTCGAGAGAAAAAAATAAGAGTGTCATGAAATCAATTCATGACACTCTTATTTTGATATTGTATGTTGACCTATATTTTATATAAGGTGTAATGTACCTATGATGTAGAGAAGTGCGTATCCGAGCACGATAGATGTGAAGCCCATGATAAGGCCTATGCGTGCCATGTCCTTCTGCTGTACCAGGTTTGTGGCGTAAGCCAGTGCGTTAGGCGGTGTAGAGATAGGCAGCACCATAGCACTTGAGGCTGCGATGGCCACACCGATGAGCACTGTTGATGTGCCGCCGATGGCGTCGAGCTTGTCGCCCATTGCCACGCAAACCACTACGAGGATTGGCATAAGGAGAGCCGCTGTGGCTGAGTTAGATATGAAGTTGCTCAGTGCGTAGCAGATGAGTCCTGAGAGCACGAGGATGAACAGCGGAGAGAAGTCGCCGAACGGGATGCTCTCCACGGCGCGCTCTGCCAGTTCTGACTTGTTAAGACCGAAGCCAAGGGCGAAACCGCCGGCTACCATCCAGATGACAGACCAGTTGATTTCCTCGAGGTCTTTACGGGTAATGATGCCTGTGAGGGCGAATATCACGAACGGTATGAGTGCCACGGTGTATGAGTTGATGCCGGTGACGGTATCGAGGAGCCACAGCAACACTGTGACGAAGAAGGTGCAGATGACAATCTTTGACTGTATGCCATGCTTCATGCCACCCTCAATGTGGAGCTCTATCGTCTTCTGTGAGAATGGGAAGAGTTTTCGCAAAAGCAGCCAGCTGATGAAGAGCAGCACCAATACCAGTGGTACCATGTAGAGCATCCACTGACCGAAGCCGATACCGAGGTTCATTCCCTCAGGGTCGTTCAGGTACTTCAGTGCTATGGTGTTAGGAGGTGTGCCGATAGGAGTGCCCATACCACCGATGTTGGCAGCGATAGGGATAGACAGTGCCAAGGCTATGCGTCCCTTGCCGTTGGCAGGAAGCTGCTTGAACACAGGGGTGAGGAATGTGAGCATCATGGCCGCGGTGGCGGTGTTGCTGACAAACATAGAGAAAAGACCTGTGATGACAAGGAAGCCTAGCAGCACGTTCTCACTCTTCTGACCGAAAGGTTTGAGCAGGCTCTTTGCCAGCTGCGCGTCAAGACCTGTCTTGGTGGCAGCGATGGCGAGAATGAAACCGCCGATGAAAAGCATTATGACTGGGTCGGCAAAACATGCCATGATTCCTTTGTATGACAACAATGTGCCTACCTCTTCCTCGTTACACATCCACTTGATGCCCGAGTCACTGCAGAACAGGAGCATGGAGACGATGATGGCCACTGAGGTTGCCCATGATGGCACTACCTCCATCACCCACATCAGTGTGGCGAAAGCGAAGATGGCTATGATGCGCTGCTGTACCACTGTGAGGCCCTCTATGCCAAATGCCGTGGTAGGCAGGTTCCATAATATTAGCGTGACGATGGCCACCACCATGGCCTCTGCTAATTTCTTTGCAACACGCGCTGGTTGCGACTTTTTCTCTTGACGCATCTTGTGGTAGGCGTCAACAAGTTGGATACCGTTAAAATTCTTAAACATTGTTGTTGGTTGTTTCTTACAATCTTTTTTACTTCTTTCTGTTACGATTATTTTGAGATTGCAAAGGTACATCTTTTATTTAATAAAGATAAACTATTAAGTTGAAAAATAGTTTACATTATAATTATTAATAACGTATTGCAAACTGCACTTGTCAGTTTTTCGCACGTATAACCCTCTCTTTAATCTGTCTGTAAGTAGAATGGTATACTAAAATATGTTAACACAAGTTATATTTATCTAAATTAAGAGTGCTGATAGATGAATTTTGTGCTTTATATTATGTGAAAAGAAAAAAAAATCGTAACTTTGCACCCGATTTTGCCTTTTAAGGCGATATCCATAGTGTGTGGCCCGTGGAAAGCGGAGCGTATAACACATTATTAAATAAAGGATTATAAACAACAATAATAATAACAAAAAACAACAAACAAAATGCCTACAATTCAACAATTGGTAAGAAAAGGCAGAAAGGTACTTGTAGACAAGAGCAAGTCACCAGCTCTGGACTCATGTCCTCAGCGTCGTGGTGTGTGCGTGCGTGTGTATACAACTACCCCTAAAAAGCCTAACTCGGCTATGCGTAAGGTAGCCCGTGTTCGTCTGACGAACTCAAAAGAAGTTAACTCCTACATCCCAGGAGAAGGACACAACTTGCAGGAGCACTCTATCGTGCTTGTACGTGGTGGCCGTGTGAAAGACCTTCCAGGTGTACGTTATCACATCGTTCGTGGTACTCTTGATACCGCAGGTGTTGCCAACCGTACACAGCGTCGCTCTAAGTATGGAGCTAAGCGTCCAAAGGCTGCTAAGAAGTAAAAATCCACCCAAGGAAACAAAAAAGTAAAAAACGTTTTGCTGAATTGTTAAGATGATAGGTTGAGTAAATGCTCCAGTGGGAGCGTTGAAGCACTTAAAAGACAAGACAACCCCAGCAAGATTTATTAAATTAAAAATGAGAAAAGCAAAACCAAAGAAGCGTGTGATCCTTCCGGATCCAGTTTACAATGACACTAAGGTGTCTAAGTTCGTTAACCATCTTATGTATGATGGTAAGAAGAACACCTCTTACGAGATTTTCTATGCTGCCCTCAACACTGTGGGCGAGAAGATGAAGAGCGAGGAGAAGCCAGCTCTCGAGATATGGAAGCAGGCCCTCGACAACATCACTCCTCATGTGGAGGTTAAGAGCCGTCGTATCGGTGGTGCTACATTCCAGGTGCCTACTGAGATACGTCCTGACCGTCGTGAGTCTATCTCAATGAAGAACCTCATCGCTTTCGCACGTAAGCGTGGCGGTAAGGGCATGGCAGACAAGCTCGCAGCCGAGATAATGGACGCATACAACAACCAGGGCGGCGCCTTCAAGCGTAAGGAGGATATGCACCGCATGGCTGAGGCTAACCGTGCATTCGCACATTTCCGTTTCTAATTTAATTAAAGGAGGAAAAAGAAATGGCTAAGCACGATTTGCATTTGACTCGTAACATCGGTATCATGGCTCACATCGATGCCGGTAAGACAACAACATCTGAGCGTATCCTGTTCTACACAGGTAAGACTCACAAAATCGGTGAGGTGCACGAAGGTGGCGCTACGATGGACTGGATGGAGCAGGAGCAGGAGCGTGGTATCACTATCACATCTGCTGCTACAACATGTTTCTGGAACTATAACAACAAGCAGTATAAGATCAACCTTATCGACACTCCGGGACACGTTGACTTCACCGCTGAGGTGGAGCGTTCACTCCGTGTGCTCGACGGTGCCGTGGCTACTTACTGTGCAGTAGGTGGTGTGGAGCCACAGTCAGAGACTGTATGGCGCCAGGCTGACAAGTATAACGTGCCTCGTATCGGCTACGTGAACAAGATGGACCGTTCTGGTGCTAACTTCTTCGACGTAGTACAGCAGATGAAGGACGTTCTGGGTGCTAACCCAATTCCTCTCTGTGTGCCAATAGGTGCTGAGGAGAACTTCAAGGGTCTCGTTGACCTCATCAAGATGAAGGCCATCCTGTGGCACGATGAGACAATGGGCGCTGACTACGACGTTGAGGAGATTCCTGCTGACCTCGTTGACGAGTGCAACGAGTGGCGCGACAAGCTCCTTGAGTCTGCAGCTAACTTCGACGACTCTCTCATGGAGAAGTACTTCGAGGATCCTTCTACAATCACTGAGGAGGAGATTATCGCTGCTATCCGTAAGGGTACTATCGCCCTTGAGTGTGTGCCTATGCTCTGTGGTTCTTCATTCAAGAACAAGGGTGTGCAGACTATGCTTGACTATGTATGTGCTCTGCTTCCTTCACCAATGGATACAGAGAACATCGTAGGTACTAACCCTGATACAGAGGAAGAGGAGGATCGTAAGCCTTCTGAGGACGAGCCAACATCAGCTCTCGCCTTCAAGATTGCTACTGACCCATACGTAGGTCGTCTCGTATTCTTCCGCGTTTACTCTGGTAAGATTACTGCCGGTTCATACGTTTACAACCCACGTTCTGGTAAGAAGGAGCGCGTGAGCCGTCTGTTCCAGATGCACTCTAACAAGCAGAATCCTGTTGAGGAGATTGCAGCTGGTGATATAGGTTCTGGCGTAGGTTTCAAGGATATCCGCACTGGTGATACCCTCTGTGCTGAGGATAAGCCAATCGTGCTGGAGTCTATGACCTTCCCTGACACCGTTATCTCTATCGCCGTTGAGCCTAAGTCTCAGGCTGACATCGCTAAGCTTGACAACGGTCTTGCTAAGCTTGCCGAGGAGGACCCAACATTCACC